>CAVZHX010000011.1:0-97650 GCA_963775165.1 uncultured Pseudomonadota bacterium | reverse complement strand
CGGCAAGCTTCTGATGATGCACGGCACCGTGGACATGGCGGTGTCGCCCTCAACACCATCAATTATTTCAAGCGGCTGGTCGCGCGTTACGGCGCCGACAAACTGGCCAATTCGGCGAGGCTCTATATCGCGCCCGGCTTCGCCCATGGCGTGGGCCAGTTCATCGTTGGCTGGGATTTGCTGGGCACGCTCGACCGCTGGGTGGAACGCGGCACCGCACCGGGTCCGCAAATGGCCACCGACACCGCCAAGCCGACGGCCGGCCGCACGCAGCCCTTGTGCGAATATCCGGAATGGCCAAAATACAAGGGCAACGGAGACCCCGGTTCGGCCGCGAACTTCGAGTGCACGAAGTAAGGCGGCCAATCGTCCTTGCGCGCGGCCGGGCCTCGCCAAGTCCGGTGCCGCGCGCTAAGGAGTGGGCATGACGAGCAAGATACGGCTCAATTCCGAAGAGGCCCTCGATGGCCTGTTGTTCGATGGCATGACCCATGTCGGGCGGCTTTGGCCTCAGCGGCATTGCCGAGCGGCTGATCGCTGCGCTCAAGACCTCGGGTGTCAAGAAGCTGACGGTCGTCTCCAACAATTGCGGCGCCGACGGCTTCGGGCTGTGGAACCTGCTCAACAACGGGCAGATCGCCAAGATGATCTCGTCCTATATCGGCGGCAACAAGCTGTTCGAGAAACTTTACCTCGAGGGCCAGCTCGAGCTCGAGCTGGTGCCGCAAGGCACGCTGGCCGAGCGCATCCGCGCCGGTGGCGCCGGCATTCCCGCCTTCTACACCCGGACCGGCGTCGGCACGCTGGCTGGCGAAGGCAAGCCAGTCGAGGAATTCGACGGCGAGCGTTACCTGCGCGAACGCTGGCTCAGGGCCGATCTTGCGATCGTCAAGGCCTGGAAGGGCGATCCGGAAGGCAATCTCGTCTATCGCAAGACCGCGCGCAATTTCAATCCAGTGATGGCGACGGCGGGCAAAGTGACGCGTGGCCGAAGTCGAGCATCTCGTCGAAGCCGGCGAGCTCGACGCTGACTGCATCCATACGCCGGGCATCTATGTCGATCGCATCTTCCAGGGCAGCACAAGGAGAAGCTCATCGAGTTCCGCACCGCGCACGCGCCCGAGCCGGCCGCACCGCCGGCGAGGAGGTGAGATGGCCTGGAGCCGCGAACAGATGGCCGCCCGCGCCGCCCGCGAACTGAAGGACGGCTATTACGTCAATCTCGGCATCGGCATCCCGACGCTGGTCGCCAACCATATTCCCGCGGGCGTGCGATGTGACGCTGCAGAGCGAGAACGGCATGCTCGGCATGGGCCCGTTTCCTTACGAGGACGAGGTCGACGCCGATCTCATCAATGCCGGCAAGCAGACCATCACCCAGCTTCCGGCCTCGAGCTTCTTCTCCTCGGCCGATTCCTTCGCGATGATCCGCGGTGGCCATATCGACCTCGCCATGCTCGGCGCGATGGAAGTCGCCGAGAACGGCGACATCGCCAACTGGATGATCCCCGGCAAGATCATCAAGGGCATGGGCGGGGCCATGGATCTGGTCGGCCGGCGTCAAGCAGATCATCGCGGTGATGGAGCACACCAACAAGCAGGCGAGTCCAAATTCCTCAAGCGCTGCCGGCTGCCGCTGACGGGAGCGGGCTGCGTCGACATGGTGGATCACCGATCTGTGCGTGTTCGACGTCGATCGCAAGGCCGGCCGCATGACACTCAATGAGCTGGCACCCGATGTCGGCCTCGATGAAGTCGGGGCTAAGACCGAGGCCCATTTCAATCCGGGACGATTCGCATGAGCGCTGCTTTCATCTGCGATGCCACGCGCACCGCCTTTGGCCGTTATGGCGGCGTGCTGGCGCCCGTTCGCACCGACGATCTGGCGGCGGTGCCACTTGCGCGCATGCTTGCGCGCAATCCCGGCCTCGATGCGGCGGCGATCGACGATGTCGTGCTCGGCTGCGCCAACCAGGCCGGCGAAGACAACCGCAATGTGGCGCGCATGGCGCTGTTGCTCGCCGGCATTCCCGAAACCGTGTCCGGCATGACCGTCAACCGCTTGTGCGCCTCCGGCCTCGAAGCGGTGGCCTATGCGGCCCGCGCGATCGCCGCCGGCGAAGCCGAACTCCTCTTGGCTGGCGGCGTCGAGAGCATGACGCGCGCGCCCTTCGTCATGGGCAAGGCCGATGGCCCGTTTTCGCGCAAGGCCAGGCTCGAAGACACCACCATGGGCTGGCGCTTCGTCAATCCCAAGATGCAGAAGGAATACGGCGTCGATTCGATGCCGGAGACGGCGGAGAACGTCGCCGCCGAATACAACATCACCCGTGCCGATCAGGACGCCTTTGCGCTCAGGAGCCAGCAGCGCGCCGCCGCCGCCACCGCGCGCGGCTTCTTCAAGGGCGAGATCACGGCCGTGGAGATACCGGGCAGCAAGAAGTCGGGCCCGGTCACCGTCGAGGCCGACGAGCATCCCCGTTCCGACACCACGCTCGAAACGCTCACCAGGCTGAAGCCGGTGGTGCGGCCCGACGGCACGGTGACCGCCGGCAATGCCTCCGGAATCAATGACGGCGCCGCCGCCCTGATTGTCGCCTCGGAAGCGGCCGCCAAGCGGCACGGGCTCAAGCCGCGTGCGCGCATATTGGGCTATGCCAGTGCCGGGGTGGCGCCGCGTGTGATGGGCATCGGCCCGGTGTCGGCGACCAAGCGGCTGATGGCGCGCACCGGACTTTCGCTCACAGATTTCGACGTGGTCGAACTGAACGAGGCTTTCGCCGCGCAGGCGCTCGCGGTCCTTCGCGAACTCGGCATCGCCGACGACGCCGAACACGTCAATCCCAATGGCGGGGCGATCGCGCTCGGACATCCGCTCGGCGCTTCGGGCGCGCGGCTGGCGCTTACAGCGTTGCGTGCGCTCGAGGAGCGCGGCGCCAGGCGCGCCCTGGTGACGCTGTGCATCGGCGTCGGCCAAGGCGCGGCGATGGCGCTCGAACGGGTCTAGGCGATCAGCTCGACGGCTTGGGATACCAGTCGCGCAGCCGCACGTCGCTGGCGCCGCCCACCAACGTCTTGAATTTCTCGACGTCGCTGTGCGAGCCGTCGCCGTTGCGGTAATGATAGGGGTAAACGATCTTGGGTTTGAAGTCCTTGACCCAATCGGCCGCCGCCTGGACGGTTTGGGTGTAGGGCAGGTTCATCGGAATGAAGGCGACGTCGATATTCGCCAAATGGGCGAGCGTGGGGTCCTCTTCGGTGTCGCCGGCGATGTAGATGCGCTTGCCGCCCAGCGCCAGCACATAGCCGTTGCCGAGTCCCTCGGGATGGAATTTCAGCCGGTCCTTGGTGGTGTTGTACATGGGCTCGGCCGTGATCGCGATGCCGTCGACGGTCGCGCTCTCGCCGTTGGTCATCACCTTCGCGCGGGCCTGGAGATCGGCCGGCATGGCGTCGTGCACGTTCTGCGGCACCACGATCGTGGCCTTGGCGGAGACCGCCTGAAGGATCGGCACGTTGAAGTGATCGCCATGGATGTGGGTGATCAGGATCAGATCCGGCGCCGGCATGGATTTGTATTCGGCGGTGGGATCGGTGCCCTTGGGCGCGCCCTGATCGGGGGCGGGATCGATCAGGATACGCTTGCCGTTCCAGGTCAGCATGATCGAGGCGTGATGGATCGGATGGATGATCAGCGGACCATCCGCCGTCGCCAGCTGGTCGTCCTGGGCCAGCGCGGGGGCCGCGGCAAGGCCCAGAGTGAAGATCGCAGCGGCGAAGATTCTAGTCAGGTTCATGATGATGATGCTCCTCCAATGATGTGGCCATCCTAGCACGCAAGGCGCGTCTGGCGACGGTGCTTACAAGTAAAGTTGCGCGCGCAGGAATGTGGCCGTCGAATGCTGGCCGATGTCGGCGCCGGCGGCATCCAAGCGGTCGAGCCCGATGTCTTCGTACTGGACCATGAAGCGCAGTTTGTCGGTAGGATACCAGTTGAGCGCGAGGCTGAAGATGCGCTGGCGGCCACCACGCACGCCGCCGGCCGGCATCGGCAGTCCGGGCGACCCGGCATCGGCATTGAGATTCACGTCGCTGTAGCGGCCGGCAAGCTCCCAGGCGCCCCATCCCTCTGGCACGGGCGCCTTGGGGTCAGGCGCCGAGAAGGTCATGTTGTCCGGGGAATAGCTCCGCTTCTCCCCGGTCATCACCCAGCCGCCTTCGACGTACCAGCCATTGAAATCGAGCAGGTGGGCGGCACCGGGCGCATAGGTGCCGTCGCGACGGGCGACCCTCTCGGCGTAATAGCCGGCCTGGCCGAACAGGTTCCGCCGCTGGATGGCGGCTTCGACGTTTTCCTCGTCCACATGGGTGGCGTCGATCGTGCCGGTCGACGCGAGCTTGACCGGGGGCACGAGGGTTTCGGGATAGTCGGAGAAGGTGATGCCGGAGCTGGTGGGCTGGCCGGCAGGCGCTTCGGCTGGCCTGACGACATAGGTGCCGCCCGTGCCCACGACGACGCGCCAGCCGGCGCCGGTGACCGCAAGCACGCTGATCCGGCCCAGCAGCGCCCACTGCTGGCCGGGGCTGATGGTCTTGTAGATCTTGTCCTGGGAATAGGAGAGCGCGGCGTAGAGGCGGCGGCCGTTGTAGTAGGCGGTCGCCGCCTGGCGGCCGGCGCCGCCGGCGACGCTGCGCGGGACGGTGACGGGCGAGGGGCGTTCCGCCAGTTCCCCCTGTGTGCTGCCGGTGTCGCCGGCGATGCTGAAAGGCGGCGAATAAGCGCCGACACGGAAAGCAAACGGTCTTAGCCCGTCATATTCCACGTAAAGATTCTTGACGTGGGAGGTGCCTTCGGGGTCGTTGCCGGGAAAATCGTAATCGAAGCGGTAGGCCCAGTCGCCAAAGGCCGTGCCGCGGACGCCGAGATAGGCCGCGCGAAAGAAGAAGCCATCTCGCAGATGCGTTGCTCCGGGCGAGTTGAGGCTCTGATCGAATTGCGCCTCGTCGACCTGAGCGTGGCCGGTCACCGTCACGGAGAAGCCGTCCGAACTGAGCGTCTTCTGGCCGGTGAGGACGCGCCACAGCGTCGTGCCCCAGTCCTCCGTAGGCGGGGAGTTTGGCTTGGCGATGGCGTCTGTCTGGGCATATGCGCCAGAAGACGAGAACGCGGCCGGCAGCGCCAGAAGCGCGCAACACACCGTGCGCAGGAAACGCCGACGCATCCGCGCGCGATCCGATCCGCGGGAGCCATGGCAATTCGGGCTGCGACAATCCGGCCAAAGCCGCCGCATATTGCGAACACCTCACCCAGGCGCATGTCCAGGCCGATGTCACGAGACCGACTGACCGGAACGAGCCCGCGGCCAATACCCATCGGGCCGTCCGGGCACGCCTCCCAACCCGCACGCCCGCACATCATAATTGAGGAAATGCACCGCGCCAGATGGTCCCTTACAAATCTCCAGCCTTGGCCGCCCAGCCCGCCGAACGGCTGCGCGGTATCGTCATAGGCATAGGGGGGTATCGAGATCGTGGGCGCGCCGGCGCCATGCATACGCTGCGTCGTCTGGTCACATCGATTCGCGAATTGAATAGGGGGTTTTACGTACGCCAGTCTCGCGCAAAGCTAGGATCGTGATGAGATAAATCAAATCGATATTTCGTTGAAGGGATTAGCTATGAACGCGGGCCTGATGCAGGGCCATGAAGCGCCAGCAGACCTGATGGCGCATGGATCGCAACGGGGGAACGATGTTCGAAGGCGACAACACCTCATCGCAAGCACCGAGCGCATCAATGCCGCTCGCTTCATGGCCTGAACTTAATGCGGGAGCGAGGCTCCGGTAACGCCCGGCTCGTAGTGTGCACCGCGCATATTCTGCGCCGCGAAGATTTTTGGGAATCGATTTCATGAATTCATTCGATCGCAAGAGGAGATTTTTCGCGCTCGCCCTCGTTCCAAGTGTATTGGTGCTTGCCTCCGCCGCGGCCCGGGCCCAGCCCGTCGTCGAGATGCCGGAGGAGCAGACGCAAACGGGATCGGGCAACGCGATCGAGACCGTCGTCGTCACCGCCGCGCGGACGAGTCTGCTCGGTGTCGCGCTGACGTCGAGTCAGGGCGTGGTCACCGCGTCGGAAATGAAATTGACGCCGGCCTACCGCGTCGGCCAGATGTTGGAAACCATTCCCGGCCTCGTCGTCACCGCGCATAGCGGCGAGGGCAAGGCCAACCAATATCTGATGCGCGGATTTAATCTCGATCACGGCACCGATCTGGCCACCTTCGTCGCCGACATGCCGGTCAACCAGCGCACCCATGCGCATGGCCAAGGCTACACCGATCTCAATTTCATCATTCCCGAGCTGATCACCGGGGTGACCTACACCAAGGGTCCCTATTACGCCTCCGAAGGCGATTTCTCTTCGGTGGGCTCCGATCACATCGATTATCTCGACATGATCCCGAATCAGATGAAGGCGACCGTCGGCACGATGGGGTATGAGAGCCTGTTCGGCGCGGGTTCCGTGCAGATCGGCGACAACTGGCTGCTCGGCGCGCTGTCGCTCGAGCATTATGACGGGCCGTGGACGCATTCCGACAATTTCCGCAAGATCGCTGGCGCGCTGCGTTATTCGGGCGGCACCATGACGACGGCCTATTCGGTGATGGCGATGTTCTATCGCGGGCTTTGGAATGCCACCACCGATCAGCCCGAGCGCGCCATGAAGCCGGCCTATATGACGGGGCTCGGGCTTCAGCCCATCGGCTACTACAGCTCGCTCGATCCCAGTGACGGCGGCCAGAAGCAGCGCATGAGCCTGTCGGGCGAGCTGGACATCACTCCGGACGAAAATCGCGAAATCAAGGCCAACGCCTTTTTTATCAATAGCCAACTCACGCTGTGGAACAACTTCACGCATTACCTGATGGACCCGGTGAACGGCGACCAGGAAGCGCAGCACGAAGTCCGCGACAAGATGGGCGGGGCCGCCAGCTACGGGCTCACCGACGTCGACCTGCTCGGCGCCAAGCATGATTTTCTGGTGGGCATCGACACTCGCTACGACATCATTCACGTCGATCACATTCACACCAAGGATCGCGTGCCGCTGGCCGTTCTGGAAAACGACAATGTCGATGAAGGCAGCGCCGGCCTGTACGGGCAGGTGACGAGCCACTGGACCGAGTGGTTCCGCTCCGTACTCGGCCTGCGCGAGGATTATATCAGTGGCCACGATACCGGTTCCAACGCCGGCAACGTCCATCAGGCGCTTTTCGAGCCCAAGGGCAGTCTGATCTTCGATCCGTGGAAGGAGGTCGAGATCTATGTCAGCGCGGGCCGCGGCTTTCACAGCAACGACGTGCGCGGCGCCGTTCAGCCCGGTGGCACGCTGATCGCGCGCTCGACTGGCGAGGAGGTCGGTCTGCGCATGACGCCGTGGCCGAACTTCACCGCCACCGCGACTCTGTTCAAGATCGATTTCAGCTCGGAGACCACCTACAACCCCGATATCGGCCAGGACGAGGCCGGGCCTCCCAGCAAACGCTACGGCGTCGAACTGAACCTTACCTATCAGGCGTTCAAGTGGCTCGAGTTCTACGGCAGCGTCGCCGCCACCCATGCCCGCTACACAATCGTCCAGGACGACGGCTTCGGCCATCTCGGAACCTATATCCCGGATGCGCCGGTCGCCGTCGGTCAGCTTGGCATCTATCTGCGCAATCTCGACCACTGGTCGGGCGGGTTGGAGCTGCGATATTTCGGCCAGCATCCCCTGGTGCCCGACAACAGCATCCATGACGACGGTTATGCCGACGTCAATCTCGATGTCGAATATGAATTGGACAATGGCTGGCAGCTTGGCGGCGGCATCTACAATCTGTTCAACACCCGCGCGCATGCGGCCGCCTATTACTACGGCGACCGCGTCTCGCCGACGGAGCCCGTCGCAGATCCGGCCACCGGCATCGGCGACGTCCATATCCATCCGCTGGAACCGATCTCATTCCGCTTCAGCGTGACCAAGACGCTCTAGGGGCGCTGCGCCCCGTGGGCGTCGTCGGGCGCGAAATCGCCGGCCATGAAGTGGCGCTTGCGGAAGGCGTGCGGCGACTGGCCGGCATGGCGCTGGAAGACCCGGCTGAAATAGGCGGGGTCGTCATAGCCCAGGTGATAGGCCGCCTCGGCCACCGTGACATTCGAATAAAGGAGCAGGCGCCGGGCCTCCAGCAGTCGGCGCTCCTGGACCAGGCGAGCGGGCGGCTGGCCGGCGACCTTGAGGCAGGCCGCGCGCAGCTGCGAGGGGCTGACCGCCAGCCTGACGGCATAGGCGCCGAGCGGCAGATGCTCCCGGAAGCGCTCCTCGATGGCGGCGCGGAAGCGGGCGACGAGCTGCGCCTGCGGGCCTGGCGGTACCGGCCCGCGCCTGCGCCCGCCCTCGATCAGCCGCATCGCCTCGACCATGACCGCCGTCAGATGCGCCTCGATGGCCGCCTGGTGGCCGGGCGCGGCCCAGTTGAGCTCGCGGGCCAGCCGCGCCAGCTCGAAGTCGAACAGCCCCGCTTCGTCGCCGCCCGCCTCGATCGCCAATCCGTCCGGACGCTCGAACAAGGCACGAAAGCCGGTCTCGCGCGCATAGAGATCGTCGAGATAGGTGTCGGAAAGGGTCAGTACCCAGCCCGTGCTCTCCCGATGCCAGTGGAAGGCGTGGACCGTGCCGGCCGGCACCAGAAGGATCGCCGGCGCCAAGAAGGGCAGGCGCTCGCGCTCGGCCAGCATCTCGCCACCGCCCTGCTGGATCAGGAAGATGTGGTTCAGGTTGGCATGGGCGTGGGGGCGGATGTTCCAGTCGTTGGGGCGGCTCCTGGCGTCCAGAGTTTCCAAGTGGAGGAAATGGCCGCGTTCGGCCCGCGGCGGCTCGCCATAAAGGAAAAATCTAGGTATTACAGTATCTTGAATGACATCCATCGTGCTCATCCGGCGTGGTTTGCCGCTCGGGACAATCGAAAAAGTCCAAATTTATAGCATGTTCATCCATCGCCTGCCGAGCCGATCTGGTTTGGAATTGAGGTTATGCGCACCCAAGTCACCATCATCGGCGCCGGCCCCTGTGGCCTCCTGCTCTCGCAAGTCCTGCATCTGGCCGGGATCGAATCGATCGTCCTGGAGCGCCAGAGCCGCGCCCATGTCGAGGGCCGGATCCGTGCCGGTCTGCTCGAAGACATCACCGTCGAGCTGATGGATCAGGCCCAGGTGGGACAGCGCCTGCATGCCGAGGGCCTCATTCACGAGGGCGTCAACATCGGCTTCGACGGCGAGACGATGCGCATCGAGCTGGCGCGGCTGACTGGCGGCAAGGTGGTGACGATCTATGGTCAGACCGAGATCACCAAGGATCTGAACCACGCCATCGTCGCCCGCCAAGGCCCGCTGGTGTTCGGGGCCGAGGACGTTGCGCTACACGACGTCGAGACCGCGCCCTACGTCACCTACCGCAAGGACGGGGTCGAGACGCGCATCGATTGCGATTTCATTGCCGGCTGCGACGGCTATCACGGCGTCAGCCGCAAGACGATTCCCGAGTCTGCGCGCGCGGAATATGAGAAGATTTACCCCTTCGGCTGGCTCGGCATCCTTTCCGACGTGCCGCCCTGCCACCACGAGCTCATCTATTCCAACCATCCCCGCGGCTTCGCGCTGGCGACCATGCGCTCGCTGACGCGCAGCCGCTATTACATCCAGGTCCCGCTCGACGAGGACATCGACAACTGGCCGGATGAGCGGCTGTGGGACGAGCTTGCGATCCGCCTCGGACCGGAGGCCGCGGCCCACATGACGCGCGGGCCCGCGCTGGAGAAATCGATCGCCCCCCTGCGCAGCTTCGTCGCCGAGCCGATGCGCCACGGCAAGCTGTTCCTGGCCGGCGACGCTGCCCATATCGTGCCGCCGACCGGCGCCAAGGGGCTTAATCTGGCCGCCAGCGACATCCACTTCCTCTCCGAGGCGCTGATCGCCTATTACAAGAGCGGGGCCAGCGAAGCCCTCGACGCCTATTCGGCCAGGGCGCTGGCGCGGGTTTGGAAGGCCGAGCGCTTTTCGTGGTATTTCACCATGCTGACCCATCGCTTTCCGGGCGCGGCGCCGATCGAGCGAAAGCTGCAGATTGCCGAGCTCGACTACATCCGCCATTCCGAGGCTGCCCAGCGCTCGATTGCCGAGAATTACGTGGGTCTGCCGTATTGAGGAGCATGTCATGGCCGAAAAAAGCGTACCGGAATACGAGGATATCCCGGGCACTATCGTCTTCGACGCCCAGCGGGCGCGAAAGGGTTATCATCTCAATCAGTTTCTCTACTCGCTGATGAAGGCGGAGAACCGCAAAGAGTTTCTGTCCGGCGAGCATAAATACGTGATGAAATTCCCGATGACCGAGGAGCAGCGTCAGGCGGTGATGAAGCGGGACTGGAACACGCTTCTGGCGCTGGGCGGGGTCTCCTACGCCTTGGCCAAGCTTGCTTTCACCGACGGGCATTCCTATCAGTTCATGGCCGCGGAAATGACGGGGATGGGCCAGCAGGGCTATCTCGATATGATGCTAGGCGGCGGCCGCTCGATCGAGGGCTGGCGCTCCAAGAAAGAACGGGGAGAAGCCTGATGGCCAGGATCATCGCAGGGGTCGGAACTTCCCACACGCCCGCCATCGGCGCGGCTCTCGACAACGGCAAGGCCAACGATTCCTATTGGGCTCCGGTGTTCAAGGGTTACGAGCCGGCCAAGAAATGGATCGCCGAGGCCGAGCCGGATGTGGTGATCATGGTCTACAACGACCATGTCAACGCCTTCGACTTCAAGATCATTCCCACCTTCGCCATCGGCTGCGCCGACGAATTCCCCATCGCCGACGAAGGCTGGGGTGCGCGGCCTGTGCCGGTGGTCAAGGGCTATCCGGAATTCGCCTCGCATCTGGTGCAGGAGCTGGTGCTTGATGAGTTCGATATGACGATCGTCAACGAGATGCAGGTGGACCACGGCCTCACCGTGCCGCTGAGCCTGATGTTCGGCGCGCCCAAGGCGTGGCCGGCCCGCGTGATCCCGCTGGCGGTCAACGTGATTCAATATCCCGCGCCCACCGGCCACCGCTGCTATGAGCTCGGCAAGGCCATCAAGAAGGCGGTGGAATCCTGGGACGAGGACCTGAATGTCGTGATCTTCGGCACCGGCGGCATGTCTCACCAGATTCAGTGTAAGCGCGCGGGCCTGATCAACAGGCCGTTCGACATCCGCTTCCTGGACGGCCTGACCAGGGACCCCGACGGGTTGGCGAAAATCCCGCCCATCGAATATCTGCGCGAGGCCGGCAACGAGGCCATCGAGCTGGTGATGTGGCTGATCATGCGCGGCGCGCTGGGCAAGGACGTGGAGGAGGTCTACCGTTTCCACCACGTGCCGGCCTCGTCCACCGCGGTCGGAAATATTATCATTGAGACCAAGGAATTCCACGAGCAGCGAAAGGAGAGGGCTGCGGCATGAAAATCTGTGTGGCCGGACAGGGCGCCTTCGGGATCAAGCATCTCGAAGCGATCAAGAACATCGATGGCATCGAAGTGGTGTCGCTGGCGGGCGGCAGCGCCGAAAGCACCGAAGAGGTCGCCAAGCGCTTCGGCATTCCCCACTGGACCACTGATCTCGCCGAGAGTCTGGCGCAGCCCGGCGTCGAAGCGGCGATCCTGACCACGCCCACCCAGATGCACGCGCGCCAAACCGAGCAATGCCTACGCGCCGGCAAGCATGTGATGGTCGAAATCCCGATGGCCGATAACCTGGCCGATTCCGAGCGCCTCGTCGCCGTGCAAAAGGAGACCGGCCTCGTCGCCATGGCCGGCCATACCCGCCGCTTCAACCCCAGCCATCAGTGGCTCCACAATCGTGTCAAGAAGCGCGAGCTTTCGATCCAGCAGATGGACGTGCAGACCTATTTTTTCCGCCGCACCAACATGAACGCCGCCGGCAAGCCGAGAAGCTGGACCGATCATCTGCTGTGGCATCACGCTTGCCACACGGTCGATCTGTTCATGTACCAGACCGGCGAGCCCGCCATGATCGCACGCGGGGTCGAGGGTCCGGTCGATCCCAAGCTCGGCATCGCCATGGACATGAGCATCCAGTTGAAGACGCCGTCGGGCGCGCTCTGCACACTGTCCCTATCGTTCAACAATGACGGGCCGCTCGGCACCACTTTCCGCTATATCTGCGACAACGGCACTTATATCGCACGCTACGACGATCTCGTCGATGGCTACGAAAACAAGATCGACGTCTCCAAGGTCGACGTCTCGATGAACGGTATCGAGCTGCAGGACCGCGAATTCTTCGCCGCGATCAAGGAGGGCCGCGAACCCAATGCTAGCGTCGCGCAATGCCTGCCGGCGATGCGGGTGCTCGACCGGCTCGAACAAGATATGAACTCGCAGGATTAGACCATGCGCACGCGCAGGATCGGTCCGTTCGAAGTCTCGGCGGTCGGGCTCGGCTGCATGGGGCTGAGCCATGTCTATTTGCCGCGGCCGGAGCCTGCCGACGCGGCGAAGGTTCTGCACACCGCCCTCGACATCGGCTACACCTTTCTCGACACGGCCGCGCTCTACGGTGCCGGTGCCAACGAAACGTTTATCGGCAATGTGCTGAAGGACCGGCGCGGCGAATATGTGCTGGCCAGCAAATGCGGCATGACCGTCGTGGACGGCAAGCGCGTCATCGACGGCCGCCCGCAGACGCTGAAGCGGACCTGCGACGAAAGCCTCAAGCGACTTCAGACCGAAATGATCGATCTCTATTACATCCATCGCTGGGACCGGAAGGTGCCGATCGAGGAGAGCGTCGGCGCGCTCGCCGAGCTGGTCGCGGCCGGAAAGATCCGGGCCATAGGCTTGTCGGAAATGTCGGCGGCGACCATCCGGCGAGCTCATGCGATCCATCCGATCGCGGCGGTGCAGACGGAGTATTCGCTGTGGACGCGCAATCCCGAATATGGCTCGCTCGACGCCTGCAAGGAGCTTGGCATCGGTTTCGTGCCATTCAGCCCGCTGGCGCGCGCGTTCCTGACCGGCAAATTGCGCGACATGGCGGCGGTGCCCGAAAAAGACTTGCGCCACAATATGCCGCGTTTCCAGGAGCCCAATTTCGCGGCCAACCTGAAGCTGCTCGACGGCTTGGCGGCGGCGGCCCGCGAGGCCGATTGCACCATGGGCCAGCTCGCGCTCGCCTGGCTCCTGGCCAGGGGCGACAACATCGTGCCCATTCCCGGCACCACCAATCCCGATCACCTGCGCGAGAACGCAGGCGCCGCCGATGTCAGCCTCGATCCGGGGCTGGTCGCCCGCCTTGACGTGATAATCAACGCGGACAATGTGCGCGGGCCCCGCTATAATGCCGCCACACAGGCCGAGATCGACACCGAGGAGGCGCCGTCATGAGTGTGGTGGTGCGGAACATCAGGCGCGTCGCGCGCGAGACCGTCAATGGCTTCAATGGCATCGGGGTGGCCACCGTGCACGAGGCCCAGGGCCGCAAGGGCCTGCTCGCGCCCAGCATGCGGCCGATCTATCCCGGCGCGCGCATCGCTGGCACGGCAGTGACGGTCGAAGTCGCGCCGTGCGACAATTGGATGATCCATGTCGCGGTCGAGCAGTGCCAGCCCGGCGACATTCTGGTTGTGGCCCCGACGTCCTATTCCGATGCCGGCTATTTCGGCGAGCTGCTGGCCTCATCGCTGGCGGCGCACGGGGTCAAGGGGCTCGTCATTGATGCCGGCGTGCGCGACGTCGCCGAATTGCACGCCATGGATTTTCCGGTGTGGTCGAAGGCGGTCTCCGCACAAGGCACTGTCAAGGAAACGCTCGGCAATGTGAACACGCCAGTGGTCTGCGCTGGGCAGCTGGTCCGGCCAGGCGATCTGGTCGTCGCCGACGACGATGGCGTGGTCGTGGTCGCGCGCAAGGAGGCCGACGCCGTGCTCAAGGCATCGGTCGCCCGGGAAGAGAAGGAAACCAAGACGCGCGCGCGGCTGAAGGCCGGCGAATTCGGCCTCGATATGTACAACATGCGCGAGAAGCTGGCGGCCAAGGGGCTGAAATATATCGACGCGGCGCCTGAAGATGATTGATCGCGAGGACTGAATGCAGACGGCGATCCCCTGCACGGTCATGCGCGGCGGCACCTCGAAGGGCCTTTATTTCCGCGTCGAGGATCTGCCGGCCGACAAGGTCACGCGCGACGCCGTGCTCTTGGCGGCGATGGGCTCGCCCGATCCGCGCGAGATCGACGGCATGGGCGGCGCCCATCCCTTGACCAGCAAGGTCGCCGTGGTCTCCCGCGCGAGCCGCCCCGACGCCGATGTCGATTACCTGTTCCTGCAGGTTTACGTCGACGAAGCCAATGTCAGCGACGCGCAGAACTGCGGCAACATTCTGGCCGGCATCGGTCCCTTCGCCATCGAGCACGGCATGGTCAAGGCCAAGGACGGCGTGACCGACGTGCGCATCCACATGGTCAACACCAAATCCATCGCGGTCGCCAGCGTGCGGACGCCGGGCGGCAAGGTGGAATATCAGGGCGACGCGCGCATCGACGGCGTGCCCGGAACGGCGGCGCCGATGCCCATCGATTTCCTCGATGTCGCCGGCTCCAATTGCGGCGCGCTGCTGCCGACCGGACACGCGCGCGACACCGTCAACGGCATCGAACTCACCTGCATCGATAACGGCATGCCGGTCGTCATCATGCGGGCGGAGGATTTCGGCAAGACGGGTTACGAAGCTCCCGCCGAGCTCGAGGCGGACACCGAATTGAAGGCGAAGATCGAAGCCATCCGTCTCCAAGCCGGGCCGATGATGAATCTCGGCGACGTGACCAGGAAGACGGTGCCTAAAATGTGCCTGGTGGCGCCGGCCCGCGCCGGCGGGGCCATTTGCACCCGCAATTTCATCCCCCACCGCGTGCATGAGGCCATCGGCGTGTTCGGGGCGGTCAGCGTGGCCACGGCCTGCGTGGTGCCGGGCTCAATCGCCGCCGAGGTTGCCGGCATCGCCGATCCCACGGCTGCGAAAAGCCTTGAGGTCGAACACCCGACCGGCTTCTTTACGGTCGCGATGGACGTCACGCTCGAGGGCAGCGAGGTGAAAGTGCATCGTTCCGCGCTCCTGCGCACCGCGCGCAAGCTGATGGCTGGCGAGGTCTATATTCCGGCCAGCGTCTGGGCCGGAAAATGAGCGAGTTGTCGCGCATCTGCCTGATCGGTTTCGGCGAGGTCGGCCAGATCCTGGCCGAGGACCTGGCGAAAGCCGGCGCGGGCGACATCGCGGTCTATGACATTCTCTTCGATAAGCCGGACAGCATCCCGTCCACGGCGCTTGCCACGCACAAGGTGCGCGCTGCGCCGAGCGCTGCCGAGGCCGCCAAGGACGCCGATCTGATCCTGTGCGCGGTGACGGCGGAGGCCGACATCGCCGCGGCGCACGCGGTGGTGACGGGGATCGCGCGCGGTGCCTTCTATGTCGATTTCAATTCCGCTTCGCCCGGCTCGAAGATCGAGGCCGGTGCCATTATCGAGCACGCGGGCGGGCGCTATGTCGAAGCCGCGGTGATGACACCGATCGGTCCCAAGCGCATCGCCTCGTCGATGCTTCTGGGCGGGCGCCATGCCGAGGAGTTCTGCAAGCTCTCCAAACCGCTGGGCTTTTGCGGCGAAATGTTCTCGCAAGAGTTGGGCCGGGCCTCGGCCACCAAGATGTGCCGCAGCGTCATCGTCAAGGGGATCGAGGCGCTGCTCGCCGAATCCCTGCTGACGGCGCGCCGCTACGGCGTCGAGCATGTCGTGCTCGAACTCGCTGTCCGACCTGCTGCCCGTCGGCGATTGGGAGAAGCTTGCCGGCTACATGATCTCGCGCTCGCTCGAACATGGCGTGCGCCGCGCCGAGGAGATGCGCGAGGTGGCGAAGACCGTGCGCGAGGCGGGCATCGCGCCCTTGATGAGCACGGCGACCGTCGCCCGCGAGGAATTCGCTGCGGCCCACAAGGCCGCGCTCAGGGCAGCTGATCTCGAAGACATGCTCGACGCGATCCTAAAAGAATTGCCGGGAGGGACAGCTTCATGATCATCGACTGCCACGGTCATTATACGACCGCGCCGAAATTTCTCTGGGAGTGGCGTGACAAGCAGGTCGCCACCTTCGACGATCCTGAGGCGCTGGCCGCGCTCGCCGAACCCGACATCAGCGACGATCAAATCCGCGAAGGCATCGAAGCCGCCCAGCTCAAGCTCCAGCGCGAGCGCGGCACCGACCTCGCCATCTTCAGCCCGCGCGCCTCGACCATGGGCCCGCATCTCGGCAATGAGCGGACCAGCATCCAATGGGCCCGGCTGTGCAACGATCTGATCGCGCGGGTCTGCCGGCTCTATCCGCAGAATTTCGTCGGCGTCTGCCAATTGCCGCAAACGCCAGACACCCCGCCCGCCAACAGCGCCGCCGAGCTCGAACGCTGCGTCAAGGAACACGGCTTCATCGGCTGCAATCTCAATCCCGATCCCTCCGGCGGCTATTTCAAGTCTCCGCCCCTGACCGACAAGAGCTGGTACCCGCTCTACGAGAAGATGGTGGAGCTTGATGTGCCGGCGATGGTGCATGTCTCGGGCTCGTGCAACCCGGCCTTCCATGCCACCGGCGGCTATTACATCGCCGCCGACACCACCGCCTTCATGCAGCTGATCCAGGGCGATCTGTTCAAGGATTTCCCGGCGCTTCGCTTCATCATCCCGCATGGCGGCGGCGCGGTGCCGTTCCATTGGGGCCGCTATCGCGGGCTCGCGCAGGATATGAAACGGCCCCTGCTCACCGAGCATGTGATGAAGAACGTGTTCTTCGACACCTGCGTCTATCACCAGCCCGGCATCGATCTGCTGCTCAAGGTGATTCCGATCGAGAACATCCTGTTCGGTTCGGAGATGGTGGGTGCGGTGCGCGGCATCGACCCCGAAACCGGGCACTATTTCGACGACACCAAGCGCTATATCGATTCCTCGGTGCTCTCGGCCGCAGACAAGATGCGGGTCTTCGAGGGCAATGCGCGGCGCGTCTATCCGCGACTGGCCGCCAAGCTCGACGCGATCAAGCGCTGAAGCGCCGTCTGCCGCCGGATGTCCACGCGCCCCGCCTTCGGCCTCCTCCGCCAGCTCTGGTTCCAGGTGCTGGCGGCCACACTCGTCGGCATTGCGCTCGGCTGGCTCGCGCCCGACCTCGGCGCGCGGATGAAGCCCCTGGGCGACGCCTTTATCGCGCTGATCCGCATGATGATCGGCCCGGTCATCTTCTGCACGGTGGTCCACGGCGTGGCCTCGATGCGCGACATGCGCCGCGCCGGACGCGTGGCGCTCAAGGCGATCGTCTATTTCGAGGCGGTCACGACGCTCGCGCTCGTCTTTGGGCTTGCCGGGGTCGAATTGTGGAAGCCGGGGACGGGCATGAACGTTTCCGCCGCCGGCCTCGACCGCCATCTGATTGCGGGCTATGTGGCCAGCGCGCACAACCAGACCGTCGTGCAATATCTCCTGAACATCATTCCGCACACGCTGTTCAGCGCGTTTACGGGCGGCAATGTGCTGCAGGTGCTGTTCGTTTCGGTGCTGTTTGCCATCGGACTGGGCGCGCTAGGCGAGCGCGGCCGGCCGGTTGTCGATTTCGTCGGCATGGCCTCGGCGGTCTTTTTCAAGATCGTGGGCTACATCATGTGGGCCGCGCCCGTGGGCGCTTTCGGCGCCATCGCCTTCACGGTGGGGCGTTTCGGCGCGCAGTCGCTTCTGTCGCTCGGGTCGCTGCTCGCCGAATACTATGTTGTTTGCCTGCTGTTCGTGTTCCTCGTCTTCGGCGCCATTGCCCGCGCCATGGGGCTGAGCCTGTGGCGGCTGCTCCATTACATTCGCGACGAGATTCTGGTCGTCGCGGCGACCACCTCGACCGAAACCGTGCTGCCGCGCATCATCGAGAAGATGGAGGCGCTTGGTTGCGAGGAGTTGGTCGTGGGGCTTGTCGTGCCCGCAGGCTATTCCTTCAATCTCGACGGCACCTGTCTCTATCTCGCCACGGCCACCGTCTTTTTGGCCCAGGCGACCAACACGCCGCTCTCGATGAGCCAGGAGCTGGGGCTGATGGCGGTGCTGCTTCTGACCTCGAAGGGGGCGGCCGGCGTCGCCGGCGCGGCATTCGTGGTGCTGGCGGCAACCTTGAGCGCGATGCCGGTCATCCCGCTGACCTCGATCGCGCTGATCCTTGGCATTCACCGGCTGATGGCCGAGGCGCTCACTTTCGTAAATGTGATCGGCTATTGCATCGCCACCATCGTGGTCTCCAAATGGGAGGGCGCGGTGGACGAGCGCGTCCTTCAATCGCAAATTGGTACCGCCAAGGCGCTCGCGCCGGCGTGATGGAGCATCCGCATGACCGTCATCGACCCGAAAGAGCATCAGTTCCATCCCAATCCGTCGAAGCCGCATTTCAAGGCCCCGCCAGGGGCGGTCGACGCCCATTGCCATGTCTTTGGGCCTGCCGGCGAGTTTCCGTACGCGCCGACGCGCAAATACACGCCCGGCGACGCACCCAAGGAGAAACTGTTCGCGCTGCGCGACTTTCTGGGGCTTTCGCGCAACGTGATCGTGCAGGCGACCTGCCACGGCACCGACAATCGCGCCATGGTGGATGCGCTTGGTGCCGCGAACGGGCTCGCACGCGGCGTGGCTTCGGTGCGGCCCGACATTTCGCTGGACGAATTGAAGTCGCTCGACGCCGCCGGCGTGCGCGGCGTGCGCTTCAATTTCGTGAAAAGGCTGGTCGATTTCACGCCGCGCGAGGTGCTCTTGAGTGTGGCCGAAAAGATCGCGCCGCTCGGCTGGCACGTCGTGGTCTATTTCGAAGCGGCCGATCTTGCCGAACTCGAGATCCTTCTTCACGGCGTTGCCGACGCAAGTGATCGTCGATCACATGGGCCGGCCGGACGTGACCAAGGGCGTCGATCATCCCGATTTCCAGCGCTTCGTACGGCTGCTTGCCGAACACGAGAACATCTGGAGCAAGGTGAGCTGCCCCGAGCGGCTGTCGAAGACCGGCCCGCCTTATGATGACGTGGTGCCCTTTGCGCGCACGCTGGTCGAGCGCTTTGCGGATCGCGTGTTGTGGGGCACCGACTGGCCGCATCCCAATATGACGACCCATGTGCCCGACGATGGGGTGCTGGTCGACGTGATCCCAAGGATCGCTCCGACGCCGGAGCTGCAACGAAGGCTCCTGGTCGACAATCCGATGCGGCTTTACTGGGATCGGGATTAGCGGCAGCGGGGCGGTACGGAGATGGCGGCACGCTTCGTCGATTTGAGCGCGAGCCATCTTGCCGTGCTCGCGCTGATCTTGGCCGCGGCGCTCGTGCTGACCGCGACCGCGCGACTGCGGCCCGGCGCCGACCCGCCGATCCGGGCGGGTCTTGCCGTCTTCCTCGCCGCCACCGAACTGGTTTGGCTTTGGGTGCTCTACCGCAACGGCTGGATGTGGATCGGCAACTGGCTTCCGATGCAATTGTGCGACTGGGCCACCATCGCCGCCTTCGTCACGCTGATACGCCCCGGCCAGAGAAGCTATGAGCTCGCCTATTTCTGGGCGCTGGGTGCCACGCTGCAGGCGCTGCTCACGCCTGCGCTCGGGTTCGATTTCCCCGACATGCGCTTCGTCGTCTTCTTCGCCTCCCATGGCGGCATCATGGTCGCGGTGCTCTATCTCACCTTCGGTGCGCGACTGCGGCCCGTCGCCGCCTCGATCCCGCGCGTCATTGCCTGGACGGCCGGCTACGCCGCGGCGGCCATTGCCACCAACTTTCTCTTCGGTACCAATTTCGGCTTTCTCGCCGCCAAGCCGCCGCAGGTTTCGCTGCTCAGCTACCTGGCGCCCTGGCCTTACTATATTCTGCAGCTGGTGCCGATTGCGCTCCTTGTGGTGGCGATCCTGTACGCGCCGTTCTTCGTCGCCGATCTGCGGATGCGGCGTTCGCGTGCCTAGGCTTTCATCAGTTCGGCGATCAGCGCGCGCAAGGCCGGGGCGATGTCGGCATGCCTGAGGCCGAGCGCGATATTGGCCTGGAGGAAACCCAGCTTGTCGCCGCAATCGTAGCGGGTGCAATCTGTCTTGACGCCGTGGAAAGGCACGTGCCCGATCAGCTTGGCCATGGCGTCGGTGAGCTGGATTTCGCCACCGGCGCCTTTTTCGTGGCGGTCGAGCTCGGTGAAAATCTGCGGCTGCAGGATGTAGCGGCCGATCACGCACAGGCGCGAAGGCGCGTCTTTCGGATCGGGCTTTTCGACCACGCCCTTGACCTCGGTCGCGTTGCCCTTGGTGGCGCCGGGATCGATGACGCCGTAGCGACTGACCTGTTCGAGCGGCTTCTCTTCGGCCGCTACGATCACGCCGCCGCCGACGCGGTTGTAGGCTTCCATCATCTGCGCCATGCAACCGGGTGTGCCCACCATGAGGTCGTCGGGCAGGAGCACCGAGAAAGGCTCATTGCCGACCAGATGCCGCGCCGACCACACCGCGTGGCCGAGCCCCAGGGGCTCTTGCTGGCGGGTGAAGCTGACCGATCCAGTGACCGGCAAATCTTCGAGCAGGCTGTTCAGCGCCTCGGTCTTGCCGCGCTCGGCGAGCAGCGCCTCCAGCTCATAAGCGTGGTCGAAATGGTCCTCGATTACGTGCTTGCCGCGGCCGGTGACGAAGATGAACTGCTCGATGCCGGCCTCCATCGCCTCCTCGACGGCGTATTGGACCACCGGCTTGTCGACCACCGTGAGCATCTCCTTGGGCACCGCCTTGGTGGCAGGCAGGAAGCGGGTGCCCATGCCCGCGACGGGCAGGACGGCTTTGCGGACGGGTTGGGGCGTGCTCATAGGGCGGACCTGCGCGGGTGGTGAGCGGGCGACTCCTAGGATTGTACATATCTGTTTGGGTGTGGGCCGTCCATTCCTGACGTCGGGGATAGTGTCCTGAATTCAATCGGCTATCTGGTTCTCGGGGGGGGGCCGGAGGCGGATGGGGCGCCAGCGCCGCGCCCCGTCGGCGCCCGATTGTTCGTATGGTTAACGCTTATTCAAAACTTACGGACCAAACTCGGCTCCTGATCAGATGGGATCGTGTCCGCATGAACATGTCCGCTGTTGCACTGGCCCGCCAACCGGTGGCGCCCGATACCGAGCCGCAAGCCGCCCCGTTCCGCGATTTCTCGCAGCCCTGGCTCGACCTCAACGACAAATCGGTGCTGGTCACCGGCGGCACCGGCTCCTTCGGCAAGCATTTCCTGAAGACGGTGGTCGCGCAGTACAAGCCGCGCCGCATCATCATCTTCTCGCGTGACGAGCTGAAGCAGTCCGAGATGGCTCAGGAATTTCCGCAGAGCCAGTACCCCTTCATCCGCTATTTCATCGGCGACGTACGCGACCGCGACCGCCTCGACATGGCGCTGCGCGACGTCGACTATGTGGTCCACGCCGCGGCGATGAAGCAGGTGCCGACCGCCGAATACAATCCCTTCGAATGCATCCGCACCAATGTCTTCGGTGCCGAAAACCTCGTTTATGCCGCGCTGCGCCGCGACGTGAAGAAGGTGGTGGCGCTGTCGACCGACAAGGCCGCCAATCCGGTCAATCTCTACGGCGCTTCCAAGCTCGCTTCCGACAAGATTTTCGTCGCCGCCAACAATCTCGCCGGCGCCGACGGCACCAAATTCTCGGTCGTGCGCTACGGCAATGTCTTCGGTTCGCGCGGCTCCGTGGTGCCGTTCTTCAGGAAGCTCGCCGCCGAAGGCGCGACAAGCCTGCCAATCACCGATGCGCGCATGACGCGTTTCTGGATCACGCTGAATCAGGGCGTGAATTTCGTGCTTTCGAGCATGGAGATGAGCCGCGGCGGCGAAATCTTCGTGCCCAAAATCCCGTCCACGACGATGACCGACTTAGCCTCGCTCATCAGCCCGAAGCTAGGTCAGCATATCGTCGGCATCCGCCCCGGCGAGAAGCTGCACGAAACCATGATCCCGGCCGACGATGCTCATTCCACCGTCGAGCTCGACGACCGCTACGTCATCCTGGCGAGCTTCGCCAGCGCCTCCCGCGAGGCCTATCTGCATTGCGGCGCCAGGCCGGTCGCCGAAGGCTTCAACTATGCGAGCGACAGCAATCCCGAAAAGCTCGACGCGCGGGGGCTGCAGACGCTGCTCGAGATGGCCTATGCCTGATCGCGACGCCGCGGCCGAGGCGCGTTCGTTCCTTCCCTATGGCCGTCAGGAAATCGGCGACGCCGATATCAAGGCCGTGGTCGAGGCGCTCTGTTCCGATTGGCTCACCACCGGTCCGCGCGTGGCCGCGTTTGAGCGCGCCTTCGCCGATTTCTGCGGCGCAGACCACGGCGTCGCCGTCAACAGCGGCACCGCCGCCCTTCATGCCGCCATGCGCGCCATCGGCGCAGGCCGCGGCGACGAGGTCATCGTGCCCGCCATGACCTTCGCGGCCTCGGCCAACGCCGCCGTCTATGAGGGCGCACGGCCCGTCTTCGCCGACGTCGAAGCCGGCACGCTGCTGATCGATCCGGCCTCGGTTGCGGCCCTGATCGGCCCGCGCACCAAGGCCATCGTCGCCGTCGATTACGCCGGCCAGCCCGCCGATTACGAGGCGCTGCGTGCCGTGGCCGGCGATATTGCGATCATCGCCGACGCCTGTCATGCGCCCGGCGCCACCTATCGCGGCCGCACGACCGGCACGCTCGCCGACATTTCCTGTTTCTCCTTCCATCCGGTCAAGCATCTGACCACCTGCGAAGGCGGCATGTGCGTGACTGATGACGCCGGATTTGCCGCCCACATGCGCCGCTTCCGCAACCACGGTATCGACAGCGATCACGCCGCCAGAGAACGGGCCGGGACCTTCGCCTACGACATGGTGGAGCTCGGCTACAATTACCGGCTCTCGGACGTGCAATGCGCGCTGGGGCTGGCGCAGCTGCCGCGGCTTCCCGGATGGCTGGCCGGCCGCCGTGCCGTCGCTGCGGCCTATGACGAGGCGCTGGCGCCGCTGCCTCATGTCGAGCCTTTGGCCCGCCGTGACGACCGTGAGCACGCCTATCACCTTTATGTCGTGCGTCTGGACCCGGCCATCGATCGCGACCGTGCCTTCGCGGAGCTGCGCGCGGCCGGCATCGGCGTCAATGTCCATTACGGACCGGTCAATCTGATGACTTTCTACCGCGAGCGCGGCTATGGCCCCGGCCTGTGCCCGGTGGCCGAAGAGGCGGCGAAGCACATCCTCACCTTGCCGATCTTCCCGGCCATGACGAAGGCCGATGTTGCCCGCGTCGCCGAAGCATTGGCCACACTCGTCTGAAGTCGACGCCTATCGTCGTGGCACCACGTCGAAGGCGAAAGCGAGCCGGCGGTCTTCGCCGCTGAACGGCACCGTTCCGTGGAACATGTAGGAGGGAAAAAGAACGAGCCGTCCCGGCTCCGGCTTGACGTAGCGTTCGGCTGTGAGCACCGGATCGGTCGGCACGCTCGGTTCGCCGAACTTGATCCAGCCTTCGTGCGCCTCTTCGTCTTGCGCGGCGGCCGGCGCGTCGATGTAAAAGGCTGAGGACAGCCAGCCTTCGAGATGGATGTGGTTGACGTGGTGGCCGCCGGGGCGCAGCCGCACCGACCAGGCGCCCTGATAGGCGAAACTGCCATTGTTGCGTGCGGTGAAAGGCTGGTTGAGCGGATCGCGGCTCTGGCCGAGCGTGGCGATGTGTTCGGCGATGGGCTGGCGCAACGCGGTCATCAACGCCTTGATTATCGGATCGTGGCTGTGGGCGAGGTTGATGCCCGTCTTGGTGCCATTGCGGGTCGATTGATCGAGTGGATCGGTCAGCGTGTCGTGGAGCGTGTTCAGTTGTGCGCGCAGATCGGACATGAAGTCGGCCAGATTGCTCCAGCCCTCCGGCGGTTCGATGGTGTAGGCGCGGACGAAGCGGTCAAAATCGTAGATCTGCATGTAACGGGGATCGCCCAGGAGCCGCCAGGCGATGGCGGCCAAGGAGATCAGCTTTTGATCGAGCGGACTGGTGCGCCGCAGATTGTCGATCAGGCGCGTCGTGCGCTCCGGACGCCCCGTGCACAGGCTCATCTCGGCGGCCAGCGCCTGGAACAGCGGCAGCTGCGGCGCGAAGCGCAGCGCCTCTTCGGCGTGTTGATAGGCGGCCTCGCGTTCGCTGGCGAGTCCGGCTGCCGTCGCCGCGACGGCGTGAAGGCCCGCGACGATGCCGGGATCCACCCGGCCGACTTGCTGCGCGATCGTCTCTTCGAGGAAGGCGTGGGCCTCGGCCGAGCGGCCCAGCCGGTTGAGCAGCTTGGCCTTGAGCGTGGCCAGCTCCGGTGACCAGCGTTTCTCCAGCGCTTCGTCGAGCGGCGCTTGCGCCGCTTCGGCGTCGTTGGTGAGCGCCCACAGCGCGCGCGCCAGGTTCTCATAGGCGTCGGGATTTCCTGGCTCGCGCTCGAGCACCGCCCGCCAGGCCGCTTCGGCTTCCACGTGGCGGCCGAGATCGACCAGCAGCCGGCCGGCCGCCTCCTCGCCGCTCTTGCTGCCCTGAGCCGCAGCCCGCTCGTTTGCCTTCAGCGCAGCCTCGATCTGGCCGGCCCTCTCGAGCGCCGCCGCATGGGCTTCGAGCAGGACCGGCGGGGCGTCTTCGCGTTCGGCGAGCGCATGGGTCACCTCCACCGCCTCGTCGGCGCCGCCGCGCGCGACCAGTAGCTGGCTGAGAGGCAACGCCACGGGCAGGAAGGCGGGATTGACCGCCAACGCGGCGCGATACTGGGCGATGGCCTCGTCGCTTCGGCCGCGCGCGGCCAGGAATTCGGCGAGCCCCAGATAGGCGGCCGGCTCCTGACGGTCGAGAGAAACCGCCTTGCGGAATTCGCGCTCCGCTCCGGCCGGGTCGTTCAGCGCCGCCAGGCAGCGGCCCAGAAGGTCATGGGCGGGCGCGAAACCCGGCGCCGATTTGAGCACCGCTTCGAGCTGGCGTTTGGCCCGGACCGGCGCGCGCTCGTTCAGCGCCCGCATGGCGGCCATGTAACGCTCTTGAATCTCCTGGGAAGGCGGGGAAGCCATAATTCACTTTAGCCTGTAGGGGATTGAGGCGACAAGGGAACGGGCCGTCTAGCGGCCCGGAACCAGGTCGAAAGCGAAGGTCGTGCGCCGCTCGTGGCCGCCGAACGGCACCGTCCCGTGCAGCATGTAGGAGGGAAACAGCACCAGCCGCCCCGGCTCGGGCTTGACGTAGCGCTCGGCTGTGAGCGGCGGGTCGGCGGGCACGTCGAATTCGCCGAATTTGATCCAGCCCGCATGGCTGTCGTCGCCGTCCTGCACGACCGGAGGCAGATCGACATAGAACGCCGAGGACAGCCAGCCGTCGGGGTGGATGTGGTTGATGTGATGGCCGCCGGGCCTGAGCCGCACTGACCAGGCGCCGCTATAGGCGAAGCGGCCGTTGTGCCGCGCGCCCAGCGGATCGGCCAGCGGATCGCGACTCACTTGCATACGGGCGATGTGCTCGGAGATGCGCTCTCCCAGCGCGGCCATAAGCGCCTTGATCATCGGATCCTCGGTGTAGGCGAGGTTGATGCTGGTCTGCGTGCCGTGGCGCACCGATTGCTCGAGCGGTTCGCTCAGTGTGTCGTGGATCGTGTTCAGATGCGTGCGCAGATCGGACATGAATGCCGCGAGCGTGCTCCAGCCCTCGGGCGGCTCGATCGTGTAGGCTCGGATGACGCGGTCGAAATCGTAGATCTGGCCGTAGCGCGGATCGCCCAGGAGCCGCCAGGCCTGCGCGGCCAGCGAGATGTATTTCTGGTCGAGGGGCGCGGCCCGCCGCAGCGGTTCGATCAGAGCGGCCGCGCGCTCGGGACGGCCGGCACCCAGGCTCGTCTCCGCCACCAGCACCTTCAGGCCGACGGCCTGCGGCGCCAGTTGAAGCGCCCGTTCTGCGTGTTGATAAGACGCGTCGGACTTTCTTGCATGCGCGGCTGCGGTGGCCGCCGCCGCATGCAAACCGGCATTGTTGGCCCTGCGCGCAATCGACTCCTCGAGAAGTTCGTAAGCCTCCCCTGATCGTGCGGCACGATTGAGCAACTTTGCCTTGAGCATGACCAGCGCCGGCGACCAGTGCGTGCGCATGGCCTCGTCGAGCGGCGCCAGGGCGGCATCGGTGTCGCTGCTCGCCTCCCAGATCGCCCGCGCCAGGCCCTGATGGACGGCAAGATCGCCTGGTATCTCGCGCAGCAATGCCCGCCATTCCGCTTCGGCTTCGGCGTGGCGGCCAAGGTCGCTCAAGAGCTTGGCCGTGGTGGCCGCGCCGTAGCGGCTGCCGCCCGCTTTTGCCCGGCGGCTCGCCGCCAGCGCCTCCTCGTTGCGGCCGGCCTTGTCGAGGGTCACGGCATAGGCGTCGAGCAGCATGGCCGGGGCATCGGGCCGCTCCGCTGCCGGTGACATCACCCGCGCGGCCTCGTCAACCAGCCCCGCCTGCGCCAGGAGGCGGCAAAGCCCCATCACGGCCGGTGCGAAGGCCGGATCGATCGCCAGCGCCGCGCGGTAGGACGCCATCGCCTCTTCGAGACGTCCCTGGGCCACCAGAAAATCGGCGAACCCGGCATGGGCTGCGGGCTGCCGCTCGCCCACGGCCACGGACTGGCGGAAGGCCTTTTCGGCGCCGGCCGGATCGTTCAAGGCAGCTAGGCACTTGCCGAGGAGGTTATGGGCGGGCGCGGGGTCCGGTGCCAGCCGGATCAGTTCCTCGACCTGGCGCTTGGCGCGAAGGGCCGAACCGCCTTCAAGCGCCCGTATGGCCGCCTGATAGCGCTCCCTGATCGCCTGCTCGGTGGGCTGGCTCATGGCGCCTTATAGGCGTAGCCGCAGCTGGCTCACAAGGGCAGGCGCGGGCCGCGAATTGCCCCCAATTTTCTACGGGCCGGCAGTCCCGCTCGCGCCAGAGTTGTCACCGCCGCGCGCCGACTCGGGCAAACTGGCCCGATGGGTGCCAAGCGTTCCATCGCGGCCGTCTGGGCCGTGGCGTTGCTGCTCAGCGCCGCCGCCATCGCCCAGCCAAGTTCCCGCGTCGACCTGATTCCGCCGGCCGCGACGGCGGCCGATGCCGTTGACGCGGTCGCCCAGGCGCTGAAGGCGGGCGACGTGGCCTTTGCCGAGAGGCTCGCCAGCCTCGCGCTCGACCGCCGCGATCTCGACGCGGGCGAGCGGCTCCACGTGCTGCTCAATCGCGGTGTGGCGCGAGAGCGCCAGGGCAAGCGCGCGGCCGCGCTCGAAGACTTTACAAAAGCGCTCGGCGCCAAGGATATCGACAAGGAAACGCGCGCGCGGGCGCTGTTCGACCGCGGCATCGTCCACGACGAGATGGGCAAGTTGAAGGACGCCGTCGCCGATTACGGCGCAGCGATCGACCTCAGTCCCACCTTTCCCGCCGCGCTCAACAATCGCGCCAATGCGCTGCGCCGTCTGGGCCGTCTGGCCGAGGCCAAGCGCGATTACGAAGCCTCGCTCGCCGGCGGCAACACTATGCCCCAATATTCCGAATACGGTCTGGGGCAGATCGCCGAGAAGCAGGGCCGGCTTCAGGACGCCGAACTCTATTACCGAAAGGCGCTGGCCGCCAATCCCCAATACACGCTCGCCCAGAAGAGACTCGCCGCGCTCGGCGAGTCGCATGGGCGCAGCGGCGCGGTGGCATGGAAGACCGTTCGGTCCGCGCCCGCTGCTGAGAGCGGCGTAACAAAGGTGAGCTATGACGGCGGGCTGACGCTGCGCCCCGCGATGGACAGCGTGCCCAGGACGCAAGTGGCCGCGCTGAACGATCCGCCCGCTGCTGCCACCGCCACTGCCTCGGGCGCTGCGGCGTCGGAGCCGCAGAATTTCGTCCAGCTTGCAGCCTATCGCGCCGAAGCGGATGCCGCATTCGGCTGGAACCACATGGTCGACAAGGCGGGCGGCCTGCTCGACGGTCTGACGCCGGTGGTCGTGAGCGTCGACATTCCCGGCCGCGGCCGCTTCTACCGGCTGCGCACAGGTCCCGTCGACGATGCCGGCACGCTGTGCGAACAGCTGAAGTCGCACGGGCTCGCCTGCATCCCCGTCAAGGGCTGATGCCCACCATGGGCAGGACGAAGGCCCGCCACTTCTTGTCCAGCGGGCCCTCGCCATCTCTAGCCGTGGTGGGCTATTTCGGCCCCGCGGACGCCTCCCGATGCGTCGGCGCGTAGTCAAGGTCGATTGCGCCGATGCCAGCGGCCACGTTGAGACCGGTGTTGCCTTCGATGCTGATTGGCTGCAGCGTGACCGACTTATCGAAGCCGCCAACCAGCACATTGGCGCCGGCACCGACGCCGACGGTGGCGCTGGCCGTCGCACCACCATAGCCACCCGCGAGGTCACCGGGCTTCAGCGACGATGTGGGCGCGATCACGCCCCAAACGATGACGCCGCTTTGCGTGTAACCGACGTCGACGCCAAATTTGTTGATCGTGCCGGTGTAGCGTTCGGGCATGCCGTCATTGGGCGAGTAGGTGCAACGGATGTCCTTCGACGACCCGAAGACAAATCCCCAGCCGCTGGCCACATGGCAGGTGAGGACGCCTACTTTGACGCCCGCCGCATCCGCTGGATACGCGAAGCCCGTCGCGCCGCCGATCAGGACTGCCGTCGCGCAGGCGATGAGAAATTTGTGCCGCATGGTTTGGCTCCTGTTGAATCCGGTCGCGGTTATGCGACCCGCTCTTAAGCCCCCGTCACGCCAAGAAAACGCCCCCCCGCCGGGCCCGGTTCCGCTGGCCGGGCCGCCGCGCGGCCGCTAAGCTGCAACGTCACAAAAATGGCACAGCCCATGTTCGGGATCAGACGGATCGCAGACGGCTTCGCGCCGGCCAATGCCAAGGCACTGTCGGAGGTCGAACGCATCTTGGCCGCGCAATTCTCCGGAGCCCGCAAGCCAGACATCACCGGGCTCGCCGACAAGCTCGCCCGGCCTGGCGCGCGCGGCATGGCGCCGATCGTGCTCATCGCCGAAGACGCTGGCGAGCGCGTGCGCGGCTGTGTGCTCGCCTACCGCTTCGTCACGCCGTCGTTCCTGTTCCTCGACTATCTGGCGGTGCCGCCGGGACGCGGCGGAGGCGGCGCGGGGGGGGCGCTCTATCAGCGCCTGCGCGAGATCGCGGCCGGTCTCGGCATCGGCCTGTTCTTCGAAGTGCTGCCGGCCGATCCGGCGCTATGCCGGTTGTCCGCCGATGTGCTCGAAGACAACAAACGGCGGCTTTCCTTCTATGCGCGGTTCGGTGCCTTTGCGATTGCGAGCACCGCCTACGAGACGCCGCTGAGCGACAAGGATTCCTGTCCGCCGCATCTGATGTTCGACGGCTGCGGCGTAATCGAAAGCCTAAGCCGCGCCGACGCCAGACGAATCGTGCGCGCGATCCTGGAGCGCAAATACGGCGCGCTGTGTCCGCCGGAATATAACAGGAAGGTGCTGGCCTCCTTCGTCGACGACCCGGTCCGGCTCGCGCGGCCGGCCAAGGCGAAGGTGGCGCCGCGGCCGCCACCGCCGCCCGACCGCCATACGCTCCCTATCGTCATCAATGAAGGCCATCAGATTTTTCACGTGCGCGATCGCGGCTATGTCGAGGCGCCGGTGCGCATTTCGTCCATTATGGAAGGTCTGAAAGGCATCGTGCCGCTGTCCCACGTCCCGGCCAGGCGCTTCGCCGACCATTACATCACCGCCGTTCACGATCGCGCGCTGGTCGATTTCATCCGCCGCTGCTCGGCCTCGATGCAGCCGGGCAAGAGCACCTATCCTTACGTCTTTCCGATCCGCAACCGCGAACGGCCGCCCAGGGAACTGGCGCTTCTGGCCGGCTATTTCTGCATCGACACCTTTACGCCCATCAATGCCAATTGCTGGCCGGCCGCGCGCCGTGCCGCAGATTGCGCGCTGACGGCTGCCCAACTCTGCCTCGAAGAGCGCCGCTTCGCCTACGCGCTGGTGCGCCCACCCGGCCACCATGCGGAGCGCCGCGCCTTCGGTGGCTTCTGTTACCTCAACAGCGCCGCGATCGCGGCCAATTATCCTGTCGCGCTATGGCCGCGTCGCGGTGCTCGATGTCGATTATCATCACGGCAACGGCACGCAGGATATTTTCTACAAACGCAGCGACGTGCTGACGCTGTCGATCCACGGCCACCCGCGCTTCGCCTATCCTTATTTCGCGGGCTTCTCCGAGGAGACGGGTGCGGGCGAAGGCGAGGGCTTCAATGTCAACGTGCCGCTTGCCGAAAACGCCAGCGTCGAGGATTTTTTCAGGGCACTGAAGACAGCTTTCGCCCGAATCGGCAAATTCGCGCCGCATTATCTGGTCGTGGCGCTGGGCTTCGACACGGCCGCCGCCGATCCCACCGGTTCGTGGAAACTGAGGTCGGCCGATTTCACGCGGATGGGCCGCGCCATTGCCGGCATCGGCCTGCCGACCGCGTTCGTACAGGAAGGCGGCTATCGCACGCGCACGCTCGGCCGCAACGCCGCGGCGTTCTTCACGGGCGTCATGGGCGCGTGAGCCTCAATAGATCACCACGCTCCTGATGCTTTCGCCCCTGTGCATCAGGTCGAAGGCATCGTTGATTTTTTCGAGCGGCATGGTGTGGGTGATGAGATCGTCGATGTTGATGCGATGGTCCATGTACCAATCGACGATGCGCGGCACATCGGTGCGCCCGCGCGCGCCGCCGAAGGCGGTGCCCTTCCACACCCGGCCCGTAATCAATTGGAACGGCCGCGTCGAAATCTCCTGGCCGGCGCCGGCCACGCCAATGACGGTCGCCACGCCCCAGCCGCGATGGCAGCATTCGAGCGCCTGACGCATCACCGTCACGTTGCCGATGCACTCGAAGGTGTAATCGGCACCACCGTCCGTAAGCTCGACCAGATGGCCGACCAGATCGCCCTTGACCTCCTTGGGGTTGACGAAATGGGTCATGCCGAATTTCTTCGCCAAGGCCTCGCGCCGCGGATTGATGTCGACGCCGATGATCTTGGCCGCGCCCACCATCTTGGCGCCCTGGATCACGTTGAGGCCGATGCCGCCCAGCCCGAACACCACCACACTGGCGCTGGGCTCGACCTTGGCGGTGAAGATCACCGCGCCGATGCCGGTCGTCACCCCGCAGCCGATGTAGCAGACCTTGTCGAAGGGCGCGTCCGCGCGGATCTTGGCCAGCGCGATCTCAGGCATCACCGTGTAATTGGAGAAGGTCGAGCAGCCCATGTAATGCAGCACCGGCTTGCCGTTCAGCGAGAAGCGCGAGGTGCCATCGGGCATCACGCCCTTGCCCTGGGTGGCGCGGATCGAGGTGCACAGATTGGTCTTGTGGCTCGTGCAGCTTTTGCATTGCCGGCATTCGGGGATGTAGAGCGGGATGACGTGGTCGCCGGGCTTGAGGTTGGCAACACCGGGCCCGACCTCGACCACCACGCCCGCGCCCTCATGACCGAGGATGGCCGGAAAGGCGCCCTCCGGATCGGCGCCGGAGCGGGTGAATTCGTCGGTGTGGCAAATGCCGGTGGCCTTGAGTTCGACCAGCACTTCGCCGTGTTTGGGGCCCTCGACGTCCACCATTTCGATCTCGAGCGGCTTTCCGGCGGCGAAGGCAATGGCGGCACGGGATTTCATGCGCATTCTCCGGCAAGGTGGCCCCGTTCCTTAACGCGGCCCGGCCCGCCGGGGCAATCGCCGGCCGGGCCGGTACGGGCCTTGCTTGAATTCGACCGGTTCGGCGACTACGTCGGATGACCCGAGGGACGCGGAGACCGGGATCGGGCCCGCCGCCAGGCGGGCCCCGGCGGCGCAGGGTGACATGATCGAAGTCCATGATCTTGTGTACGAATACCCCTCGACGCGGGCGCTGGGCGGCGTCTCGCTGACGGTCGCCCGCCAGACCATCACGGCCCTCGTCGGCCCCAACGGGGCGGGCAAGACCACGCTTCTGCGCTGTCTCGCGGCGCTGGAAGTGCCCTATTCCGGGACGGTCACGCTGGACGGGCTCGACACCGTGGGACATCCGCGTGAAATCCACGCCCGCCTCGGCTACCTGCCGGATTTTTACGGCCTCTATGACGGGCTGACGGTGCGGCGCTGCCTCATCTATGCGGCCTGGAGCCACAACATCGCCGCCGCGAGCACCGCCGCCGCTGTGGAACTGGCGGCCGGACGCGTCGGTCTGCTCGAACGGCTGGAGACGCCGGCCGGAGAGCTGTCGCGCGGGCTTCGCCAGCGGCTCGCCATCGGCCAGGCCATCGTGCACGCGCCCAAGGTGCTGTTGCTCGACGAGCCCGCGGCCGGCCTCGACCCGCAGGCCCGCCGCCAGTTGTCGAGCCTGCTCTTGGCGCTCAAGGACGGCGGCATGACGCTGGTGGTCTCCTCGCACATCCTCTCCGAGCTCGAGGATTACTGCTCCGAGATGATTATCATGGACAACGGCAAGGTCGTGGGCGGCCGCGCCGTCAAGGTCAAGGATGTCGAGCGGCCGCGCTACATGCTGGAGCTTGCCACCGCGCGCAGCGATCTGGCCGAGTTTCTGGCGAGCGCCGGGATTGACGTCATTGAGGCCGACTCGACCCATGCGCTGTTCGCCTTCACGCACAATCTGTCGGCGCGCTCCAAGCTGGTCAGGGCGCTCGTCAATGGCGGCTTCGAGGTCGTCAGCTTCGGCGCCTCGAGCAGGGCGCTCGAAGACAGCTATTTCGCGCAAGTGGGCAAGGGCGCGCCATGAATCCGGAATTTCGCCGCAACCTCTGGCTCGAGCTGACGACGCGCAGGATGGTCTTGGCGGCGGGCCTGCTCGCGCTGCTGTTCTTCGCCGCGTCGCTTTCAGGCGGCAGCGGCCGGCCGGCGGCGCTGGCGCAGTTTCTCTATTACGTGATCGTGGTGTTGTGGGGCTCGCGCAACGCAGCACTCAGCGTGGTCGGCGAGATCCGCGACCGCACCTGGGACGTGCAGCGCCTTTCCGCGCTCAGCGCCCACGACATGACTTGGGGCAAGCTGTTCGGCTCCACCATCTACAACTGGTATGCTGGCGGGCTGTGCCTGGCCGTCATCATCGCGCAGTCCTTCGCGACGTCCGGTGTGTTGGGCGCCGCCATCGATTTCGTCTATTTCGTCGAGTTGGGCGTGATGGCCCAGGCCGCTGCGTTCCTGGCGAGCCTCATCGCCGTTCGCCGTCGCCAGTCGCACGGCCGCGCCGAGGTCTTCGTCTATCAGCTGGCCGGCATCTTCGCCGCGGTCGCGGTGGCCTGGGTGTGGGAGACGGCCGATCCGGCCGGCGCGCTGATGTTCGGCCGTGCGCCGACGCAATACGTCGCCTGGTGGGGCCATGCCTTCGACGCGCGTGGCTTCCTTCTGGTGTCGCTGGCGCTCTTCACTGGTTGGACGCTCGTCGGCTGCTATCGCCAGATGCGGCTGGAGCTGCAAATGCAAAACGGGCCGCTGGTGTGGCTGGGATTTCTCGTCTTCGCCGGGATCTACGCGGCGGGTTTCGACGGTTTCCTGTCGCAGACGGCCGCGATGGCTGGCTGGGACATGGCGGCGCTCCGGCTCGGACTGGCGGCCACCACCTTTGCCGCGCTGACCTATGTGATGGTGTTCCTGGAGCCCAAGAACCGCGTCCATTTCCGCTGGCTGGGTGGCCAGGTCGTCGAAGGCCATGTCGGGCGCGCGGCGGCGGCGTTACAGGGCTTCATCATGAGCTATCTGGCCACCTTCCTTATCTCGCTGGTGCTGATCGCCCGCCTGTGGGCGCGCGATCCGGCGGCGAGCGGTGATCTGGCGCTGATCGCGGCCGGGCTTGGCTTCATCACCCGGGACGTGGCGCTGTTCGTGCTGGTGCATGCCCTGCCGGGCAGGCGGCGCGGCGATTTCACGGTGGGGCTGGTTCTTTTCGCGCTCTACGTGCTGTTTCCCTCGATACTGCACGGGCTCGGGCTCGATGGGCCGCTGGTTCTCTTCTATCCGAGTGATGTCGATCCGATGTGGCTGACGACAATCATCGCCTGGAGCGAAGCGGCGGTCGTCGTGGCCGCGGCCATGGGCCGGATCGCGCTCGCCGAGAAGCCCCCGCGCGTCGAGCCGGCGCCCGCCTGACCTTATCCCGTGCGCAGATAGCGCACGGCTTCGTCGCGCTCGAAAAGATAGAGCAGCACGCGCAGGGCCTCGCTGCGCGGCCCTTCGAGATGCGGGTCCTGCGCGACGATCAGTTTGGCGTCGTCGCGCGCCACCGCCAATAGCTCGCCGTGATGGGCGAGATCGGCGATACGGAATTCCGGCAGCCCGCTCTGCCGCACGCCCAACAGCTCGCCGGCGCCTCTCAGCCGCAGATCCTCTTCGGCGATGACAAAACCGTCGTCTGTCTCACGCAAGGTCTTGAGGCGCGCCTTGGCGGTCTCGCCGAGCGGCGGATGATAGATCAGCAGACACGTCGCCTTGCCGGGCCCGCGGCCGACACGCCCGCGCAATTGATGAAGCTGGGCAAGGCCGAAGCGCTCGGCATGTTCGACCACCATGATCGTGGCCTCGGGCACGTCGACGCCCACTTCGATCACGGTGGTGGCGACGAGAATCTGCGTTTTGCCCGATTTGAATTTCTCCATCGCGGCATCGCGCTCGGCGCCTTTCATGCGGCCATGGACGAGGCCGACTTTGTCGCCCAATGTCTGGCGCAGCATCGCCGCGCGTTCCTCGGCGGCGGCGAGATCGATCTTTTCGGATTCTTCAACCAGCGGGCACACCCAATAGGCCCGTGCGCCCTTGGCGATGGCGCGCTTCAGGTGCTCCACCACCTCCCCTAGCCGCTCGGCGGGGATCACGCGCGTGGCGACCGGGTTGCGGCCGGGCGGCCGGCCCGTCAGCCGCGAGACGTCCATGTCGCCATAGGCAGTCAGCGCCAGCGTGCGCGGGATCGGCGTCGCCGTCATCACCAGAACGTCGACGGGATGGTTGCCCTTGCCCTGCAGCGTCATGCGCTGATGGACGCCGAAGCGGTGCTGCTCGTCGATGACAGCAAGGCCGAGATCGGCGAATGCCACGTCTTCTGAAAAAAGCGCGTGGGTGCCGACCATTATATCGATCTCGCCTTCGGCCAGCGCCTTGAGCGTCGCTTCGCGGCCCGCGCCGCGTTCGCGGCCTGTGAGCAGCGCCATGCGCACACCGGCGGCTTTCGCCATCGGCTCGAGCGCGGCCATGTGCTGGCGGGCGAGGATTTCGGTCGGCGCCATCAGCGCGCCCTGGGCGCCGGCTTCAACGGCGTTGAGCAGTGCGGCCATCGCCACCACGGTCTTGCCGGCGCCGACATCGCCTTGCAGCAGACGCAGCATGCGCGTGGGTTCGGCCATGTCGGCAACAATCTCGGCGATCACCTGCTGCTGCGGGCCGGTGAGGGTAAAGGGCAGGGCGGCGATCGCCTTCTCTCTGAGATGGCCGTCGCCCTTGAGCACGCGGCCTTTATGGCCGCGCATGGCGCCGCGGATCATCACCAGCGCCAGCTGGTTGGCCAGCAGCTCGTCATAGGCAAGTCGCTGCCGCGCCAAAGCCTCCGGTTGAAGATCGGCTTCGCTCCTGGGCGCGTGGGCGGCGAGCAGCGCGGCATTGAAACCGGGCCAGCCGCGCGATTTGACGAAGGCCTTGTCCTGCCATTCGGGCAGCGGCGGCACTTTTTCGAGCGCGGCGCGGACCGCCTTGGCGAGCGATTTGGCGGGCAGGCTCTCGGTCAGGCGATAGACCGGCTCGATCAGCGGCATCTCTGCCGCGTCTTCTTCGCTCAGGATGTAATCGGGATGGGCCATTTGCTGGCGGCCATTGAAGACATCGATGCGGCCGGAAATGACGCGCGTGGAACCCGGCGGTAGCATCCGATTCAGATATGTGGCGTCGGCATGGAAGAAGGCGAGCTCGAGAATCCCGGTGTCGTCGGAGCAGCGCACGCGGTAGGGCTGGCGGCGGTTTTGCGCCGGCACATGATCGAGCACATGCACGGTCACGGTCGCGATACGCCCGGCTTCGGCCGCGGCGAGCTTGGGCCGGTAGCTCCTGTCGATCACACCGAACGGCAGATCGAAGATCAGATCGATGAGGCGGCCGCCGGCGGCGCGCGCGATCAGCCGCTCGAGCCTGGGGCCGACGCCAGCAAGCGTGCGTGTCTCGGCGAAGAGGGGAAACAAAATCGCGGGCCGCATTGCGCCACGATAGAAAGCCGCGCCCGCCCGCTCAATGTGGCCTGCCTCTGGCAAGCGGGGCGGCCAGAGGCTATATGCCCCGGCATGGCAGGCTCCCGCGACGAAACGGCCTTGGAAATCCGCCGCAAGCGGCTCGGTTTCCGCGCGCTCCGTCGCGGCTTCCGCGAGGTCGATCTGGTCTTCGGCACCTTCGCCAGGGACCAGCTGCCCGGCCTGTCGCCGGCCGAACTCGATCAGTTCGAGGCCCTGCTCGACGCACCCGACCAGGAGGTGTGGCTGTGGCTGCAGGACAAGGCGCCGGTGGCGCCCGAGTTCGATACGCCCGTCTTCGCGCGGCTCAAGGCGCTGTGCCGGCGCGACAACCCAAGCTGGATCGCGTGATTTGGAACGGCTGAACTATATCGCCCGCGCCGACGGCCGCTTTGCCGTCACCGGCGCGCCCGGCGGCTTCGACGCCTTCCTGGTGGCCGAGGCCGCCGCCCGCGCGGACCGTGCGGTGCTGTTCGTGCTCGGCGACGACGTTCATGCGCAATCGGCGATCGAGGCCGTGCGCTTCTTCGCGCCGCAGACGGACGTGCTGTCGTTCCCGGCCTGGGACTGCCTGCCTTACGACCGCGTTTCGCCGAAGCCCGACATCGAGAGCACGCGGCTCGCCACGCTGGCCGTGCTTGCCCGCCGCGGCAAGGATGCGGGGCCGTGCGTCGTCGTCACCACGGTCAACGCGCTGTTGCAGCGCGTGCCGCCGCGCGAATCCATCGCCGAGGCAAGCTTTTCTGCCCATGTCGGCAACGCCATCGATCACGACAAGCTGACCGCTTTTCTCGCCCGCAACGGCTATGTGCGCGCCGGTACCGTGCGCGAGCCGGGCGATTTCGCGCTGCGCGGCGGCATCGTCGATCTGTGGCCGCCGGGAACGGGCGAGCCGCTGCGGCTCGATTTCTTCGGCTCGACGCTCGATGCCATCCGCGGCTTCGACGCCGACACCCAGCTTCTCGCGCGACCAGATCGCCGAGATCGAACTGTTGCCCGCGAGCGAAGCCCCGCTCGACGCCGACTCCATCAGCCGCTTCCGCACCGGCTATGTCGCCACTTTCGGGCCGGCCAGTCGGACGATCCGCTCTACGAAGCCGTCAGCGCCGGCCGCAAGCATCAGGGCATGGAGCATTGGCTGCCGCTGTTCCATGAACGGCTCGAGACGCTGTTCGATTATTTGCCGGGTGCGCTGATCGTGCTCTCGCACCAGACCGAGGACGCCAAGAGCGCGCGCCTCGAGCTGATCGCGGACTACTACGAGACCCGCAAGCAGTTCCTCCGCAGCGCCGCCGAAGGCGCACGAGTCGCGCCTTACAAGCCGCTGCCGCCGGAAGCGCTCTACCTCACGCCGAGGAATGGTCGGTTGAATTGGCGCCGGCACCGCGTGCGCGATCTGTCGCCATTCCAGGCGCCGGAATCGAAGACCAGCGTCGATGCCGGCGGCAGGTTGGGGCGCGACTTCGCGCCGGAGCGCGCGGCATGGCAACGTCAACGTCTTCGAGGCCGCGGCGGATTATCTGAAGGCGCTGCAGGCCGCAGGGCAAGCGCGTGATCGTGGCGGCCTGGAGCGAAGGCTCGGCCGAACGCATGGGCGGGGTGCTGGCCGATCACGGATTGCCCGCGATCCGCGCGGTCGCCGCATTGGCCCGACGCGCAGACATTGAACGCCAATGCCGCCGGCGTCGCAGTGCTGGCGCTCGACCATGGCTTCGAGGCCGACGATTTCGTCTTTCTGGCCGAGCAGGACATTCTCGGCGACCGCATGGTGCGCCAACACGGCCGCGCACGGAAGGCGCAGAACTTCCTGACCGAAGCCTCGGCGCTCGCGCCCGGCGATCTGGTCACCCACATCGAGCACGGCATCGGCCGTTATATCGGGGCTGAAGACCATCGAGGTGATGGAGGCGCCGCATGATTGCCTGGAGCTGCATTATGACGGCGGCAAGCTGTTCCTGCCGGTCGAGAACATCGAGCTTCTGACCCGCTACGGCGCGGACGAAGGCGCCACCCAGCTCGACCGGCTGGGCGGTGCCGGCTGGCAAAGCCGCAAGGCGCGCATGAAGGAGCGCGTGCGCGAGATCGCCGCCGAACTGATCCGCATCGCCGCCGCGCGCGAACTGAAGATCGCTGCCGGCCGTCGAGCCGCCGCAGGGCCTATACGACGAATTCTGCGCGCGCTTTCCCTATCAGCCGAGACCGAGGATCAGGATCGCGCCATCGGCGAGGTGATCGAGGATCTCGCCAAGGGCCGGCCGATGGATCGGCTGGTCTGCGGCGATGTCGGCTTCGGCAAGACCGAGGTGGCGTTGCGCGCGGCCTTCGTGGCGGCGATGGCGGCGCACAGGTGGCGGTGGTGGTGCCGACCACGCTGCTCGCCCGCCAGCACTTCAAGACCTTCTCGGAACGCTTCGCCGGCTTCCCGCTGAAACTTCGGCAACTCTCGCGTTTCGTCGACCGCCAAATCCGTGCGCGAAACCAAGGCGGGGCTGGCGTCGGGCGACGTCGATATCGTCATCGGCACCCATGCGCTGCTCGCCAAGACCATCGACTTCAAGCAAGCTCGGGCTGGTGATCGTCGACGAGGAGCAGCATTTCGGCGTCATCCACAAGGAGCGGCTGAAAGCGCTCAAGGCCGACGTCCATGTGCTGACGCTGACCGCGACGCCGATCCCGCGCACGCTGCAACTGGCGCTGTCGGGCGTGCGCGATCTGTCGCTCATCACCACGCCGCCGATCGACCGGCTGGCGGTGCGCACCTTCGTCACGCCGTTCGATCCGCTGGTGATCCGCGAGGCGCTGCTGCGCGAGCATTACCGCGGCGGGCAGAGCTTCTATGTCGCCCCGCGCATCTCCGATCTGCGCGAGGCGGAGGCATTCCTGAAGGAGACCGTGCCCGAAGTGAAGATCGGCCGTCGCCCACGGCCAGATGGCGCCGAGCACGCTCGAAGACGTCATGACCGCGTTCTACGACGGCAAGGTCGATGTGCTGGTCTCCACCAACATCGTCGAAAGCGGGCTCGACATCCCCACCGCCAACACGCTCATCGTCCATCGCGCCGACATGTTCGGCCTGGCGCAGCTCTACCAGTTGCGCGGGCGCATCGGCCGCTCCAAGCAGCGCGCCTACGCCTATCTGACCACGCCGCGCCGACCGCAAGCTGACCGAAGGCGCCGAGCGGCGCCTGCAGGTGCTGCAATCGCTCGATCAGCTGGGCGCGGGCTTCTCGGTCGCCAGCCACGATCTCGACATCCGCGGCGCCGGCAATCTGCTGGGCGAGGAACAATCCGGCCATGTGCGCGAGGTCGGCATCGAGCTTTATCAGGAGATGCTGGAGGAAGCGGTCAGCGCAGATGCGCACCGGCGAGGGCGCGGCCGAGCTCGCCGATCAATGGTCGCCGCAGATCAACATCGGCGCCGCGGTGCTCGATTCCCGAAAGCCTATGTGCCCGACCTAAACCTGCGCATGGCGCTGTACCGCCGGCTGGCGGGCATCGAGGACCGCGCCGACATCGAAGGCTTCGCCGCCGAACTGATCGACCGCTTCGGCGCGCTGCCCGACGAGGTGAAACATCTGCTCGAGATCGTCGCCATCAAGCATCTGTGCCGCGTCGCGCAGGTGGAGAAGATCGAGGCCGGGCCGAAGGGCGCCACGCTGAGTTTCCGCGGCGCGGTGTTCCCCAATCCGGTGGGGCTGGTGCGGCTGATCAGCGAACATGCCGCGACCATGAAGGTGCGGCCCGACCACAAGGTCGTGATCGCACGGAAGTGGGAGACGCAGGCCGAGCGGCTGAAGGGCGTGCAGACCATCCTCGGCCATTTGGCGAAATTGGCCGCGGCGGCGTAGCCTTGCCGTACGAAGGCTGCGCCGGAAAGACGAATGCCATCTCTGTCGTCTGCAATGGGCTGGTACTGGCTCGGGATGCCGCTTCTGGTGGTCGCGCTGGGCGGGCTCCTGCTGCTTCGCGGCGGCTGGCATCTGTTCGCGCGTCGTCCCGGCAAGGCTGCCACCCGTGCCGGCTTCGGCGCGGTGCTGGCCTGCGCGGGCGTGGCGGCAAGCCTTGTCGCCTTCAACACGCAGAGCTTCAATCGCCTGACCTATGAAGGCCCCGTGGCCGATGTCCGGGTGCAGGCCGTCGATCCGGCCCAGCGGCTCTATCGTGTCACGGTTGTTCGCCTCGACGGGCCGCAAATGGCCGGGACCTGCCAGCTGCAGGGCGACGAATGGGTGATGTCCGCGCGTGTGCAGACGTGGAAGCCGTGGGCCAATGTGCTGGGGCTGGACGCCACCTATGCGCTCGATCAGCTTGGCAACAAGTATTTCGACGCGCGCGAGGCCGATGGCCGGCCCATCACGGCCTGCGACCTCAGGGGGCCGCCGCCCGCCGTGAACGCCTATGTGCCGAGATCGTGGCTGCTGTGGCTGATCGACCGCTCATACACCGAAAACCGCCGCTTCGGCTCCGCCGTCTACATGCCGCTGGCCAATGGTGCGGACTATCGTGTGGTGATGACGCAGTCCGGTCTCAACGCCGAACCGGCCAATGCGGCCGCGGCGGCGGTGAATGACAAGCGGCCGTGAAGGGGAGTGCGGATCGCTTCAAGAGCGTGCAATTCATCCTCGGCCATTTGGCGAAACTGGCCGAGGCGGTGTGAGCTTCTAATTGTGCGAATGCGATACTCGCGCCGTAAGCCAGAATCGGCCGGTTATAATAGAGCCTGGAACAGGCTTTACGGTCACCGAACGCGGGTCCATCACGACGTCCATTGTTGCACCGTCATAAGTCGCAACTGTCGCCCACCAGAATTGGCGCGTGCCCGCGGAGTTGGTGCGCAAGTCGGATTTCAAAACTTTGCCGGCAAGGTCGGCATATGACACAGGTCGCTTTGCGTTATCAGGCATTGCACCGCCCACTTTCTCGTAAAATGTGCCTGACGGTACAAAGAATTCAGGAGAGAACATGATTTTTGAGTGTTTCTTTCTTTGCGCGGCAACAAACGAATCCGCATTGGAATAGATTTTCGGTTCGAATCCAAATGCTGTTATATCCGCGTCCAACGTCTTGCCGGCTGCAAATGCTCCAGCTTCCGATGGGTCGGCAAGATCGAAGACTATTGGCGTTTTGTCGCCGCTGAAATGAGCGGATATGGTGACTTCAAAGGGTTCGTCGGCAGGATCGGAAACGTCGCCCACCACGTCCACTGAAGTTTGCCCCTCGCCGCTGAACGACGGGTCCATGGTCGCGATTTCGGCTTGGCCGCTGGCGTTTTGGAGGAGCCCAATTCGCAATTCAGCACCAGACTGATCTTTGATTAGACAAATCAGATCGCGGTCAGACAGCTTTGACATCTCACATTTGGGCAGTAGCTGAGAGGTCGTCTGTACGAGCGAGGCTTGGTCGTGTGTGTTGAGTGCAAAGCCGACCATGGTGAAGTGAGAGACATCTATCGCGGCCATTCGATATTTCCTCTCATAGGCAAGAGCGGAGGTTTGGAAACTACTCAAACGCCATGATATTCTCGCTGCCGGCCTGGATGCGTTCGAACAGCATTGGGCATTCGGGGATCATGCGTTCCATCCAGTAGCGCGCGCTGACCAGCTTGGCCTCGTAGAAGGCCTTGTTGCCGGCGCCGGCGTCCAGCTTCTCCAATCGACAGCTTGGCCATGCGCGCCCACATCCAGCCGACCACGACGATTGCCATGAGCCTGAGATAATCGGTCGCCCCGGCACCGGCATCGTTGGGGTTGGCCATGCCGTGCTGCGCCAGCCACATCGTCGCCTGCTGCAGCGTGTCGACGCCGCGCTGCATCGGCCCCACATAACGCTCCATTTTCTCGTTGTCCGCGTTTTCGCCAAGCCAGCCGCTGAGCAACTGAAACAGCGCCATCGGCGCCGCCCCGCCCTTGCGGCCGAGCTTGCGGCCGACCAAATCCATCGCCTGCACGCCATTGGCGCCTTCATAGGTCTGGTTGATGCGGCCGTCGCGCACGAACTGTTCCACGCCGTTGTCGCGGATATAGCCGTGGCCGCCGTAAATCTGCATCGCCATGTTGGCGACCTCGAAGCCCATGTCGGTGAAGAAGGCCTTGATGATCGGCGTCATCAGATCGGCCAGCAGGGCTGCGGTCGCCTTCTCCGGCCGGTCGGATTCCTCGATCCCCATGTTGAGCATGGTCCACATGGCGAGCGCCCGCGCACCCTCGATGAAGCTGCGCGAATGCAGCAGCATCCGGCGCACATCGGGATGGACGATTTCGAGATCGGCCGGCTTGTCGGGATCGGCCGGGCCGGTGAGCGCGCGGCCGACGCGGCGTTCATGGGCGTAGGCCACCGCGTTCTGATAGGCGACCTCGGCGACGGCGATGCCCTGGATGCCGACGCCTAGGCGGGCCCGGTTCATCATGCCGAACATGCCGGCCATGCCGGCCGAGGTGTGGCGCTTCTCGCCCGGCTTGTAGGATTGCGGCTTGGGCCCCAGCCGCCAGGCGATCGCGTCGTCGAAGTTCATGACACAGGTCGCCTGCGCCTTGATCCCCATCTTCTTCTCGATGCCGCCGACGGCGACGGCGTTGCGCGCGCCCGTCTTGCCGTCCTCGTCCACCAGAATCTTCGGCACCATGAAGAAATTGACGGTCGAAAGATCGTCGTAGATCTTGCCGTCCTCGTCCGGGATCTTGGCGATCACCAGATGGATGACATTGTCCGTCAAATCCTGGTCGCCGCCGGAGATGAAGATCTTGGTCCCGGTCATGCGATAGGTGCCGTCGGGCTGCTCGATGGCGCGCGTCTTCATCAAGCGCAGATCGGTGCCGCAATGGGGCTCGGTCAGGCACATGGTGCCGGCCCATTCGCCGCTCACCATTTTCGGCAGGACGGCTTTCTTCATCCAGTCGGGCCCGACCGCTTCGAGCGCGTTGGACGCCGCGCTCGTCAGCCCCGGATACATGGCGAAGGACTGGTTGGCCGATTGCCCGAACTCGGCCACCATCATCGACACCATGATCGGCAGGCCCGCCCCGCCATATTCGGTTCCGGAAGCCAGCGCGCCCCAGCCGGATTCGCGATAGGCGTCATAGGCCTCCTTGAATCCTTTGGGCGTGCGCACCACGCCGTTCTCGAAATGGGCGCCTTCCTCGTCGCCGGACTGGTTGAGCGGCTGCAGCACCTCCTCGCAGAACTTGGCCGCATTGACCATGATGTCCTCAAGAAGCTCGGGCGATAGTTCGCCGAAATCGGGCAGGTCGCGGTGCTTATCGACCTCGAGCAACTCGTTCAGCACGAAACGGTAATCGTCGACGGGGGCGCGATAAATGGGCATGGAAAGGACTCCGAATCCGCGAATCGCTGATTTCAAATGTAAACGACGCCCCGGTGGCCCGCTATCCCAATTCGCTCTTGCCCGAGGATGGCCGTCGGCATAGCCATATCGTGCACCGGCCCCCCGTGCCGGCAGATGGGCAGCAATATGCGAGTGAGACAGAACGGGTATATTCTCGCCTTTGCGCTGGCGCTGCTGTGGGCGGCGGCGGCTTTTGCCGCGCCGCAGCGCATCGTCTCGACCAATCTGTGTACGGATGAATACGTCTTCCGTCTGGTGCCGCGGGATCGCATCGCCGCGCTTTCGATCTTGGCGGGCGAGGCCAAGCCCGTGGTCTCCACCATCGCCGGCAAGGTCAGGGGGATCCCGCTGATCCGCCCCTCGGCCGAGAACGTGCTCGCGCTTCATCCCGATCTCGTCGTCATGTATGCCGGCACCGATGCGCGGCTGCGCGCCCATTTGCGCGCAGCCGGGATCAAGGTTCTGGATGTGCCCTGGGCCGGTTCGCTCGCCCAAGTGCGCAAGGTCACGTTGATGCTTGGGCGCGAGCTCGGCGCGCGCGCACGTGCCGAGGCGCTCCTCGCGCGGATGGACGAGGAGCTTTCCGCCGCGCGTAAAGCCGCGCCGCGGCCGCCCATACGCGCGCTGATCTACGAACCCAATGGCTACGTCACCGCCGACCGCCTCAGCGACGAGATCATGGAAGCCGCCGGCCTGGCCGATGCTGCGCCCGCGATCGGGGTGAACCGGCTCGGCCGGCTTTCGGTCGAGGCCGTAATTGCGGCGGCGCCCAGGCTCCTGATTCTCAACGCCGCGCCCGAAAGCGGGCCTTCGCTCGCCGATGTCGCCATCGATAACCCCGCGCTTGAAACGCTGAAGGGCCGCACGCTGATCGCGCGGGCCGATCTGATACCGCTTCTATGCGCGGGCCCATGGTCGGCCGACGTCGCAAGCGAGTTCGTGCGGCTGGGACGACGGGCCAAGCTTGCGCCCGCAAGCCCACGAGATTAAGACTTCATGACGCGCCGGTGCCCTTGCGATCGTGCAAGGGAAAAGGGAATGCGGTTCGGCCTCACCAGGAATCCTGGACGGGCCAATTCCGTGGCTGCCCCCGCAACTGTAGGCGGCGAGCACGGGCCCCTCGTGCCACTGGGAAACCGGGAAGGCAGGGCCCGCGCGCCAGAGCCGCAAGCCAGGAAACCTGCCGGTGCGAGCGTCGTCCATCCGCGCGATCGGGGTCGGTCGTCGGGGCGGGAGACCGCAAGTGGCGATGCGCTGATGCCGGGAGGCAAAGGCGGCCATGGACGGCGCGGTCGAGGAACGCACACTTTCCGCCACCATCGGTCTGCGCCTGCGCGTGAGCCTCGCTGGGTGCCGCGCCGCTTTGGTGACGCTTGCGCTTGCCGCACTGGCGCTGGGCTTCGCCGCGATCTCGTTCCTGATGGGACCTATTCATCTTTCGGCTTCGGAATTGTTAGAAGGCCTTTTTTCGTCGCATGGCACCGCGGCCGTGATCGCGCGCGAGATCAGGCTGCCGCGCGCGGCTTTGGCGCTCGTCGTCGGCGGTGCGCTCGGGGCGAGCGGGGCGGCGCTGCAGGGCCTGTTCCGCAATCCGCTCGCCGAGCCGGGCATCACCGGCGTCACCTCGACGGCGGGACTAGGCGCGGTGATCGCGCTTTATTTCGGACTTGCGGCCGTCAGCGCCGCGCTGCTTCCCGCTTTCGCAATTGCAGGCGCGCTGGTGGCGGCGGCGATTCTCTATCTGCTGTCGCGGGCGGGTGCCGGCGTGATGGCGCTGGTGCTGGCAGGCGTCGCCGTCGCGAGTCTCGCCACCGCACTCACAGCGCTGGCGCTTTCCTTCGCGCCCAATCCTTACGCCATGAGCGAGATGGTGTTGTGGATGCTGGGTTCGCTCAAGGACCGTACGCTTTCCGATCTCGCTTTCGCCCTGCCGCTCACCCTTCTGGGCATCGCGCTTCTGCTCTCGGCGGCGCGCGGGCTCGACGCGCTGACGCTGGGCGAAGAGGCAGCCCACAGCCTCGGGATCGACGTCCATGGCGTGCGCCGGCGCGTCGTCTTGGGCGTGGCGCTGGCGACCGGCGCGGCGACGGCCGCGGCGGGCGCGATCAGCTTCGTCGGCCTTGTGGTGCCGCATCTGCTGAGACCTTTCTACGGCTACGAGCCGGCGCGGCTGATCCTGCCCTCGGCCTTGGGGGGCGCGGCGCTGGTCGCCGCGGCCGACGTTGCCATCCGCCTGATCGCGCCGGACGGCCAGCTTCTCCTGGGCGTGCTGACGGCAATGCTGGGCGCGCCGTTCTTCATCTGGCTGATCCTGGCGATGCGGAGAGGAAGATGAGCGAGGCGCTTGCCTTCGAGGCCGTGACACTCAGCTACGGCACGCGCCGTGCGCTCGACGACGTGTCGCTTTCCGTACGCGCCGGCCGCGTCACCGGACTTGCGGGACCGAACGGCGCCGGCAAGACGACCCTGCTGCGCGCGGCGTTGGACCTCATCAGGCCGGAGGCGGGTACGGTGCGGTTGCTTGGCCGGCCGCTTCCCGAATGGTCGCATGAGGCCCGCGCGCGGGCGATCGCCTACCTGCCGCAGGAAGGGGAGGCGCACTGGCCGCTGATCGCGCGCCGCGTGGTGGCGCTGGGGCGGATGCCGCACCGGCCGGCCTTCGCGCGCCTTACGCCCGCCGACGAAGCGGCCGTGGGCGAGGCGCTTCAGCGTTGCGATGCCGCCGAATTCGCCGAGCGCCGGCTCGACGAGCTTTCGGCCGGCGAACGGGCGCGCGTGCTCCTGGCGCGCGCGCTGGCCGTCATGGCACCGGTGCTCCTGGTCGACGAACCGGCGGCCCATCTCGATCCCGCCCATCAATTGCGGCTGATGGAGCTGTTGCGCGCCGAAGCGGCCCGCGGCACCGCCGTGGTTGTGACGCTGCACGATCTGGCGCTGGCGGCGCGCTATTGCGACGAGCTGGTGCTGCTGAAGCAGGGTCACGTCGCCGCCAGCGGCGCGCCCGAAGAGGCGCTGTCCGACGCGGCGCTGGCGCGGGTCTTCGGCGTGACGGCCGCGCGCTTCACCGACGAGACGGGCGCGCGCCATCTGGTCGTGAAGCCGATCTGATCGGACGGCCTGTCACGGAACGGTTCAATTTCCGTTGTAGAGATGAGAAGATATCGCGGCGGCAAGGGGGATTTCGATGCGCATCCACGATCTGTTGCGTCTGGCGGTCGCGCTCGGCGCGCTTGGGCTGGCAGCCGGCCCGGCCTTCGCGGCCGGCAAGATCAAGCACGTCTTCGTCATCGCCTTCGAGAATCACAACTGGGCCCAGCCTGCGTCGGACGACGCCGCGCCCGGCCAAATCCTTGGCAATCCGGCCGCGCCCTATATCAACAGCCTGGTCACGCCCGGCAGCCCAAACGCGCGGCAGGTCTCCTATGCCAGCGCCTATCACAATGTGCTGGCGACGCCCGCCGGCAACAATCCGCACATTCATCCCTCCGAGCCCAGCTATATCTGGGCCGAAGCCGGCTCCAATCTGGGCGTCGCCAGCGATAACGACCCCTTCGGCAAGGATGGCACAAACCAGACCACGGCCGACACGCTGAGCGCCTATCTGATGCGCGCGGGCAAGAGCTGGAAGTCCTATCAGGAAGACATCGACATTGATTACCGCACAAACAGGGTTTTGCCGAAGAGCCGCTGGACGGTGCCGCTGAGCCGCCGCGAGGGTTACTTCGAACGCGCCGTCAATGCGTGGAACGGCAGCCGGCAATACAATTACGCACCCAAGCACAATTCGATGGTATTCTTCACCGTCACCAACGGCGGCAACGATCCGACGCCGAAGAACGGGATGGCCCGCCATTACGCGCCGCTGCAGCAGTTCAAGAGCGATCTGGCGACCGGCCGCATCGCCGATTACAACTGGATCACGCCCAACCAGAACAACGAGATGCACACCGCGCTGACGGGCGGTTTCACCTATCGCGGCAAGCATTACACGGACGATCCCGCCGCCATCGCCGAAGGCGACAGCTTCGCCTCCAAACTGGTGCCGATGATCATGGCATCCAAGGCCTACAAGGATGGCGGGCTCATCATCCTGTGGTGGGATGAAACGGAGGGCCGCGATCGCGACGATTACGCGCACACGATCCCCGAGATCGTCATTTCGCCCTACGCCAGGGGCAATGCCTACACCAACACCATCAACTACACCCATTCTTCCGATCTGAAGACGATGCAGGAGATCTTCCAGGTCGGCCCCTGCCTGCGCGACGCCTGCAATGCCACCGACCTTTCCGATCTTTTCGTTGCCGGAACCATTCCGGATCGTATCCCATAGCGCGGGTGGCGCGGGCGTTGCCGCCTGTTATGCTCGGCCGGGCAAGCGGAGGACGTCATGGCCAGGAATGAAAGCGCCGATTACGACGATGAGGACGACGGCCCCGATCGTCATTACCGGCGCGCGCTCTACGACCTTCAGGTCCAGCTCGTGAAGCTGCAGCGCCAGCTCATCGCCGACGGCGCGCGCGTGCTCGTCATCCTCGAAGGCCGCGACAGCGCCGGCAAGGACGGCACCATCAAGCGGCTGACCCAGCATATGAGCCCGCGCGAGACCCGCGTGCACGCGCCCGGCAAGCCCTCGGACCGCGAGGAGACCGAATGGTATTTCCAGCGCTTCGTTCCGTTTCTGCCGGCGGGGTCCGAATTCGTGGTCTTCAACCGCTCCTGGTACAACCGCGCCGGAGTCGAACGGGTGATGAAGTACTGCACGCCCAAACAGGGCGAGGATTTCCTCGACATGGTGGTGCCCTTCGAGGAGATGCTGGTGCGTGATGGCATCGAGCTCAGGAAATATTACCTCGACATCGGCAAACCCGAGCAGAAGAAGCGGCTGGCCGCGCGCCACAAGGACCCGCTCAAGCAATGGAAGCTGTCGCCCGTCGACGAGGCGGCGCAGAAGAACTGGAAAGCCTATAGCGACGCCCGCGACGTCATGTTCCGCCGCACCACCCATCCCTTGGCGCCGTGGCGCATCGTCGGCGCCGACGTCAAGAAGACCGCGCGGCTGGAGCTGATCCGCGATCTGCTCGACAGTTTCTCGTTCAAGGGCAAGAGCAAGAAGCTCGCCCAGCCCGACCGCAGAATCGTCTTCGAGTGGTCGGAGAGCGCCCACGAGCGCGACCTGATCGCGCATTGAGCCGCTGCGAAAATGCAGCCGGAGGATGAAATCCTCCGGCTGCACGTTGCCGTCGAAGGAGCGGTTCACAGGCCGCCGGAGGCATTTGCATCTTCCGAGCTGCCGCCGCTGAGGTTGGCGCCGCCAGTGCCGGCTCCGCCGCTGGCGTTGGCGCTGGTAGCGACGCCGGCGCTGGCATTGGTGTTGTTGGCTGCGCTGGCCGCGGCACCGACTGCGCCATTGGCGCGCTTCTCGGTCTTGCGCATGGTCTTGCGGGCCGTGCGCAACCCTTTCGCCGCTGTTTTCGCGGTGCCGCTGGTATCGGCACTGGCATTGCCCGAACCGCTGCCGGCCGCATTGGCGGCGACGCCGGGCGCGCTTAGCGACGAGCCTGTGGCCGCCGCGCCATTGGCTGCGCCGGAGACCGAACCCGCCTTCTCGAGGCCGGTATCGGCCGCGCCGTTCGCGCCGGCCGCGGTACTGTTCAACGTGCTTTCGGCCCGTCCGGTCGCACCGGTCGCGGCACTACCGGCGGGCGCGCCACTGATCGAGCCTGAGGCGCCGAGCTGGCCCGAAGCCGCGCCCGATGCGCCGCCCACCGGTGGAAGCGCTGTCGGGCTGCCGATGCTGCCGGCTCCGCCCGCCGCCCCGCCGAACCCGCCGCCAACGCCACCGGCTGCTCCGCCGACCGCGCCGCCAACCGCGCCGCCACCGCCAAGAAGTCCGCCAGCCAGCGCGGGCGTCGCCAGAGCGACGGCGCCGCACAACAGCGCGGCCTGAAAACCCGTTCGAAGCGTGTTTTTCATCGTCGTGTTCCTTCCGCGTTCATGCACGACACCGGGGCATTCCGGCGCATGCGCGATGGAGGAACGATTGCGGCCGCGACATGGTGGCGTCGCCGCACCGTGACATTTTTGGGTTCTATAGCGCTTTTCCGGGCTCAGGCGGCGCGGTTGGCGGGCTGCCTAGGCTGGTGTAATGAGGAACGGCCGTCCCCGTAGCTCAGCAGGATAGAGCACGAGATTCCTAATCTCGGGGTCACAGGTTCGAATCCTGTCGGGGACGCCATTTTTTGAGGGCTCGCAAGCAGCCGCCACACCAACCCTGCTTGCTCGCCCTGGACGCCAATCATTAGACCGAGGGCGGGAACGTTGTGCGTGCGCGGCTTCTTTTTTCTCGCCACTCACGCCCGCCGCTGCCCGCCCGGACCTTCGGAATTACGGCAGGCGGCGCCGCACGCGTGGATTCACACGCGCCGGCATCGCACCTTGGTCCCGCCTCGGACTTCGCTGGCGTCGGGGCCGAAGGCCGGGCTGCTCATCCGCACCCGCGCCGATCCGGCGTGATCCCTTCGCTTCGCATGGATGCGCGCAAGATCTCGCATCCTTGTCCTGTATGGTCCTGCGTCTACCGAATTCTCCTGTCCGGCATCTCCATTGCGGCCGTTGCCCGAAGGAGATGGGGCAGGGGACCGTGCCTTCAAGGCGTTGACAAACAGATTTCTTTTTTCAGATCGCGCACGGATCGACGCTTGCAAATTCCGTCGTGATTTCAATGGTCTGCATTTTCATCCGTGTACGAATGAATCGCGCGCGGACCCGCTGGCATCGCGTTGCTTGCGGATAATGCCGGCCGTTCAAGGGCTTAGATTTCGCATTTGCCCGCGCCGTTTCGTGACAGGCGCCGATGGAGCCTGCGCCATTCGAACTCCGGCGCCGGTTTCCAGATACAGTTGGCCTACCGATGAAGCGGCTGTCAGCGAAGTCGAGGCGCGCGAATTTTTACTCCGACCCCAAATTTTCAGCCAAACCGGCTATAACGGCATCGGAAACGCTGCGCCGTCACCGTACTTCCCATGGCGTTAATCTGCCTCGTTGTGATGGGAAGTGTCCCAGGTCATGTAGGTACCGTCGGATAGCATTACGATCAATTGCCCGAACTTCAAGATTCGGAGGTTCTTGAATGCATCTTGATAGACAATTTCTCCCCACGCGATCATAGCTTGTCCCTGCCCTTTCAGAAAATCGTCTACTTCGTTCCAGGGATAACTTCGTGGAACAACGGCGGAGCATGTCTTGTATTGCCTGGGACCGATTACAGAGCGGCTTCCACTTTCATCCCAAGCGGGCAGAGGAAAGGAGAAATCCTCGCGAAGTGGCGTTGACAAAACGTCTGCCGCGCAACGGATGCGCACGTTATAGGCGGGCGTCAGTCCGTTATTCACTATCCTAAATCGAGGCTCAAATCGCTGATTGGGAACCGCGTCTTGAGGTACAACCCCAAGAAATTCTATTCCCAGATAGGCGCGCGTCTGCAATTCGGTCACGAGTTTTTGCCGGTCAGCAATCTCGCGTTGAATTCCGATGCTTTCTTTTACCCTTTCGACGTTGGCTGCCATCGAATGGGCGACGCCCTGCATGGCAATAGCCGATTTAGCGGCTTCGGAGACGGATCGCTCCATCTTGGAGGCTTGATCATCAGCGCCCCGCGCAAGCCGTTCAGTCTCTCGCCACAAAAAATAAGTAGCAATCGCGAGCATCAGCGTAAAGAAGCCAATGAAGTAGTCAGACACGTTGATATCGCACCAGAAACCGCGCCCCCAAGTCTCTTGTGGTCAGTCGGTTGCTTTGCGCTCTCGGGGCGGCCGGATTTTTCTATTTCGCTCGAACCAGACCGGCCGACCGACTTTTCCTCGGCGCCATTAGCGTTGGGTTGATGATTGTTGCTTTCTACGGTGAGGCTATATGCGACTGGCTGCTTGGATGGATTATTCGCCGAACAAAATGATCCGAGAGTAACAGGCAGCGCGATCAAGTAAGCCACTACGGCAGCTACCGCCACCACTATTTCAACCTTCTGCCTACCGGAAAACGGGCGCCCCATGTCCACAGCCCCTAGATGTCCGCCAACTTTATCTCTTCCTTTTCGAGGGCGGCAATCATGGCCAGTAGGAATGTGGCAGCGAATGATCCTCGCGCCAGCTTGTCCGTGGTGATGGCCTCCATTTCCCTCCCAAGCCCCTTATGTTTCAGCGGCTTGCACCCCTCACTCCGTCTTCGTCATATCCGCTCCGTATTCCGCGCAGGTGAAGCTCGCGGCTTTGTTCGCGTCGCCCTTCTCGTAGCGCGCGTAAGTCGGATAGGGGCAGAGCGGGCGGCTGCGGCCGGGATAATCGGTGCCGGTCGCCGTTACCGAAGCCGGCGCCTGGTCCTTCTCCACCCAGTCCACGATCTTGGTCAGCATGTCGAACTGGTCGAGCGTGGCCGGCCCGCCGCCGCAATGGCCCATGCCGGGCACCAGATAGAAGCGCGAGAATTTCGCGGCCTCGGCCGCCCCGCCATTCGCCGCCTCCATGCGGCGGAAGTAATTGAGCGTGTCGAAGGCCGAGAACCACGGGTCGCTCAGGCCGTGATAGTACATGATCTTGCCGCCATGGCCGCGGAAGCTCGAAAGATTGGTCCAGCCCCAGGTGTCGATCAGCACTTGCAGCGCATCGGCGCGGGCGGCGAGCTCCTGCGCATCGACGTCGATGGTCGTGGAGTGGTTCGGCCCGGTGATGGGATCGAGCGAGCCGAGCATGAAGCCAGGGATGCCGGTTTTCGGAGCCATGGCCATGCCGGTGTCGTAGGGGTGGGCGGAATAGAGCGTCTGGCCGAGGCTGTTCTTGGGTGCTTCGAATGCCTGTTTCAGCGTGTCGACCTCCGCGCCGGTCAGGCACTTGTCGGTCTTTTCGCCCTTGCAGGTCAGAACCGACGGATCGAAGTGGCAGGCCAGCGGCGCCTCGATCATGCCGTCGGCAAGGCCGTCGAGCTTGTCGCACTGATCGAGCAGCGTGTTCAGGACCAGCGTCCGGTCGCTTGGCGAGAATGCCATATCCGTGACCGGCTGGCCGTCCGCGCCTTTGGGTGCGATCCGGTTGTCGAGCGCGCTGGCGCGATCGATGGCAAGATTGGAGAAATGCGTGCGCATCGCCGGCGCGCCCACCACGATGCCGTCGAAATAATACGGATAGCGTTCGGACGAGGTCATGCCCTCGCGGCCGCCGGTCGAACAGCCGACGAAATAGCTGTGGGCGATGGGCTTGCCGTAATAGGCGGTGATCAGGTCCTTGGCCAACACCGTCACGCGGCCGATGGCGACATAGGCGAAGTCGAGCCCGGCCTTCTGGTCGTTCTTGAAACTGCCGTCGAATCCCTTGGCCTCGTGGCCCGAGTTGGTGGAGACCACGGCGAAGCCGCGGGCGAGCGCGGGATCGTCGCCGCTGGCGCCCTCGCCGAATGGCGGGCGTACCACGCCGTCGAGCCCGCCGCCGCCCTGGAACAGGAAGCGGCCGTTCCAGTCGTCGGGCAGCGCCAGCGAGAAGCCGATGGCGTAGGCCTTGCCGTCGATGCCGGTGTGCGGATCGATGCTGCCGTCGATGCGGCAATAGGCGGGAAATTTGGCATGCAGCCGGGGCGTGTTCACCTCGCCGGCTGGAACCTCGGCGGCCTTCGTCACCGTGAGATCGAAGCCCGCGAGCTTTGTTTCCGCCATGGAGGCGCAGCTCTGCGCGCTCTCGGCCATGGCCCGGCCGGGCAGCGCCACGGTCATCGCCGCGCTGGCAAGAAGAATGGCAGACAGAATTCGCATGAGAGGTTCCCCCTTGAAATGAGCGGCCGCTACAGTCCGGCCAGTTTGGCGCCCGGCTTGCGCTCCATCCGGAGCCAGCGGTTGCGGTTGATATCCTTGGCGTTGGGTATCCAGCCGGTCACATAGGGTTTGACCAGATCCTCGGTGACCGAATTGTAGAGCGGCACCCAGCAATAGTCGTCGAGCGCCATCTGTTCGGCCTGCGACAGGAGCTGGGCGCGGATTTTCGGATCGGCCCGCTGCTGGGCCGTGTTGATCAGCGCATCGAAGGCCGGATTGCTGTAATCGCTGTTGTTCTCGCCGCTGCCCGTGATCAGCAGGTCGAGGAAATTGCTGGCGTCGTCGAAATCGGCAATCCAGCCGTCATAGGCCAGGTCGAAATTGTGCTGGTTGAGATCGACAATCTGCACCTGCCGCTCTTCGGCCCTGATGTTGAGATCGATCCAGACGGATTGATACATGCCGAGAAGCGCGGCGGCGATCCGCACCCAGTCCGGGCTGGTGGCGGTCAGGAAATTGATCTTGAGACGCTTGTTGGGCCCATAGCCCATCTCCCCCATCAGCTGCCTTGCCTTGGCGATGCGATCGGCCTGGGACAGGGATTTGACGGGCGATTGCGCCGTGTGCGGATAATTCGAAATTCCGGGCGGCACCACGGCGTAGGCCGGCGTCTCGCCCAGACGCCGGATCTTGTTGACGATGGTTTCGCGGTCGACCGCAAGATTGAGCACTTCGCGCAGCCGCCGGTCCTTGAACAGGGGGCGGCCGAAATTGATGTCCAGGAAGGTGGTTTCGAGATAGGGCACCGATTTGATCTGATCGGGAATGTTGGCCCGCATCCAATCGATTTCGATCGCCGGATACCCGAACTGGACGTCGAGTTCGCCGGCGCGATAGCGCTTGAGCGCGGCCTCGGTGTCGTTGGTGACGTAGAAGATCACCTCGTCGATCTGCACGTTGGCCGCGTCGTAGAAGCGTTTGTTCTTGGTCACGATCACACGATCGAGTGGGACCCATAGCTTGGGCATATAGGGGCCGTTGGCAACATAATTTTGCGGGTGCGACCAGGCGGCCCCCAGTCTTTCGTAGATGTGATGAGGGATCGGATAGGCAACCGGATGGGCCATGAGCTGCGGCAGGTAGGGTGCGGGATGTTCCAGCGTCACCTTGAGCGTCATGTCGTCGAGCGCTTCGATGCCCAGCGTCTCGGGCGGCAGCTTGCCCGTGCTGATCTTTTTGGCGTTCTTCACCACCCACAGATTGTAGGCATAGATCGCGCCGGTGTTCGGGTCGACCTCGCGCCGCCAGGCGGCCACGAAATCGTGCGCAGTCACCTTGACGCCGTCCGACCAGGTGTGGTCGCGCAGATGGAAAGTCCAGGTCAGGCCGTCGTCCGATGTCTCCCAATGTGTCGCCGCCCCCGGCACCGGCTTGGCGTCCGGGCCTTCGGTGGTCAGGCCGATCAGCACCTCGCCGACCACATTGAATTCCCAGCTGCCGTCGATGAAGGCCGGATCCAGGCTCTTGATGTCCGAGCTGTTGCCGCGGTTGAGCACGATGGTTCCCGGCGGCGGAGGCGGCGGGGCGCAGGAAAAGGCCACAAGGCTTGTCGTCGACAGAGCGATCAGGCGAAGGACCGAGCGGCGGTCATGCTGCATCTGGGATCCCGTCTCCGTGGGGGGCTGCATGTCGGGGGCAGCCATGCTAAACAGTCTATGCGCAAAGAGGGGCGACCGGGACATGAATTCGCGTCATTTTTTCATCGCTGTGTGCGTGCTGAGCGCGGGCTTCGCCTCGAGCGCCGCCGCACAGGACTATTACGGTACGGAGCCGGGCCTGCTCAGGACGCTGGCGCAATGCGCGGGCCTCACCGATGGCCGCGCCCGCCTCGCCTGCTACGACGCCATGGCCCCGAGTATCAAGGCGGCTGCGGGAGCACCCGGCCGTGCTGCCGCTCCGGCACCCCGGGCGGCCGCGCCGCGTGCTGCGGCGCCTGCGCCAAGCGTCGCCACGGCGGCACCGCCTGCCGCTCCGCCGCCTGAGCCCGCGCCGCCGCCTGAGCCCGCGCCGGCTGCGGTGGCCAGCACTCAGCCGGCGCCCAGTCCGGAAGATCAATCCTGGATCGAGCGCAATGTCGATGGTCTGTTCGGAGTCGGCGAGGACAAGGCTTCGGCCCGCCGCCCGGCCCCGCCCGGCGCCATCCACGCCGGCGTGAATGCATTTGCCTACGATCCTCAAGGCAAATTCATCGTGGTCCTGAACAACGGCCAGGTCTGGCAGCAGGTCGAGGGCAGCGACAAAGAGGCATTCTTCCATCGCGGCAGCGCCAATTCGGTGACGATTATGCGCGGGCGGTTCGGCAGCTACGATCTGCGCATCAATGATGCCAACCGCGTCTACAAGGTCGCGCCCCTCGATCAGAGCCAAACACGTCGCAGCGAAGCGACCGGCCGGCTCAGCGCCGCCGTGGCCTCCTATGCATTCGACCCACGCGGCAAGTTCATCGTCGTTCTCGACAACGGCGAGGTGTGGCAGCAGATTCCGGGCGACAGGGACAGCGCCACCTTCAACCGCACGGCTGCCAACAACGTGACGATCTCGCCGGGAGGACCTGGCAGTTACAATCTGCAGGTCAACGGCGCCAGCCACCTCTACAAGGTGACGCGGGCCAGATAGAGCGCTCACGGCGGGTCGTGCTCGGCGACGAGATGGCCCGGCGCCACTTCGATCAGCTTGGGCCGGTATTGCTGGGCATCGGGATCGTCGATCATCTTCGATTTGAGGAAGGTGAGCTGGGCGCGGCTGTCGAGCGGTGAGGGCAGATCGCCTGCCATCTCCAGCCGCGGTTTGTTGCGCTCGATCCTGGGATCGGGGACCGGCACTGCGCTGATCAGCGCGCGGGTGTAGGGATGGCGCGCATCCTGGTAGATCGTATCGCGGTCGGCCATCTCCACCACGCGGCCGAGATAAAGCACCATCACCCGGTGGCTGATCTGGCGCACCACCGAGAGGTCGTGGCTGATGAAGATCATCGCCATCCCGAATTCGCGCTGCAGCGTGATCAGGAGTTCGACGATCTGCGCCTGAATCGAAACGTCGAGCGCGCTCACCGCCTCGTCGCAGACGACCAGCCTGGGCCGCACGATCATGGCGCGCGCGATGCCGACGCGCTGGTTCTGGCCGCCCGAGAATTCGTGGGGATAGCGGTTGATCCAGCCGGGTTCGAGGCCGACATGGGCCATGATCTCGCGCACGCGCGCACGAACTTCTGACGACGGCAGTTCCGGCTGCTGCGCCCTGAGCGGCTCGGCGATGGACTGGCCGATGGTCATGCGCGGATCGAGGCTCGCCAACGGGTCCTGGAACACGATCTGGAATTCCTTGCGCAGCTTGCGCAGAGCCGGATCGCTGAGCGTGGCCATGTCGCGGCCGAGCCAGACCACGCCGCCGGCGGTCTTGGGCACCAGCTTCAGCACCGCGCGCGCAAGCGTCGATTTCCCGCAGCCCGATTCGCCGACCACGCCCAGCGTCTCGCCCTGTTCGAGCGAGAAGCTGACCCCGTCGACCGCGCGAAGGGGCCTGGTTTTGGGGAACAGGGCGCTGCCGGTGCGCACCGGAAAATAGACCTTCAGGTCATCGACCGTCAGCAGCGTTTGCGGCTTGACGATGTCGGCGGCCGCAATGGCATGGCCGGCATGGCGCGGGTCGTCGATGCGCGGCATCGCGTCGAGCAGGGCCTTGGTGTAGTCGTGGTGGGGCGAATAGAAAATCCGCTCGACGTCGCCTGTCTCGACGACGCGGCCGTGGCGCATCACCTGCACCTCATGGGCGATTCCGGCGATCACGCCCATGTCGTGGCTGATCATCACGATCGCGGTATTCAGCTCCTTTTGCAGGTCGCGCATGATGTGCAGGATCTGCGCCTGCACGGTGACGTCGAGGGCGGTGGTGGGCTCGTCGGCGATCAGGAGATCGGGCCCGCACACCGTCGCCATCGCGATCATGACGCGCTGGCGCATGCCACCAGAAAGTTCGTGCGGATACTGGTCCATGCGCCGTCGCGCTTCTGGAATGCGCACGCGTTCGAGCATTTCGATCGAACGCTTGCGCGCCTCGGCGTTGGAGACGCGCTTGTGGATGCGCAGCGCCTCTGTCAGTTGCGCGCCGACCGTCATGTGCGGCGTGAGCGAGGTGAGCGGATCCTGGAAGATCATGGTGATCTTCGAGCCGCGCAGCGCGTTGAGCTGCGAGGCGCGCGCGCCGATAAGCTCCTCGCCGCGATATTTGACGCTGCCGGTGGCGTGGCCGTTGCCGGCGAGCAGCCCCACGGCGGCCAGGAATAGCTGGCTCTTGCCCGAGCCGGATTCGCCCACCACGCCCAGCGTTTCGCCTTCGGCGATGTCGAAGCTGACGTCCTTGACGGCGTGGACTTCGCCGTCCGGCGTCTCGAACCGCACGTCGAGATTGCGCACCTGAAGCAGCGGCGCCGGCATCGTCAGCGGTCCTTGGGATCGAGGGCGTCGCGCAATCCGTCGCCGATGAAGTTGAAGCAGAACAGCGTCACCGCCATGAATAGCGCCGGGAAGATCAGCATCCAGGGCGCAGTCTCGAGCTGGTTGGCGCCGTTGGAGATCAAGACGCCCCACGAGGTCAGCGGCTCCTGCACGCCCAGTCCCAGGAAGGAGAGGAAGCTTTCCGCCAGGATCACGTTGGGGATGGTCAAGGTCACATAGACGATCACCGGCCCCACCACGTTGGGGATCACGTGGCGGGTGATGATGCCGAAGCTGCTGACGCCGGCGGCGCGCGCGGCCTCGATGAATTCCTTCTGCTTGATCGATAGCGTCTGGCCGCGGACGATTCGGGCCATGGTCAGCCACTCCACCGCGCCGATGGCGATGAACAAAAGGAACAAGCTGCGGACGAAGATCACCATCAGGATGATGACGAAGAAGATGAAAGGCAGCGAGTAGAGGATGTCGACGAAGCGCATCATCAGCCCGTCGACGCGGCCGCCGATATAGCCCGCGGTCGCGCCATAGACGACGCCGATCAGAAGGCTGACGAGCGTGGCCACCAGCCCCACGGCCAGCGACACGCGCGCGCCGAAGAGAACGCGCACGAATAGATCGCGGCCGATGGAGTCGGTGCCGAACCAGTGCGCGCCTCCGGCGTTGCACATGATGTGGGCCGGCCACCAGTCGGGCGAGCAGGAGACAACGCGATAGTCGATGGCGTCGAAGGAATAGGGCGACAGCAGCGGTGCGAAAATCGCCATCAGCGCGATGATTGTGAGTACGATGAGGCTCGCCATCGCCGCCCTGTTGCGGAAGAGGCGCCGGCGCGCATCCACCCACAGGCTGCGGCCTTGCACCTCCTGGGCCTTGACGATCAGATCGGCGTTGCGTCCGGCGGTCGGCGCGATCATCAGTCGAACCCCACCCGCGGGTCGAGCACGGCATAGAGGAGGTCCGCGACCAGGTTCATCAGGATCACCAGCGCTGCGTAAGTGATGACGACGCCCATTACCAGCGTGTAATCGCGGTTGAGCGCGCCTTGCACGAAATAGCGGCCGATGCCGGGCAGGCCGAAGATCTGCTCGACGATCAGCGAGCCGGTGAGAATGCCCGCCACCGCCGGCCCCAGATAGCTCACCAGCGGCAGCAAGCCGGCGCGCAGCGCATGGCGCCAGACCACGAGATAGTCCGGCAGTCCCTTCGCGCGGGCGGTGCGCACATAATTGGAATGCAGCACCTCGACCATGCTGCCGCGCACCAGCCGCGCGATGATGGCGATCTGCGGCAGCGCCAGCGTCGTCACCGGCAGTATCATGTTGCGGAAGGCCCCGCCGTTCCATCCACCGACCGGCAATGTGAAATCGTATCCGAAGAGGTGCAGGCCGTAGACGCCGAAGATCAGCGTCAGGATGGGTGCGGTCACGAAGGTCGGAATCGTGATCCCGGCCATCGCCACGCTCATCACGCCATAGTCGGTCGCCGAATTCTGCCGGAGCGCCGCCAGCGTGCCCAGCGCAATACCGAAAATGACGGCGATCACCATGGCCGAGATGCCAAGGCGGGCGCTGACGGGCAGGCCGGTCGCGATCAGCTGCGCGACCGAGAAATCCCGGTTCTTGTAGGAGGGGCCGAGATCGCCATGCGCGAGATCGCCCAGATAAAGCAGATATTGCTGGTAGACCGGCTTGTCGAGATTGTAGGCCTTTTCGATGTTGTGCTCGATCTCGGGGGGGATTCGGCGCGCGCTGTCGAAGGGCCCGCCCGGCGCCAGCCGCATCATGAAGAAGGCAAGCGTGATGATGATGAAAAGCGTCGGGATCGCGCCGAGGATACGCCGCACTGCATAGGAGAGCATGAAGGTCCAGGTCCCCCAGCCAAGGGCGAAGCGGGCCACCGCGACGTCCGTGCAAAGCTCGACGAGCGGGGCGGCGATGTCAATGCGCCATGACCGCCTTGCGCGCGGTTCGGGGCCAGCGGGAGCCCGGAGTCAATGCCTGCGGAACAGGCTCTTCAGCGCTTCGAGCGGCTTCGACGACCGGCCGCCGAAGAGTCGCTGCCAGAACGTTCTGTTCGAGCCGCTCTGCTTGGCCAGGCTCTGCAGGATGTCCTTGGCAACGCCGGAGAGGTCCGGGGAATAATGGACGTGACTCCATTTTCCCCGAATGCGGAAGGGAATGCCGACGCCGGCCGCGCTCTCGTGGCCGCCCTGTCCCTTCGTCGAGGCGACAGCCTTGGGTTCGACAACGAAGTCGATGGTCCGCTCGCCGAGATCGACCTTGCCTGCGCCCGCCATGCGGATGAAGGGGCTGAGCAGATGGAAATCCTTGGTCGTCATCACGCCTTTTGCGATCGTGAAGGTGCTGCCCATTTCCGTGAACTCGGTGGAGGCATCGGACGATGTGGCGCGTCCCGACAGCGCCGCGCGGATGGTCCTGGCCACGCCGGCGAGATCGACGCTGCGAATGCGGCCGTTGCGGAAGGCGATGCTGCCCTTGCCATTGAGGGCGTGCATGATCGCGTTGGGGCTCGCGCCCGCGCCTGCGATGTCGAGGTTCACCGCGCCGGTGCCTTCGATGCGGCCGACGCTCAGCATGTCGGTGAGGAAGGGTTTCACATCGAGATCGGTGAACTTCACGGTGCTGGCGACCTGCGCGGCGCCGTCCTTGCTCGCGGCCTTGAGTTCGGCCTTGCCGCTGCCGCCATAAAGCGCGATGGGATCGAGATCTGCCGTGAGCGCGCCGTCGTTCAGCTTCACCGCTGCGTGGCTCTTGCCGATCTTGAGCTTGCGCAATTCGAGCCGGCCGATGTCGAGCGTGAGATTGGCGTTCGCGAGGCCGAGCATGTCGAGATCGATCGGCTTGGTGCTCCAGCTCGTGGTCTGCGCCGAAGGCTTGGCCGTGCCGCCGCCTCCGGCCGCGGCGAGATAGGGATTGAGGTCGAGATCGTCGACGGCGAGCACGCCTCCGACAAGCGGCACCGGGCCGGAACGGTCGAGCGTGAGCGTGCCGGTCAGCGTCATCTTGTCGAGCACCAGGCGGATATCGGAGAAGCTGTCGTTCGTCCCCTGGGCCGACAATTTGCCTTCGAGCGACAGATGGCCGAGGCCGCCGCCCGCCGGCAATGTGTGCCCGGCCCATGCCGCGAGTTTGCGCAGGTCTGGTGTGTCGAGCTTCAGCATGCCGTTGCCGCCGTCCTCAGCCAGCGTGCCATCGAAGCTTGCCTGCACCAGATTTGACGTCAGCGACAAATCGGCCGGGGTCGTGCTCCCGTTCATCAGCGCCTGCAGCGAGCCTAACCTGCCGTCGAGCGAAATCTTCTCGCCGGCCGTCGTCAGGCTGCCGTCGACCGTGATCGGCTTGTCGAGACTGGTGATGCCCACCGTGAGCTCGATGTGATCGAAGCTGTGGCTCGTTCCGGTGGCGTCGTTGCGGTAGCTGACGCTACCGTCGGCGATGCGCAAGCCCCGGAAATTGGCGCGCGCCGCGGTGGCGATGCCGCCCCCTGCGGTCTCGGCCGGGGAGGCGTTCGCGGATGCGCCCGCACCCAGCGCCCAATTGCCGTGGCCATCCTTGTCCATTTCCAGATCGATCTGGGGATAATGGAGCGTGGCCTCGGCGACTTCGATGCGGCCCACCAGAAGCGGCAGCAGCTTCACGCCCACATGGAGGCTGTCCATGCTCGCGAGATAGGGCGCGCGCGCGCCGGGCGCATTGGCCAGCGTCACCTGGTTCGCGGTCAGCCCCAGTTCCGGAAAGATGGTCAGCCGCAGCGCGCCGTCGATCTTGAGCTGGCGGCCGGTGGCGGAGGTGGCCGCATCCTCGATGCGGCTGCGATAGGCATCGACCGGAATCACGAAAGGCAGCGCCGCGATCAGCGCCACAAGGCCGACCAATGCCGCCAAGGATATGATGACGATCCGGCGCATGACAGGCTCCGTCTGGTAACGGTTCGCCCGCCGAAAGTAGCCTTTGCAGACCTCGTTTCTCAACTTCTGTCCGCAGGGCCGGCCGCAAGCGTCCAACCAGCTTGATTTTGGCTGGGGGCCCCCCTAGTTTCCGGCTCTTCCCCGGGCATCGCATCCGGGACCGACGTGCAGCTGTAGCTCAGTTGGTTAGAGCGCCGGATTGTGGATCCGGAGGTCGGCGGTTCGAACCCACCCAGCTGTACCAGTCCGTTGCCCATCCGACCGTGATCTGGCGGCGTGCCCGACGGGCGCGGTGGCTTGTTGCTGCGCATGGTCGGGATCGCGCTCGCATGGAACGGGAAAGTGGTGGGCGAAATCTCCTTACCTGCCACGCAGTGGAAATTGCGAAAAGACCATAGCCGCATGGCCGGGGGAAACTGTGTGCCCTCATCGCGCAGCGCAAGAGCCGGTCCGCGACTGGGCGGAAATTGACAGGAATTGGAGCGCGCGGCATTGTTTATTGGGAACATGAAGCATCGAGGAAATCGTTGCTTTGGGCCACGGCGCTGTGGCCTGTGGGGTGCAGACGCGACAGTCCCGTGCAGCGTTTTGAGCGGATCGGCGCAGCAACTCCTGTCCAGCGCGATGCGCCAATCACGATGAAATTATTCCAACGGGGGGAGGAACGTGAACCACATCCATCCATTGAAGCCGGCACAGGCGACACGGAATTGTGCGTTCGGCCTCTGCGCCGCTATGCTTCTGGCGGCTTCCCTGCTTGCTGGCGCGATGATGCTGCCCGTGCCGGCGTCCGCGCAGTCCTCGGCAACCGTGCGCAAGGCCGGCCCCGTGATGGTCTGTCCCGACATTCCCAACGCGGAATGCATCAAGGAACCGTCGCCTGACACCCCGGTCGCACCGGAATATCAGGAATCCTACAAGACCTATATGGCGGAGAAGGCGGCCGCTCATGGCGGGCGGAAATTGACATGGTCGAACCTGCCGGACTGGTCGGGCATCTGGACGCGCGTGAGCGCGCTCAACTGGGACCCCTCGACGCTGAAGCCCGGTGCCCCGCGCCAGGGAAACTCGGCCCAGTCGATCCTGGACCATTGCAAGACGTTCCCTTGCGAAGGCTTTGTCACGGCGCCGCTGAGGCCGGCATATGCACTGAAGTTCCGCGAGAAGCTGACCGGCGTCGCCCATGGCTTCGAATGGGACCAGCTCACCGATTGCCTGCCGACGGGATGGCCGCGCGACATCTTCATGTCGTTCCAGCATGAGGACATCGTCACGCCGGGCACGACCTGGATCATCAGCGAGCAGCAAAGCGAAGTGCGCCGAATTTATACCGACGGCCGCGGGCATGTGCCCCAGGACGAGGCCTATCCCTTGTGGGACGGCGACTCGATCGGCTTCTGGGACGGCGACACGCTGGTCGTCCACACCATCAACATGAAGGCCGAAGAGATCCAGCGCCTGATGCCCAGCACCAGCGGCGAAGCCAGCACCATAGAGCACATGCATCTCGTCGGCCCCAACAGGTTCCGGGACAGTGCCGTCCTTTACGACTCCAAGTCGATGACGAAGCCGTGGCCCGGCTATCAGGAATATGGCCGCGTGACCAAGCAAAACGACCGCATCGACATGTGGTCCTGCGAAGAGAACCAGAACGTCATCCAGGCCGCCAATGGCCGGCCCACCTTCGTCCTTCCGGGCGAAACTATAATGATCAAGCGCAGCTATCGCGATCCGGCCACTTACAACAACCAGGCCCTCAACAATGCCATCGCCTTTGGCGCCAAGATCATGAAGGAAGAGGAAATGAAGAAGGCTGCCGGGAAGGACGCCAAGAGCGAAAGCAAATGAGCGGTGATTTGCCCGGATAGGGAGACTGCGGCCGCGGTCGCTTCGGCAAGATTGCCGGCGGCCGACGAATTGAAACATGCGTTGGGGAAGCATTCGGGAGAAGTGCAAATGGCAAGGAGGTTGGGGCGGAAGCTTGCGGTAGCGATCGGGTCGGCGGCGTTGGCCGCGGTCTTAGGGATCGCAATGGGCGATGCCGTCGTGGTGTTCGCGCTTCCGCAATAGAAGATGCACAAGATCATGCGTTTGAACGTTCGTTTTCCCAAGGCTGCCGCCGCGCTTGCGCTGGCGGCAGCTGCCGCTTCGGGCGCGGGCCTTGCGCTGGGCGCCAGTGCGCGCGCGCAATCCGCGGCGCTCTACACCGACGCCCAGGCCCGGACGGGCCTCGACAGTTACGAGAACAATTGCGCGATGTGCCACGGCGCCAATATGGAGGGCGTGTCCGGGCCGACACTGTTGGGGTCGAGCTTCACCAGCCATTACGAGACGGTCGGCGATCTGATGCAGTTCATCGTCCAGAACATGCCGATGGACAATCCCGGCGGGCTCAGCCACGAGGATTACGTCGATATTCTTGCCTACATCCTGACAAAGAACGGCTGGCCGTCGGGCAAGAGCGCGCTCACATTCGACAGCGCCAACGCTTCGAAAGCGCCACTCACCCAGACGCAATAGCAATCGCCGAGCGTGCAAACAGAGCCGGCGGCATCCGATCGGATGCCGCCCGCGGTTCGCGGCTCACTGCTTGCAGACGAAGCTCTCGGCCTTGGTCGCGTCTCCGCCCTGGTAGTGGGCGAATTGCGGATAGGGGCAGAGCGGGCGCGACACCTCGCCGTCCTGGCTTGTGGCGATGATGCGATCGGGCGCCTGACCCTGCCCCACCCAATTGTCCATGACGGAGAGCATGTCGAACTGGTTGGGGCCGGGTCCGCCGCCGCAATGATAGACACCGGGTGCCATATACAGCCGTACCGCCTTGTCGGCTTTGGCGTCGCCGGTCTTGGTGCGCATCTCCCCGTAATAGGAGATGACGCCGAGCGGGCTCGGACCCGGATCATAGAAGCCCTGCCACAGCAGCAGCTTGCCGCCATGGGCGACGAAGCGGCGGATGTCGGGATTGTCGGCCTGGTAAATCTTGGCGAAACGGCCCGTGGTCATGGTGCGGGTGTCGCGGATGGGATCGAATTTCGATAGATCGAAATTGGGATTGCCGAAGAAGGCGTCGCGCAGCGAGTCGTCGGCGCCGGCAAGCCCGGCCCGCCCCTTGGCGCCGGTGACGTTGGTGAAGCGCTGCCAGCCCAGTTCGCTGCCATTGGTCCAGGGGAAGATCGCCACCGTTCCGTTCTTGGCGTAATAGGTCTTGTAGGCATTGCTCAAGGCGTCGACCTGCGTCGCGCTGAGGCATGACGCGCTCGGCGCCTGGCCTTCCTTGCACGCGAGCACCTTCGCATCGAAATGGCAGAGCTGCGGGTCGGTCAGCACGCCGTCCTTGACGCCGTCGAGCCAATCGCATTTGGCGAGCACCGCGTCGTTCACGGTCTTGACCTGCGCTTCGCTGAGCGCGGTGCCGGGCGCGGCGAACAGATTGGTGCGCAAGATCCCCGCGGCCTGGTCGCGCAGCGTGTAGACCGGCGCGCCGGCGACGACGCCGTTGTAATCGTCGGGGAAGCGCTGCACCTCCATCAGCCCCTGGCGGCCGCCGGTGGAGCAGCCGAGCCAATAGGCTTCCGATTGTCCGTGGCCGTAATATTTCGCCACCACGTCCTTGCCGAGCACGGTCATCTCGTGCACCGCACGATAAGCAAAATCTGTGAGCTTGACGAAGTTTGCGCGCCCGTTGGCGCCCAGGGCCCAGGAGGCATCGCTGCCATTCGGGCTCGAATGGCCGCCGTCGGTCTGAGCCGTCGCGTAGCCTTCCTTGAGATTGGGGGCCGCGGTCTGAGGGCGCACATTGCCTGCCCAGCCGCCGCCGCCGAGCCCCAGAAGCTTGTCGTTCCAATCGTCAGGTAGCCGGTAGACCACGCCGATCTCGGAGCCGGCGACGGGCGAGATCACCGCCGTCATCTCGCAATATTCGGGCATGCCCTTGGAGGCGTCAGCGGCGACCAGACGCGCCGAGGTCACTTTCGTGTGAGCGAACACGCCGGGCTTCGCCAGCGCCTGGCACGCCGCCGACATGTCGGCGGCGTCTGCGGGCGTCCAACTTGCCCCCAGAGCAAGCACGGATACCGCCGCCGTGGCGGCTGTGAATTTGAGCATCGTACCCTCCCTTGAAGCCTTCGACGTTGCAATCGGCCGGTACGTTTCGCGCCGCAGACGCCGTGCATTTGGCGTTCTTTCCGCGCCATTTCCCATATGTTGCATCCTATTGTGCCGCTTCGCGTTATAAAGCGAAATCGATTGGCGGCGCCGGAAATTTGCGCTGTGGCCGGCGGCGATGGCCGGAGTTGGGACGGCGTTGCGGTCGGCATCGCCAGTGGGCAGAATGCGGGGCGCGCTGCGGGGCGGCGGGCCCCGAGATTTGCCGATATCTGCGTGTCGGCGACCGTGCGGTCTAACGAAGATTTCAGCCTGCATTCATGCGGAGTTGAACCCGGAGAATTATAACGCTTGCGGTGTCCAAACAGTGACGGGAAGCGGGGCGCCGTCGCGCACCAGCGCGCTCAAATCCATCGTAGGCTTAATCCATCGTAGGCTTATAGCAGGGAGGCGATCATGAGACTGAAAAGTCGAATTTTTGCAATCGGTTTGGCATCGGCTGCGCTCGTCGCATCGGGAACGGCCTTTGCCCAGTATGGCGGCGACAACTCGGCGGCGGCATTCTGCGGCCGCGCCGTCGTGGGCGCGAACGGCGAATTGCTGGGCCAGATCAACCAGACGCAGGAAGGCTCCAACGGCGATGGCCAGCTCTATCTCTACACGACGTCGAATGTCGGTCTGAAAGGCAAGGTCGTGGTGTTGCCGCAGACCATGTTCGCCGGCCAGGAGTCCGAGCCAGGTTATATGGTCCTGAAAGCGCCCAAGCTCACGATCGACGAGCTTCGCAAGATGCCAGCCGTGGAGGGCGCCGCTTCGACGGGCGCAACCTGAGACAGGAAGCGTTCTCTCGTCATCGATCGCGTGCCGGGCGGTCCCAACCGGGGTCGCTCAGGCACGCTTTCGCATCAGGGATTCGGTGAGCCTGGGGAATTTCGGGCCGCCATTCTGGGGCGGCGAGGGTTCGCTTTTGGCCAGCCTGAGGATCGCGGAGGCCGCTGCGATCTGCTCATAAATGGGAACGGGCGCCGCAGCCCGAGCCGCGGCACCCGCTTCGATACAACCGACTGCGTCCGTCAGCGCCAGTCGTCGATGCGCACGGACTTCTTGTATTCGGATCCCATGATCTGCCAGTAGCCATTGGTCTCGCCGCCGACGACCACGACGTTGAGCTGGCTCTCGGTGAACATGTGGATCAACTCGTCCGGCGCCGCCTTCAGCCGCGAGGCAAATGGCTCGATGCCGAGCGTGGCATTGGGATAGACGTAATTTTGCACCAGTTGCAGGTCCCAATAGCGGGCGGCCGGCATCATGCTGTTGTCATATATGAAGCGGATCAGTTTCTCCTTGGTGTCGAAACCGCCGCGCTCGACGAACTGCCGCGCCACGATGGGATCGAGCAGCATGGTCGGCGCCCCGATCACGTCGGCCGAGGTCAGCATGTCGCGGACATGCTCGCGCCAGTGATCCGCGCGCAGGCCGAGGCTGAACGACGAGGCGCGCCCGCCGTAGAAGACGCTGACGACGCTGTCCTGCCTGTTGTAGCCCTTCTGGACGTGCAGGGGCTCCCAGGGGCTGCGCTCCTCGTTCTCGGCGAAGGTGAGGTTGTTGTAGCAGTAATTGTTGCCGATCGAGCCCATGAAGGTCTCGCCCGGCACCGAGCCGCCCTGCAGATTCTGTGACAGCAGCCCATAGGCGCGGCCGATGGTGGCATTGGCGTGATTGTAGGGGCCCATCGCGCCGGTACCCCAGTTCATGCCGATCTCCTCGCGGATCGGGCCGTTGACGACCACCATGGCGGCACCCGAACTCGAGGTGCTGGCGCGCGCGCTGAATTCGGTGGCGGCCAATGCCAGCACCACTGGGAAATATTCCGGGCGGCAGCCCGCCATCACCGCGTTCACGGCCACTTTCTCGACCGTGTATTCCCAAAGCCCGCGATTGGGCGTGGGCTGCATGCGGCCGACCACCTCGTCGGCGGCGTGGCTGGTATGAGCCAGCATTTCGGCGACGCGCGCCTCGGTCGGCAGCACGATCGGCAGCTTGTCGGTCCAGTTGTTGCGCAGGAACAATTCGTGCAGCGCCTCTTCGGTGTCGGGCTCGATCAGACGCGGCGTCGAATGATCGAAGGAGGCCGCCATCACCTGGATCGGGGTGGTCAGCGCCTCGACGATTTCCTGCATCACCAGCTTGCCCGTCACCGGATCCTTGCCGTCGACATAGGCGCGCAGCTCGGCCGCGCTTTTGCCCATGACCGGCTGCGGCACGAACACCAGCGGCTCGCCCGGCAGACCTTTGACCTTGGCGACCGAGCGCACCACCCGGTCGAATTTGTCGGTGTGAACGGTGACCGTCGGCACGCCGTAATCGGTCTCCAGCGTGATGCCGTGGGTCGTCACGGCCGGCGCGCAGGTGCTGCAATGGCCGACGCCGATGATGGCGGCATGGCCATTGGCCTTGATGCGGGCCCACAATTCCGGATCGTCGCGGATATAGGTGCCGCACAGCGAGACCAACTCGGTCTTGACCGCGGGCATGTTGTCCTGGAACCAGGCAGCGATCTGCTTGAGCAGCTCGACGGAGTCGTCAAAGCGGGCATCGACCAGGAAGACGGTCTTGCCGTTCAGGGTGTCCAGCCGCGCCGCCGGCGACTTCTGCGTGATCTTGGGTGGATAGCCCGTCGGGTCCAGAACCGTCAGGCGGCTGGATGATTTGGTTCTGACATTGACGTCGAGCATGTACCGACTCTCCTTGGCGGAACGGTCTCCGGACGTGCCCCTATTATCCGGGAGCCGCCTGGCACTCAATCTAGGAAGCGCAGCCTCAAATTATACATGCGCTCGCCCGCACGGAACAGAATTGGATTTCTCCGCGGCCGCGGGCGGAGGTGCCCACGGCGCCGCCGCGTTGCTTGCCAAATACCTATGAAAAATTTACATGGGTCTGGTAGAAAATATCCGGATATGGCGCGTGTTCATCAGGACAAGTAATTTGGTTTTATTGAGATTCTTCTTCTATAATCTGGCTCATTCTTTCGCTAAATGGCTTTAAGGAAAGCCAGATCAGAAATATCCCGATCGGCATGAGTATTGCGCCAGATACCGCCATGGCATAACGCAACTTTGCTTCGTCATGCAGGGCGTAATCGGTGATCAGGGCGATGAAGGTCGGCCCGATCGCGCCGCCCAGCGCGCTCAAGACGAACAGATAGACGGCGCTGATCTGCGCGCGCATTTCGTTGGGCGTGATCGCCAGCAGTGCGGCGTTTTCGCCCGGTCCCTTCATCCAGTAAAAGGCGACGCCCAGCATGCTGACGCCGATGGCGAGCCACGGATTCGGCATCAGGGGCCCTGCGACCACGAACGGCAGCGAGCATATCTCGCCGATCAGCATGGAGCGCGGCAGCGCGTCGTGATAGCCCTTGCGGTCCAGCCACTCGGCGACGGCCGTGCCCATAAACAGACCGATCGGGGCGGCGGCCAGCGCCGAGAAGCCCAGGATGGGCCCGACAGCTCCCGGTCCCCAGCCGAAGGTGCGCTCGACGAAGGTCGGCCGCCATGCCTCCAGCCCGAAGAAATCGATTGCGGTCGCGCCGACGCTGAAAATCAGCGGCGCATAGATCTTCCTGTGCAGCCAGAAGAAGCGGAACACGTCTTTCAGCGGCACCGAGCCGGTGGTGGTTACCTTGCCATGCCGCGCCGGCTCCGGCACCGTGAAATAGATCAGCAGCGCCACCAGAATGCCCGGAATGCTGACGACCATGAAAACGAGCTGCCAGGCGTGGAGCTCGCCGAAGATCGGCACATGCAGCGGCGTGATCCGGTTGAACACCGCCAGCAAAGTCCCGCCGATTACCAGCGCGAAGGCCATGCCGCCGGTGATGCCGAGCGAAAAGATCGAATAGGCACGCGCCATTTTCTCGCGCTTCACCAGATCGGCGATCATCGATATCGAGGTTGGGCCCTTGGCGGATTCGCTGCCGCCGACGATGCCGCGGGCGATGAAGAATTGTACGAAACTGGTGGCGACCCCGCAGACCGCCGTCGCCAGGCTCCACAGCGCCAGCGCGCCGCACATGATGTTCCTGCGGTTGCCGCGGTCGATCAGGCGTGACAGCGGGAAGCCGACGATGATGTAGAAGAACGAAAAAGCGAATCCGATGAGCAGGCTGACTTCGGTGTCGCTGAGCAGCAGATCGGCCTTGATCGGCCGCACTACGATATTGATGACGCCGCGGTCGATGTTCGACAGCATCGAAACCGATGCGATCAGCCACACCCCGTACCAGGCCGCCAGCGGCTTGGGCCAGGGGATCGCGAACTCGGCGGCGCGCCGGTCGGCGGCGGTGGCCCCGGAGCCGCCACCGGCGATTGCGGGCTCGGCGTCGGCCGTCGATATGGTGGTAGCCGCGTCGCCGCGGTCTCGCCTGCGCTTTCCCAACGTCCTGCCCCCCTGGCCGAGCTGTTCCGGCTCTGTCAAATAATGCGGAATTTCAACCGAAACGATCACATCGGTGGTCGAATTCCACCAAAGCTTAGCCTTTGGGGTGGTCCGATCAAACACCCTTTGCCGGGCCGGTTTTTTGGCTTTTCCTTTGCCGGTGGGCCGCCGCGGCCGCGGGGAGGCGGGCAATCTGCGCCCTATTTCTTGCCGGGGGGCGGTCCTACGGCTATTGAGGCCCCCGCATTTCGACAGGCGCCTTCGATTCGTCATGAGCAAGGACAAGCCCACCCGCCCCAAGGCGCGGCTCCCGCGCGGATTCCGCGACCGCGGCGCGGGCGAGATCGCGGCCGAGCGCGCCATGCTCGATACCATCCGCGCGCGTCTACGAGTGCTATGGCTTCGAGCCGCTGGAGACGCCGGCCTTCGAATACACCGATGCGCTCGGCAAGTTCCTGCCCGATCTCGACCGCCCGAACGAGGGCGTGTTCTCGCTTGCAGGACGACGACGAGCAATGGCTGTCGCTGCGCTACGACCTGACCGCGCCGCTCGCCCGCTATGTGGCGGAGAATTTCCAGAACCTGCCCAAGCCCTTCCGCCGCTATCAGGTGGGGCCGGTCTGGCGCAACGAAAAGCCGGGGCCGGGGCGCTTCCGCGAATTCACCCAGTTCGACGCCGACACGGTGGGCAGCAGCTTCGCCCGCCGCCGATGCCGAGCTGCTGATGATGCCTGCCGACACGCTGGAGGCGCTCGGCCTGAAGCGCGGCGAATACGTCATCAAGATCAACAGCCGCAAATTGCTCGATGGCTGATCGGAATTCGCTGTCGAGGCCTATTGCGATCAAGGTGCTGATCCCGAAGGTCACGATGGCGTGCAGCGACATCGTGCTCCGCGCCATCGATAAACTCGATCGGCTTGGGCGTGGAGGGTGTGCGCGCATTGCTCGGCGCGGGCGCAAGGATGAATGCGGCGACTTCACCAAAGGGCGCGATTGCTCGACGACGGATCAGATTGACCTGGTCATGGCGTTTGTCGTGCCAGAAGCCGCGATGGTACTGACGCGAAGATAACTTGATCGCGATATCGCTGACCGTGCAGTTGTCGGAGATGCAATTGGCAGCTGGTCGGCGAGGCAGGCATCGAGACTTGCGACAAATAGTATGCATTCTGCGAGCGGCGGCTACGGCGACGGATCGAATCGCATGATCGATACCGGCATCGTCCGCGGGCTCGACTATTACACCGGCCCGGTGTTCGAGGCGCAGCTCACCTTCCCGGTCAAGAACGAAGCGGGCGAGGAGGTCGTGTTCGGCTCGGTCGCGGGCGGCGGGCGCTATGACGATCTGGTCGCGCGCTTCACCGGCCAGCAGGTTCCGGCGACCGGCATTTCCATCGGCGTCAGCCGTCTGCTGTCCGCGCTTGCAAGCGCGCGGACGCTCGCCAGCGCCGAGCGCCCCGCTCGTCGTCGTGCTGGCGATGGACGATGCAGGCCGCGCAGCTTTCGCGATGGCGCGCGAGCTGCGCGATGCCGGCATCCGCGCCGAAGCCTATGTCGGCACCAAGCAAGATGCGGCGACCAGCTCAAATATGCCGACAAGCGCGGCGCCGCCATCGCCGTGATCGAAGGCTCCGACGAACGCGCCAAGGGCGAGGTGACGCTCAAGGACCTTGCGCTCGGCGCCGAACTCGCCAAATCCATCGAAAGCCGCGCCGAATGGGTCGAGCGATCGCCCGGCGCAGATCATCCGTCGACGCGCGCCGATCTGGTGCACGAAATGCGCGCGATGCTGGCGCGCGGCGGATGCCATGCCCGCCTTTCCCAACCTACGACGCCGCGCGCATCGCGGCGCTCGACGCGCAGGCGGCTGCCATCCTCGGCGTCTTCGCGCGCGCGCGGCTATGTGCGCGCCGAGCCGTCCGATCCTGCAGCCGGCCGACATCTTCCTCGACCGCTCGGGCGAGGAAATCCGCCGCCGCACCTTCGCGCTTACCGATCCGTCGGGCCGCGAACTTTGCCTGCGCCCCGATCTCACCATTCCCATCTGCCGCATGCGTCGCGGAGAGCGCGGCGCGCGATGCCGGCGCGGCTTTGCTATCACGGGCCCGCCTTCCGCCATCAGCCGGCCGAGCCCGACCGCCCGACGCAATTCTATCAGGCGGGCGCCGAGCTGCTCGGGCTGGAAGACCGCGCCGCCGCCGAAACCGAAATCCTGACCCTGGCGGTCGAGGCGCTGCACGCCGCGGGCCTCGACGATTTCGACATGAAGGTCGGCGATCTGGGCCTGTTCTCGGCGCTTCGTCGATGCGCTCGACGATCCCGCCGCAATGGCGCGGCGCGGCTGAAGCGTCATTTCTGGCGCGCCGGCTATTTCGAGGCGCTGCTCGCGCGCCTGTCGCACGGCGCGGCCACCGACGCCCAGCGCCTGCTGGCGCATCTGGGCACGCTGGGCGATGCCGAGGCGCGCTCCGCCTTCGAGGGGCTGATGGATTTGATCGGCGATGCGCCGCGGCGGCGCACGCACGCGCGAAGAGATCGTCGACCGGCTGATGGAGCAGGCGGCCGACGCCGCGGCGCTACGCCTCGATCCCAAGATCGCCGACGCTGATCGCCAGGCTGCTGGCGATCTCGGGGCCGGCGGCAAGCGGCGCTCAAGGAAATCCGTACACTGACGAAAGAGGCGGGCGTCACGCTGGACGCGCCGCTGGCGGCGATGGAAGCGCGCCTGGCGACGCTGAAGACGCTCGGCATCGCGCCGGGCCGCGTCAGCTTCGCCGCCCGCTTCGGCCGCAACATGGAATATTACACCGGCTTCGTGTTCGAGTTGTGGTCGCGCGACGCCGAAGGCCCGGTGCAGGTCGCCGGCGGCGGCCGCTACGACACGCTGCTCGAAGATCTGGGCGCGCCCGCGCCGGTTCCCGCCATCGGCTGCGCCATTCGCACCGAGCGCGTGCTGGCCGCGCGCGCGGCGGCAGGGAAGGCGCTGACATGACGCGATCGCTCACCCTTGCCGTGCCGTCGAAGGGCCGGCTGCAGGAACAGGTGCACGAACTATTTCGCCGATGCCGGCTTGCCGCTGAAGCAAGCGGCGGGCGCGCGCGGCTATCGCGCCGACGCTCGCGGGCCTGCCGGATATCGATGTGATGCTGCTGTCGGCGTCGGAGATCGCGGCTGCGCTGCTCGCCGGCGACGTGCATTTCGGCATCACCGGCGAGGATCTGATCCGCGAAGCCGCGCCCGCGCTGGACGGCCGCATCTCGCTGGTCAAGCCGCTGGGCTTCGGCTTTGCCGATGTCGTGGTCGCGGTGCCGCAGGCCTGGATCGACGTCTCCACCATGGCCGACCTCGACGATGTCTGCGCCGCGTTCTTCCAGCGCCACCGCCGCCGTCTGCGCATCGCGACCAAATATGTGTCGCTGACGCGCGCCTTCTTCGCCGCTGCCGGCATTGCCGATTACCGCATCGTCGAAAGCGCGGGCGCGACCGAAGGCGCGCCGGCCGCGGGCACCGCCGAAGCCATCGTCGACATCACCACCACGGGCGCGACGCTCGCCGCCAACGGCCTCAAGATGCTGGAGGACGGCACCATCCTGCAAAGCCAGGCGCAATTGGCGGCGAGCCTCAAGGCCGAATGGAGCGGGCCGGCGCGCGAAGCGGCAGAGAAATTGCTGACGCGGCTGGCCGCGCGCGAACGCGCCAAGGCCTCGCTGGTGTTGCGCGTCCGCCTCGACGGCGATCCGGATGCGACGCTGGCGGCCGTGAGCAAGGCGGTCTCGGCCTCGGTGCTGTCGCGGCCGGCGGTTGGCAATGTCGGCGGCGAATATTCGCTGCTGGTGCCGCGCGGCCGCCTGATGGAGGCGGTCGCGGTGCTGCGCGCCAAGGCTGCGGCGAAGGCATCACCGCGCATGACGCCGATTACGTCTTCGAGACCGCCGATCCCATCCTCGCCGCCTTCGCTGCAGCCATCGGCGCCTGACTCATTGCGGCGAGATCGGCTGGGCGGCGATGTCGGCGTCGCGCAGGTGCTCGGCCTTCCAATGCATCGCCATCGCAATGCGGTCGCGCCCCGAGGGGTGATCGTAGAAGATGAATTCCTCCAGCGGGCGGGGATCGAGCTTGCGATACTGGGCGAGCTTGAGCGTCACCGTGGCGAAGCCGTCAGGCTGGCGTGCCACATTGAGGCCGAAGATGTCGGCTTGGCGTTCGACGGTGCGGTTGATAGTGTTCTGCACAGGCGTCGCGATCAGCATGAAGGCGGTGAACAGCGCCATCAGCACCGGCAGCCCCGCCGGATCGTCGATTGTCCGCACGTCCCAATTGCCGCCGAACAGGCCGGTGAGCACGTCGAAGCCCCAATTGACGAAGACGAAGCCGATCAGGATCAGCAAGCCAAACCAGGTCAGCAGCACATAGGCGTGGCCGAGCACGTAGTGCCCCATCTCGTGCCCCATCACCGCCAGGATTTCCCGCGTATTGCCGCGGTTGAGCAGATTGTCGTTGAGCGAAATCCGCGTTGTTCCGAACAGGCCCGAGACATTGGCCGAGATGCGGTTGTCCTGCTTCGATTCGTTGAACTCGTAAACGTCGCTCGCCGGAATGCCGTTGGCCTTGGCCATCGCGATGATCTGCGTCTTGAGCGGGCTGGGCGGAAGCGGAGTATGGGTGTTGGTGAGCGGTGCCACGAACACCGGATAGACCAGCATGTACAGCGCCAGGAACACCACGGTGACCACCGTGCCCCACAGCCACCACAGCCGGCGGCTGACGCGGATCACCGCGTAGATCGCGGTCAGCAACAGGGTCATCGCGACGATGTTGATGCCGAAGCCGATGCCGAAATCGCGCAGCCATTCGAGGAAGCTCTGGTTCGACAGGCCATAGGCGTGCTCGCGGAAGTAATCCTCATAGACGCTCAACGGCAAGCTCAGCACCGTCACCACGATCACGAACTGGACGACATAGATCGGCACCTGCCAGAAGCGCGAGCGCGTGATGCCTTGCGCGAGATTGCGCATCGCCGCCGAGATCCTCAGCCACAACAGCAGCGCGGCGACGGCGATGGTGTAGAGCGCGCCCCCCAGGATCAGCCAGTAACCGCCTTCGGTGTAGGCATCGGAGCGCGCACGCTCGGCGCCGCTCACCTGGTTGAGATAAGCGGTGGTCGCCTTGTCGGCGTCGAAATTGGCCTTGGTCACGGGTGGCGGCAATTGATTGACCGTGACGATATGCGTCGGCGCGGCGCGCGGGCCGAGCTGCGGCAGGGACTCTTGCGCTGCGGCCGGGAACGCGGCGAGCCAGGCCAATGCGACAACAATGGCGGCAGCAACAGCCCATCGCCCAAGCGCCATCGCATCCTCTCCCGGTTCGGTCGCCTGGGACCCTAGCAACGATCCGGCGAAATCGCCAAACCGCTCAGGCCGAAAGGATTTCGCGATAAAGCGCTAGCGTCGCCGCGCACATGCGCTCGCGCGTGAAACGGGAGAGGACATATGTGCGGCCCGCGGCACCCATGGCGCGGCGGCCTTCCGGGCCGAGGCCAATCAATTCCTCAAGGGCGGCGGCAAGCGCTGCGGCATCGCCGGGCGGCGTGAGCAGGCCAGATCGGCCGGCGAGCACGGTTTCGCGCGCGCCGCCGTGATCGGTCGCGATCACGGGTTTGCCCATGGCCGCGGCTTCGACCGGCACGCGGCCGAACGATTCGGCATAGATCGAGGCCGAGACCACGATGTCGGCGGCGAGATAGGCCGCCGCCATGTCGCTCACATGGCCGGCGACGATCACGCGATCGCCAAGGCCCGCGGCGTCGATCGCGCCCACGAGTTCGGCCTCGAAGGCGTCGCGGCCTTGCGCGTCGCCGGCCAGCACCGCGCGGATACCATCGAGCGTGTCCGCGCGTTTCATCTGTATCAGCGCCTCGACCAGCACGAGCTGGCCCTTCAGGCGCGTCAGCCGTCCGGGCAAGAGCACCACGAGATCGCCGGCTCTCGCGCCCCATTGCGCGCGCAGTGCCGCGACACGCTCGGGCGCGACCTGATCCGGATCGAAATGCGCAAGATCGATGCCGCGCGGGATGACGACGATGCGTGGGCGCCGCCGGTGATATTCTTTGGCGATGTGATCGGCGGTTGCCTGCGAATTGGCGATCACGGCTGCGCCCCGCACCATCACCGAATTGTACCAGCGCTTGAGGCCGCTCTTGGCGGCATAGATGCCGTGATAGGTGGCGATGAAGGGCACGCCCGAAAGCCTGGCCGCGATCAGCGCGCTCCAGGCCGGTGCGCGCGAACGCGCATGGACGAGCCTGACGTTGCGCGCGGCGATGATGCGCCTCAGCCGCAGCGCATTGGCGAGAATCGCCACGGGCGATTTGCTTGCCACCGGCATCCGGATCAGTTCACCGCCGGCCGCAGCAAGTTCGCTCTCCATGCGCCCGCCTTCGCTTGCCACCAGCGCGGCCAAGCCATCGGCCACGATCGCGCCTGCCATGTCGATGGTGCTGCGTTCGGCGCCGCCGGTCCCCAGGCTGGGCACGATCTGCAGGATCGCTGGTTTGCCGGTCATGCTGTCCGCCATTCGGTTTGCACCTCGGCATCTGTTTCGTGCGGCCCGTGCAGATCTTCGAGCATTTCGAATCGCGCGTGATTGACAAGGCGCGACAGCGCCCACACCGCCATCGCGCGCACCAGCGGCGAAGCATCGCCGAGCAGGCGTTCGGCTTCGGCCGCCAATGCCGCATCGCCGGAATTGCCGATGGCGATCAGCACATTGCGCACGAAGCGGTCGCGGCCGATGCGCTTGATCGGCGAGCCGCGGAACAGCGCGCGGAAAGCCGCATCGTCGAGGCGGGCGAGATCGGCGAGCTGTGGCCGGGCGAGGTCGCTGCGGGCGTGGAAGCGGGCCTCGTGCGCCGCGCTCGCGAATTTGTTCCACGGGCAGACGGCCAGGCAATCGTCGCAGCCATAGATGCGGTTGCCCATGGCTGCGCGGAATTCGCGGGCGATATGGCCCTTGTGCTCGATGGTGAGATAGGAGATGCAGCGCCGCGCGTCGATCTCGTAGGGGGCGGTGAAGGCGGATGTCGGGCAGGCATCGAGGCAGGCGCGGCATTGGCCGCAATGGTCGGTCTCGGCCGCGTCGGCTTCAAGTTCGAGTGTCGTGAACACCGAGCCCAGGAACAGCCACGAGCCGAATTCGCGGCTGACCAGATTGGTGTGCTTGCCCTGCCAGCCGATGCCGGCGGCTTGCGCCAGCGGTTTCTCCATCACCGGCGCGGTGTCGACGAAGACCTTCACCTCGCCGCCGAAATTCTCCGCGACATATTGAGCGAGCCGTTTCAGTTTCGTCTTCAGCACGTCGTGGTAATCGTCGCCCTGGGCATAAACCGAGATCGCGCCCTTATCGCGTGCGCGCGTTTGCGCCAACGCATCGATTGACGGACCGTAATTCGCCGCCACCACGATCACGCTTCCGGCTTCGGGCCACAGCTGCTGCGGGTCTGCCCGGCGCGCCTCGTTGGCCGCCATCCAGCCCATGGTGCCGTGGCGCCCCTGCGCCAAGAATTCGGCGAGATGTTCTTTCGTGCGCGCGGACAATGCGGCGCGTGCGAAGCGCACGGCCTCGAAGCCTTCGGCCCGGGCATGCGCGCGGATCGCACGCCTCGCGTCCTCAGTCGTCAAGTTCGGCATAATGGGAGACCGGCGGCTGGCCCGGGACGCGATCGGCGAGCAACGAACGGAACGATGGACGGGACTTCATGCGCCAATACCATTCTGCGGCGGAAGGAAGTTCCTTCCAAGGCACCTCGCCGAAATAGTCGAGCGCGGAGAGATGGGCGGCGACCGCGAGATCGCCCAGCGTGCACTGGCGACACGCGAGATAGCCGTTGCGGTCGGCAGCTTCTCCGAGGGCCGCGAGCGTTGTTTTCAGTTCCTCGCGTCCGCGGCGGATCACCTCCATGTCGGGTGCGCGGCGCGCCGGCGCGCCGGTGACGCGCTGGGACGCCTTTTCGAAGACGATGCGGGCCGTCACGTTGTCATGGAACGGTCCCATCGCCCAGTCGAGCAGGCGCAGCGCTTCGGCGCGCGCGACGTCGTCATCGGGGATCAGCGGCTTTTCGGGATAATTGCCTTCGAGATGATCGATGAGCGCCCACAGTCCCGCGCAGCGCGTGCCGTCCATGTCGACGAACACCGGCAGATGGGCGTGGACGTCCTCGGGCGCGACCGAATCGTAGGTCAGCCGCTTTTCGCCGATCACGAGGCGGGCAAAGCGCGACGGCGGCGACAGCGTCAGATGGGTCAGGCGGCGCATGGCCGGGAATCTAGCTTCTGCGGCGCCGCGCTCCTAGTGCGAAATCAGCGCGTCATCCCTCGCACACAGGAATCGAGGCCGTCGCGTTCCACCTCGGCCATCCGCAGGATCAGCGCGTCGCTGCGCGAGGCGCACATAGGGGCCCGGCCGGGCCGCGCTCCAATGGTCGGGGTCGGGCAGGACGGCGGCGAGGAGCGCGGCCTCGCGGGCGTTGAGCCCGGCGGCGGGCTTATGGAAATAGGCCTGCGCAGCGGCTTCGGCGCCGAAGTTCCCATGCCCCCAATCCACCAAATTGAGGTAGGCGGTGAGGATACGCCGTTTCGGCCACAGCGCCTCGATGAGGACGGTGAGCCAGGCTTCCACGCCCTTCCTTACCCAGCTTCTCACCGGAAGCAGGAAGAGGGTGCGCGCGGTCTGCTGGCTGATGGTCTAGGCGCCGCGCAGGCGCGCGCCCTGCTCGTGGGCGTTGAGCGCCTGATTGATCGAGACCCAGTCGAAACCGTTGTGGGAGCAGAAGCGCTGGTCCTCGGAGGCGATCACCGCGCGGCCGAGATAGGGCGAGATGTCGTCGCCGGCCCAGACCTCATTCGCCGGCTCGCCTTCCAACACCTGCAGCATCATCTGCGGCGTCGCCGGCACCGGCACGAAGCGGAAGAGCAGGATAAGCAGGATCGGAACCGGCACCGCAAGCGTCAACACGACGATAGCGGCGGTCCAAAGCCACAGGCCGAGGCGCGACCACGCGCTTTTCTGTCGCCGGCCGGCCATCTAATAGGCGCGCGTGGCGCAAACGAAGGGCGTTGGAGATCACCGATACCGAACTCAAGCTCATGGCCGCCGCCGCGATCATAGGCGAAAGCAGCCAGCCCGTGAACGGATAGAGCACGCCCGCTGCCACTGGCACGCCCAGCGCGTTGTAGACGAAGGCGAAGAACAGGTTCTGCTTCATGTTGCGCGATGGCGGCGCTGGGCCAGATGCCGCGCGCGCAGGAGCGCGGCGAGATCGCCCTTGAGCAGCGTGAGGCCGGCGGTTTCGATGGCGGCATCCGAGCCCGTGCCCATGGCGATGCGAGACGTCGGCGGCGGCCAGCGCGGGGGCGTCGTTGACGCCGTCGCCGGCCATTGCGACCACGCGGCCGTCGCCTCTGAGTTGCGGTGACGAGCTTGGCCTTGCCTTCCGGCGTCATGCCGGCGGCGACGCGATCGAGCCCGGCTTCTTTGGCGACGGCGCGGGCGGTGCAATTCCGCATCCCCCGTCGCCATGGTGATCGCAAGGCCGTCGGCTTCGAGCGCGGCCAGAAGCGCGGGCGCGTTCGCCTTGAGCGGGTCCTTGGCCGCGACCAGGCCGACGAGCTTGCCGCCAGCACCCACGAACATCACGGTGGCGCCTTTTCCGCGCAAATCGCTCGGCCGCGTCCGCAAGCGGTGCGGTGTCGATGCCATTGCTTGTCAGCAATTCGGCCCGGCCGACATAGACCACGTGGCCGCCGACCGTGCCTTTGAGGCCCTGGCCGGTCACGCTTTCGAAGCCTTCGACCGGCGAGCAGCGTCAGCCCCTTTTCCTTTGCTGCCATCGTCGATGGCATGGGCGAGTGGATGGGCGCTTGTCGACTTCCAGCGCCGCGGCCAGCGCCAGCACGTTGTCTTCGCTTGCGCCGTCCACGGCGCGCACGGCCACGAGCCTCGGCTTTCCTTCGGTCACGGTGCCGGTCTTGTCGATGACGAGGGTGTCGGCGGCGGCAAAACGTTCGAGCGACTGCGCGTTGCGCACCAGCACGCCGGCTTGCGCGCCGCGCGCCGACGGAGACCATCACCGACACCGGCGTCGCCAGTCCCAGCGCGCAGGGACAGGCGATGATCAGCACCGAGACGCCGGCGATCAGCGCGAAGTTGAAGCGCGGCTCCGGCCCGAACACGTACCAGGCGGCGAAGGCCGCAATCGCGCACAAGACCACCACCGGCACGAACCAGGCCGACACCGCATCGGCCAAGGCCTGCGTCGGCGCGCGGCTTCTCTGCGCTTCGGCTCACCAGCGCGACGATCTTCGACAGCATTGTGTCGGCGCCGACTGCGTTCAGCCTTGATTGTGAGCGCGCCTCTGGCCATTGACGCGTGCCGCCGGTCACCGTTTGCGTCCGACGCCTTCTCGACCGGCATGGCTTCGCCGGTGAGCATGGATTCGTCGACCGCGCTGTCGCCTTCGATCACCTCGCCGTCGGTCGGCACCGCTTCGCCCGGCCGCACGATCAACACGTCGCCGACATGCGACCTGTTCGAGCGGGATTCCTCGGTCCCGCTCGCGGTCTTGCGGCGCACATGTCTTGGGCGCCAGGTCGAGGAGGGCGCGGATCGCCGAGCCGGTGCGGGCGCGGGCGCGCAGCTCCAGCACCTGGCCGATCAGCACCAGCGCCACGATCACCGCGGCGGCTTCGAAATAGACCGGCGGGGCGCCGCCCGCGCCGTGAAGGCCGCCGGTACGATGCCGGGGAAAACGAGAGCCACGAGCGAATAGCCGAACGCGACACCGACGCCCAGCCCGATCAGCGTGAACATGTTGGCGTGACCGGTGACCGCGCCCTTCCAGCCGCGGGCGAAGAAGGGCGCCGCCGCCCACAGCACCACCGGCGCGGCCAGCGCGAACTCGATCCATTCGCGGATGGCGGGCGCGATCGAGGGAATCGAGTACGCCCGCATTGCCGGCCATCGCCAGCACGAACACGGGAACAGAGCAAGCAAAGCGAAATCCAGAAGCGCCGCAGCATGTCGCGATATTCGGAATCGTCATGCGCGGCGAGCGGATCGAGCGGCTCCAGCGCCATGCCGCAGATCGGGCAGGCGCCGGGCCCCTTGTGCCGCACCTCGGGATGCATTGGGCAGGTGTAGATGACGTCCGTCGGCCCTTCTGGTTCGGGCGCGGGATTCAGATATTTCTCAGGCTCGGCCTCGAATTTGGCCCGGCATTTGGGATTGCAGAAGAAATAGTCCGCGCCGTGATAATGGGCGACATTGCCTTTGGCGCGCGCGGCCTCGGGCGCCACCATCATTCCGCAGACGGGATCGCGCGCCGTCGCCGCAGCGCCGGCGGGCAGATGGTGGTCGTGGATGGCAGCCATGCCGCCGATTATACCCCCGGAGGGTATGCCTGCAACCGCGTTCCCTACTTCTTCGTGAACACGAACACGAACTGATCGGTGTGGCCGCGGATCGCCGGATCGAACACTTTGAGGGTGTGGGTGTCCGCGGGATTGCGCAGCACATCGCTCTGCCTGTCGAGCTTGAAGCCGGCAGCGGTGACCTCCGATTTCGCGGCCTCCGGATCGATGCGATGGAGCGTGTTGGTGTCGGACGTACCAGAGCCCGCCGGCGCGACGTGATCTTCGATGAAGAAGACGCCGTCGGGCTTCAGCGCGTTGTAGACGTTCTTGTCGAACGTCATCATGTTGGCCGGGCCCATCGGCGGATTGTGCAGGTCATGATAGTTCTGAGAGATCCAGAACACGTCGACCTTCTGCGGCGGATTGAAGGCGTCCGCCGGCTGATGGAGGATCGAGACGTTGGGATATTGCTTGGGGAAGTCGTCGGTGCCGTGCGCCTCGCGCGACAGGTTCTTGAGAAGCTCGTCCGGCACGAAGTCGTAGACGTGTCCGGTGGGTCCCACGACCTTGGCGAAGATGCGGGTGAAATAGCCGCCGCCCGGCCAGAAATCGACCACCACGTCGCCCGGCTTGACGCCGGCGAAGGCGACCACTTCGGCGGGCTTGCGCTCGGCGTCGCGGGCCTTGTCCGAGGCCGGCCGGCCGGGATCGTTGACCGCCGCGGTGATGTAGTCGGGAATGGCCGGAGCCGCCTGGGCGGCGCTCGCCGCCGCGAACAAGACCGCGCCTGCCGCGGCCGCCATCGTCAATGCGCGCATGGAACCCTCCCTGGGATCGTTGCGGCGCAGTTTAGCCATGCGCGGCCCGCTCACAAGGGGCGTATCGGCCGCTATTCCGCCGGGATGGCTTCGGCTTCGTCGCTCAGCGGATAGGCAAGGCGCGTCAGCATCTCCTTCGGCACCACCTGCCAGAACTTGCCGATCTCGAGGTCCCACTGCGTCAAGAGTTCATGCGCCAGTGCCGATCCGGTCTCGGCGCGATGCTCCTCGATCAGCTCGCGCAGCACGCCTTCCCAATGGGCGCGACGCGATGCGCTGCCACACGATGCTGTCGGAATTGACGTGGTGCTCGAACAGGCCGTCGGCGTCGTAGACGAAGGCCATGCCGCCGGTCATGCCGGCGCCGAAATTGTCGCCCACGGGCCCAAGGATCACGGCCATGCCGCCGGTCATGTATTCGCAGCCATTGGAGCCGCAGCCCTCCACCACGGCGGTGGCGCCGGAATTGCGCACGGCGAAGCGTTCGCCGGCCTGGCCGGCGGCGAACAATTTGCCCGCCGTGGCGCCATAGAGCACGGTGTTGCCGATGATGGTGTTGTCGCGGGCGACGAAGGAGGCCGCGGTCATGGGCCGGATGGCGATGGTCGCGCCCGACAGCCCCTTGCCGACATAGTCGTTGGCGTCGCCGAACACTTCGAGCTTGATGCCCTGCACGGCGAAGGCGCCGAGCGACTGGCCGCAGGAGCCGCGCAGGCGCAGCGTCAGATGGCCGGGCGGCAGGCCCGTCATGCCCCATTTGCGCACGATGCGGGAGGACATGCGCGCGCCGATGGTGCGCATGCGTGTTGCGCACATTGTAGGTGAGCTGCATCTTCTCGCCGTGCGAGCAGAAGCGGCTCGGCGTCCTTCTCGATCTGCGCGTCGAGCGTGTCGGGCACTTCGTTGCGGCCCTTCTGCGTCGAATAGCGCGCGTGGCTGCCGGGATCGGCCTGGACCAGCAGCGGATTGAGGTCGAGATCGTCGAGCTCCTCGGCGCCGCGGCTCATCTGGATACAGCAGATCGGTGCGGCCGATCACCTCTTCCAGCTTGCGGAAGCCGAGCGCGGCCAGGATTTCGCGCACCTCCTCGGCGATGAAGCTGAACAGGTTGACCACCTTCTCCGGCGTGCCGGTGAACTTCGCGCGCAGGCGCTCGTCCTGGGTGCAGACGCCGACCGGGCAGGTGTTGGAATGGCACTGGCGCACCATGATGCAGCCCATCGCGATCAGCGCGGCGGTGCCGATGCCGAATTCCTCGGCGCCCATCATCGCCGCCATCACGATGTCGCGCCCGGTGCGGATGCCGCCGTCGGTGCGCAGCACCACGCGGTGGCGCAGATTGTTGAGCGTCAGAATCTGATTGGCCTCGGTCAGCCCCATCTCCCAGGGCATGCCGGCATATTTGATGCGAGGTCTGGGGCGAGGCGCCGGTGCCGCCGTTGTGGCCGGAGATCAGGATCACGTCGGCCTTGGCCTTGGCGACGCCCGCCGCGATGGTGCCGATGCCGGCTGGCCGACACCAGCTTCACGCACACCCGCGCATCGGGATTGATCTGCTTCAGATCGTAGATGAGCTGCGCCAGATCCTCGATCGAATAGATGTCGTGATGCGGCGGCGGCGAGATCAGCATCACGCCCGGCGTCGAATGGCGCAGCTTGCGCGATCATCTCGGTGACCTTGAAGCCGGGCAATTGCCCGCCTTCGCCGGGCTTGGCGCCCTGCGCGACCTTGATCTCCAGCTCGCGGCACTGGTTGAGATATTCCGCCGTCACGCCGAAGCGGCCCGAGGCCACCTGCTTGATCGCGGAATTGGCGATTGTCGCCATTGGGCTTGGGGCGGAAGCGCGCCGGGTCCTCGCCGCCTTCGCCGGAATCGGATTTGGCGCCGATGCGGTTCATGGCGATGTTGAGCATTTCGTGCGCTTCGGGCGACAGCGCGCCCAGGCTCATGCCCGGCGTGACGAAGCGCTTGCGGATTTCGGTGATGGACTCGACTTCCTCCAGCGGCACCGGCGCGCCGCCGGGCCTTAGCGCCATCAGATGGCGCGAGCGAAACCGGCGGCAGCGCCCACACCCCTTCGGAATATTTGCGGATAGGTGGCGTAGGAATCGTTGGTCACCGCCGTCTGCAGCAGATGGATCAGGTCGCGTCGTTGCGCGTGCGTTTCGCCGCCCTGGCGGAATCTGTAGAAGCCGCCGATCGGCAGCGCGACGACCTCCTCGCCGAAGGCGCGTGCATGCAGCGCGCGCGACCTTGGTGGCGATGCCGGCGAGGCCGATGCCGGAGATGCGGCTCGGCATGCCGGGGAAGATGTCGGCCACCATCGAGCGCGACAGGCCCACCGCCTCGAAATTGTAGGCGCCGCGATAGGACGAGATCACCGAGATGCCCATCTTCGACATGATCTTGAGCAGCCCGGCGCTCACCGCATCGAGATAGCGCTTGACGCACGTCCCTTCGCTCATCTTGCCGAACAGCCCGCGCGCATGGCGGTCGGCGATGCATTCCTGCGCCAGATAGGCGTTGACGGTGGTGGCGCCGACGCCGACCAGAACCGCGAAATAATGCGTGTCGAAGCATTCCGCCGAGCGCACATTGATCGAGGTGTAGCTGCGCAGGCCCTGGCGCAAGAGATGCGAATGCACCGCGCCGGTCGCCAGGATCATCGGAATCGCGGCGTGCGTCGGCGCTGATTCGCTCGTCGGTCAGGATCAGATGATTGTAGCCCTGCCGCACCGCGTCCTCGGCCTCGGCGCGGATGCGGGCGATGGCGTCGCGCAGCGCGTTGGCATCCGCCGCGCCGCCATTCGACCGGGAAGATGCAATCGATCTCGTAGAAGCGTGCCTTCGAGATGCTCCTTCAGGCGCAGGAACATGCCGGTGGAGATCACCGGGCTTTCCAGCACGAAGACCTCGGTCTGGCTTCTCGTCCTGCACCAGCACGTTGCCGAGATTGCGGAAGCGGGTCTTCAGGCTCATCACCCGTTCTTCGCGCAAGGGATCGATCGGCGGATTGGTGACCTGGCTGAAATTCTGCGCGGAAGTAATGCGACAGCGGCCGGTACTTGTCGGACAGCACGGCGAGCGGGGTGTCGTCGCCCATCGAGCCGATCGGCTCCTTGCCGTCCTCGACCATGGGATGGAGGATCAGTCTCGATGTCCTCCATGGTAATGCCGGCCGCGACCTGGCGGCGGCGCAGCTCGCCCTTCTCGAACAGGCGCGGCTCCGCGCCCGGCCCGATGATCGGCTCGAGTTCGACGATCTTCTTGGTCCATTCCTCGTAAGGATATTCGCCGGCGAGGCTTGATCCTTGATCGCGCGGTCCTCGTAGAACCGGCCCTCGGCCAGATCGATGCGCGATCATCTGGCCCGGACCGACGCGGCCCTTGCGCGTGATCTTGGATTCGTCGAGCACCACCATGCCGGTTTCCGAGCCGACGAACAGAAGCCCATCCTCGGTGACGGCATAGCGCATCGGCCGCAGGCCGTTGCGGTCCATGCCGGCGATCACCCAGCGCCCGTCGGTGGCGGCGATCGCGGCCGGCCCGTCCCACGGCTCCATCACGGCGTTGGCATAGGCATACATGGCGCGATGCGATTCCGGCATGGTCGAGGCCTTTTTCGACCAGGCTTCGGGCATCAGCATGGTCTTGGCCAGCGGCGCGGTGCGGCCGGCGCGCACCAGCACCTCGAACACCGCATCGAGCGCGGCCGAATCCGAGCTGCCGGGCTGGATGATCGGCTTGATGTCGTCGCCATGCTCGCCGAAGAGCTGGCTTGCCATCTTGAACTCGTGGTTCTTCATCCAGTTGACGTTGCCCTTCAGCGTGTTGATCTCGCCATTGTGGGCGAGCATGCGGAAGGGCTGGGCCAGCCGCCAGGTCGGGAAGGTGTTGGTCGAATAGCGCTGGTGGAAGATGGCGAAGGCCGAGACGAAACGCTCGTCGTTCAGGTCGGGATAGAAATTGGCGAGCTGCTCGGCCAGGAACATGCCCTTGTAGATCAGCGAGCGCGACGAGAGCGAGCAGATGTAGAAATCGGCGATCGCGGCCTCGCGCACGCGCTTCTCGATGCGCCGGCGGCAGAGATAGAGCTGGCGCTCCAGTTCCTCCATATCGTCGTGCTCGCCGACGTCGAACATGATCTGCTCGATCTCGGGCCGCGTGGCGTTGGCCTTCTCGCCGATGACGGCGATGTCGACCGGCACCTGGCGCCAGCCATAGAGATAGAAGCCGAAGCGCAGGATTTCCGCTTCGACGATGGTGCGGCAGGTCTCCTGCGCGGTGTAATCGGTGCGCGGCAGGAAGATCTGGCCGACGGCGATGCGGCCCGAGCGCAGCTTGTGGCCGGTGTGCTCGACTGGCGGCGCGGAAGAAGTCCTGCGGCACCTGCAGATGGATGCCGGCGCCGTCGCCGGTCTTGCCGTCGGCATCCACGGCGCCGCGGTGCCACACCGCCTTCAGCGCCTCGATGCGCGCAGGTCACGACCTCGCGCCGCGGCTTGCCGTCGATGGCGGCGACCAGGCCGACGCCGCAGGCATCGTGTTCCTGCTCCGGCGAATAGGCGTGCGCCGTCTTCGAGTTTTGCCGCGTTGGCGATGAAGCGGGCGATTTCGGCTTCTGCTCGGCGGCGTTTTGTCGTTCATGGCGCTCACTCCGCCGCCTGGCGTTCTGTCGCGGCCGCCTTGGCTGGAAGATATTTGTGCATGGCCGCCGCGGCGTCGCGGCCGTCGCGGATCGCCCACACCACCAGCGAGGCGCCGCGCACGATGTCGCCGCCGGCGAACACGCCGTCGAGGTTGGTCATCTGCGTCACCGGATGGCATGCGCAGCGTGCCCCAGCGCGAGACGGCCAGATCGGGCGCCTTGAACATGGGTCGGCAGGTCTTCGGGATCGAAGCCCAGCGCCTTGATGACGAGGTCGGCTGTCAAGCGTGAAATCGGCGCCCTTGATCTCCTCCGGCGTCTTGCGGCCCGTGGCGTCGGCCATGCCGAGGCGCTGGCGGGATATGCGCACGGCCTTCGACCTGTATGTCTTGCCCAGGAACGCCTTGGGCAGCGTCAGCCAGTCGAACACCACGCCTTCCTCTTCGGCGTTGGCGACCTCGCGCAAGGAGCCCGGCATGTTCTCGCGGTCGCGGCGATAGAGGCAGGACACCGATTTCGCGCCCTGGCGCATCGCGGTGCGCACGCAGTCCATCGCCGTGTCGCCGCCGCCGATCACGGCGACATCCTTGTCCTTGGCGTCGAGCGCGCCGGATTCGAATTCGGGCACCTTGTCGCCCAGGCCCTTGCGGTTGGAGGCGATCAGATAATCGAGCGCCGGCACGATGCGGCCAAGCCCGACGCCCGGCGCCTCGATCTCGCGCGGCTTGTAGACGCCGGTGGCGATGAACACCGCGTCGTGGCTGCGCGCGCAGTTCGGCGAGCGTACGCATCGCGGCCGACCTCGAAATTCAGCTTGAAGACGATGCCGCCGTCGTCCAGCCGCTTCACGCGGCGCGCGACGACGTCCTTCTCCAGCTTGAAATTCGGAATGCCGTAGATCAGCAGCCCGCCGGCGCGGTCGTGGCGGTCGTAGACGGTGACCCGGTAGCCCTTGCGGCGCAGCTCCTCGGCGGCGGCGAGCCCCGCCGGGCCCGCGCCGACGATGCCGACCGATCTGCGCGCGGGCGCGCGCGGCGGCTTGAGCGGCTTCGACCCAGCCGCGTCTCCCAGGCGGTGTCGGTGATGTATTTCTCGACCGCGCCGATGGTGACCGTGCCGTGGCCGGATTGCTCGATCACGCAATTGCCTTCGCACAGCCGGTCCTGCGGGCAGATGCGGCCGCAGATTTCGGGCATGTTGTTGGTGGCCTGGCTGAGCTCGTAGGCCTCTTCGAGCCGGCCTTCGGCGGTCAGCTTCAGCCAGTCGGGAATGTTGTTGTGACAGCGGGCAGTGGACCTGGCAGAACGGCACGCCGCATTGCGAGCAGCGCGAGGCCTGCGCCGCCGCCTTGCTCGGCGATGTAGTCCGCATAGATCTCGTGGAAGTCGTGCGTGCGCGCTCGCCGCCGGACGCTTTTCCGGCAGTTCCTGGCCCAGGGCCACGAATCGCAACATTCTTTCGGCCATGACGATCCGCTCGCGGTAGGATTTTTGTGGCGGCCAGCAATAGGCGGTTTTGCTGCAGATTGCGAGCAAAACTTTATGTCTGTGACAGTTATACTGTCTTATTAGCTGGCGGAGGCTGGGGAGGGCCTCTCGAAAGTCTGGTCCTGTCAGGATATTTGAGACAGAATTATTGACCTACAGCCTGCTTAATGGCTGTTTTCGCTGGACCATGCTAGGCCTCGCGGGCGGGTGCGATTCTCAAGCGGGGCAGAGATGCACGACATCATTCAGGCGGTCCTGCTGGGCATCGTCGAGGGCTTCACGGAGTTCCTGCCGGTGTCCTCGACCGCACATCTGCTGGTGAGCGAGCGGCTGCTTGGCCTCGGCGGCGACCGCTGGGAAGCCTTCACCATCGTCATCCAGCTCGGCGCCATCCTTTCGGTGGTGGCCGTCTATTGGCGCAAGCTCTGGGATGTGATGGTGGGGCTGCCGACCGATCCGGCCGCGCGCAAATTCGCCGCTGGCGTCATCATCGCCTTTCTGCCCTCGGCGATCCTGGGCGCGGCGCTCATCAAATACATCAATCTCTATCTGCTCGATCCCGGAATTCGCGATGCCGGTGATCGCGACCTCGTGGATCGCCGGCGGCATCATCATTCTGGTGTTCGAGCGCATCGCGCCCAAACCGCGCTATCTCGACGCCGACCGTCTGCCCTTCGGCAAATGCCTGCAGATCGGCTTTTGCCAGTGCCTGGCGCTGTTGCCGGGCGTGTCGCGCTCGGGCGCCACCATCCTCGGCGGCGAACTTCTGGGCGTGGAGCGCAAGGCCGCCACCGCATTCACTTTCTATCTTGCCGTGCCAACCATGCTCGGCGCCGCGGTCTTCGAGCTCTACAAGAAATGGGACCTGCTCACGGCTGCCGACACCGGGATCATCGCCGTCGGTTTCGTGGTCTCGTTCCTGGTGGCGATCGTGATCGTCAAGACGCTGATCGGCTTCGTCGGCCGCTACGGCCTGAAGCCCTTCGGCTGGTACCGGATCGCGGTGGGGCTTGCCCTTATCGGCTTTCTGCTGTGGGGATGAGCGGGGCGGCCGTCTGCACTTCGTACTGGCCTGCTTGCATGAAGCGCCACAGATAGCTCGGCACGATGGCCTCGACCGATTTCGGGCGCGATGCCGAGGTCGGAAAGCCCTGCCGCGCCCTCGGCCACGACATTGTCGCTTTTGAGCAGCGTCACCTGGTCGGGCGTGAGCAACGGCTTGGGCGCAAGCTGCAGGAACGCCGCCTTAAGGTAAGCGAGCCACCACGGCACGGGCAGCAAAACCCGCTTGCGCCGCGTCACCTTGAGGATGAGCGCCATCAGGTCCTTGAAGCTATAGACGCCGGGCCCGCCCAGTTCGTAGGTGCGGCCGGCCGTGGCCGGATCCGACAGGCATTTGGACACCGCCTTGGCCACGTCGCCGACGAAGACCGGCTGGAACTTCGTATGGCCGCCGCCGATCAGGGGCAGCACCGGCGACAGCCGCGCAAGCGCGGCGAAGCGGTTGAAGAACTCGTCCTCCGGCCCGAACACGATCGAGGGGCGCAGGATCGTGGCCGCCGGGAAGGCCGCGCGGATGCGGGCCTCGCCGCGGCCCTTGCTCGCCGCATAGCGCGACTGTGCCTCGGGGTCGGCGCCGATGGCCGAGACATGGACAAGCGCCTTCAACCCTTCCGCGGCCGCGGCCGCGGCGATGGTATCGGCGGCGGCCGTGTGGATTTCCTCGAAATTCTGGTGACCGCGCTGGGTGAGCACGCCCACGAGATTGACGGCGGCTTCTGCGCCCGCCAGCGCCGCCGTCACCTGCGCGGGGTCGCGCACATTGACCTTGCGGATTTCGATCTGGCCGACATTGCCCGCCGGAAGCAGATACATGGCCAGATTGGGGTGGCGCACGGCCACGCGCACGCGCCATCCGGCCCGGGCCAGGGCGCGGACGGTGTGGCGGCCGAGAAAGCCCGAGCCGCCGAAAACGGTGACGATCGATGTCATGGCAGACAAATCCCCGAGTTGCGCGCCTGGGTTTCATAGCCAAATGGGGCCTGCCCGGAAAGCCCGCAATTCGCCGCTGGAGCATGATCGCTGCTTCTTAAATCGCGATCATGCTCCAGATTGTTGAATTGTCGCGCGATCTTCCCGGAAAACCGCTTCACACTTTTCCGGATCGCGGCTTAGTCCTCGACGTAGCGCCGCTCGCCGGTTTCGGGGCGGACATAGACGGTGATGGTCTTGCCGCTCTCCTCGTCGACGAAGCGCTCTGAGGTGCGCTCCCAGCCGGGACCGGGCGCCCCGCTCTCCACCGTCTTGTAGCGCACCCGCTCATAGACGGTGCCGAGCAGCAGCAGCACGCCGAAGACGAGCGCGCCCCAGCCGCCGCCCGAGGCGCTCGCCAGGATGGCGATGAGGCCGCCGGCGATGCACAGGATCGCCAGCCCGATCAGCACCTTGCGCAGCATCAGGCCTCGCCCGCGTGGCCGAACTGGACCGGCTCGATCACCACCGCGGTGCCGTAGGCCACGATCTCGCTCATGGCCTGGCCGATCTCGGCGGAATCGAAGCGCATCATGACGATGGCGTTGGCGCCCATGGCAGTGGCGTTGGTCACCAGGCGGTCGACGGCATGGCGCCGAGCCTCCTCCAGAAGCCTTGTGTATTCAGTGATTTCGCCGCCCACGATCGAGCGCAGGCCGGCCATGATGTTGCCGCCGATCCCGCGCGAGCGCACCACCACGCCGAAACACTGCCCCAGCGTCTTGGTGACGGTGTGCCCGGCCACCTGTTCGCTCGTCACCACCAGCATCGCCACCTCCGTTTGCGACTCACGGCAGAGATTGTGCGCGGGCCGGGGCCCCCCGTCTGCCCCAAAACGTTGACTTGGCGCGGGCCGCCACCTAAACATCGCCGCCCAAACCGTGCCCAGATGGCGGAATTGGTAGACGCGCCAGCTTCAGGTGCTGGTACTCGCAAGGGTGTGGAGGTTCGAGTCCTCTTCTGGGCACCACAGGCCGGTTTTGGCCCTTTTCCGATTATCACAAATTGTTACCTAAGTAGCTGAGTTTACGCCTATATTCAGAACATAGGGGAACATAGCGGAATTCTATAGAACGCGAAAATTGTTGGTACATTGTTGGTACAAGACGGCGCCGGGTGTTGGTACAAAATCGAAGCTGAGTTAGCCTCGCTTTATGCCGCTCTCAGACCTCGCCTGCCGCAAAGCGAAGCCCGGACCGAAGCGTCGGAAGATCTCCGACATGGGTGGTCTGCAGCTTTGGATTTATCCGAACGGCGCGAAGTATTGGCGGCTCGCTTATCGCTTTCGCGGCAAGCAAAAGATCATGGCGATCGGCGTTTACCCGCGCGTTTCTCTGATCGAGGCGCGCGCTGCGCGTGAGGCTGCGAAGGTTCAGCTTCGCGAGGGCATCGATCCGATGCAGAGCAGGATGCGCGCAAAGATCGAGCGCGAAATGCCTGCCGACAGCTTTGAGACGGTCGCCAAGGAATATGTCCAGAAGCTGCGCCGTGAAGGCCGCGCCGACATCACGGTCGAAAAGGTCGAATGGGTTCTGGGCCATGCCTATCCCATCCTGGGGGCGATGGCGGTGCGCTCGATCCGGCCGATCGACGTTCTGGCGGTTCTGCGCAAAGTCGAGGGCAAAGGGCGATATGAAACCGCGCGCCGTCTGCGGTCCACCATGGGGGCTGTGTGCCGCTACGCGGCGGCGACCGGCAGAGCCGAGATCGATCCGACCATTGCGCTCAAGGGCGCCCTCACGACCCCCCAGGTACGCTCCAGGGCCGCGATTACCGACGCCAAGGCCTTTGGCGGTCTTCTGCGCGCGATCGATGCCTTCGAAGGCCAGAAAGCGACGAAAATGGGCCTTCAACTGATGGCGCTATTGTTCCCACGCCCCGGCGAATTGCGCGGTGCCACATGGACGGAATTCGATCTCGATGCCGCGGTGTGGACCATCCCGGCGGGCAGGGCGAAGATGCGGCGCGCCCACAAGATTCCGCTCTCGCGTCAGGCGCTTGCCGTCCTGCAAGAATTGAAAGAGATCGCCGCCGGCTCGGAGTTCGTCCTGCCGTCGGCTTGGAGCCTGCGCAAGCCGCTGTCCGAGAACACCCTGAACGTTGCCCTGCGCCGCATGGGCTATGCCAAGGACGAGGCGACCGCCCATGGCTTTCGTGCCACGGCCGCGACGCTTCTCAACGAAGCGGGGCTCTGGAATCCCGATGCCATTGAAAGGGAACTGGGCCATGTCGAAGCCAATGACGTCCGCCGCGCCTATACGCGCGGCGAGCATTGGGACGAGCGCGTGAAGATGATGCAGTGGTGGGCGGACTATCTGGACGAGCTGCGGTCGCCCCGCAAAGTCGTGCCGATCGATGTGAGCGCCGGGTAGAAAAAGGTTCGCCGGGCGCGATTGGGCCCGCATGGCGGCATCATGTGTAAAGCGATTGATGTTTCCGACCGTATTTGCGTATCAGCGCTTTCCGACGCTGCTCTGGCGAAAGTCCCCGGAGCTCGAACTCGCGGAAATCTTCTTCGGTTTCGTGGCTGAGTGCGATGCCATCGACGGCGCTGATCTTGGCGAAACTGTCCCGACCGATGGTGTAGGGATATCGAACGCGCGGCGGGGAGATTTGGTCTTCGTAGCTATATGTAAAAAATATCATATTCGGTAGCGCGTACACGTCGACGTCCGAAGTGGTCACAACAATCTCACAGGCCCGCCTGGAAGAAGCCCCTTTCTCGCCTGTTTTGGAGGGGAGGCTGCTTGGGACGGCCGCCCCGTCGCGGGCGCCTCGGATGGGCAAGGGAGGGTTGAACATGCACAAGGGACTCGTTCTATCGGCAGCAATCATCCTGGCGGCCATCGCACCGGCCGCCGCGGCCGCACCCCAGGCGATGCCGCGGAATATCGACGTGGTGGCGATGCCATCCCCGGCGCCGGTCGGCGGTATGGTCCTGGTGGTCTTCTTCGCTCCGGACAGTGTGGTGCTGACGCCAGCGGCACGCCGGGTCGTCGAGTACGCAGTGCAACAGGCCAAGACGGGACGGCGCGTCACCTTGGTGGTTGCGGAGGCTGCCGGGCTTAGGCCGGTGGCCTCTGCCGCGCCGGTGTGGCGCGCGCGTGTGGCGGTCGTCCGACAGGCCATCGTCCATACGCCGGCCGGCCAGCTATCGGACAATGCGCGGGAGGCAATCCGCCTCGCGGACCGTTAGCCGCGGTCGCGTCGTTGTCGCACTGAATGTGCGGCTCGGCGCCCCGTCGATCATCAGTTTCAGATAGATGTCGCGGTTCGGCAAATTGAGTAGGTCTTCTGTGTCGAATATCGGCAGGAATTCTTTGGCCAGGATCGCGGCGTCCTCAGGTCCCACGCGAAACGAGATCAGAGTACCGGCATTGCCGAGCACGGCATGGCGGATGTCGGGCTCCAGCTGATGCATATGCTGATGGGCGAGGGTAAGCCCCACGGCGTATTTGCGCAGCTCGCTCATCATGTTGGCAAGCATCAGGGTGGTGAAGTTCTGGAATTCGTCGATATAGATAAAGAAGGGTCTTCGTGAGGCCGCCGGACTGTCGGCCCGGCTGAAGGCAGCCAGCCCCAGCGTCGAGACAATCAAGCTGCCGAGGACGAGTGCGCTGTCCTCGCCGAGCTGGCCCTTGGACAGGTTGACGAGCAGCACACGGCCCTCGTCCATCAGAGCGCGCACGCGAATGTCCTCTTTGGGGTTGACCAGGATGCGATGGAGCGTCGGGTCGGCTAGCAGGGCGCCAAGCTTGTTCTGGATGGGGGCCACGGCATCCGCGCGCTGGCGGAAATGGTACTTCTCGAACTCGTAGCGCCAGAAATGCCGGACGGTTTCGTTGTGCAGGCGGGCCGCGATCGCCTTGCGGTAGCGCTCGTCGAAATAAAGCCGCAGGATGTCGGGAAGGCGGGCTTCATCCTGCTCGAAGAGCGCGTAGAGCGAATTGCGCAGCACATGCTCCATACGCACGCCCCAGGCATCGGGCCACAGCTTCTTCAACGTTTCCAAAAAGCCGGAGACGGCCAGCGGAATCTTGTCGTCGCGCACGCGCCGGATGGGATTGTAGCCGAAGGGCTGGGTGGCGTCTGGGGCGTCCAAATAGATGATGTGGTCTGGGTTGTGTGCTGCTGCGCTCTGAGCAATTCGTTCCACCAGATCGCCATGGGGATCGATCAGCGCGAAGCCGCGCCCTGCATCCAGGTCCTGGCGGGCGAGGGTTTCCAGAAGCGTGGATTTGCCCACACCGGTCTTACCGATGACGTAAACATGGCTGAGGCGGTCGGCTTGCTTAATGCCAAAGGGCTGGCCTTCATTGCGGAAATTAGTGCGCGCAAAATGCGAAACCCTCTGGCTGTTGGGCATGCGCGCATTGTCGTGCCCGGGGCTCCCGCCGGCTAGGAGGCAATCTGGGACGCTACGTCCCTTTTAGTGCGCCAGCTATATGAAAAAGCACCCAGCCTGAGGCTGGGTGACAGATCAGAGAAGTTCGCTGAACTCCTCGACTGTGAGGCCGGTCTGCCGAATGATCGAGCGGAGCGTTCCGGGCTTGAGGTCGTGATTGCCGTGAACAGGGACCGTGACCGTCCGACTCAAGTCGTCAGGATGGACAAGAACGTGATGGCTCCCTGCGATGCGCTCGACGACGAAACCCGCTTTGCTGAGTGCTCGGATTACCCGGTTTCCGTTGACGACCGGCAGCTTCCCGCCGGCCATATCAGGCCGCCACCGTAACGCGGCGGACCTCCGGATGAGCGTCGGATGGAATGGCGATTCCGTGGTCCTGACGGTATGCCAGCACGGCGCGGATCGCTTCTTCGGCGTTGGTCAAGGCCTCGGCCTCGGTCTCCCCTTCGCTCACAACTTCCGGCAGGGCAGGGACAAGCACGGTGTACCCACCGCCTTCTTGGGGTTCTAGAACGACTGAAAAGCTATAGCTTTCCGCCATGATGCTGCTCCTGTTCTGCATACATAAACCATTCTACCAAAGAACCAAGGGCACACCAGTCAGGCCTCTTCATAAGAAACCCCGTTTATCCACGGACGCTCCTGGCGGATTGCGACGTCCTCAACCTGGAAGTGTCGCGGTCGGCGGGGACTTCGGGGACTTGAGGGACTTCACTGCGGACGTTCTTCGTCCGCCGCTTTCTTGAGCGTCTCGAACAGTCGCTTAGTCAAAAGTTCCAACGGTGCCCACGACACGGTCCACAGTCATGTGTCCGTCGTCAGATGATTTGAGACACGGGCAGGGTTTCAACAAGAGAGGTTCTGGCTCATCCGTTTTTTGAGTTTATGCTGCGGCACGGGCGTGCTGCAAGCGTCGGTGTTCGATGGTTTTGCGTTTAGTCTTCTCCCTTTCCAGCAAGATGGTCTGACCGCGCCCGAAGTAGACGTCGGCGGGCGTGAGATTATTCAGGCTCTCGTGATAGCGCCGGTGGTTGTAGGTCTCGATGAAGGCGGCGATCTGCGCTTCGAGATCGCCGGGCAGGTAATAGTTCTCCAACAGGATGCGGTTCTTGAGCGTCTGATGCCAGCGCTCGATCTTTCCTTGCGTCTGCGGGTGATTGGGCGCACCACGGACATGGCCGATGCCGCGTTCGCCGAGCCAGTCGGCGAGATCGCCGGCAATGTATGACGAGCCATTGTCCGACAGCAGGCGTGGGCGTTGTTGCGCGTTCTCCAGCCCGGAAGCTTTCAACGCCATGCCAAGCGTGTCGGTCACATCGTGTGCCTTCATGGTGGTACACAGCTTGAAGGCGACGACGTAGCGCGAGAAGTCGTCGAGGATGGTGGAGAGATAGAACCAGCCCCAGCCGATCACTTTCAGATAGGTGAAGTCGGTCTGCCAGAGCTGGTTCGGCGCCGTTGTTTTATCGCGGAATTCATCAGCCGCCTTCATCACGATGAAGGCTGGGCTGGTGATCAGGTCATGGGCCTTCAAAAGCCTGTAAACGCTGGCTTCCGAGATGAAGTAGGCGCGCTCGTCGGTGAAGCTGACCGCCAATTCGCGCGGGCTGAGTTCGGGTCGTTCCAGGGCCATGTCGAGGATCTGGCCACGGACCTCGTCCGGTATCCGGTTCCAGACCCGGCCTGTGCCAGAACGTCGATCTTCGAGGCCTATCTCGCCGAAGCGGCGATACAGGTCGTACCAGCGATAGAAGGTGGGCCGCGAGATGCCCAGCTTAGCCAGCGTGCGCCGCACCGGCAGATGCGACTGCTCGACCAGCCGGATGATCTCCAGCTTCTCGGTGGCGGGGTATCTCATTCTTGGTCGTCCCCATCCCCGATCATACTTTTTTTCAGCAGACGGTTTTCCAGGATGAGATCGGCCACCAGCGACTTCAGCTCGCCGGCCTCACGGCGCAAATCCTTGACCGCGCCCGAACTGGCCTGGCGCTCGGTATCGCCGGACAGCCGGCGCTTGCCGGCCTCCAGAAACTCCTTTGACCAGCTGTAGTACATGCTCTCGGCGATACCCTCGCGCCGGCACAGTTCGGCGATGGCGTGTTCACCACGAAGCCCGCTCAGCACGATGCGGATCTTGTCTTCCGCCGAATAGCGCCGGCGCGTGGCACGGCGAATGTCGCGGACATGTTGTTCGGCCGTCTCAACCGGCCCGGATTTCTGTCTCATCTTCGCTCCTCCATGGGGCTACGATGAGCCAGAAACCCTCCCTTCTCAAAATACCCCAACCTGTCTCACAGACGCTGACGCGGGACA
>CAVZHX010000010.1:0-371456 GCA_963775165.1 uncultured Pseudomonadota bacterium | reverse complement strand
TCACCGCGGCGCAGGTCCGTCCATGACCTCAGATCAGGCCACGGCCTACGTCGCCGCCGGCGAGTAATCGAACCCGGTCTACTTGCCGAAATCCAATGTGACGTGCCGGGTGAGAACCTTCTCACCTGGCCGTTGCGGCTTTCGTTCGAGCCGCGGTGCCTGCGCAACGCAATATTGAACAGCATTGGCCAGACTTAGGACTTTGGTAACCACAATCGTTCAGATTTTGAGCGTTCAACACGAGGCTCCCAGCGGCACAGCCTCCCTGCGAGACGCCTTCGCAGGATGCCAAATGGAACGAAGATGTCCGAGCAGATCTTCTCAGCCACATTGCAGAATGCGACGATGGGGAATTTGTCGATCGGCGACCTCATCGATGCGGCCACGAAACAATCGTCGGCGGGTCAGCCTGACCGCGCCCGAGCGCTCTACAAGACCTGGATCAACTCCAACCACGGACACCCTCTTCGCTATGTGGCACATTTCAACTGTTCCGCGCTCGATTGTCAGGCGGGCGATCCAGCAAGCGCGATGGAACAGCTCAAACAGGCGATCATTCTGAACGCGGACTTCATGCCCGCCTACATCAATCTCGGCCGCCTCCTGGAGCGGTCGGGTGCGCCCGACCGCGCGCTGGAATTGTGGAAGACCGCAACCACCCGACCGGTTCCCGTCAACAGCAACACGGTCGCATATACCGGCCTGACGCTGCGGCAGATGGCGCGTGTGCTCGGCGATCAACACCAGCACGAAGCGGCAGAAGCGGCCGTCGAACTGTGTCTGGACATCGAACCGCACCAGCGCGATCTCATCGAGCAGTACGCGGCGCTTCGCCTGGCGCAATGCAAATGGCCGGCGATCGTTCCGCGCGAGAGCATCGATCGCAAGGCATTGCTGAGAGGCATGCATCCGCTTTCGATGGCGGCGTATTCGGACGATCCTCTGCTGCAGCTGGCATCGGCATATCGGTATGTCCGCTCATCACCGTTCGAGGGACCGCAGAACCCGGACCTCGACCGCCGCCATGCGCCGATCGATCTTCGCGGCCACAGATTGCGCGTCGGCTATGTTTCGTCAGACCTTCGCGACCACGCGATCGGCTATCTGATGGCTGAGCTCTTCGAGCTTCACGATAGAAGCCGCATCGAAGTGTTCGCCTATTATTGCGGTCCGGATTCCGAGACGGCACTTACGGCCCGCATCAGAGGCAGCGTCGAACACTGGCACGACATCCGCGAAGTCAGTGACGACGAAGCAGCCGCGAAGATCGCCAGCCATGGAATCGACATCCTGGTGGACGTCAACGGACACACGCGCGACGCGCGGACTGGCATCTTCGCCCGTCGTCCGGCTCCGGTGCAGGTCAACTGGTTAGGCTTTCCCGGCACGATGGGAACACCCTACCATCACTACATCATCTCCGATGGCTGGATCATCCCCAAGGAGTCGGAAATCTATTACTCCGAAAAAGTCGTCCGCCTGGCCTGCTATCAGCCCAACGATCGCAAACGCGTGGTGGCTAAGGAGCGTCCGACGCGGAGCGAGGCCGGGCTGCCCGACGACGCATTCGTATTCTGCTGCTTCAACGGATCCCAAAAAATCTCGCGCTTCACCTTCGAGCGCTGGATGGAAATCTTGAAGCGCGTTCCGAACAGCGTGTTATGGCTTCTCGCGCCCACAGCTGAGACAAAGGTGAGATTGGGCAATTTCGCGGAAAGCAAGGGCGTCGCGCGCACGCGAATCGTCTTCGCGCCCAAGAAAAGCAGCCCAGAGCATCTGGCGCGCTACGTGCTCGCGGACCTGTTCCTGGATACAGCACCCTATGGCGCGCACACCACGGCCTCGGATGCACTCTGGATGGGCGTGCCAGTGCTCACCCTTTCGGGCCGCAGCTTCGCCTCGCGCGTCTGCGGCAGCCTGGTGCAGTCGGCGGGCTTGAAGAATCTCGTGTTCACCAAGCCAGAGGATTATGTCGAACGGGCAGTGGCTTTGGGGAACAATCGCTCCGAGGTCGAGGCCTATAAGAGAAAACTCGAGGCCGAGCGCGACAGCTGCCAGCTTTTCAACACGGAAAGCCTCGCCCGCAAGCTGGAGGGCCTGTATCGGAAGATGGCGAGCGACCACAACAGCGGGCGGACGCCCTGCCCTGATCTCGCAAATCTGGACGCCTATCTCGAGGCCGCGGTCGGTTTCGATCACGAGCAGCAGGAAATGCTGGCCGTTGCGGACTATCACGGCCTCTACAAATCGGCACTCGCCCGTCTGCACCTTGCGCGCCCCTTGTCCCCCGACGCCCGGCTGTGGTCGATGAAGGATATTGCAAGCGCCGAGAGCGGCGCGATCCACCGTGGTGCTGCCGCCCCGACGATGGCGCGGAGACGTGCCAAGACCCCGCAACCCAAGCGATCGCCCGCCAAGCGGCCGCAAAATAAACAGGTGCGGGCGAAACCTGTTCAAGCCAAGCCGCGCAAGGCGGCTCGTCGATGAGTGCTCGCGAAATTGGGCGACGCCCGTTGCGCACAATTCGGCATCCACTCGACGTCAGAAAGACAAACGTTGCGTCCAGAAACCGAAAGGCACCGAATGCAAGCGGCGAACATTGAAGAGCCGGACGTCCTCGGCGAAGCGATTGCCGGTCTGCTCGAATCGCGGCCGAATCCGTTCTTCGTGCAGATCGGAGGCTTCGACGGCGTCAGCTTCGACCCGTTGCGCCCGCATATCGTCGACCAGAGTCTTCGGGGGCTGATTGTCGAACCAATTCCGCAATATTTCGCGGAACTCAAGGCGCTTTACGCGAATTCCCCAAATATCACGACCGTCAATTGCGCGATTACTGAGGCTAATGGTGAAAGGACGATCTGGCGTTTCAACCCGCTGGCGGTCGAGCGTGGCTTGCTGCCTCCCCATTTCGCTGGGATCAGTTCGTTCCTGATGGAGGACCTGCTCAAGGAAACCGGCGTGCTTGGTCGTTCGAGCCCCAACAAGGAGACGACCGCCGCGCTACGGACGCTTCTCCAGCCGGTTGCCGTTCAATGCCGCACGATGGATAGTCTCCTGCGCGACCAAGGCATCGACAAGGTCGATATCCTGCAAGTTGATACCGAAGGCTACGATTACATCATTCTCAAGCATTTCGATTTTGCCCGTTACCGCCCGGCCATCGTCCATTACGAACATCAGCATCTCAATCCTGCCGATCGCGAAGCTGCCGAGGCGCTCCTTCGGTCGCGGGGTTATGGCCTTCACCGCGGTCGCTATGACACGCTGGCCGTCCTCGACGCGGCCAAGCGCGACACGCCGTCTCGAGCGGCGGCCCTGCGCGAGTTGGCGTTGTCGCTCGACGCCGACGGCCGCGCCAAGGACGCTCTGCTGGTCCTGGAACACCTTGCGGCCGTTCACCCGCGCGACGTGGAAACCCTGCGCGCGCTTGTGCAATTGTTGGCGGCCCAGGGTCTGACGCTCGCCGCGATCGAGAAAATGGTTGAGATGCGGGACGTCGCCTCGGACGCGCAACCGGTGCTCGACAGCATTCAGGCCCATGCACCCGCCGCGATCGAGCTGTTCAACCGTCATCTGGCGGCAGGAGAGATCGCGGAGGCGGAAAAATACGCCTCCGTGCTGGCCACGCTCATTCCGCGCAACAAGGCCTTTCTCGAGGCCGCGCGTGCCTGCAATTCCACGCTCGGCCGTACCGATAGCGCGGCCAAATATGCGGCGGCGCTGCTCTCGCTCACGCTCGAACACTCCACCGCGAGCCCCGCGCCCACGGCCGCAGACGAGGCGCCTCTCGACACCGAATCCCAAATCGAAGACCAAATCGCCCATGCGCTCTCGCCGAAAAGCGACCTGCACCCGTTGGTCCGTCTGCGCGACATTCACGACCTCGCGAGCGCGATCCTGTCCAAACCCATCGGCCGGCGCGACGCGCAGCAGGTGGAAGAATTGGTCGCGGCTAGCCGCGCCCTCGTTCTGGACCTGCCGCAAGGCTCGGAATGGGAAGGATGGGAAAAGCATTATCGCCTGATGCTCGGCGGCATCGATCTGACGGCCGTCACCGGCGCCCCTCCGGCTGCGGCCCGTGAGCCCGCGGTAAAATTCGTGACCTGCGGGGGCGTTCCCGCGACATGGCCGGATGTGCAGGCCGCCGCGGCGCGCCTGGATGCCGAAGTGGTTTTTTTCGCCGCCGCGGACGAAGCCTATGTCGACAGCTATGCGCGCTGGTACATCAAATCCATAGTGAAACATAGCGACGTGCCGTGCCTCGTCATTGTTCATGTGATTGGCGGGATGGGACGGCTGCGCGAGGTCGCCAAATCGCTTGGCATACGCGACCGGCGTCTGTTCTTCAGTAGCGACGATTTCGATCCCGCAAAAGTCACGGCCGAATGCTACGACGCGCCGCCAAAAGGCAGGAGCGAGAAACCCATCGCGCATCTCCAGTCGATCCGGTTCCTGAGGCTGGGTCATTTCCTTCGCAAGCTGAAGCGGCCGATTTTCGTGTCCGATATCGATCTCGTGCTGCAGAGGGGCGTCAAGGACCTGCTACAACGGGCGGCGGATACGGACGTCATGATTAACCGGAACGAGACCAGCCGGCATGCCGGATCGCAACTGACCGCCAATCTGCTGCTCGTAAATCCGACGGACAACGCAATCCTTTTCCTGCGGTTTCTCCGGGACTATCTCGAGCGCGCTTTGGCGAAGCCGGCCGTGACGCGCTGGATCGACCAGCTTTCGCTGTTGATGGCACAGCACCATCTTTCGCTGCGGGGAAAGGCGCCGCGCATCGATTGTTTCGACACGCGCTCGGACATCAATAACGTGATGTACCCGTCCTATCAGGAGAATCCGTTCCGGTTCCTCTCCCTCTATCAGGGCTTCGATACATCAAGCCTGGAGAGCCACCCTGAGGTTGCGGGAGATGTTGGGCAAGCAAAGCGCGGCGCGCGCAGCGCCAAGCGCGCGGTCGCGCGACGTAAGCGCCAATCACGGGCGGCCTAAAATTTCTAATCTTTGATCCGGCCCCACGGCGCCGACGGCTTACGCCTTCACGGCCTGTCTAAGGGCGCCGCGAATCGCAGAGGCAGCAGCCATGACAGCTTCGATCGGTCCGGTTACTCGCCCCATATGCAACACCGCGAAGTACCGCGGCGACATGCCGCCCTTGATCGACGACGACCACGCATAGGCGCGTTTGGCGCGGGGGTGGTTGTTCAGATCGAACACATGAACGACGCCGTCCCAGTCGGCCTGCTGGCCTTTCGGCACCGCGACCCGCAAGGAACGGGACAACTCAGCCGTCCCGCCATGCTGGGACTCGATGACGCGTTTGAGCTGATCGGTCGAAACATTACCCATATTCCCCACCCTCTATGTGGCGCGCTTACAGAGCCGGATACGGTTCTGCGCCGGCATCGAACCCACCGCTATCAAAGTGACATGCCTGTCCACAATGAATGATTAAGCCGCCAATCGGCGTAGAAAAGATGGTTAACATCTGTCTACCAGACGGAAGAGTTGAAAGCGGCACCGTTTCCTGGCCACCGAGTCACGAGGGATTTGGGCCCATATGGCCCAGTAGGGCTTCAAAATAGGCAATGGTCTTGAGCAATCCTTCGGCCAACTCGACCGTCGGCCCCCAGTCCAAATGCTTCTGGGCGGCAGAGATGTCGGGCTGGCGCTGTCTCGGATCATCGGCCGGAAGGGGCTCGTGCACGATCTTGGATTTCGATCCGGTCAGCTGCTTCACCGTTTCAGCCAGCTGAAGCATGGTGAATTCGGCGGGGTTGCCAAGATTGATCGGGCCTGTGACTTCCGGGCCGGTCTTCATCATGCGGATGAGTCCCTCCACGAGATCGTCGACGTAGCAGAAGGATCGCGTCTGCAAACCATCGCCATAAAGCGTGATCTGTCCCCCCCGGAGCGCCTGCATGATGAAGTTCGAGACCACGCGGCCGTCCCGCGGGTGCATGCGCGTGCCATAAGTATTGAAGATTCGAACGACTTTGATGGCGAGCCCGTGCTGACGGCGATAGTCGAAGAAGAGCGTCTCGGCGCAGCGTTTGCCTTCGTCGTAGCAGGCCCGCGGTCCGATCGGGTTCACGTTCCCCCAATAGGACTCCGGCTGCGGATGGACGGTCGGGTCTCCGTACACTTCCGAGGTGGAGGCCTGCAGGATCGGTATGTGGAGGCGCTTCGCCAGGCCGAGCATATTCACAGTGCCGACAACGCTCGTTTTCGTCGTCTGCACGGGATCGCACTGGTAGTGAATCGGAGAAGCCGGACAAGCCAGATTGTAAATCTGATCAACTTCCACGTAAAGCGGGAACGTGATGTCGTGCCGAACCAGTTCGAACCGCGGGTGGTCCCGCAGGTGGTCGACGTTTTGACGTCTTCCGGTGAATAGATTGTCGACGCACAGAACTTCGTGCCCGTCGGCGAGAAGCCGGTCGCAGAGATGCGATCCGATGAACCCGGCTCCGCCGGTAATCAAAATCCGCTTGTCGGGAAAGAAAGTTTCAGCCATCGGCATGGGCCCGCTTGTCCTGAACCGGTCCCAATTCCCTTATTGGCATCGTGGCCACAGACAGGGAATCGGACTCGACTTCAACCCCAGGGAATTTGCGCGGCAGCCCCGCAAAGCACAAGTCCTTTGCACCGATCGCTGTTGAGATAAACTGCGCCGGGATTGCCGGAGGCGGTTTGGTTTGAGTCATGCTGACATGGCAGACTGTTCCAGCATAACGTAGTAGCTTTCTTCGGCCTCTGCCGGCGGGATGTTGCGATCAGCTCCAGGAGGCGGCGGTTGTTGAACCAATCCACCCATTCGAAGGTGGCGAACTCTACGGCCTTGAAGGGCCGCCACGGCCCGCGCCGGTGAATGAACTCGGCCCTGTAGAGGCCGTTGATCGTTTCGGTCAAGGCATTGTCATAGGAATCGCCGATGCTGCCAACCGAAGGCTCGATGCCGACCTCGGCCAGGCGCTCGGTGTATTTGATCGAACATGTTGCACGCACCAATCCGAGCGATGAACAAGCCGGCCGCCCCGAACTGGCCGCCCCACACGAAGTCCCTATTCGCCCCGGCGATCAGACGATTTGAGATGGAATGCCGGTAGCGCTTGCCGCTCTTGACGGCATGCGACGGCGTCATCTGCAAATTCTGGACGACACAGCCAAATCGATTCAGACCAAATCCGCTTCACCGCAGCTTGGGACTAAACACCTAGAACTGGATCTTGCCGGCCGCCGTCAGCGTCGTCATGTTGCCGAGGCCAGGGTCGTTTTCGAGATTCCAGGCGGTTGCCTGCTCGGCATGGGGCGACGGGAAGAATTCATGGGGCACTATACTTAATTGACAGGCCCGGCGCGCGCACCGGCCGGCCGCTGGGAATTCCGGGACAGAATACTTGTCTTGACACGCCCCGCGCGCATTTGCGCGGCGATGATCGCCTCTTCGACCGCCGCCGCCTGATAGGCCGGACAGCGGGTGAGCAGGTGAAGCCGATGCGTGGCTCCGGCCCGAAAGTGACAAGGCCCGGGGGAGCTTCAGGGCACAGCCGCTGCCGGACCGGAGGCGCCCGCTGTGCGCCCATGATGCCAGCGCCACAATCCGTAAAGCAGTGCGCCGGCAGCGATCAGCAATCCGCCGCCGATCACCGGCCGGAAGGCGATCCAAGCGATCGCGATCACCACAAACGTCAGCGGAATGGTGATGACGAGCGAAATCGCCGCCGCCGCGCCGCGCACGACGGGGCCGAGGAAGGGCACCAGCGAAGCAAAGGTGGAAAGCGGGCTGAGAAACATCGTGAAACCGACGGACATCAAGAGCGCGCCGACGCCGCGCAAGATCCAGGTCAGCGTCGATTCCTGACTGCGTTTGTCGGCCAGCATCACGCCCGCCGGCCGGTTGCCCACCTCCGCAAGCTGAATCCGATACCCATTTGAGGTGACGTAGGGCGCAAAGCCGCCATCACTCTGATCGGCCAGGACCGACAGCGTCGCCCCCGACGGCAATCCGCGATAGCTCACGCGCATGTCGCCCAATTTTGGCGTGGCCGGATTGCCCTTGTAGAGCATGGTTGCGTTCGCGCTCCAGCCGCTGGGCGGCGCCGGAGTCAATGTTTGCGGCGGATCTATCAGCCGCAGTGTGATGGCGTCGAGTGCGTAGGCGCCGAGTTTGGCGTCGCTCGCGGCAAAGCGCGCGGCCGCGAAGGGCGTGGTGGGGTTTTGGTGCCCGTCCGGATGCTTGAACTGGGCGGAATCGACGGCGCGGTCCTTCCACCCCAGCGCATAGGTATAGGTTGTCGTGGTCGTCTGGCTGCCGTTCGAATTGTCGTGACTGCTGGTGTGTGTGGTTTCGACCCACTGATACATCTCTGCGGTTCGCGCCACCGCCACCTGGCCGGGAAAGCTGAGACCCATATCGCGGTCGGCGATTGGGTTCTTGGCCGATGCCGCGCCGATGACGTGAACGAGCTTGTTGTCGGCGGCGGGCAGCACCGTGGCGGCCTGGACCTCCGTCACCGTTCTGGCGGCTTCGCTCAGTCCCCTGATGGCATCGACGGCGCGGCCCTCGTTCCATGTCGGCAGAACGATGGCCGCAATCACCAGAAGCGGCCCGACAAGCAGACCGGTCAGCGAGCCCGTCAAGCGCGAGAAAACCTCTGCGTCGCGGTATCCGTGAAAGTGTCCGGCTTAATTCCCCCCCATCCAACGCCCGCGGCAATTGTTCGGCGGTTTGCCGCCCCGACGCACGACTCGTCTGCACTAGATTCGGACACGAGCGTGAAAGCGCCAACGTCGCCAAGAGCGCGACCGGCGCCACCGATATCCTGCTTCCGGGCGATCCGGGGTATCGCAGCCCCGACAAGCTCGATCTGGTTCCGGGCCGTTAACGAAATGCACCTGCGCCCGGCTGTCCCGGCCGGCCGCGGCGGCGCTGGCACGGGCGTTGCGTAATCCTTGTCGTGTCCGATGAGGAAATGGCCCGTGAGACAGTTTTCGTTCCAGATCAGCACAGACTACACCCCGCGCACCCGCCGGCTCAGCTGGCTGAAGTCCCACGACCACACGGTGCCGCAGCGCCGCCGCGCCCGCGCCAAGCGCTCCGAGCCCGCACCGGCGCCCTTCGGCCGCCGCCAATGGGGCATGACGCCGGTCGCCTGCGCGCTGCACTGATCGTTTGAGGCCTGGACCGCCCCCGGTTCAGCCGCTCGACGGCGCGAGCCCGCGATGCTCCAGCATCGGACCGACTTCCGGGTCGCGACCGTAGAAGGCACGGAACATCGGGCCGTAATCCTCGCTATGACCGCGCGACAGGATCAGGTCGCGGAAGCGCTCACCGTTCGCCCTCGTCAGCCCCCCATGGTCGGTGAACCAGTGGAAGGCGTCGTCGTCGAGCATCTCCGTCCACAGGTAGGCGTAATAGCCGGCGGCATAGCCGTTGGCCCAGATGTGCATGAAATAGCTTGAGCGGTAGCGCGGCGGCACATCGGGGAAATCCGTGCCCGCCCTTTTGAGCGCGGCGGCTTCAAATTCGTCGACATTCTCTTTGGGCGCGCTGGCCGGCAAGGTGTGCCATTGCATGTCGAGCTCGGCCGCCGCCAAGAGCTCGCCGAATTCATAGCCCTGATTGAACTTGGCGGCCTTCTTGATCTTGTCGACGAGCGCCTCGGGCATCGGCTTGCCGGTCTTGTAGTTGATCGCATAGTGCTGCAGCACCTGGGGATAGAGCGCCCAGTGCTCGTTGAATTGCGAAGGGAATTCGACGAAGTCGCGCGCCACATTGGTGCCGGAAAGCGAAGGATATTTCTCCTGGGCGAACAGGCTGTGCAGCGCGTGGCCGAATTCGTGGAACATGGTGGTGACGTCGTCGAAGCTCAGCAGCGCAGGCTGGCCCGGCGCGGGCTTGGTGAAATTGGCGACGTTGTAGACCACCGACTTGTTGCCCAAGAGCTTCGACTGCTCGACGAAATTGCTCATCCAGGCGCCGCCGGCCTTGTTGTCGCGTTTGAAGTAATCGAAATAGATGAGCCCGAGCGGCGAGCCGTCCTTATCGAAGACTTCGAATACGCGCACGTCCTTCTGATAGACCGGAAGGTCGTGGCGCTCCTTGAAGCTGACGCCATAGAGCTCATGGGCGGTATAGAACACGCCCTTCTCGAGCACGTTATTGAGTTCGAGATAGGGCTTGATCTGGTTCTCGTCGAGGCCGTAGCGGGCATTGCGGAGCTGGTCAGCGTATTTCTCCCAGTCCCAGGGCTCGAGCTTGAAGTTATTGCCGTCCTGGTCGATGACGGCCTGCAGGTTCTTGGCTTCGGTGGCGGCCTTGGCGCGCGTCGGCACCACCAGCTGGGCCATGAACTTCTCGACCGTCGCCGGGGTCTTCGCCATCTGGTTTTCCAGCACATAGGCGGCATAGTCGGGAAAGCCGAGGAGCTTGGCCTTCTCCGCGCGCAGCAGGGCCATGGTGGCGATGGTGGCGCGGGTGTCGTTCTTGTCGGCCTTCTCGGTGCGCGTCCAGGAATTCTCGAACAGCTGCTTGCGCACCGCGCGGTCGTCGAGCAGCGTCAGCACCGGCTGCTGCGTGGTGTTCTGCAAGGGGATCAGCCATTTGCCCTTGAGGCCGCGGGCCTTGGCGGCATCGGCGGCGGCGGCGATCGCAGACGCGCTGAGTCCAGCGAGCTTCGACTTGTCGTCGACGATCAGCGCCCCAGCCTTGGTGGCGGCGAGCAGCTTGCGCTCGAACGCGACCTCGAGCGACGACAGCCGTTCGTTGATCGCGCGCAGCTTGACCTTGTCGGCGGCCGACAGCTTGGCGCCAGAATGGACGAAGTCGTCGTAAGTCACATCGGCCAGCTGCCGCGATTCCGCATCGAGATGAAGCTGATCGAGGCGATCGTGGATGGCCCCGACGCGGGCGAAGAGCTTGGCATTGAGGTAAATCGAGTCGTGCAGGGCGGCGAGCTTGGGCGCCTCCTGCGCCTGAATCTTCTGGAGCGCGTCGTCGGTGTTGGCCTCGCTCAGCGCGTAGAACACGTTGGTGACGTGATCGAGCAGCTGACCCGATTTCTCCATCGCCACCAGCGTGTTCTCGAAGGTGGGCGGGGCCGGATTGTCGGCGATCTTCGCGATCTCGGCCCTCTCGTCCTTCATCGCCGCCTCGAAGGCGGGCACGAAATCGCTGTCCTTGATCTTGTCGAATTGCGGCGCGTGGAAGGGCAAGGGGCTCTGCGCCAACAGGGGATTGGACGGCGCCGCGGCGGTCGCGGTCTGCGCGCCAAAAGCCAGGGGCGTCAGGGACAGAGAAAAGATCGCCGCGCCCAAAGTGCGAACGAGTGTCGTCATGCCGGTCATCTCCGCTTGCCGGGCTCGGCATCGAGCTTAGCCGCTGGCGCGCCGAGCTGTCTTCAACAATAAGCGAGGCGCCGTGTCGTCAGGCGTCGAGCCTTTCGCGCCAGGCGGCATAGAAAGACGAAAGCGGCATCGTGGCTTGCCGCATCCGTGCGGCGGCGAAGTCGCGGACGACGGCGCGCTGGCCCTCATCCAGATATTCGACTGGCGATTTGCCGTCGACGCGGGCGAGCATCAGCGCCGGCAGAAGCGCGGCCGCACGCATGGCCACCGCTTCGGCCGGCTCCCAGTCCGCGCGCGCGCCATAGGCTTGGTGAAGACCATTGAACGACGCCTCCAGGGCTGCCGCCGCCTCCGGCCGCACCAGCGCTTTCAGAACCAGATGGTTGAGGCAGAAGGCGAGATCGAAAGCTGGATCGCCGTACCAGGCGGTTTCGGCATCGAGGAACACAGGTCCCTGCGGACCCATCAGGATATTCTTGGGGCTGACATCGCCATGGACGAGCACGAGCTGCGTTGTCGCCGTGCGCGCGGCCAGCGCCTCGAAGGTGTCGCACAGATCGGGATGGCGCTGGCCGGTGGCGAGAAGATAGGGCTCGATGCGCAGGGCGAAGAAGACATCGTCGGTGGCGAAGCGCGCCGCGATCCGCGCATCGCCCGCGGTGGCGGCGTGAATGCGGCCGAGCGTGTCGCCGACACAGCCCGCGAAGGCAGCATCGACTTCGCCCGCCAGAAGCCGCGCCTTCCACAGCGGGTAGCGCGCGGGCGGCAGGAATTCCATCGCGAACAGCCCGCGTGCAGGATCGTGCGCCAGCAGCCTCGGCACCGCCTCGGGGCAGATGTTATGAACGGCCCTGAACCACGCCCATTCGGTGGCGTTGCGCTCGACCGGCGCGCGCCATTCCGCCTCCACCCGCAGCTGCGGCAGCGCCCGCTTGATGCAGAAGGAGCGTCCACCGGCATCGACGCGCCAGACATCGCAGGAGACGCCGCCGCCGAGCAGGCTCCAGCTCGCGCTCTCGCCCGGAACCACCAGCGCGCAATCGGTGACGAAGGCCTTCAGATCGTTATCGGGCGTTGCTGGCATGGCCTTCCGAGCCGGGGGCGATCAATTCCAGGAAGGCACGTCCGGCCTTGGAGTGGTAGCGCTCGCGGTGGCGCATGGTGTGGAAGAGACGGTCGGGAAGCTGGAAATCGATCGCCGTGAGCTTGCCTGCCCTGATACCGGACTCGGCCACGAGCTCGGAAATGGCCGTGGCGCCGGCACCGGCCTCGACGGCGGCACGCACGGCTTCGTTGGAGGGCAGTTCCAGCACGACCTTCAGCTCGCCGACGGCGAGTCCGCGTTCAGCCAGCGCCGCCTCGAATTCCGAGCGCGTACCGGAGCCGGCCTCACGCAACACCCATTCGCCCGACAGCAAATCCTCCGCCGCGAGCGGGCCGGCGTTCGCCCAGGGATGATCGGGGGCGACTATGATCACCAGCCGGTCGCGATCCACCACCCGTTGCTCCAGGGCGGCCTCGTCGATCCGGCCTTCGACGAAGCCGAGCTCGGCCCGGCCTTCGCTCACCGCCTTGGCGACCTGGGCTGTGTTGCCGATCGAAAGGCTGATGTCGATCTGCGGATAGGCGCGGCGGAAGGCGACGATCCGCGCGGGCAGCCAATAGCTAGCGATGGTCTGGCTGGCGACCACCGCCAGCGTGCCGCGCTTGAGGCCGCTGAGCTCGGAGAGTGCGAGATCGGCGGCGGCCGCGCGCGCCAGCACCGCTCGGGCCTCGCCCAGGAACATGCGCCCCTGATCGTTGAGCTCGACGCGGCGGCCGACGCGATCGAACAGGGCGACGCCATATTGGGATTCGAGGGCAGCGAGAGCCGCGCTCACCGCCGACTGGGTGAGGTGCAGGGCCTCGGCGGCGCGGGTGACGTGTTCGCGCTCGGCGACGGCGACGAATATCCGCAGCTGTTCCAGTGTCATTTCTTGAACATAGACGCTGGCGGCGGCCCGGACGAGCCGCAAAATCACCCCATGTGCGGCCCAGCAGACCCGCCGGAAACGGGCATCCTCATGCTCGGTTAATCAGCCCCGGGCACAATCCGCGGCAGTCCTGTTGACCTGGATCAGAACCGGACCGACCCTTCGGGGCTAAACGGTGTTATCTTTCGAGCATCGTAGAAGGACAGATCATGGACGAGAATGCGGACCCCGACCTGCAGGCGCTTGCAGGCGAAATCCAGCACTTGCGGGAAGATTTCACCCGGATTCGCGCTGTGCTCGAGGAGCTTATCCGCCATCGCGGCGGCGCTGCGGCCGCCCAGGCCACAAAGACCGCCGAGCGGGCCTGGGACGAGGTCAACCGGACCGCCGAGAGCGCGGCCCACAAGCTGGAGGAACGGCCGCTGACGACCATCGGCAGCGCCTTCGGCATTGGGCTCCTGCTCGGGCTGTTGTTCAGCGGCCGGCGCCACTAGGCCGGGGCGCGGAGGGGAAGCATGCGCCGCCTCGGCTTCGCCGTTGCAATGAGTTTGGCGATTCTGGTGGTCGCGTCCATGGGGATGGTCGCCACCATCGCCTTCGGCTGCCTGTCGCTCTATTTCTACCTTGCGACCGTCACCACCCCGGCGCTCGCAGCGCTGGGTGTGGCCGGCGCGGCGCTGCTTTTCACCCTGATCCTGACATTCGTCGTCAGCCGGATCCGCCGGCCCAGCCTGCTGTCGCTGGTGCCGGCGGACAAGGCCCTGTTCGGCCGCTTCTTCGAGGCCCTATCGATGGGCAAGTTGCTGGGCGGCGAGGGCCGGGAGTTCCTGAATTCCGACCTCTCGCGCGCCTCGATGGTTGCATTCGCGGTCGGGATCGCCATGGGCGTGAGCCCGCGTTTGCGCCGGACGATCCTCAAGCTCTTCCTGGGTTGATTCCGGCCCGCACTTGCACCTTTGGGCCAAGACCCGATACTGCCGCCGCCGCGGGACTTGGGTGCGCATGAAGCTCGACAGTCGAACTCTGGCCAACTGGCTTGTCAGCGGCGCCGTGCTCATGGGCCTGCTGGCCTATGGCCGGCCGTTGCTCGAGCCGCTGGTGTTCGCGCTTCTGCTGTGGGCGGTGCTGAACGCGCTGGCCGATCTGTTGCAACACTGGCGCTTCCCGGTCTGGCTGGCCTGGGTGATGGCGTTCGCCATCATCGGGGTGGCGTTCTATTTCATGGCGCTGGTGCTCGCCAACGAGGCCGTGGCGCTGACCGCGCAGGCGCCGGCCTATGGCGCGCGACTCCGGCATATCTGGACCCAGTGGGTGCCGTTCGGAAACCCGCTGCCGGCGCTCGACTTCAACGCCCTGCTGCGATCATCCAATGCCGCCGGCGTGCTCGGCCGCACCGCGGCCACACTCGGCAACAAGCTGCTCGAGCTGGGTCTGGTGGCAATCTATGTGGGATTTCTGCTGGCCGAGCAGCGCCACCTGCCGACCAAGCTCGCGCGCCTGCAGAGCAAGCCGCGCCTCCCAGGACGAAAGCGAGCAGGTCATCCACGATATCGGCCATCAGATCCGCTCCTATCTCGGCGTCTGCACCTTTCTCAGCGTCTTGATGGGCGGGGTTTGCTATGTCGTGCTGGCGGTCTATGGAGTCGATTTCGCCGGCTTCTGGGCGCTTCTCATGTTCTTCCTCACCTATATCCCGACCGTCGGCGGCGTCGGCGTGGTGTTGCCGGCGCTGATGGCGCTGGCGCAATTCGGAGAATTGGGCCCGGCCCTGGTGATCCTGATACTGCTCGGCATCACCCACTTCTTCCTGACCAATGTGGTGGAGACGGTAATGCTTGGCCGCACGCTCAATCTCAGTCCATTCGCGATCATCGTGTCGCTGACGTTCTGGGGGCTGGTGTGGGGCGTGGGCGGCCTGTTTCTGGCGGTGCCGATGACCGGCGCCATCGCCATCGCCTGCCGCCATCTCGACGGGCTTCGGATGGATCGCGGAACTGGTGGCGGGCCCGCCGCCCCATCCGCATCGCTGGCGCCATGCGCCGGGCAGATCGAGCAAACTGGAAACCCGCTAGATGGTATCCGGCGAACAGCCAGTTCCGGGCCGGCTATCGCTGCGGGACAGCGCGATGGGTCTGCGCATCGCGGTGACCTGCGCGATGATGGCCACCTTCATGCAGGTTCTCGATACGACGATCGCCAATGTCGCCCTGCCCTATATGCAGGGCAGCCTGCAGGCCTCCCGCGACCAGATCACCTGGGTGCTGACCTCTTATATCGTCGCGGCAGCGATCATGACGGCGCCGGTGGGATGGCTGTCGGCGCGCTTCGGCCGCAAGAATTTCTTCGTCATCAGCATGGCTGGGTTCACGATCACCTCGATGATGTGCGGCGCGGCGCTGACGCTCGACGAGATGATCGTCTTCCGCGCTGCTGCAGGGCATGTTCGGCGCGGCCCTTTCGCCCTTGTCTCAGGCGGTGATCCTCGACCGCTATCCGGCGGAGAAGCGCGGCGCCATCATGTCTGTGTGGGGCATGGTGGTGATGGTGGGGCCGATCCTGGGGCCGACGCTGGGCGGGTATCTGACCGACAATTATTCCTGGCGCTGGGTGTTCTATGTGAACGTGCCAGTGGGCGTGCTCGCGGTGGCGGGCCTGATGATCTTCCTCTCAGACGACGAGCGGATCGAGCCGCAGCGTTTCGACTGGACCGGCTTCGGCTTCTTTGCCGTCGCGGTCGGGGCTCTGCAATTCTTCCTCGACCGCGGCACCACCAAGGGCTGGTTTTCGTCGAGTGAAATCGTGCTCGAGGCGGTTCTGGCCGGCATGGGCACTCTATCTGTTCATCGTCCATTACCTCACATCGAGCCGCACCTTCATCCCTCACGACCTTTTGAAGGACCGCAATTACGTCTCCGCCCTGGTACTGACATTCTTCATCGGCCTGCTGCTTCTGGCGACGACGGCGCTGTTGCCCCCTATCTGCAGAATCTGGGCGGCTATTCGGTGCTGGACACCGGGCTCCTGCTGGCGCCGCGCGGCGTGGGCACCATGATGGCGATGATCATCATGGGCCGCTACGTCATGAAGTTCGACGTGCGGCTGCCCATGAGCATCGGCTGCATCCTGATCACCTGGTCGATGTGGGAGATGTCCGGCTGGACGCCCGACATCTCGCCATTGGCGCTTGCCGGAACCACGTTCTTCCAGGGCATCGGCATGGGCTTCGTCTTCATTCCGCTCAACATCATGGCGTTCGCGACGCTGCCCGCGCGGCTCAGAACCGATGCCTCAGCCATGATCAATCTGGTGCGCAATGTCGGCTCGGCAATCGGGATATCCATCACCTCGACCGCGCTCGCGTTCGCCGCGCAGACCGCGCACGCGAACCTGACCGCCCACATCAATCCATTCAATCGTGCCCTCGACGTCAATGCGCCGAGCATGATGCTGAACCCCCATTTGCCCTTCGGACAGGCCCAGCTCCTGGGCCTCATCGACCGAAATGCCCTGATCGTGGCCTATTCGGACGTCTTCTATCTGATGCTGCTCCTGAGCCTGCCGGCCTTCCTCGTCCTGATGCTGATCCCGAGGCCGGCCCAGACCCTGCCCTCCAAGCCCAAAGTCGAAATTCTCGAATAAAGGCCGGCCGAGGCGGGGCCCGGCTACGACGCGGCCCCTGCCGCCGGCTAACCACCCAATTTCACTCTCGAAATCTCTCAATACCTGGAAAGCGGCGGCCTTCGGCGCCGTCCTGCCCTGCCAATCCCGGCCATAGCCCTGTTGCGAACGGGGGTAACTTCTAGGCATGATGGGCACATTGTCGCGCCTTGCCCGCCGCCGGACGGGCCAGCGCGATCAACGGTGGGCGCCCGGCACAGATTGCATCGGCGATATCATGACAAATATGGACGACGGCAACTCCCAGCACCTGGCCCAAGCCTCCGCGAAGGGCACGATCAAGTGGTTCAACTCGACCAAAGGTTACGGCTTCATTACGCTTGAGAATGGCGGCGATGCCTTCTGCCATGCCTCGGCGCTGGCGCCCCTGGGAACACCGAACGTACCTCCGGGGGCTACGGTGGTCTGCGACCTTCAGGAATTGCCCAGAGGTCTGCAGGTCGTTGCAGTCCACAGCATGGACACCAGCACCGCCGAGGCGATGCCGCCGCGCCGTCCGCGACCGGGTGGCATGCGCGAGTCCGGCCCAAGCGGCCCGATGGTCGATGGCAAAGTCAAATTCTTCAATGAACAGAAAGGCTTCGGTTTCATCGTGCCGGATGCCAGCGGCGGCGACGTCTATGTCCACGCCAGCGCGCTCAGGCGCTCGGGAATCCCCGCCCTGATGCCGGAGCAGCAGGTCCGCTATTCGACCCGGCAGGGCATGAAGGGGATCGAGGTCGACCGCATCGAGCTGGTCTGAGACTGCCGTTCAATCCACGGCCGAAACGGCCGGCGCCCGGCCCACGTCTGGGCCGACATCGGGGTCGGCCTCGACGGCCTTGAGGCGTTCGCGCGCGGCCGCGGCTTCCTTCTGCTTGTTCCACATCGCCGCATAATGCCCGCCGCGGGCCACCAGCTCGGCATGGCGGCCGCGCTCGACGATCTCGCCGTGATCGAGCACCAGGATCTCGTCGGCGTCGACGACGGTCGAGAGGCGATGAGCGATGACGAGCGTGGTGCGGTTCTTCGAAACCGCCTGCAGCGCGCTCTGGATTTCGCGCTCGGTATGGGTGTCGAGCGCGCGAGGTCGCCTCGTCGAGCAGCAGGATCGGCGGGTTCTTCAGGATCGTGCGGGCGATGGCGACGCGCTGCTTCTCGCCGCCGGAGAGCTTCAGGCCCCGCTCGCCCACCATCGAATCGTAGCCGATCGGCAGCTCGCGGATGAAGCTGTCGATCTGGGCCATGCGCGCGGCTTCCTCGATTTCGGCCTCGCTGGCGCCGATGCGGCCATAGGCGACGTTGTAGCGGATGGTGTCGTTGAAGAGCACGGTGTCCTGCGGAACGATGCCGATGGCGGCGCGCAAGGACGCCTGCGTCACATCGCGGATGTCCTGGCCGTCGATGGTCACGCGCCCACCACTGCATATCGTAGAAGCGATAGAGGATGCGCGAGATCGTCGATTTGCCCGCGCCCGAGGGGCCGACCACGGCGACGGTCTTGACCGGCGGGCACGGTGAAGCTCACGCCCTTGAGCACGATGCGGTCGGGATCGTAGGAGAAGACGACATCCTCGAAGCGGATTTCGCCGCCGCTGACCGCGAGCGGCCTGGCGCCCGGCCTGTCTTCGATCTCCTGCGGCTGATGTAGAAGCGCGAACATCGCCTCCATGTCCACCAGCGCCTGCGTGATCTCGCGATAGACCGTGCCCAGCAGATTGAGCGGCAGATAGAGCTGGATCAAGATCGGAATTGGCCATCACCAGGTCGCCGACCGTGTAATGGCCGTTCTTGACGCCGACCGCGGCCAGGATCATCACCACCACGAGCCCGATCGAGACGATCACGGCCTGACCGGCGTTCAGCACCGACAGCGAAATCTGCGTCTTGATCGAGGCCTGGGCATAGCGCGCCATCGAGGCATCGAAGCGGGACGCCTCGTGCCCCTCGTTATTGAAATATTTGACGGTCTCGTAATTCAGCAGGCTGTCGATCGCCTTGGTGTTGGCGTCGGTGTCGCTGTCGTTCATCTCGCGGCGGAAGCGCATGCGCCAGCGCGTGATGGCAAAGGTGAACCAGACATAAGCCGCCACCATCGCCACCGTGGCCAGCGCGAACCAGACGTCGAAGCGCCATAGCATGATGGCGGTGACGAAGATGAGTTGCAGAATGGTGGGGAAGATCTAGAAGATCGCGAACGACAGCAGCGTGTCGATACCGGTGGTGCCGCGCTGGATGACGCGCGACAGCCCGCCGGTCTTGCGCTCCAGGTGAAAACGCAGCGACAGCGTGTGCATATGGCGGAAGGTCTCGACCGCGACCTGGCGCATCGGCGTGATAGTGCGACCTTGGCAAAGATGCCGTCGCGCAATTGGGCGAAGGCCTGCATCATGACGCGGGCGATGCCATAGGCCACGATCAGCGAGACGCGGCGCTGCGATCGCGATGGCGAGCCGGTTGCCCGAAAGGTCGTCCACGGCGCAGCCGAAGAAATAGGGAATGCTGACGGTGGCGATCTTGGCCAGCACGAGAAAGACGACCGAAAAGATCACGCGCGCCTTGAGATCCGCCCGCCCCGCCGGCCACAGATAGGGCGTCATCAATTTCAGGGGACGGAAGCTCGGCGCGCCTTCGCCGTTTTCCAGCATTGCGTGCGGCGACGACATGGCCTAGTTCCCGATCCCGCCGACGCCAAACGCGAAAAGCCCCGCCAGGAAGGCGAAGACGGCGACGACGGTAAGAATGACGAACGTACGCGGCAAGGCTAACCTCCTCGAAGAACCGGGCCAGCGGGCGGTTCTGTTTAGGGGCCCGGCGCCTGCGCCGCAATCCCCATGGCAGCATAAAGGCAGGCGATGACCGAGGTTGCAAATACCCCTGACACGAATGCGGGAACGGCCGAGCCCACGATCTGCGTCTTCTGCGGATCGTCGGCCGGCGCCCATCCCGCTTACGCCGAAGCCGCGCGCGCGCTCGGCGCGGCGTTGGGCAAGGCCGGCATGCAGATGGTGTTCGGCGGCGGCGATATCGGCCTGATGGGCGAGGTGGCGCGCGCCGTGCGCGCGGGCGGGCGCCGGTGCGCGGTATCATGCCCCGCTTCCTGCGCCATCTGGAACCGCCGCTCATCGCCGGCGAGACCGTCGAAATAACCACCGATCTGCAGGAGCGCAAGGCGCCGCATGCTGGAGCTGGCCGACGGCTTCGCGATCCTGCCCGGCGGGCTCGGCACGCTCGACGAATTCTTCGAGGTCATCACCTCGGCGCAACTCGGCGTGCATGGCGAAGCCGATCGTCGTCATCGACACGCTGGGCTTCTTCGCGCCGCTGAGGGCGCTGTTCGGATCATGTCGTGGCGCAAGGCTTCGCGCATGCCGAGAACATCGCGCTCTGCCGCTTCGTCGCCGACGCCCGACGAGGCGCTGGCCGCGCTGGCCGAGGCGTTGTGATATCTAGTCCGTGACGGCCTAGCGCCGTCGCGATAGAGCTTGTAGGTGATCGAATTCGGCGAGCGCCTCGAAGGAGGCATCGACGATATTCGCCGACACGCCCACAGTGGACCAGCGATTGCCCTCGCCGTCCGCGCTTTCGACCATGACGCGGGTGACCGCCTCGGTGCCGCTGGTGAGGATGCGCACCTTGTAGTCCACGAGCCGCAAATCGTGCAGGAACGAGGAATATTTGCCGAGGTCCTTGCGCAGCGCCGCATCGAGCGCGTTGACCGGGCCGTTGCCGGTGCCGACATTGTGCAGATGCTCGCCCGCCACATCGATCTTCACCACCGCTTCGGAGATCGGTGACCAGCTCGCCCTTTGCGTTGTGGCGGCGCTCGACCGTGACGCGGAAACTCTCGACCTCGAAATAATCCGGCACCTGGCCGAGCGCGCGCCGCGCCAGCAGTTCGAACGAGGCCTCGGCGCCGTCATAGGCATAGCCCAGGAACTCGCGCTGCTTGACCTCTTCCAGCAGGCGGGCGATGCGCGGCGTCCTTGGCATCGACATCGATGCCCAGCTCGGCAAGCCGCGCCAGAAGATTCGAGCGGCCCGGCCTGGTCGGACACCAGAATCTTGCGCGTATTGCCGACCACTTCGGGCGGCACATGCTCGTAGGTCCTCGGGTCCTTGGCGACCGCCGAGGAATGAAGCCCGCCCTTGTGGGCGAAGGCCGAAGGCCCGACATAGGCCGCGTGGCGGTCCGGCGCGCGGTTCAGGATTTCGTCGAGCAGCCGCGAGACCGTGAGTGATGCGCGACAACGCTTCCTTCGTGATGCCGGTCTCGAACTGCTACGCATAGGGCTCCTTCAGCATCAGAGTCGGGATCAGCGAGCACAGATTGGCGTTGCCGCAGCGTTCGCCGAGCCCGTTGAGCGTGCCCTGGATCTGGCGCGCGCCGGCGCCGCAGCGCGGCCAGGCTCACCGCCACCGCCTGTTCGGTGTCGTTATGGGCGTGGATGCCGAGCCGCGCTTCGGGCAGCTTCGCCTTGACCTCCGCGACGATGCGCGCAGGCTTCATCCGGCATGGTGCCGCCATTGGTGTCGCAGAGCACCAGCCAATCGGCGCCGGCTTCGTGGGCGGCGCGGATGCAGGCCAGCGCATAGTCGGGATTGGCCTTGTAGCCGTCGAAGAAATGCTCGGCGTCGAACAGCGCCTCGCGCCCCTTCGCCACTACCGCGGCGATGGATTCGGCGATGCCGGTCGACATTCTCCTCGCGGGGGATTTCGAGCGCGACATCGACCTGGAAATCCCAGGTCTTGCCGACCAGGCAGGCCGCATCGGCCTTGGCATCCAACACCGCCGCCAGGCCCGGATCGTTGGCGGCGCTGCGGCCCGGCGCGCTTGGTCATGCCGAAGGCGGTGAAGCGCGCGGTCTTGAGCGCAGGCGGGGCGGCGAAAAAAGCGGTGTCGGTCGGATTGGCGCCCGGCCAGCCGCCCTCGATGTAATCGACACCCAGCGCATCGAGGGCCAGCGCGATCTGGCGCTTGTCCTCGACCGAGAAATCGACGCCCTGCGTCTGCGCGCCGTCGCGCAGCGTGGTGTCGAAAATGCAAATTTTCTCGCGGCTCACGGCAAGCCTCCTCCGTTGCCGCAAGCCGGGTTTCCGGCCTGAGCTTTGTCACCATCATGGAGACAATATGGGGGCGCGAAGGCCGAGGGGGATAAGGACACGCCAACTATTTCATACATGGCTGATCGGCCTATGGAATTTGGATCGGCAGGGCGGGGATAAGCCGCGTTCATTGCAAGGCCCCCTTGGCGACCGGGGCAAGGGCCTTCTGCATCGAGGTGTTGGCGAGCCATTCGCCGTTCAATTCCACGGTGTTGCGGCGCGTGGAGGCGTAGCCGCGATGGGCGAAGAAGCCGAGCGCATTGTCGCTGGCATCGACGGTGAGCGCGGTGGTGCCACGGGCGGCGGCCAGCATCTCCTGCGCTTCGCACAGGGCCTTGGCCACGCCCTGCCCCGCATGATCGGGGCGGACATAGAGCATCTCGATATGCGCATTGTCCCTGAGCGAGGCAAAGCCGACGGGCTCGCGGTTGACGATGGCGACGAGCGTGAGGTCGCCGGCGAGCCTGGCGGCGAATGCCTCTTCATCGTCGGCGACGGACATCCAGGCCTCCTGCTGGGCGGGGCTGTAATCCTCGCCCGCCAGTGCCTCGATTGAGGCGCGGAAGATCGCGGCCAGCGCCGGCGCATCGGCCGGCAGCATGGGACGCAGGGAGACAGCGACGCGCGTGTTCATCGCTTGACCTCCCATGTCGTGGTGCCGTCCTTGTTGTCCATCAGCACAATGCCCTTGGCCGCCAGCTCGTCGCGGATGCGATCGGCTTCGGCAAAGTTCTTCTCCTTGCGCGCAGAGACACGCTCGCTTACCAAGGCTTTCACCTTCACAACCTCGCGTGGATCTAGAGACCCTTGCAAAGAGCGATTCGAACGGAATGGGTCAATGCCTAGGAAAAGACAGTCCACTAATATCTGTTTCGCAGCTTCGCGTGCCTCGTCGCTATCTTGTTTCGCAATTTCAGCTAACGAAAATAAGTGAGCCTGAACTGCAGGCGTGTTCAGATCATCCCTGAGATGAAAGAGGGTTGCGTCGCTTACCTTCCCACCGCGCAAAATTTCTACGGAACGGATGTCGGTTTGGCAATCGAAGCCCAAGTGACGCCTGCCCAGGGCCATAAACGTCTCTAGATTGTACCATGCACCCTGCAACCTCTCCATCGTCCAATCAATCGGCTGACGATAGTGCGTCGTAAGCATTGCAAATCGTATTGAGTCTCCATCCCATGGGAGCGAGCTTCCCCAACTCTCATGCAGCAGATCATGGATCGTCACGAAATTGCCGAGGGATTTCGACATCTTCTCGCCTTCAACCTGCAAATGGCCGTTGTGCAGCCAATAGCGCGCGAGCGCATGGCCGTGATGGGCGCCCTCGCTTTGGGCGATCTCGTTCTCGTGATGCGGGAACAGAAGGTCGATGCCGCCGCCATGGATGTCGAAAGTCTCGCCGAGCAAGAGCCCGCTCATGGCCGAGCATTCGAGATGCCAGCCCGGGCGGCCGCGGCCGAAAGGCGAATCCCAGCCGGGTGTGCCTTCGTCCGACGGCTTCCACAGCACGAAATCCATCGGCCCCTTCTTGTAGGGCGCGACCTCGACGCGGGCCCCGGCAATCATCTCGTCCAATGAGCGATGGGCGAGCTTGCCGTAATCGGCCTTCTTCGAAACGTCGAACAGCACATGGCCCTGCGCCTCGTAAGCCAATCCCGCGGCCAGCAACTGCTCGATCATCGCCACCATGGCAGTGATGTGATCGGTGGCGCGCGGCTCGTGCGTCGGCGGCAGCACGCCGAGCGCGGCGATGTCCTCGTGGAACTGCGCCGCCGTGCGTTCGGTCAGCTCGCGGATGGGCACACCCTCTTCGGCGGCGCGGGCGTTGATCTTGTCGTCGACGTCGGTGATGTTGCGGACATAGGTGACGTGCTCCGGCCCATAGATGTGGCGGAGCAGCCGGAACAGCACGTCGAACACGATCACCGGCCGCGCATTGCCGATATGGGCATAGTCATAGACCGTGGGCCCGCACACATACATGCGCACATTGGCGGGATCGAGGGGGACGAAGTCCTCCTTGGTGCGGGTCAGCGTGTTGTAAAGGCGCAGCGTCATGGCAAATCACTTGGAAGAATCGGAACGATAACGCCCCGATTGGCAGGGGCGAAGGAAGGTCAGGGCTGTGGGCGGGCAAAAGGGGGGTGTCGCGGCGCTAGCCGCAAATCGAAATCCGGCAAATCTGGCGGCGATAGCCACGCATCGGATCAGGCAACCTTCCCTTGCAAGCGCGCGAGAGCCCGCGCGCGGCCGATGAGCGGTAGCAGCTTTTTCAGCTCCGGTCCACGTTCGCGGCCGGTGAGCGCGAGCCTGAGGGGGTGATAGAGGTCCCGGCCCTTGGCCCCGGTCTGGCCCGAAACGGCTTTTGTCCAGTCTGTCCAGGTGGTTTCGTCCCACGGCTCAGGCGGCAACAGGCTGGCCGCGGCGCCGCAGAAGGACGGATTTTCGATCACCGGATCGACTGGCCCGGCCACCAGAAGCCACAGATCGGCGGCGTCGGACAGGCGGGCGAGATTGGGCTGGACCGCCGCCCAGAAGGGGCGGCCCCCGCCCACGCCCAGCGCCGCCAGCCGGGCCTCGGCCGCCTCGTAAGGCAGGCCATGGAGCAGCTTCGAATTCAGGTTGATCAGCTCGGCCGGATCGAAATGGGCCGGGGCGCGGCCGATCTTGGCGAATTCGAACTCGGCGGCCAGCTCGTCCATGCCGGCGCGCAATTCGATGGTGTCGGAGGTGCCGGTCTTGGCCAGGTAGCAGGCCAGCGTCAGCGCCTCGATCCCGTCCTCGCGCAGGCTGCGCAGCGACAGCGAGCCCAGCCGCTTGGACAGCGCCTGCCCGCCCGCGCCGATCAGCAGCGGATGATGGGCGAAGGCGGGCACGACCGCACCCAGCGCCTCGAAGATCTCGATCTGCGCGGCGGTGTTGGTGACGTGATCCTCGCCGCGGACGATGTGGCTGACGGCGAATTCGACATCGTCGACGATAGAGGGCAGCGTGTAGAGGAAGCGGCCATCCTCGCGGATCAGCACCGGATCGGAGAGATGGGCGGTGTCGATCTCGACCTCGCCCCGGATTTCGTCGTGCCATTTCACTTTCGCGTGCGAGAGCTTGAAGCGCCAATGGGGACGGCGGCCTTCGGCCTCCAGCTTGGCGCGCTCGGCGGCGGTCAGCGCCAGCGCAGCGCGGTCATAGACCGGCGGGCGGCCCAGCGCGATCTGGCGCTTGCGCCGGCGCTCGAGCTCTCCTTGCGTCTCGTAGGCGGGATAAAGCCGCCCGGCCGCCTTCAGCTTTTCGGCCGCTTCGTGATGGCGCGCCTCGCGCTCGCTCTGGCGGGCGAAGAGATCGTGGACGATGCCGAGCCAATCGAGATCGTCGAGAATCGCCTCCTCGAATTCGGGCTTCGAGCGTTCGCTGTCGGTATCGTCGATGCGCAAGAGGAACTGGCCGTCATGCTTCTTCGCCAACAGGACATTCAGCATCGCGGTGCGCGCATTGCCGACATGGAGAAGCCCGGTCGGCGACGGCGCGAAACGGACGACAACGGGACGGGCCGGTGCGTTCATTTCGCGTTCCGGAAGGCGTTGGTGATGGGATAGCGGCGGTCGCGGCCGAAATTGCGCTGGCTGAGCTTGACCCCAGGCGGGGCCTGGCGGCGCTTGTACTCGGCGACATAGAGCATGTTCTCGATGCGCTTCACCGTGGCCGGATCGTAACCCGCCGCCACCACCTCCTCGAAGCTCTGCTCGCCTTCGACCAGCCGCTGCAGGATGCCGTCGAGGATGGGATAGGGCGGCAGCGAATCGGCGTCCTTCTGATTCGCGCGCAGTTCGGCGGTGGGCGGTCGCGTGATCACGTTTTGCGGCATCACCGGGCCCTTCGGCCCCAGAGCGTGACCTGGGACATTCGCGTTGCGCCATCTGGAAAGCTTGAAGACATCCTCTTTGTAGACATCCTTCAGCACGTTGTAGCCGCCGTTCATGTCGCCATAGAGGGTCGCATAGCCGACGCTGATCTCGGACTTGTTGCCGGTCGCCACCACCATGTGCCCGAACTTGTTCGACACCGCCATCAGGATCAGCCCGCGAATGCGCGACTGGATGTTCTCTTCGGTGGTGTCGGGGCTGCGGCCTTCAAAGAGCGGCGCCAGCATGGCGTCGAAAGTCTTCACCGCCTCCTCGATCGGCACGATGTCGTAATGCACGCCCAGGAGCTTGGCGATCCCGGCCGCGTCGTCGAGGCTCTCTTGTGCGGTGTAGCGCGAGGGCATCATCAGGCAGCGCACGCGGTCCGGACCGAGCGCGTCTGCGGCAACGGCGGCCGTCAGCGCCGAATCGATGCCACCCGACAAACCGATGACGACGCCGGGAAAGCGGTTCTTGTTGACGTAATCGCGCAGCGCCAGCCGCATCACCGCATAGACGGCGGCGTGGCCCTGTTCGAGCGTGGCGAGTTCGCCCGTTTCGCAGCGCCAGCCGCCCGGCTCGCGCCGCCAATCGGTGACTGTCACCTGTTCAACGAAGCCCGGCATTTGAATCGCCAGCTTGCGATCAGCATTCAGAACGAAGGAGGCGCCGTCGAAGGCGAGTTCGTCCTGTCCGCCGACCTGGTTGAGATAGACCAGCGGCAGCCCGCTCTCGACCACGCGCGCGACCGCGTGCTGCATGCGCACGTCCCATTTGCCGGCATCGAAAGGCGAGCCGTTGGGCACCAGAAGTATTTCGGCCCCGGTTTCGGCCAGGCACTCGACGACATCGGGCGTCCAGATGTCCTCGCAGATCGGCACGCCGATGCGCACCGCGCGCACATTGAGCGGACCCGGCATCGGCCCCGCCGCAAACACGCGCTTCTCGTCGAAGACACCGTAATTGGGCAGATCGTGCTTGCGCGTGACGGCCTCGACCTTGCCGCCGTCGAGATAGGCCACGGCGTTGTAGGGTTTATCGTCCTGGCGCCACGGCGTGCCGGCAAGAACCGCCGGACCGCCATCGGCGGTGTCGCGCGCAAAATCCTCGATGGCGGCACGGCAGGCCTCCTGCAGCGCCGGCTTCAGCACCAGATCCTCCGGCGGATAACCGCAGATGAAGAGCTCGGGAAAAAGGATGAGGTCGGCGCGTGCCGCAGCAGCCTCGGCACGCGCGGCACGCATGCGCGCCAGATTGCCCGCGATGTCGCCCATCATCGGGTCAAGCTGGGCCAGCGCAATGCGAAGACGGTCCGTCATGGACGCTGTTTAGCCCGCCTTGCACGGGCCCGCAAAACGGTTGTGGACGGGCGCCCTGTTCAGGCCTGAAGCGCGAATTCGACGGCCGAGGATTGGCGCCTGCCCGAGGGCGAGACCGCCTCGTCGATCTGGAGCGCGGTCTGAAGCGCCCGGCGCGCCTCTTCCGGCCTGACCAGGGGCGCGGATTTGCGCATGGCCGCGGCGGTGAAGGCCGCAACCGACACGCCCAGCGGATCGTCCAGTTCCGGCGGATTGAGGGGCCGGCCCGTGGTGTTCTCGACCGTGCGGGCGAGGAAATCGATCTCGATAACGCCGTCGGCATAGACGGCGCGCAGGCCGCGGCGGCGTTCGGACGCGACGCGGCTTGCGGTCAGCCGCGCGGTGCCGCCGCATTCGAACCAGACCTGCGCATCGACCTCGTCGGTCAGGCAGCCGTGGACGGCCCGCCCGCTCGCGCGCGCATCGACGACACGGCCCGGGATCAGCCGGTGCACCAGATCGAGATCGTGGATCATCAGATCGAGCACCACGCTGACGTCGTCGCCGCGCCCGGTCCATGGGCCGGTGCGCCAGCATTCGACCTCGAGCGGCGCGTGGCCGAAATCGAGCAGCCCGCTATGCGCGAAAACGAACCGTTCCTGGTGGCCGACGGTCAGCACACGGCGCTTCTTCCTGGCCAGCGCGATCAGCCGGTCGGCTTCCGCCAAATCGGTCGCGATCGGCTTCTCGACCAGCACATGGGCGCCGGATTCCAGGAATGCGCCGACGATGGCGGCATGGGTGACGGCGGGCGAACAGACCGAGACCAGATCGACCTTGCCCAGAAGCTCGCGCCAGTCGGACAGCGTGGGCACGCCATGGGCCGCCATGGCGGCGGCGCGGGCCTCGACGGAGGGATCGGCGATCGCCGCCAGCCGCACGCCGTCGAGTGCCGCATATTTGGCGGCGTGGTGACGGCCAAAAGCGCCGGCACCGATTACGGCGGCGCGCAATGGCGCGGCGGAGGCAGAGTTGGAACGCAGCACACAAACCCCTCGGGGATTCCGGGGCTTATGAGCCATAACGGGGCCCGGCAGGCGAACTCATAAAATGTTTCGTCTTGTTACGCCGACATTGCAGGGGCCCAATCTGGCAGCCTTCCCGCGGAAAATCCGGCCTGGAAATCAGGCCTCCGGGCCCAGCGCCAAGAGATTGGTGAGCGCGGCCACGATCAGGTAGGCCAGCAGCAGCGGGGCCAACCCGACCAGCAGGTCGCCCGTGATTCCCCGCGCCACGCCGCAGGGCACAAGCGTGTAGAGCGAGCCCACATACAGGAGCTGGATCCCGACCACGGCGCAGAAGCCCAGGAGCGCCGCAAGCCCGGTCGGCGTCAGCGGCTCGGGGCGCTGCTTGCGCTCCAGCCGGACGATCCCGGCGGCAAGCCGGATCCGCGACAGCGACGAGCCCAGGAAGATGAAGGCCAGAAGCCAGGCGAAGGCCGAGGCGAACATGCGCCCGCCATCGAGCCCGCAGGACAGAAGGAGGACTTTGAGCCTGGCCTGGCCCGGCACCGCGAACTCCAGCGCGTTTTGCAGCGTGTCCAGAATGCCGCCGGCGGCGTGCTCCGGCAGATAGAGGGTCTGCACCAGAAAACTCGCCAGCGCGAACACCATGAAGACGATGGCGTTGAAGCCGGGAATGACGTGATGGGGGCGGAAGCGCTCGATCAGCCGTCCCTCACCGCTCGACACGGCCGCCGCATAGCCGCCGGCGAACAGAAGCCCCATTGCGCCGAACAACAGAACGATCAGAAGAACCCGCAGCATCACCGCAAAGGCCGAACCGCCGGCGGTGGCGGCCACCTCATCGAGCACATAGCCGCCCGCGAAGAGGCAAAACACAACCCAACCCTTCGCCAAAAGGCGCGCTACGCCCATTCCCCGGCCCCCTTTGTTACCAGACGTCTCAGAGCCTTACGCTGAAGCGGCGAGCGTGGCGTCCTTCATGCGTTCGGCGCGCAACCCTTCTGCCATCAGGAAGGCCAGCTCCAGCGCCTGGCTGGCATTGAGCCGCGGATCGCAATGGGTGTGATAGCGGCTCGACAGGTCTTCATCGGTGATCGCCTGGGCGCCGCCCAGACATTCGGTGACGTTCTGGCCCGTCATCTCGAAATGCACGCCGCCGGCATGGGTGCCTTCGGCGCGATGCACTTCGAAGAAGCTCTTCACCTCTTTCTGGATGCGGTCGAAGGGGCGCGTCTTGAAGCCTGATTGCGACTTGATGGTGTTGCCGTGCATGGGATCGCAGGACCACACCACCGACGCGCCCTCGCGCGTCACCGCACGGATCAGGCGCGGCAGCTTCTCGGCCACCTTGTCGGCACCGAAGCGGCAGATCAGCGTGAGCCGGCCCGGCATGTTGTCCGGATTGAGCACGGCGATAAGCTTCAACAGCTCATCGTCCTCCAGGCTCGGGCCGCATTTGAGGCCCAAGGGATTCTTGATGCCGCGGCAGAATTCGAGGTGGGCGCCATCGAGCTGACGGGTGCGGTCGCCGATCCAGACCAGGTGGGCGGAGGTGTCGTACCAGTCGCCGGTGGTCGAATCGATGCGGGTCAGCGCCTGCTCGTAGCCCAGAAGCAGCGCCTCGTGGCTCGTATAGAACGCGGTCGAGCGCAATTGCGGCACGGACTCCGCGTTGATGCCGCAGGCCTCCATGAAATCGAGGCTCTCGCCAATGCGGCCGGCCAGCGCCTTGTAGCGCTCGCCCGCGGCGTTGCCGGCGATGAAGCCGAGCGTCCAGCGGTGGACGTTGTGCAGGTCGGCATAGCCGCCCGACGCGAAGGCCCGAAGCAGGTTGAGCGTCGACGCCGACTGCGCATAGGCCTCCAAGAGCCGCTGCGGATCGGGCACGCGGACCCCGGCTTCGAAGGCCGGACCGTTGATGATGTCGCCGCGATAGGAGGGCAGCTCCACCTCGCCCTGGCGCTCCATAGGCTCGGAGCGGGGCTTGGCGAATTGGCCGGCGATGCGGCCCACTTTCACCACCGGCATGGCCGCGGCATAGGTCAGGACCACCGCCATCTGGAGCATGACCCGGAAGGTGTCGCGGATGTTGTCGGGATGGAATTCGGCGAAGCTTTCCGCGCAGTCGCCCCCCTGGAGCAGGAAAGCCTTGCCCGCGGCCACCTGGGCCAGGCTCGCCATCAGGTTCCGGGCCTCGCCGGCGAACACCAGCGGCGGACGGGTCTTGAGCCGGCCCTCGACCGCGGCCAAGGCCGCCGGATCCGGATATTCCGGCATCTGCCGGACCGGCTTGGCGCGCCAACTGGCGGGGCTCCATGGCTGAGGCACGAAGGTCGCTCCTTTTGGGCCTGTGGATATACGCGGCAGGGCCGGGCTTTACCAGTCTCGGCCGCCGGGCCGGTAAACGCGCCGCCGCTCGCGGGCCGAACGGTCAGTCGTCCTCATGGGGCATGGGCGGGGGCCGGCCGGCCCCGATCGCCTGTTCTCTTTGCTGACGGTAGACGCTGCGCATGGTCGCGTAGGGATCGACCGAGCCCCGCGCCAGCTGGCGGCGCAGCACGATCGAGCCGGCATTGGTCTCGAACGGAGCTATGGCGTGGATGCCGACCACGGTCCCGGCATGGCCCAGCAGCGACCAATCGGCCGGGACGTAGAACAGAGGATTGGCGGCAAGGTCGAGACCGGTGCCCAGAATGTCGCGCGGGGTCGAGGGGCCGATCAGCGGCAGCACCAGAAACGGGCCCGCAGGGACGCCATAAAGCGCCAGCGTCTGCCCGAAATCGGCCTCGTGCCGCGGCATGCCCGCACTGGCGGCCAGATCGACGAGACCGCCCAGCCCCACCGTCGAGTTGAGCACGAAGCGGCCCAGCGTCTGGCCGGCGCGGGAAAGGCGGCCCTGAAGAACATCGTTGGCGAAGATGACCGGAGATTCGGCGTTCTCAAGCGCATTATGCAGCCCCCGACGGATGGGGGCCGGCAGATAGTTCACATAGACAAAGGCAACAGGCAGCGTGATCCTGCTGTTGAAGCCGCGATTGAACGCGAAGACCGCCCGGTTGGTCTGTTCGAAGGGGTCATTGGGACCGGCCTGCGGCGCAGTCGCGCAGCCCGCCAGCATCGCCAGCGCCAGAAGCGCAGCCCAGGGCCGCAGCGCGCGTGCTACCGGCGGCCAATCATGGGCCCGATCCCACCACCGCCAATGCCCCATCGACACCGAACCTTGCCAAACCCGGTGCGGCACCGTCCGACGGAGTTGGCGCAACAGTCCCGCGTTCCCAGAATGGTGACACTATACTCAATCATCGGTCGGGTGCATTGATCCTGCGCAGAATCCGCGGCGCCTGGAGCCGACAGTCCCGCCCCCCGAATACGGGGAACCGCGCGTCGGCTCCGCCGTTTTCTTGACGCGAACCAAAGGTGTCATATGTCCGAAAAGCGCAAACCCACGGCCAAGAAAGCCCCCGAGCGCGACCTCGCGGCCAAGATCGACAGCGAGATTGACGAAGAGAGCAAGGAATTCTTTCCGGCCAGCGACCCGCCCTCCTTTGCCGGAGGCCGCCACAGCGTCGGCGCCCCCGCGCGCGCACCGGATCCGAAGCCCAAGCCCTGAGCCGCTCGGCCGCTAGCCGGCCGCTTTGGCGCGGGCGATGCGTTCCTGGGCCATGCGGTCGGCGATCCGGTTGGTCGCGCTGCCTTCCTGATCGGCGCGGCGGAAGATGGCAAAGAGCGTGTCGGCGATCGCCAGCGTGCGGCGCTCGATCTCGGCATCGTCCCAATTCTCGATCTGGCCGGCGACGCGGATGATGCCGCCGGCGTTGATCACATAATCGGGGGCATAGAGCACGCCCGCCTCCTTCAGCATCTCGCCGTGCTCGTCGCGGGCGAGCTGGTTGTTGGCGGCGCCGGCGACGACGCGAGCCTTGAGTTCTGGGATCGTGACATCGTCGAGGATGGCGCCCAGCGCATTGGGCGAGAAGACGTCGCAATCGGCCGTGACGATCTCTTCTGGCGAGACCGATTTCGCATCGTAGCGCTCGACAGCAGTGCGCATGGCCTCGGCATTGACGTCGGACACGATCAGGCGCGCACCCTCGGCGTCCAGCAAATCCGCAAGCCCCATTCCAACCTTGCCAAGGCCCTGGATCGCGACCGTCAGGCGCTTGGTGCTGTCCAGCCCGAGGCGATGCTTGACCGCAGCCTTCAACCCCACGAAGACGCCGAGCGTGGTGGGCGGCCCCGAATCGCCACCGGTCTTGCCGGGCTGGTCGTAGCCGGCGATGTGTTCGGTGCGGCGGGCGATCACCGGCATGTCCTTGGGCAGGATGCCGACATCCATCGCGGTCACGTAGCGGCCGCCCAGCGCGTTGATCGCCTCGGCATAGGCCAAAAGCCGCGCCTCGGTCTTGTCGGTGACGGGATTGCCGATGATCACCGCCTTGCCGCCGCCGAGCGGCAGATCGGCCATCGCGCTCTTGTAGCTCATGCTGCGCGATAGCCTGAGCACATCGGTCAGCGCCGCGTCGCCGTTCCCGTAGGGGTACATGCGCGTGCCGCCGCAGGCCGGACCCAGCGCCGTGGAATGGATGGCGATGATCGCGTGAAGCCCCGAAGCCGGATCGTCGAAAAACGCGACCGTCTCGTGGTGGTCGAAATCCGCGGCCTCGAACACGCCCATCCTGTTCGCTCCTCGACGCAAGGGCGGCGCGCACCTTACGCCGCCGATGCGGCGCTTTACAGCATGCGGCCCGCCTCGTCGAATCGCGGCCGGACCGGCAAGAACGGCCTCGCTCAGAACAGGAAGGTGTGACCGATCCTGAGTTCGGCCTGCGTCAGCTGCGGATGGTAGAAGGGCGCGGTCAGCGGCCCCTGTATCAGCGACGACTCGCCGATCGAAGCGAAGATTTCCTGGCCCGGCGCGTATTGCCACCTGTAACGCGCCAAGAGCTGAAAGTGATTGGTGACGTTGTCGTATTGAATTTGGGTTTCCAGCTGCATGTCCGGGGTGAAATTCGTGTCCAGCGTCAGTTGCGCGACATGAATGTTGGCGGAGCCCGTCGGCATATGGATCCGGTCCATGCGATGTTCGAAGGAGAGGACGAAGGTGCGGTTGATGCGCCAATCGATCGTCTCGTCCGTCATCATATAGTTGCCGTTGTAGAAGCGGCAGCAATCGATTTGCAGATGCAGGGCAATGCTTCGGGTATCCGAAGTCCGGAACTCCGGGTGGATGTGGGTCCAGGAATAATGGCCGGCCGGCACCAGGACGTTGCCCGGCAGAAAGAAGGGCGCCGTGATGTTTTCAAAATTGTTTGAGACAAAGACGGTGACTTCATCGCCGATCGCGCTGGTCGCATTGACCCAGCCAGTGTTTTCCCGCGACTGCACCGTTCCATCAAGCCCGGTGATCAGCGTGTTCTTGGTTCCGCCTTCGACCCAGTGTAGATAGGAATCCTTGAACCGCTTGCGATAGAGCAGTGCGCCGCTATAGGAGTTGATGCCAACGCGGTTGGCAAAACCCAGCGCCGGCGAAAAATCCGCGCCCAGATGCTTGAAGAAGAACACCCCGCCCAGCGGCTCGTTCGGGAAATCGAGCGTGGCGCCGGCTTCGTTGTCGGCGCCCAGAACGCTCGAGAAGCTGCGCAGAAAATAGAGATCGGCGTGAAGCCGTTTGCCGGGGAAGAAATTCGAATCGTAATATTGGAAATCGCCGCCTGCCACCGTGTTGCGGCTAAGACCGGTGGGATCGCCATTGGTGACGATGAGCCCCATCTTCGATTCGGCGAGCACCGGCATGCTGATGCGGGCCACCGAGAGCTGCTGCGCACCCGCAACCGCCGACGGCAGCGTGCGAACGCTCAGCGCGCCGATGTCGAATGGCCCGGCCGAGCCCGACAATTTTCCACCGGCCAGGATTCCGACGGGCTCGCTGTTCACAAGGCCGATATTGCGCGAGAAATAGGGGCTGCCATCGTACAGCGAGTTCCCGAAGAAGGGACCGTTGTTCAGGCCCTCGCCGCCGAATTCGAAGGCGGCGGCGTCCTGCAGGAAGAATTGGCGCGTCTCAGGCGTGAACAGGGAGAAACGCGTGGTGTTGACCTGGCGCTTGTCGAGCGGCGCGCGAGAGAAATCGGTGTTGACGGTGACGGTTCCGGTGAGCGACGAGGTGATGTTGTAATAGGCGGTTCCGCCATAGCGCGAGGTGACGCCGCTATCGTCGGTCAGCCATTTGCGGGTGTAGCGTCCGAGCCCGTAGACCTCGACCCTCAGGCCCAGCCCCTGACTCATTCCCTCAAGGCCCGAGAGCGCGGCTTCGTTGGTCATGTCGTTCTTGGATACATTGGCGGCCGTCAGCACCATGCGGTCCATCTCCTGCCGGCGCGCGATGAAACGGACGATGTCGATGCCCCATTGCTTGCTGCCGGGATTGTAGGACAGGCTGCGAAATGGAATCTCCATCTCGGCGGTCCAGCCGTCCGAGGTGATGCGGGCGGCATGACGCCAGATCGGATTCCAGGGCTTTATGAAGGTGTTGATGTTCTGGATCAGCGCGTCCTGATAGCCGCCGATGGGATTGATCTGGAAATTGTAGGCGTCGCGCCGGGTGCGCCCGGGATCGAGCGAGACGCGGATCTCGTCGTCCTTGAAGATGTCGCTGTCGCGGGCCTTGTATCTGGCCACGATCCGATCGGGATGATCGTCATAGGCGTGGATGCCGATATAGAGATTGTATTCGTCGTAGGCGAAATAGATCACCGTGCGCTCGGTGGGGGCTGCGCCGTTGTCGGGATCGACCTGACGGAAGCGGTCGAATTGCGTCACCTTGGTCCAGACCGGGTCGGACAGGCTGCCGTCGATCTTCGGCGCCTGGGCGGCCGCAATGCGCGTCGCCCGCACAACAGGGGGTTGCGGGTTATCCGTAGCGGCGGCACCGGTCCGGCTGACGAAGATGAACGCCGCGGCGGCGAGCGCGGCAAGCCAGCGGAAGCCGCGGCGCCTGCACCACGCCGCCCCGGAATCGTGTCTCATCACAAATGTTCGACGAAGAATCAATTTGATGCCTTACTCGGAGTGCCGGGTTGAGAATCATGAGTTAGCGGGACAGGAATGACACGAAAATCCGCGTCAGGCGCAGAGATCGCGGTCGCAAGCCATTGTGCATGACTCGGCCTCACCGACAAGCGACGGCATCCGCCAGATTGCGCCTGAAGCGCTCTGGCCTGTGGCCGCCCAACGGGCTACACCGGCGTGCTCGCAGTTTGCGCGGATTCGGGCCGGCGGCCGATGTGGCTTCACGAATCAGCAATATGTGATTGAGATTGTCTGCTGGCTGCGTATCGAGCGGGCGCGCTCGTAAGGAGGGGCCATGCGTATAGCGATGATCGGGACGGGCTATGTCGGACTTGTCTCCGGCGCCTGCCTGTCGGAATTCGGCCACCACGTTGTCTGCGTCGACAAGGACGCGGCCAAGATCGAGACGCTGAGGACCGGCGCCAGCCCAATTTTCGAGCCGGGTCTCGAAGACGTCGTGGCCGCCAACTCGAAGGCCGGACGGCTCGCCTTCACCACGGACCTGAAAGCCGCTGTGACGAGCGCCGACGCCGTCTTCATCGCAGTCGGCACGCCCAGCCGTCGCGGCGACGGCCAGGCCGACCTCAGCTATGTGTTCGCAGCCGCCGAGGAACTGGCGGCCGCACTCGACGGCTACACCGTGGTCATCACCAAATCGACCGTGCCCGTGGGCACCAGCCGCAAGGTCGAGGAGATCATCGCGAAGGTGCGGCCCGACGCCGAATTCGACATGGCCTCGAATCCCGAATTCCTGCGCGAAGGCGCGGCCATCGAGGACTTCCGCCGCCCCGACCGCGTGGTCGTGGGCTGCGACAACGAGCGCGCGCGCGAGGTTCTGAAGGAGGTTTACCGGCCGCTCTATCTGAACGAGACGCCGATCCTCTTCACCACGCGCGAAAGCGCCGAACTCATCAAATACGCGGCCAACGCGTTCCTGGCGACCAAGATCACCTTCATCAACGAGATGGCCGACATCTGCGAGAAAGTGGGCGCCGATGTGCAGGACGTGGCCCGCGGCATCGGGCTCGACGGGCGCATCGGCGCCAAATTCCTTCATGCCGGTCCGGGCTTTGGCGGCTCCTGCTTCCCCAAGGACACCCTGGCGCTGCTCAAGACGGCCGCCGAGGTCGGCGCCCCGACCCGCATCGTCGAGGCGGTCGTGGCGGTCAACGATTCGCGCAAGACAGCGATGGCCGAAAAGATCGCGGCCGCCTTTGGCGGCGTGGCGGGCAAGACCATCGCCGTGCTGGGGCTGACCTTCAAGCCCAACACCGACGACATGCGCGATGCGCCGAGCCTGGTGATCGTGCCTTGGCTCAAGGCGCGGGGCGCGACCATCCGCGCCTACGATCCCCAGGGCGCCAAGGAGGCCCGCAAGCTGCTGGGCATCGAGACCTGTGCCGACGTCTACGAGGCGCTTGATGGCGCCGACGGCGCTGTCATCCTGACCGAGTGGAACGAGTTCCGGGCGCTCGACCTCGAGCGCGTGAAGGCGTTGCTCAAACGCCCGCTTCTGGTCGACCTGCGAAATATCTACCTGCCGGCGCAGATGGCCGCCGCCGGTTTCAGCTATATGAGCGTGGGACGGGCGGGCGCCGCCGCCGCCGCTTGAACGGGGCAACGTGACGGTGCCGCAGGCTGCGGCCATGCCTTATGCGATCTCAACGCCTATTCGGTGCCGATCACCTACCGCGCCCAGAGCGCGATGATATGTATGTCTCGACGCATTGGTGCGTCGAGACCGTCGATGCCATCGATACCGTCGACGTCGTGGGCGCAGCCGGATTGGCGTGGCCATTGCGGCCGCTGCTCATCACCGGCGCGACGCGGCAATTCTGTTCGATCATTCGCGCGCCTCTGCCGCGCCTTGCAATCGCTGCGTCGCACAATTTTTTTCAGGCACCTGCGATGCGGCTGACCCGCAACGAAGATGGCCGCCAAAAATTTCCGGCCGCCCAAGTGACAACCCCCGCCTCTGCATGGTAGCGTTTCAAATTGTCGGCGCGAACATCTTTTATGCGCGAATTCGAGACACCGACAAACGGACGCTTGGCTGGCTGCTCCGTTCCCCTTCGTGAAGGCGCGGGTACGGCCAAGATGGATCCTATTTGCATCATCGATGACGACGAAGCCGTGCGCGATTCGCTGGCGGTGCTTCTCGATGCATGCGGCTACGCCGTCGTCTGCTTCGACTCGGCGCTGGCCTTTCTCGACGCCGCCGATATCGCCGATTTCCTTTGTCTGCTGGTCGACGTCCACATGCCGGGCATGAACGGATTGGAGCTCATGGAATTGCTGCGCGGGCGCGGCATCGGCACCCCGGCGATCATGATCACCGGCGCCGCCGACGCGGCGCTGCGGGCCGGCGCCCAAAGACTCGCCAGCCTCACCTTCATGGAGAAGCCCGTCGACGGCGAGCGGCTGCTTGATGCGATCGAACGGATCAGCGCCTAGCCCAGCTCCGCGCCGAACAGATTCATCAGCTTCTCGAAATGACGTTCGGCCTGGGTCTCGTTGTAGGCGGGCCCCTTGATGGTCCAGCCATGCGCGGCGCCTTCATAGACTTCGCTTTCGTAGGCGCCGTCCCAGTCTGCCAACGAATTCTCGAGCGTGGCGATCATTTCGGCAGGCATCAGCCGGTCTTCAAAGGCATGGCCAAAATAGAGCCGGGCTTTAACCTGTGGCAAGACAGTATGCGGGCTGTCGGCGGCTTCGGTGGCGAGCTGACTGCCGTGGAACGAGGCCGCCACGGCGACGACATCGGGGCGGCTCGCCGCCGTCCTGAGCGCCATCCCGCCGGAAAAGCAGTAGCCAACCACGCCCATCTGACCGGGCTTGACGTGCGGGTCCTTGGCCAGGAAATCGAGATAGACCGCGGCGTCTTCGGACATCCGCTGCGGCGTCAGCGAGGCGCGCAACTCGCCCATGCGCTTCATCGTACGATCGTCGCCGAAATTGGGAACGAAATCGAACACCGGCACCTTGCCGAAGCGCCAGAAGATGTTGGGCAGCAGCACCACATAGCCTTCGGCCGCCTGACGCCTGGCCAGCGCTTCGCGTTCCGGACGGATGCTGAAGATGTCGGGCAGATGCAGGACCGCCGGCCAGGTGCCGCTTTCCTCGGGCCGGAAGAGAATGGCTTCCGCGCTTCCGGTTCCCATCGGGATTTGGATTTTCTGTTCGATCACTGTGCTCTCCCCTTATGCCCGGCTTCGGGTGCCATCAAACCCACCTTCGCCGCGAACGTAAACCACCGCATTCCAGAATTTGGCGCGATGGGTGCCGGTTTGCGCGAAGCCGCGCGCACGGAGCACGCGCCCGATCAGGAAATTGAAATAGCCATGGGCAACGAGCGCGACCGAGCCGTCCTTGGCGGCGCGCGCGATCAGGATTTCTGCGGCGCGGCGGGCACGGGCCGACAATTCGGCCGGCGGCTCGATCTCGGGGTGAAAGCCTGTATGCCATAGCACGCGCGCGATGATCGCCCATTTGGGCACGCGCATGCGCAAAAGCGGAATGCGCGGCGCCGCCAGCGGCGCCTCCATGAACAGGGGATCGACGATGATCTCGCCGCCGCGCGCCAGCGACCGCGCGCTCTGACGGGCCCGCGGTTTGTTGGAGGTGAAGACGGCGCGCACTTCGCCGACGAGATCGTGCAATTCCGCCGGCGGCAGGCTGGCCGGATCGAGGCCGGCTTCTTCGTAATCGGCGATATAGGCCCGGAAGCCTTTGTGACCCGTCCGCGGGTTGATCGGGATCGCCGGCTGGCCGTGGCGGATGAGGATGATTCGCTGGGGCCGGCGCGCCGCATCGGTGCTGATCTCCCCGCGACGGCCTTCCTGACGGTCGGCCGCCTCCGCCGGCAGCGGCAAATCTCTCGTCATCGCGGGGCGCATGGCCATGTCCGGACTATAGAACGATTTCTTCCCGATCCGACCGTCATGGCCTGCCGTCGTGGATGACCGACTCAGCCCCCAAGATGGCTGCCAATCGATCCCTCCGGCGGGTGATGATTATGGAATGAGCGGGCCGGCAGGTCGCCTAAAAAGGCAGCGGCCTGCCCAAGGCATGTGCATTTCCTGTTGCACTGCACCGCGCCAGTTGTGCCTTTCCTCCGAATTGTCACCAAAATGCAACACAAAAACGGCGCAAATCCTTGTTTTTTCGTCTCATTTGCCAAATCTTGAGCCCATTGGCGCGGCCTGTTGCAATGCACAACCGGTCAAGCGCCGTGGCATGGAAAGTGATGAAGGAGGACGGCGCGATGCGGTCTATTTTGATAAGGACATTGATGGGTGCGGCGGCGGTTACGCTGGCCGCGAGCGGGGCAAAGGCCGGGGCTATCGCCGCCAATCCGAAACCGATCTCATTCGACTCCGGCTTGGGGATGATTTCCGTGACCGGTCAGATCAGCGGCCTGGCCTTCTATCAGAGCAACGCGACCAAAGCCTATCCGGGCGATGCCACCACCTGGGGCGACGCCGACAATGCCCTGATTACAGTGCAGAAGACGGATGGGACGTTCCAGTTCTATGTGCAGGGTGGGCTGTATTCCTTCCCGACCGTCGGCAATCCCTACGACAAGGCGAACGATCAAAACTCGTTCCTTGGTCCATTCCCGGTCGCCTATGGAAAGCTGCAGCTGAGCGATGAATTCTCGGTTGAAGCGGGCAAGCTACCTACGCTCGTCGGCGCTGAGCTGGCATTTACGCCCCAGAACATCAATATCGAACGCGGACTGCTGTGGTGGCAGGAGCCGGTGTCGAGCCGCGGCGTGCAATTGAACTATTCAAGCGGCCCGGTCTCGCTCGCGGTGTCATGGAACGACGGATACTACACCAATGTCTGGAACAGCTTCTCGGCCCTCGGTTCAGTAGCCCTCGACGGCTCCAACACGCTGGCATTCGACGTCTCGGTCACCCCGGATTATGCCGGCAACGCGGGCAGCCAGATCTACGACCTGATGTACACCTACAGCATGGATCCGGTGACCTTCGGCCCCTATCTTCAATATCAGAGCATCGATCACAGCGGCGGATCGGAATGGGGCCTGGGCGTCCTGGCAAGCTATCAGCTCGACCCCAACTGGAGCCTCAACGGTCGCTTCGAATATGAAGATTCGTCGGGCGCCGGTTCGCTGTTCGCCTACGGGCCGGGCAGCAACGCCTGGTCGCTCACCTTCACGCCGACATGGCAGGATGGCCTGCTCTTCGCCCGCGGCGAGGTCTCCTACACCGGCATCGGCAACTGGATCAGCGGATTTGGCTCTGCGGCCAACAAGGACAACCAGTTCCGGGCGCTGTTCGAAACCGGCGTCGTCTTCTAATTTTCCATTGCCATCGGAAGGCCCGCGTTCCGGCAGGAGCGCGGGCCTTTTCCTTGCGCTTGCCCCAGCCGCACCGGCCGTGGAACCTAGGCCCGCAATGGCGGCGGGAGGCGGGGATGGCGGGCCGATTTCCGGACAATTTTCTCTGGGGCACGGCGACGGCTGCCCATCAGGTCGAAGGCGGCAACACCGCAAGCGACCTTTGGCTGATGGAGATGGCGAAGGACTCCGTCTTCGCCGATCCCTCGGGCGACGCCTGCGATCACTACCACCGCTACCAACAGGACATCGCGCTGCTGGCGGGGCTGGGCTTCAACACCTATCGCTTCTCCGTCGAATGGGCGCGGGTCGAGCCCGAGGAAGGCTTCTTCTCGGGGGCCGCTCTCGATCATTACCGGCGCATGATCGCGGCCTGCCACGCCATGCGCGTGCTGCCGATGGTGACCTTCCACCATTTCACGGCGCCCTTGTGGTTCGCGCGCGACGGCGGCTGGGAGAACGCAATATCCGTCGACCGCTTCGCGCGCTATTGCGAGCGCGCAGGCGCGGCGCTGGGCGATCTCATCGCCTATGCCTGCACCATCAACGAGGCCAATATTCCCGTCACCATGACGATGCTGCGCGAGGCCGGGCGCGTGGACCCCACGCGTCGCAACAAGGCCCTGTCCGAGGCTGCCCGCGCCTGCGGCGGCGAGCCGGGCCGCTTCGCCCCGTTCCTCTTGGGCGACGGCCGCGCGGCGACGCCCAACCTCATCGCCGCGCACAGGAAGGCCTATGACATCCTCAAAGCGTGCGTGAAGGGGCCGGTCGGCATCACGCTCGCGCTCACCGATTATCAGGCCGCACCGGCCGGCAAAGCGGTGCGCGACGCTGCCGACCGGCTCGTCCATGGCCAGTTTCTCGAAGCCGCAAAGGGCGACGATTTCATCGGTGTGCAGACCTACACCCGCACGCGCTTCGGGCCCGATGGGATGCTGCCCATCCCCGACGCCGCCGAACGCACGCAGATGGGCTACGAATTCTACCCCGAGGCGCTCGAGGCGACGATCCGCCAGGCCGCAAGCGTGAGCGGCTGCCCGGTAATCGTCACCGAGAACGGCATCGGCACCGATGACGACAGCCGCCGCATCGCCTTCGTCGCGCGCGCGCTCGAAGGCGTCGCGAACTGCCTCGCCGACGGCATCGATGTGCGAGGCTATATTCACTGGTCGCTGCTCGACAATTTCGAATGGCTGCACGGCTATGGGCCGAAATTCGGGCTGGTCGAGGTCGACCGCGCCACCCAGGCGCGCAAGCCCAAGCCCAGCGCCTATTGGCTGGGGGAGATCGCGCGCCGGAACGGGACGGGGTGAGAACGGCCAAATAGCGCGGGAAAATCCCCCGGAAATCACTGGCAAGGCGGGCCCGGGCGGACTATCAGAGGGGCCGGATCGGTCAGCCCGTCCAAGCCAGAAAGGACCCGCCAGAATGAAAGCCCCCGTTCGTGTCGCTGTCACCGGTGCCGCCGGCCAGATCGGCTATGCCCTGCTGTTCCGCATCGCCGCCGGGGACATGCTGGGGCCCGACCAGCCCGTGATCCTGCAGCTTCTGGAAATCACGCCCGCGCTGAAGGCGCTGGATGGCGTGGTCATGGAGCTGAACGATTGCGCCTTTCCGCTGCTGCACGGGGTCGTGGCGACCGACGACGCGAACGTCGCTTTCAAGGATGTGGGCTACGCGCTTCTGGTGGGAGCGCGGCCGCGCGGCCCGGGCATGGAGCGCAAGGATCTGCTGTCGGCCAATGGCGCCATTTTCGGCCCCCAGGGCAAGGCGCTCAACGCCCACGCCAAGCGCGACGTCAAGGTGCTGGTGGTCGGCAACCCCGCCAACACCAATTCCCTGATCGCCCAGGCCAATGCGCCCGACCTTGATCCCAAGTGCTTCACGGCGATGCTGCGCCTCGACCACAACCGCGCCATCAGCCAGCTCGCCGCCAAGACCGGCGCCCTCAACACCGACGTCAAGCGCGTGGCGGTGTGGGGCAACCATTCCTCGACGCAATATCCCGACCTGCATCACGCCACGGTCAAGGGCGAGGCCGCGCTCAAGAAGGTCGAGTCCGCCTGGTACGAGAGCGAGTTCATCCCCACCGTGCAGAAGCGCGGAGCGGCGGTGATCGCGGCCCGCGGGGCCTCCTCGGCGGCCTCTGCGGCGTCGGCGGCGATCGACCACATGCGCAGCTGGGCGCTGGGCACGGCGGACGGCGACTGGGTGTCGATGGGCGTTCCCTCCGAAGGCTCCTACGGCATCAAGCCGGGCGTGATCTACGGCTATCCCTGCACCTGCAAAGGCGGCAAATACGAGATCGTGCAGGGGCTCGAGATCAACGCGTTCTCGCGCAAGCGGCTGGACGACACCGACAAGGAGCTGCGCGAGGAACGCGCGGCGGTGGCCGATCTGATCGGGAAGAAGTGAGATTTCGCGGATCAGCCCTCCTTGCGGAAGGTCCATTTACTATTTCGGCCGCGCGTTCAGCTTGGCGAAGACGGCGCGGTTCTTGTTGTCCTCCATCAGCATCGTGAAGCCGGTGATGGTATCGAGCCCGAGGCCGCGCGGGAAGCCGGTTTCGGGATCCGGCTCGATCTTGGAATAGGGCGCGCCGGAAACCTTCTCCCATTTGCCGGTGGGCTTCTTCACTTCGATATTCACAACACCGGTCTTCAGCACCATGCGCACGATGGCCTCGCTCGGCCGCGAGGGTTTGGTGAGACAAGGCGCGCCGGCCATGATCTGCCAGCCATTGGCCAGCGCCCATTGGCTCAACTCCTCCTTGGTCATGATGACGGCTCCTTCCTGTGGAAGCGTCCGAAAGGCACGATCTTGTTGTCCGCGTCGTGGCCGATGTCGGCGCGGCCGAGATAAGCAAGCCCCGCGACCGCGCACCAGTGCTTCGCGATCTCTTCTTCGCTCTGGCCGAATTCAGGATCGTTGGCCGGCACGTCGCTGACGCGGCCGAGACGAATGCCAGCGGCGCGGCGGATGGACAGCGCAGAGGTGGTGTGGAACATCGCCCGGTCGATGCGGTACATCGCCTCGGAGACCTCCTCGAGCATCAGCACGTGGCCGGACAGGTCCGGTTCGAGCGGCGTACCGATAATGTGGCTCAGGATCGTAAGGTTGAAGGCCGCGCATGGCTCGCCGCCGACATGCGGCTCCAGCGTCGCCGGATCGCGGTCGATGAGGAACGACAGCGCGCGGGTGATCGCCGCCTCGCCGCCCGCCCGCGCGATATCAGCCACAACCGGGCCATGGGCCACATGCGGAAATCCGGCCTTGTAGAGCCCGGCCAGCATAAAGCCGGCGTCACTGTAGCCGAGATAGGTCTTCTGCTTCGCCGCCTCCGTCAGCTTGGGCAGCACCAGCGCGGCGATGCGGTTCGAGCCATAGCCGCCGCGCGCCCACCACAGGGCATCGAAGCTTGCATCATTGGCGACGTCGAGGAAGGCGGCGGCGCGCGCGGCGTCATCGCCGGCGAAATGGCCCGACGACAGGAAACATTGCGGATGGACAACGAGTTCGACACGGCCGCCGAACTTGGCCGCCCCAAGCGCCCTCAACTTTTCCGTCGTGGACTTCCCAATACGCGAGGCCGGCGCGACGATGCCGATCCTGAATTTGTCCTTCGACACGCGGCCCTGCCTGACTTGTCAGCGTACCTGCCCGCTTATAGCGTCCGGCCATGGCGCAAGATACTCCCTCCTATTTCTTCTGTGGCATCGGCGGCAGCGGAATGCTGCCTCTGGCGCTGATCCTGAGGGCCAGCGGCGCGACGATCGCGGGCTCGGACCGCTCGCTGGACCAGGGCCGCACGCCCGAGAAATTCGCCTTCCTGCGCGCCCAAGGGATCGAGTTGTTCCCGCAGGACGGAAGCGGCGTGACCAGCCCGCAGACCATCGTCATCGCCTCGGCCGCGGTCGAGGATACGGTGCCGGACGTGGCGGCGGCGAAACGAATCGGCGCGAAGCTGATGCTGCGGCCCACGCTTCTGGCCGGGCTGTTCAACGCCGCGCCAAAGAGCATCGGCGTTGCCGGCACCTCCGGCAAATCCACGGTCACCGCCATGACCGGATGGATCCTGGCCGATGCGGGCCTCGATCCCACCATCGTCAACGGCGCGGTGATGAACAATTTCGCCAGCGGAGAGATGACGTTCGCCAGCGCGCAGGTGGGCGGGGGCGACCTCTTCGTCGCCGAGGTCGACGAAAGCGACGGCTCGATCGCGAGCTACGATCCCTGGATTGCGGTCGTCAACAACATCGCCCTCGACCACAAGACGATGGACGAATTGCGGGCGCTGTTCGCCGGCTTCGTGGGCCGTGCGCGTCACGCCGTGCTCAATCTCGACAATGAGGAGAGCGCAGCGCTTGTGGCGACGTTGCCGGCGGCGGCAACCATGACCTACAGCCTCAAGAAAAAGAGCGCCGATCTTCTTGCAGGCAAAATCGTGCCGGCGCCGGACGGGATCGCCTTCGCCGTGCGCACGCGTGACGGCGAGACCGCGGAGGTGAAACTGAGGATGCCGGGGCGGCATAATGTTTCCAATGCACTGGCGGCGCTGGCGGCGGCGCGGATGCTCGGCGTGAAGCTGGCGCAGGCTGCGGATTCGATCTGCCGTTTTGGTGGCGTGCGGCGACGGCTCGAAGTCGTGGGCACGGCGGGCGGCGTCACCGTGATCGACGATTTCGCGCACAATCCGGACAAGATCGCGGCCACGCTCGGCACGCTGCACGATTTTCCCGGCCGCCTGCTCATCATGTTCCAGCCGCAGGGCTATGGCCCCTTGCGCCTGTTGAAGGACGCCTTCATCGCCCAGTTCGCGCGCGATCTTGCGTCTGACGACGTGCTTCTGATGCCAGAGCCCGTCTATTACGGCGGCACCACAGACAAAAGCGTCTCCAGCATCGACATCGTCACCGGCGTGGTGGGGCGCGGGAAGCGGGCCGAGAATTATCTCACGCGTGCCGAATGCGGCGCGCGGCTTCTGGCGCTCGCCAGGCCCGACGACCGCATCGTGGTGATGGGCGCGCGCGACGACACGCTGACCGCGTTCGCACGGGAATTGCTGGCAAAGCTGGGGAAATGACCGGGCTCAGTCCGTGCGTTCGACATTGTCGCGCACCCGTTCGGCCAGCGCGGCGAGATCGATCCGATGCACGCTTCCGGTGCCGGCGAGGTCGAGCGCGTGCGCCGCCGCCATCCCAGCCGCGCCCGAGCCCACCACGCAGATGTCGGCATCGACCTGCCAGACGCCGCGTCCGCTCCCGCGCCTGACAATGCGCGTTTCGGTTGAGACTGCCGATGTGTCCGCCAATTCCCAACACTCCCCTTGTGGAACCGACCCAAGCGTGCCGCTTCGACCACAAAGTGGAAGATACCACCTCGCAAATAAGGCCCTGAACGAGTTTGCCAAACCAAGCGAACTGCGTCGAGGAATTCGGTCGCGCGACAGCTTTCTCTTGGTCATGACTGAAATTATTTCCACGCTCGTTTCCCGCAATGCACCCGCGCGGCAAGCGGCCGGGTCACTTGCTGGGGCAACACCTGCTCTTGCATAATCACCAGGCTCGTGAAGATCATATAACAGGGGGAGGAAGTCGGCGATGAGCAATTCGGCAAAAGATACGGACAACAGGGCTATCGCCGGCGTGGATCGTCGCGAGGTACTGATCGGTGGCGGTGCAATCGCTGCAAGTGTGGCGTTTCTTCCGCGCAAGTCTTTCGCCGCGGACGCGCCAGTGGCGACGACGACCGCCGGCAAGATCCGCGGTTACAATGCCGGTGGGGCCAAGGCGTTTCGGGGCGTTCCCTACGGCGCGCCGACCGGCGGCGCCAACCGCTTCATGCCGCCGCAACCGCCCAAGCCCTGGAGCGGCGTGATGGAAACGGTGAAGCTCGGCTTCCGCGCGCCCCAACCGCCCAGCACCAAGGGCTCGCTGATGGCGGTGGAGGAGGTTCATCGCGACACCACGCCGGTCAGCGAGGACTGCCTGCGCCTGAACATCTGGACCAACGGCCTGCGCGACGGCGGCAAACGCCCGGTGATGGTGTGGTGCCACGGCGGCGGCTATACCAGTGGCTCCGGCGGCCGGCATCAATATGACGGTGCCAACCTAGCGGCCAAGCGCGGCGTGGTCGTCGTCACGCTCAACCATCGGCTTAACGCCTTCGGCTTCCTCTATCTGGCCAAGCTTGGCGGCGCCAAATACGCCGATTCCGGCAATGTCGGCATGCTCGATATTGTCGCCGCGCTCAAATGGGTGCGCGACAACGCCGAGGAGTTCGGCGGCGATCCGAACAATGTCACGATCTTCGGGCAATCGGGCGGCGGCGGAAAGGTGACGACACTGCTCGCCATGCCACCGGCCAAGGGCCTGTTCCACCGCGCCATCGCCGAGAGCGGTGTCGAAATCCGCGCGATGCCGGAAGAGGCCGCGACCAAGACGGCCGAGGAACTGATGGCCGCGCTGGGGCTTAAACCCAACCAGGTCGATGAGCTGCAGCAGATGCCGATGGAGAAGATTCTGACGGCGATGCAGACCACCCGCGGCCTGCGGCTGGGGCCTGTGCTCGATCATCGTTCGCTGCCGGTCAATCCCTTCGATCCGGTAGCACCGGCGATATCCGCCGACGTGCCAATGATCACCGGCAGCACGCTGACCGAGGTCACCTTCTTCGGCAATATGCAGATCGACCCGATCGACGCGGCGACGCTGCACAAGCTCGTCAAGGAGAACACCCATCTGGACGACGCCGCGACCGACAACCTGATCGCGCTTTACCGGAAGGATCATCCGGACGTTTCCGATATCCGCCTCTACCACATCATCGCGTCGGACAATTGGATGACGGCCAATATCCGGATGGTCGCCAGGCGCAAGGCTGCCCAGAAGGCGCCGGTGTATGTCTACCATTTCGAGAAGCTGACCCCGGCCGAGGACGGCAAGTTGGGCTCCCCGCACACGCTCGAAATTCCATACGTCTTCGACAATGTGGGCGTGCCCGAGGTGGAGGTCATCGTCGGCAAGGAGAAGAGCCGTTTCGCGCTCGCCGACAAGATGAGCATGGCCTGGACCAACTTCGCCAAAACCGGCGATCCCAATGCCGAAGGCCTGCCGCACTGGCCGACCTATTCGGATGCGGACCGCGAGGTGATGGTGTTCAACGACGACTGCAAGGTCGTCAAGAACCAGGATGGCCCCGAGCTTCAGGCAATCTATGATATTCACAAGCGCGCCGGCATGCCGGTACCGGCATAGCCATCAGCACAGGCGGCGCTGGCCCGGCGGCGGGCGCAAATGCGGCTTGCGGCGGCCCCGAGACAGAGCTGCCGCAAGACCTGCAGCGAACCGATCCCCTTCGCTCTACGGAGCTTTCACAGGATTGGTCCGGTTCGGATCGTGCGCAATCGCATTCGGATCCTGTTGGCGCGGATCGCCGGGGAAACCTGCGCCGGCCAGTCCTATTCCACGGCCGCGCCCGCGCCATAATTCTTACCCATGATTTCAGATGGATACCGCCTCCGCGGCGCGAACGGTGCCGCCTCGCATGTCGCTCGCTACGAGACGATCGACTAAGCGATATGACGGTAAGCGGGCAGCGTCAGGAACGGCGCCAGTTCCTCGGCGAGAATGAGTTCACGCAGCAGCGCGTCGGCCTGCGCGTAGCGGCCCGATTTCGCGCGCGCCTCACCTACCTCGCCGAGCACCTTCTGGCGCTCTTCGTCCATCCATTTTCCGACGGTCTCGGCATCGAGCGGCTGGCCGCCGTCCAACGTCTGGCCGTGACGAAGCCATTGCCAGATCGAGGTGCGAGAGATTTCCGCGGTCGCCGCATCTTCCATCAGCCCGTAGATCGGCACGCAACCATTTCCGGACAGCCAGGCTTCCAGATATTGCAGCGCCACGCGCAAATTGCGTCGCAGGCCTTCTTCGCTGTGCGGCCCGTCGGCGACCTCGAGAAGCTGGGCGGCGGTGATTGGCGCATCACCTTCGCGCGTGACATCAAGCTGATTGGTGCGATTGCCGAGAACGCCGCCGAACACGTCCGAGACGGTTTCGGCCAGACCGGGATGAGCGATCCACGCCCCGTCATGGCCGTTCTGCGCCTCACGCAGCTTGTCCGCCCTGACGGCGGCAAGCGCGACTTCGTTCGCCCGCGCGTCCTTCGAGGGGATCAGCGCCGACATGCCTCCCATCGCGAAAGCGCCGCGCCTGTGGCAGGTGCGGATGAGCAGGCGCGAATAGGCGTCAAGAAAGGGCCGGTCCATCGTCAGCGACCCGCGGTCGGGCAGGACGCGATCGGCATGCGCCGACAAGGTCTTGATATAGCTGAAGATGTAATCCCAGCGGCCGCAATTGAGGCCGACCGCGTGGTCGCGCGCCCAGAACAGGATCTCGTCCATCTGAAAGACGGCAGGCAGGGTTTCGATCAGAAATGTCGCCTTGATGGTGCCGCGCCGAAGACCGGCCGCGTCTTCGGCGAAGGCGAATACGTCGCTCCACCACCGCGCCTCGGCATAATGCTCGAGCTTGGGGATGTAGAAGTAGGGGCCGCTGCCTCCTTCCACAAGCCGCCGGTGATTGTGATGGAAATAGAGCGCAAAGTCGAACAGTGCGCCCGGAATGGACTGGCCATCGAAGAGCACGTGAGCCTCGGGCAAATGCAGGCCGCGCACCCTGCAGACCAACACCGCGTGCTTGGGCTGCAGCGCGTAATGCTTGCCGCTCGCCGGATCGTCGTAAGTGATCGTGCCCGCAGCAGCGTCGCGCAGATTGATCTGACCTTCGACGACGTTGGCCCAACTCGGCGCCAGCGAATCCTCGAAGTCCGCCATGAAGACCTTGACCGGCGCGTTCAGCGCGTTGATCACCATTTTGCGGTCCGTGGGCCCGGTAATTTCCACGCGCCGGTCCTGGAGATCGGCAGGAATACCGCGGATGCGCCATGCGCTTTCGCGGATGCCGGCCGTTTCGGGAAAAAAATCCGGCGTCTGACCGGAATTGAACTGGCGCTGCCGTTCGGCCCGCGCCGCCAGAAGACCGCGCCGCGGCGGATCGAAGATGGTGACCAGCGTGGCAAGAAACTCCAGCGCCTCATCCGAAAGGATTTCGCGATAGGCCGAATTGGTCGGCCCGACAATTTCCAGTCTCTTCGCCACCGAAGATGCCATCGGACGCATTTCCTCCTGTGGGCCCGTCATCGCGTCGCGGCGGGCGCTCAATTGGGTTTCGGCGTAAGCCCTGCAGCAACGGCTTGCCGGAGCCCGGTGCAAGCGGCTCGGGTGTGCAACACCGGCCGGTCCTCGCTGGCATCCGACATGCGCGCACAGGTGCCATACGGCTCGCGAGATTGTGCTGGGGCGGGAGGATTCGAACCTCCGAATGCCGGAATCAAAATCCGGTGCCTTACCACTTGGCTACGCCCCAATCTGGCGGCAGAAGCCGCGCAACAGGTCGCGGACCATACTGGCTGCTTAGGCCGCTTTCAACGCAGTTGCGGGGCCCAAATCGAGCCACTATAACGGCGCCTCCCGCAAAGGTCCGGAGAGTAGCTCAGCCTGGTAGAGCACCACGTTCGGGACGTGGGGGCCGGAGGTTCGAATCCTCTCTCTCCGACCATCTCCGGCTTCGGCAGGTGGCACCATGATCGTCCGCACGATTGCAGCCACGGCAGTGGCGCTGATTTGCGCACTCGCTATTACCTCCGGCCAGGCTGCGGAGATCGCGGGCAAGCCCATGCTGCTTCCCACCACCGAACGCCAGGTGCAGGTCACCTATTTCCGCGCGCCTGGCGATCGCCCGCGGCCGTCGGCGCTCATGCTTCACGGCGCCGGGGGATTTGGACAGCGGGGCAACTACGACGCCTATGCCTCGTCGCTCGCCAATGCCGGCATGGACGCCTACCTCGTCTATTACTACAGCGAGCAGGACAAGAAGTACCTGTCCCAACAGCTCAATCCGTTTGTGGTGAGATTTGCGGCCTGGGCGAAACTGGTTGACGATCTCGCCGACGGCCTGCTCAAGCAAAAGGATTCCAATGGCAAGGTGGGCCTCATCGGATTTTCCAACGGCGCAATCCTGGCGACCGGAGCGAGTTCGCTCGACCCTCGCATCAATGCCGCAGTGATCTACTACGGCACCGAACCGTGGCCGCTGCCAGATCCGCCCAAGCATTATCCCCCGCTTCTGATCTTCCATGGCGACGACGACCACGTCATCCAGGTGGAGTTCGGCAAGCATCTGGCCAAGGCCGCCAAGGCACTGGGCGGCACCGCCGACCTCGTCATCTATCCCGGCGAGGGCCATGGCTTCGGCGGCAAACTCGACACCAAGGACGGCGCCGATGCGCTCAAGCGCACCATCGGCTTCCTGCAAAAGGAACTGGACGTCAAGTGAGCGGGCCGGATTATTCGCGGCCCTGTTATCCGCCCACGGCTCGGTAAAACGATGGCCGACCCCGTCCGCATATCCGTCGCCGTGGCCGATGGCACCGTGTCCTGTCTCGAATGGCCGGCCGCCGGGCCGGCTCTGCATTTCGCCCACGCCAACGGCTTCAACGCGCAGACATATCAGGTTCTGCTTGGCCCGCTCGCGGAACATTTCCATATCTATGCCAGCGACCAGCGCGGGCATGGCTTTTCGACGCTGCCGACGCCACCGGGCTTCGCGGGCGGCTGGCGCCAGTTCGGCGACGATCTGGTCCGGCTCCTGGAAGCCATGGATTGCGGTCCAATGCTGCTTGCCGGCCACTCCATGGGCGCCATCGCCAGCCTGATGGCGGCTGCGTCGCGGCCAGACCTCGTAAGCGCGCTGGTGCTGGTGGAACCCGTTTTCGTGCCGGCGGTGCCACGAGGACTGCTCAGGCTGGCGCGCGGCTTCGGAGTGGAGACAAACAAGGAGTTTGCCGCGCGCGCGGCCAGGCGGCGTGATCGCTTCGAATCCGCAGAGGAGGCAATGGCGGCCTATCGCGGGCGTGGCGCGTTCCGGAACTGGCCCGACGAAGTGCTGCGCGATTACGTGGCCGGCGGATTTATACCGGCGGAGGACGGCGGCGTGCGCCTTGCCTGCGCCCCGCGCGTCGAAGCCGAAATCTTCGCAGCCGCGCCGATTGCAGCCTATCGGCTTGCCAACCGTGTGCGGTGCGCGGTTATGTTGATTTGTGGGGAAGTGAGCCGCGAAAGTTCATGCGGAGCTTACGTCGCGCGCGCCTTCCGGCGCGGCAAGCCCGACACCCGCGTGGTGGCCGTGCCGGGGCCGGACATTTCCTGCCGATGGAGCGGCCCGGGATCGTGCGCGAGGAGATCGAGCGGATCGGCCAAAGCTGAGATCAGCTTGCGGTGAAGCGGCGCCCAACGGCTGCAACCATGTCGGCGAGCGAGAAGCCCAGCGCCTCGAGGCGGCCGGTTCGGGCGAATACGGCGAGCCCCGTCAGCGCTGCGGCCAAGAGAACCGTATCGGCCTGGCCTTGGTGGCTGTCGTTGCGGATGCCAGCCGCCTCGGAAAGCGCGCGCAGGGCCGCGATCAGCCGCCCGTTGAACAGACGTTCGGCGTCGCTCGATCCCGCCGGGGCCGGCAGTGCCGCCGGCGCGGTGGCGCAGGTCTCGCTCTGCTGCAGGAAATCGAGCACCACAGCGGCGGTCGCTCCGATCCGGCTGCCATCAACGCCACTGGCCTCGCGCGTCATCCGCGCCAGCATCGCCAAGTCCTCCGCCGCCAGCGCGATCAGAAGCTCGCTCTTGCTCGCGAAGTAGCCATACAGCGCGGCCGGCGCGAAACCGGCCTCTGCCGCCACTCCGCGAAGCGACAGGTTGGCCGCGCCCTCGCGGGCCGCCACCTTGCGTGCGGCTTCCAGGATCGCAGCGCGGCTGGTGCTGCGTTCGCGGGCGCGGCGCTCGGCACGATGGGACGCAGTGACGGCTTGGGCTGCGGACGACATCGCCGAAGCATACGCGATTCGCCGCTTCGACACGCGAAACCCGCCCCGGCGCGGCGACGGGACGGGTTTCCCTATTCCGTCGGGCGGTCCGGCTTACGGATGGGCCTTCTTGTAGACCATGATCTGGGCGTTCAACTCGCCGCCCAGTTTTTCCTTGTCGGCCTGATTCGCCTGAATTTTGGCATTGACCCCCGTCACGATCGCCGGATCGAGCGGCTTGGGGTCCTTCGCCTTGGCGGCTTCATCTTGCTGCATCTTCAGATCGGCCAAGAGGCAGCTCTGATAGTCGTCGGAGGCCCCCTGGAAGGCTTTGAAATCTTTGATCGCGCCCTGCATCTGCGGCAGGGTGGCCGTAGACCCGTCCACCATGGTCGGCGGGATCGGCTGGTTGCACTGGGCCGCCAGCGCCGGCGCCACCGTGGCCAGCACGAACGCGGCCGCCACACCAAATTTGCCAAACATTATTGCACTCTCCCTTTTTCCGAATTCCGCTCCCGGCGGCTATTCCACAATCAAAGCACAACTGCCGCAACGGAATAAAGACCATAAGATGACCACACTCTGAACGGCGTCTGGGCCCGAAGGCAATGCATACCGCGTGATCCCACCATGCGGCAGGATCATTGCGGCGAGACTGCGGCAATCGGCGCCAGCGCCAAGGCTCGACCGTCAACGGCGATATTGGCCTCGTTCCGAGGGCTAGCGGCGATGAGACCGGTGATCTCGAAGCCGGCGGCGGCGGCGGCCCTACGCAGGTAGGTCTCGCTGTGGCGCCAGCGCTGCTTGGGCCCGCGCTCGAAATCCTGGCCGTCCGCGCTCTCGACCGTGAACAGGAAGAGGCCGCCTGGCCTGAGGCACCTGCGGGCGCCTGCAAGCACGCGGGTCAAATCGCCCAGATAGACGAACGTGTCGGCGGCAAGGATGAGGTCGTACCGGCGCGACGCCGTCTCCAGATACGTTGCGAGGTCGGCGACCGCGAGATCGCGATAGAAGCCGCGGGCCCGCGCCTTCTCGATCATGGCCGGCGACAGATCGACCCCGTCGATCGCATCCGCCCAGTCGGCGAAGGCAGCGGCGGCCAGCCCCGTACCGCAACCAAGATCCAGAATCTCCAATTTGGCCTTGACCGGCATCAGTAGCGTGGCCAACTCGCGCAGCACCGCCGGCGCGCGATAGGCGAGCGACCCCAGCATGCGCGCATCGTAATCCGTGGAAAATTGATCGAAGAGGTGCCGCACATAGCGCGGGTCGGCGCGCGGAGCCGCCTCCATCCGCTTCGCTTCCGCAATCTTCTCCGCCAGCACATCGGCCGGCTCGTAGCCGTCAAGGCGGGCGAATTCGGCCAGTGCTCGCTCTGGCTCGCCGGCCTCCAGCCAGGCGCAGCCGAGCAGGAATTTCGCCTGCGCAAGGTCCGGATCGAGACGGAGCGCCCTTTGGAATTCAGCGATCGCGAGCGGCAATGTGCCAGCGGCCAGCAGCGTTTCTCCCAAGGCGAGGGCTGCGGCAGCAACACCAGGATGCAGATGGGCAGTTTCGCGCGCCATATCGAGGGCTCCTTCCCCGGTCGCCCGTCATCATCATGGCACGGGCGAGAACCAGCCGCGCCAGCAGCCCGCCGCCGCCCGCTTCGAGCAGCGGGGCAAGCAGCGCCACCGCCTCGCCCGGCCGGCCGGCCGCGATCAGCGCCTGCGCCGCTTCTCGCGGATCGCAGCGCGCATTTTCTTCTTCCGCCGCTGCCAACAACGACGACGTCATGGTTCGACCGGGTGGACCCTCGCCTGACGCCACAGCAGGCGCGGCGATTTCGGCCGCCTGCTTAGCGCCAAAAAGCACGGTCGCCAATGGGTGAGGAGGCGCGGGTGGCGCTCAGTACCCGGCCGCCAGCCCCGCGGGGCGGCGGTTGTCGTTGGCGCCTTCGAGCAGGCCCGTCTTGGGATCGAGCAGGATCGCCTCGTCGGCACCCCAGGGCGAGCGCTCCTTGAAGCTGGTAGCCCATCGCTTCGAGCGCGGCCTGGGTCTGCGGCGTCAGGTAGCCCGGCTCGACGAACACGATGTCCGGCAGCCACTGGTGATGGATGCGCGGCGCGTCGACCGCCTGCTGCATGTTCATCCCGAAATCGACGATGTTGATGATGCTTTCGAGCGTCGTCGAGATGATGGTCGAGCCGCCCGGGCTGCCCGTCACCATGAAGAGCCTGCCGTCCTTCAGCACGATGGTCGGCGTCATCGAACTGAGCGGCCGCTTGCCGGGCCGACCTGCGTTGACCTCGCCCTGGACCAGGCCGAAGGCGTTCGGCACGCCGGGCTTGGAGGTGAAATCGTCCATCTCGTTGTTGAGGAAGAAGCCGGTGTCGCCGGCGATCTTGCCGTTGCCGAAGAAGAAATTGAGCGTGTAGGTGACGCGCGACCGCGTTGCCCTTGGCATCGACGATCGAATAATGCGTCGTGTGCATGCCTTCGGCGGCGCCGAGGCTGCCCTTCACCTCCGAAGAGGGCGTGGCCCTGTCAGGCTTGATCTCGGCGCGGATCGTCGGCGGCATGCGCCGGCGAGAGCAGCTCGGCGATCGGGTTCTTCACGAAGGCCGGATCGCCGAGATAGGTGTTGCGGTCGGCAAAGGCGCTGGCGCTCGGCCTCGACGAGGTAGTGCGTGACCTCGACCGAGCCGTAGCCCCATTTGGCGAACGGATAGGCTCTGACGATCTGCAGGATCTCGCAGACCGTCGTGCCGCCGGAACTCGGCGGCGGCGCGGAGACGACCGTGTAGCCGCGATAGTCGCAGGTGACCGGGCTTCTCCCATTGCGACGGTGTAATCGGCGAAATCCTTCATCGTGAAGAGCCCGCCGTTCTGGCCTGGCTGGCGGCGACGATCTGCCTGGCGATCGGCGCCCTTGTAGAAGGCATCGGTGCCGTCCTTCGCGATCAGTCTCCAGCGTCTTGGCGAGTTCGGGCTGCTTCAGCCGCTCGCCGGCCTTGTAGGGCTGGCCGTCGTTGAGGAAGATCGCCGCGACATTGGGTTCGCCGGCGAAGTCGCTTGGCGCGGACGTCCAGGATGCTTCGCATCGGCATCCGTCGAGCACGATAGCCGTCCTTGGCCAGCGCGATTGCGGGCGCCATCACTTCGGCGCGCGTCATGGTGCCGTATTTCGCGCAGCGCCTCGTCGAGCCCCATCACCGTGCCCGGCACGCCGACGGCGAGCCAGCAGTTGCGGGTGCTGCGCCCCGGCACGACTTTGCCCTCGGCGTCGCGGAACATGGTCGGCGTGGCCTTCGAGCGGCGCCTTCTCGCGGAAATCGAGGAAGATGTCCTCGCCCGTCCGCCAGATGGACGGTCATGAAGCCGCCGCCGCCGATATTGCCGCAGCAGGGATGGACGACGGCGAGCGCATAGCCGACCGCCACCGCCGCATCGACGGCGTTGCCGCCCTGCTTGAGGATATCGACGCCGACCTCGGTCGCCAGATGCTGCGCCGTCACGACCATGGCGTGCGGCGCGGTCACGGGCCCGGCGGACGCCAGTGGCTCGCCGGTCGTGCTGAGGTCCTTCGGGCCGAGAGCCTGGTCGGACATGGTGGCCGGAGGAGCCTGTGCGGCCACCGCCGACGCTGCCAGAACAGGCACAACGAATATGAAAGCGGCAAACATCGTGGCAAATCTGCGCATTCTTTGCCCTTTGTCGTCGGGAAATCGACTAGTCAGATTGTGGTTATCCACCCTAGCCCAAATCATGCGATCGTGCAGCGCAAAAAGCGCCGCAACGCAGCACGTGATGGACGGATGCTCATTCCGTCGCGAATTGGCGCGGCAATGCCACCGCCGGACCTTCCGTCCACACCTCGGTCAAGGGCACGCCCTTCTGCTCGATCTTGGTCGTGGCATGAGCGTAACCTTCGGCGATGGCGCGATCGAAGGCGCGCCAATCGCGCAGGCCCACATCTTCGAGCGGGGGCTCGAACAGGAAGTCGGCTTGCTCGCGCACCAGCCGCCGCTGGGCCTCCGAGCCCACCGTGCCCGAGCGCATCAGGATCGAGATGATGGATGGCGTGCCGCGCATGCGCTGCGACAACAGGCGCCACCAGGGGCGCTCGCCGTAGCGCTCGTCGCTGACGTGGAGATCGAGCCGGCCGGTGACGTCTGAGGCGATGATCGGCCCGTGCGCGCTCTGTGCCATCACGTCGACGGGCAGATTGTTCATGACGCCGCCATCCACCAGCAGATGCCCGTGCTCGCTCACCGGCGGCAGGATGCCGGGCAGCGCCACGCTGGCCCGAAGCGCGCGCCACAGGAGGCCGGAGCGATGGACGTGGATGCGTCCGGTGGTCAGATCGGACGAGACACAGAAGAACGGCTTGGGCAGTTCTTCGATGCGCACGTCGCCGAAATGATCGCGTAGGAGCTTGGAGACCTTCTTGCCGCGTACTATCGCGATCAGCGGCAGGGTGTAATCCGACAAGGGATTGGTCTCGACGAAGGCCTGGCGCATGCGCGTCGTCAGCTCTTCGATTCCCCATTCGGCGGCGACGCCGGCGGCGATGATCGCGCCCATGCTGGCGCCCCCGAGATGATCGAAGGGCACGCTGGCCTCGCTCAGTGCCTTGAGGATACCGATATGTGCAAAGCCGCGTGCCCCGCCGCCGGCCAGCACCAGACCGACCGCGCGGCCGGCGATAAAACGCGCCAGCCGTTGGATGTCACCGGAAGCGCCCGCGCGCACATGGTGATGCGACTCGAACAGCCGGCTCTTCAGCGCGAAATGCTCGGGCAGACCATGGGAGTGTCCCGCCGGCTGCAACAGCAGCAGTTCGGGCAGGCCCGCGACGCTGGCCTTGACCGCAGGCATGTCGAGCGGGCGCAACGGCAATGGCTGATCGGCCCGGGCCAGCAGGAAAACGCGATCGGCCTGGCGCAGGCACAATTGGGTCCAGGCACTGTCGGGCCCGTCGCCGCGGTAGAAGACGACGTCATGCGCCATCTCGAAGGCGTTGAACCACTCCGCCGACTTGTCGGCCGAGGAGACGTCGAGCACTGCGGCCCGAGATCCCATCTCGACCAGAGTCGCCGCGATACGGCGTGCGATCGGCTCGTCGCCGAGCCCTTCCTGGAGCGGGATGACGGCGAAGGTCTTCGGCCTGGCGCGATCGACCGGACGCCGCGTCGTCTCTTGAAGACGATGCACCAACAACCGCATCAGGTTGAACATCACGCGCGGATGGCGGGCGATCAGCGCGTCGAAGGCTTCGGCGCTGACGCGCAGCAGCTCGGTGTCGCGCAAAGCGACGACCTGCGCCGAATGCGGCTCGCCGGACACGAGCGACATCTCGCCCACCGTCTCGCCGGCCGGGATATGGGCCACGAGCCGTCTGCCGCCGCTGTCGTCCTCCACGAATACGCCGAGGCTTCCGGTGACGACCAGAAACAGTGCGTGGTTATTTTCACCTTCCCGATCGAGCAGCATGCCTCCGGGCAGCCCGAACCAATTGGCCTCGGACAGAAGCCGGTGCAGTGCCGCGTCGCCGACCGCGTTGAGCAAGGGGAAGCTGCGCAAACGCTCGCGCAAGGCTTCGGGATAAACCGTGTCGCGGCCGGCTCGGAAGGAGGAAAGAAAGGCCATGTTCATGTGGGTCCGCGATCCTTTTACCTCACCAGGCCGTCCATCCGCCATCGATGGTGAGGGCCGCGCCGGTCACGAAGCTGGCCGCTGGCGAGGCCAGAAACAGCAGAGGGCCCCCGATTTCCTCGGGCCCGCCGGTTCGGCCGAGCATGGTCCGGCCCGCCAGCCGGGCCGCGAACTCCGGATCCGCCACCCTTACTTCGGCCCTCGGGAAGGGGCCGGGAACGAGCGCGTTGATACGGATTCGGTCCGGGCCCAGCTCGGCGGCCAGATGGCGGGTCAGTTGCAGCAGCGCGGCCTTGGCGGGCCCATAATGGGCCGGGCTTACCTGTTCGGCCCGGGCATAGATCCGGCTGTCGGGCGCGACGACCCCGTACATCGAGGCGATGTTCACGACGCTGGCGTCGCCAGCCGCGGCCACGGCCGCGCGCAAGCCGGGACGTGCCGCGCGCACCGCCTCGAAAGCGGCCACAACCGAACTGCGATAGGTCACCTCGAAGGCGGCGGCATCCAAGCTGTCGAAGGGAGCCGGGCTCATCGAAACCGCATTGTTGACGAGGATGTCCAGCCGGGCGCGCGCGGCGAAGAAGGCCCGGACGGCGGCAAGATCACCCATGTCGAAGGCCGCGGTCTCGACCGAGTGCCCCGCCTCCTTCATTTCAGCGGCGAAGCCCTCGATGCGGCCGGCATTGCGGCCGTTGAGGATGACATGGGCGCCGGCCTCGGCCAGCGCCAGGCTCATCGCCCGGCCGAGATGGCCGGCAGCGCCGGAGACGAAGGCAATGCGCCCGTCGAGGCGGAACAGCGAGGAGACCGGTGCAGCGCTCATGTCTGCTTCGGCCATTGCGCGGGATCGAGCAGGGCGGTTGGCAGCTCGGGGATCGCAGCCTCGACCACCGCACAATCCTGCGGCGACAGTGGCGGGCGCAGAAACAGTCTGAGATTGGCGTCGAGCTGGTCTTCGGTCTCCATACCCACGACCAGGCCGTCCACCCAGTCCTGACCGCGCGCATAGGCGACGCAGAGATCGGCGGCGTTTTCGCGGCCGAGATCGCCGGCCAGTTTCGCGACCAGGCGCGCCAGGTCCGCCGGATCGACGCCGTCAACCCGCGGCCAGACGGCCGGATCGCCAGCAGCAAGAATCCCCTGAAGGAAGACGCTGCGCACATGAACCGTGACGTGGCTGCGCGCATGAATACGCGCGATCACGCCGGCGCGGCGCCAACGCTTGTCGAGAATATTGAACGGCATCTGGATTTGCTGGACGTCCGGGCATCCAAGCGCGGCCAGCGCCTCCTCCGGAGATTGCACCGAGACGCCGAGCGCCAGCACCGTACCGTCCTCGAGATGCTCGAGCAGCCGTTCCCACACGGCACCCCGATGCGAGGTCATATGCCGGGCGCGATGCAGCAACAGGCAATCGAGTTGCGTCCGCTTGAGCGCGGTAAGCGACTGCCCGATGCTTGCGTCGACCGCGGCGCGCACCGCTTCGCTCGGCGCGTCCGCGGGCAATTCCGCCAGCGGGGAGAGCTTGGTGATGGTGTGGACGCTCTTGCGCGCGCCGAGCGCCTCGCCTAGGCGATCTTCGCTGTCGCCATAGGTTCGAGCAGTGTCGAAACTGGTGATGCCGGCGTCGGCCGCGCGATGGACCAGCCTGAGCGCCGCCGGCCGCGAGGGCTGGCCGGTCCGGTTGGCGGCCCCATAAGGCAGCCCGAGTTGCACGGCTCCCAAAACCAGTTCCGTGAGGTGCGGCTCGCGCATGTTGGGCGGCCTCCCTGCCCTTCGCCCCTCTAACCTCCCTCCGCATGGTAAAAAAGCGGTTACGGACCGGCGCGGGCCTGGCCCGCCCCCCCATTTAGATTGCTGGAAATTTGCGCCCAGTCCTGATAGGCCGATCTTTCCGCGGCATCGCCACACCAGGGATGGGGCCCAAACCCCTGATGTCTTGCGGTGCCAGACATCAATTGGCCACACTGCGGTGTCGCCATTGCCAGACTTGCCTGGCCGCAGCGGGTTCATTAAGACCCGGGGCGGCTGAGACCAAGAGGAACCCCATGAAGAACCATTTTGCCCGCGCCGTGCTCGCCGCCGCACTCCTGTGCAGCTCGGCGGGGGTGGCCATGATGCTCTCCCCGTCCGTGGCGAGGGCCGCGGACGAAGCGAAAAAGCCCACGGTCAGCCGCGATGTCGGATCCGCGCTCAACGACGCGATCAAGGCCGCCAACGCCAAGGACTTCAAGACCGCCGCGGAAAAAATCCAGGCGGCCGACGCGGTCTCCGACAAGACCCCCTATGACGAGCTGAAGATCAACCAGATCAGAGCCTACGTCGCTATCCCGCAGCAGGACTACAAGACGGCGATGGCGGCCTATAACGCGATGGTGGCTTCGCCCGCCTTCGCCATGCTCGAAAAGAACGAGCAGCTTTCGACGTTGCACAACGCCGTGCTGCTGAACGGTCAGAACAAGAACTGGCCGCAGGTGATCACCGATTCCAAGATGCTCGAACAGATGATGGCGATGGACGACAAGCTCTACCCGGCCCTCGCCCAGGCGTATTACTTCACCAACGACTTCACCAATGCGGAGCAAACCGCACGGCAACTGATACAATCGCAGTCGGCCAATGGCGGCAAGCCGGACAAATTTGCGCTCGAAATCCTGATGAGCGCGCAAGCCAAGACCAATGACCAGGCCGGCGCGTTGGATACGCTTGGTCAGATGGCCTTGTACTACAGCGAGCCGAGCGACTGGGGACAGCTGATCGATCACGGGCTCGGCACCAGCGGCATGACCGAACTCGACGGACTGTACCTTTATCGCTTGCGCTTTCTCTCCGGAGCGACCTCGTCGTCCGACGATTATACGATCGCCGCGGGCATTGCGCTGCACAATGGTTATCCCGCCGAGGCAGAAGCCGATCTCCAGAAGGGCTTCGACAGCGGCAAGCTTCAGAACACCGGCAAAGTCGCAACGCAAATGAAGGAGGCACAGCAAGGAGCCCGCACCGACGAGCACCAGTTGAGCTCCATTGCGGCCGCGGCAACGAGAAGTAAAACCGGCGAGCAGGACGTGAAGCTGGCCGAAGACTATTGGGGTTACGGCCGCTACGCCGATGCCGAAGCTGCCGCCCGCGAGGGGGTTGCCAAAGGTGGTTTGAAGGATCCGAGCGAGGGCAATTTCATCCTCGGCATCTCGCTGGTCGCGCAGGGCAAATATTCCGACGCCCGGCCGCTTTTGCAGCAGGTGGACGGCAGCGCGGCGCGCTCGACGACCGCGCATCTGTGGGACCTCTACGCCCAATCCAAGATGTTGCAGGCGGGCACGGCCGCCTCGGCGTCCGCGCCTCAGACCGCGCCGCAATCGCAGTCGCAATAAGGCATCGGCCAATCGCCGGTTGAGCCGGGGCGTCCCTTCGGGGCGCCCCGTTTCTTTTGGCGTCGCCAATGCCGCTCGCCGCGTGCCACCATGTCCCCGGGCTGGCCAGAACCGGTCCGAGATGCGATGGTTTGGGCGGCAGCCGCACCGGAGAAACGCAAGCGTGGCCATCGTGCTCGGATTCGCGCCCTTCATCCTGTTTGTGCTCTTGAGCAGTGTGTCCGTCAGTCTCGGGCTATGGCTTGCGTTCGCCGCCGCTTTCGTCATCACGGTGCGCGACTTCGTAGAATCGCCGACCCTGCGCCTGCTCGATGCGGGTAGCATGTTCCTGTTTGGACTGCTCGCGCTGTTCACCGGGTTCGTCGAGCCGAGCCTTTCGCTTGAAGCGGTGCGGCTTCTGGTCGAGGCCGGCTTCCTGATCCTCGCGCTTCTATCGATGTTGCGGCGCCGGCCGCTGACGCTGCAATACGGACACGAGCATGTGCCGGAGAAGGTGTGGAACACGCCGGCGTTCGTCCGCGCCAACTACGTGCTCACGACCGCGTGGGCGGTAGCCTTTGCGGCGATGGCGGCCGCCGATGCCGTCGCGACGTTCGATCCCAAGGCGCAATTGTCCCTCGATATCGCGGTGGGGCTTGCCGCGCTCGCACTCGCCATCGCCTTCACCGTGCGCTACCCAACCGCGCTCGCCGCCCGCAGCGGATTGCTGGACATCCCGGCACGGTCGAAACCGGCCAACAAATCCTGACAAGATCGCCAAGCGCGCGGCGGGGTTCCACAAGGCGGCGCGGGACTATGCGTCCAACCTTGCCCGCGTTAGGGTTCGACGACTCGCGGAGGACACGTCATGCGACAGGCCGTCATCGTTTCGACCGCACGCACGGGGCTGGCCAAATCCATTCGTGGCGGCTTCAACATGACCCACGGCGCCGCGCTTGGCGGTCACGCCATCAAACACGCCGTAGCCAAGGCGGGAATCGAACCGGGCGAGGTGGAGGACGTGTTCATGGGTTGCGCCCTTCCCGAAGGCGCCACGGGCATGAACGTTGCCCGCAACGCCGCGATCTGGGCCGGCTGCCCGGTCACGACAGCGGGCGCCACCGTCAACCGCTTCTGCTCGTCCGGCCTGCAGGCCATCGCCCTGGCGGCCCAGCAGATCATGACCGGCGGGACCCCGGTCGCGATCGGCGGCGGCGTGGAATCGATCTCGCTCGTGCAGATGGGCGGCCTCAACACCAATCAACGTCACCGAAGAACATCTGATGCGGGTCAAGCCAGCGCTGTGGATGTCGATGATCGAGACCGCCGAGATCGTCGCCGATCGCTACGGCGTTAGCCGCGAACGCCAGGACGAGTATGCGCTGGAAAGCCAGCGCCGCACCGCAGCCGCGCAAGCCTCCGGCAAATTCGCCGACGAGATCGTGCCGATCAACACCAAAATGAAGAAGATCGACAAGGCGACGGGCCGAATCGATCGTCGAGACGGTCGTGAGCGCGACGAATGCAATCGCCCTGACACCACGCTTGAGGGCCTTGCGGCGCTTAAGCCGGTCTTCAGCGGCGGCATGGAAGTCAAGGAAGGCAAGTACATCACTGCCGGCAATGCCTCGCAATTCTCCGATGGCGCGGCGGCCTGCGTCGTCATGGATGCCGAGGTCGCCGCGAAAAGGGGCCTCAAGCCGCTCGGCATCTTCCGCGGCTTCGCGGTCGCCGGCTGCGAGCCCGACGAGATGGGTATCGGCCCGGTGTTCGCGGTGCCGCGCCTGCTCGAACGCCACGGCCTGAAAGCGGACGACATCGATCTGTGGGAACTGAACGAGGCCTTCGCCTGTCAGGTGATCTATTGCGCCGACCGCATCGGCATTCCGCACGAAAACATGAACGTAAACGGCGGCGCCATCTCCATCGGCCATCCCTATGGCATGAGCGGCGCACGCATGACGGGCCATCTGCTGATCGAAGGGCGCAGACGCGGCGCCAAATGCGGCGTGGTGACGATGTGCGTCGGCGGCGGAATGGGCGCCGCCGGACTATTCGAGATCCTGCGCTGACCGGCGCCCGTCCTATCGCCGCGCGTGCGGTTCTGATCACGGGCCTGGCTCTCGCCTTGGCTGCATGCGCGAGTGGCGAGACAATCGTCGGCGCGACGCAGCCCGCGACGCAGCCCGCGACGCAGCCCGACCCCAAGACTCAGATGCGGGCCCTGGAACAGAATATCTATGCGCTCATCGAGGCGGAACGCGAGAAGATCGATCCACAAGCCAAGCCGCTCAAGCTCGATCCCGAACTCGCGGATATCGCGCGCGAGCGCAGTCAGGACATGGCGGACAAACACTACATGGCGCATCGCGCTCCCGACGGCGAAACCTCGGCAACGCTGATCATGGCCAAGGACGCTGATTTTCAGGGCCTCCTGGGCGAGAATATCGCGGCGCAATATTTCACGAAGCAGAGCGGCATCGACGTCGCGACCTTCGCCAAGCGCTTCGTCGACACCTGGCTCGCCAGCAAGAGTCACCGCGACAATCTGGCCTTCCCCGAATACGATCACACGGGTATCGGCGCAGCGGTGAACGGCACCACGGTTTACGTGACGCAGCTGTTCTCAACGACGCTCGGCCTCAAGCCGCCGCGACAGAACGCGCAGGGACGCGCTGCGAAGGACCGCCGTACCGTGTCGGAGTACTCCGACCCGCTGAAGCTGAAGAAGGACGAACCGCCGCAAAAGGGATCGCAGCTGCGCGGTGCGATCGGCACAGCCGGAGACAGCGGCGACGGGCAGTGAAGAAGGAGCTGGGTCATGACGACCGGGCACCGGATCCAAAGCTATCGCGAGTTCTGGCCTTATTATTTGCGCGAGCACGCGAAGGCGGAGACGCGCGCGCTGCACCTTGCGGGCACAGCGCTGGCGACGATTTCAATCCTGGCGCTGTTTGTGAGCGACAATCCGTGGTTTCTCCCCCTGGCGCTTGCCGCCGGTTACGGTCCTGCGTGGGGTGCGCATTTCTTCGTCGAGCACAACCGGCCGGCCACCTTTCGTTACCCGTTGTGGTCGTTGATGTCCGATTACAGGATGGCCTGGTCCTGGGCCTGCGGGCAGCTCAATTCGGAGCTCGACAAGGCAGGAATTGCCCACCGCTAACCGGCTATTAACGCTCTTCGTCAACTATGCTGTGCATGGAATGCCCCTGAATGGGACATACAGGTGCTCGGCCGAAGATCGTTTCTTTACACAATATCTTGGCGCCTATAGCTTTCTTAGCGGGTGCGGCGGATGGCGAATCAAAATGCAGCCTGATCTCCCCTGGAACGTGGCCGGCATCCCGCCCGAAGCGCGGGAAGCCGCGCGCGCCGCAGCCCGGCGGGAGGGCCTTTCGGTCGGCGAGTGGCTGACCCGCAAAATCCTGCGCACACTCAGCGATGCCGCGGGCGCCTTCGAAAGCCCGAGCCCACCCACCGAGAGCTGGCGCAACGCTGCGGCCCCGAGTGCGGCCACCTATCGCAGCGTGGCCGAAAGCGCGGCCGCGGCCACCCGAGATACCGAAGACATGCTGGCCCGCGTTTCGCGAAGCGAAGACGAATCCAATTCGGCCTTCCGGCGCATCGAAGACCATATGCGGGGCGTCGCCCGCAGGCTCGACGCCGCCGAACGCAGCCAAGCCGAAAACAACCGCGCCATGAGCAAAGCCGCCGCAGAGATCAATGTTGCCGCCCGCGAACAGACCCAATCATTCGAGCAACTCGATGGGCATGTGCTGGCGCTGGCCGACAGACTGACGCGGGTGGAGCAGCAATCCTCGGGCAACGGCATGAAGGAGGCGATAAAGGGCCTTCATTCCGGGCTTTCGCGCGTCGCCGACCAGATCGGCCAGACCGCCAAGCAGTCGGCCGGGCAGATCTCGAGCCTGGCGCAGAACATCGAATCGCTGGCCGGGAGGCTGGGGCAGGTTCGTCACGACGCCGAGACCACGGCCAAGGCGCTGCGCGATCACCTGCTCTCCGTCGACAGCCGCTTGCGCATCATCGAGCAGGACGAAGGCGCCTCCCAGGCGCTGACCGATCTGCGCCAGACGCTGGAGCGCATGCGCGAGCGTTTCGTCGAGAACGAGACGCAGACGAGCGGCGCGCTGGCGCGGCTCGAAGAAAGCGTGAGCAAGCTGCAGGCCCGCGTCGAGGACCCCAGGATCGATCACCGCCTCCACAATATCGAACAGGCGATAAGCGATTTCGCGCGGGCGGCCGATGCCGACGTGCTCAAGGACCAGATGCAGAATGTGGTCGAGCGGCTCGACCTCGGCGAGCGCCAGCGCCGCCACGAAATCGACGAGCTGCACGCCGCCGTTGACGAGGCCCGTCACGATGCCGAAGCCGGGATGCAGAAGCTGCGCGACGAGGCTCGGGCCACGGTCGACCAGATCCGCCAGGACACGCGGATGTCGCTGGATCAGGTGCGGCAGGACACCCATGTTGCGCTCGAGCAGGCGCGGCAGGAGGCCGCGGCCGCGCGGGTGAGGCAGCCCGAGCCCGCTCCGCCGGCGCCCGAGCCGGTGATGGAGGTTCCTGCGCCCACCCCGGAACCGCCGGCGCCGCCGACATTCGACCTGCCGCCCTTCCCGCAGACGCCCCCGCCCTTCCCCATGGCCGACGAGGAACCGTCCTTCGCCGAGACCGGCGGGGAGGCGTACGGCCCGCCGGCCTTCGATGCCGAATCCATGTTCGGCGTCGAGCAGCAGTTCGACGGCGGGCAGCCATTCGATGCCGGCGCCGACTCCGAGACGGACGCCTTCGAAGCGGGCGGGACCGCCGAATCTTATATCGCGGCCACCCGCCGCCAGGCCCGCGCCGCCACCGAGGCGCAAGGCTCGCAAGCCACCGCAGTGGGCTTCAGCTGGGGCGCCGGCCCCGCCGAGGAGAAGCCATCGGGGGGCGGGCGCCGCCGCGTCATTCTGCTGGGCGCGATTGCGGCCATCTTGGTCGTGGCGATGCTCTCCGGCACGGTCATGTACCGCATTGCCAGCAGGCCGCCGCAGCCATCGGAACAGACGATCCAGATCAATCCGCCGGCCATCGCGCCGCCTCTGCCGGCGACGACCCCGCTCCAGAGCAACGAGGCCGCGACAGAAACGCCGCCCGAAGCGGTTACGCCGCCGCAGACCAGCCGGCCCGCGCCGGACAAACCGGCCGCCGCCAAGCCCGCGCCCGCCAAGGCGCGGAAGGCGCCAGCCGCCACAGCCAAGCCAGAGCCCACCCAGCAGGCGGCCAAGAGTCCGCCAAGCTCGCCGCTCGACCGGCTGACCTCGGCCGCGGGCAGCGGAAACGTCACAGCCGAAACCGTGCTGGGTCTGAAATATCTGGAGGGCGACGGCGTCAAGCAGAACGAAGCCGAAGCCGCCCGCTGGCTCGAGCGCGCCGCCAAGCAGGGCCAGCCCGTGGCGCAATACCGCCTCGGCACGCTCTACGAACGCGGCCACGGCGTGCGCGCCGATGCCAAGCAGGCCGCCGCCTGGTACGAGGCCGCCGCCAAGCAGGGCAATCGCAAGGCCATGCACAATCTGGCCGTGGCCTATGCCCAGGGCTCCGGCGTGCCCAAGAACTTCACGACCGCGGCGCAATGGTTCACCAAGGCGTCCGAGCTGGGCCTGCGCGATTCGCAGTTCAATCTCGCGGTGCTCTACGAACGCGGGATGGGCGTGCCGCAGAGCCTGACCGACGCGTACAAATGGTACGCGGTGGCTGCGAGCCAGGGCGACTCCGAATCCAAGGCGCGGGTGACGGCGCTGGCGACCCAGCTCAGCCCGGACGACAAGGCCGCGGCGCAGCGTTCGGCCACGTCGTTCAAACCCGACCCGCTCGATCGCGCCGCCAATGTGCCGCCGACCGACTCCGACCTGTAGCCGCGTGACCTTGCGGCACCGCAGGCGCGACCATTCTTCCCCGATGCTCCGCACGCTGTTGACCGCTCATGCGCAGACGCGCACAGTCGACCCTTCTTCGCTTGACCGCTGGCGCATTCGCACGATCTCTTCCTAGTCCGAACACAATGGAACTGTATCTTCCTATCGCCGAGATGTCGGTCCACTGGCTGATCATCCTCGGGATGGGCGCGGCCGTTGGTTTCCTGTCGGGCGTGTTCGGGATCGGCGGCGGTTTCTTGCTGACGCCGCTATTGATCTTCGCCGGCATCCCGCCGGGCGTGGCCGTGGCCACCACGGCCAGCCAGGTCTCGGCGGCGACCTTCTCCGGCGTCATGTCGCATCTGCGTCAGAAGACCCTCGACCTCAAGATGGGCGTGGTGATGCTGGCCGGCGGCCTGACCGGCACGGCGCTGGGCGTCTACATCTTCGGGCTGCTGACCGCGGCGGGCCAATCCGAGTTCGCGGTCTCGATCAGCTATGTGATCCTGCTCGGCTCCGTCGGCACCCTGATGCTGACCGAAAGCATCCGGACCATCCGCGCCATCCGCTCCGGCAAGACCGCAGGCGGGCGCAAGCCCGGCCAGCACAACTGGATCCACGGCCTGCCCTTCAAGCTGCGCTTCCGCCGCTCGAAGCTCTACATCTCGGTGTTTCCGCCGGTGCTGCTGGGTTTCATCGTCGGGGTCCTGTCGGCGATCATGGGCGTGGGCGGCGGTTTCATCATGGTGCCGGTGATGATCTATCTGCTGCGCATGCCCACCAACATCGTCGTCGGCACCTCGCTTTTTCAGGTTCTGTTCGTCACCGCCTCGGCCACCGTCCTGCACGCGGTCGACAATTACTCGGTCGATATCATGCTGGCGCTGCTGCTGATCGTCGGCGGGGTGATCGGTGTGCAGTTCGGCCTGCGCGCCGGCGCCAAGCTGCGCGGCGAGCAGCTCCGATTCCTGCTCGCGCTTCTGACGCTCGCCATCGCGGTCAGGCTGCTCTACGGCCTGGTGGTGACGCCGGCCGACATCTACAGCATGACGGTCGGGACCTCATGAGGCGCATCGCACACTTCGCCATTGCGGTGACGGCGCTGCTGGCGCCGCTATCTCTGCTGGCGCGCCGATGGCGGCGCATGCCCAGGATCTGGTTTCGGGCCTGTCGCAGGACCAGATCGAGATCACCTCGAACTACACCGGCACCGATCTGGTGGTGTTCGGCGCCATCGAGCCGCGCGGCAACGAGATCACCGACGCGCCGCGCGATGTCGTGGTGGTGGTGCGCGGACCGGACCTCGACATGACCGTGCGGCAGAAGCAGCGCGTGCTCGGGCTGTGGATCAACCGCCACGAAGTCACGCTCGGCGCCATGCCGGGCTTCTACTACCTCGCCAGCACGCGGCCGCTCGACAAGATCGCGCCCGAAGCGGTGCTCAAGCGTTACCAGCTCGGCGTCGGCGCTCTGGAACCTTCCAGCTATTCGACCCACAGCCCGCGCGAGGCCCAGTTCTACACCGACGCCGCCATCCGCCAGCAGAGCCGCACCGGGCTTTACAAGGACGTGACGGGCGGCGTCGAGTTCCTCAGCTATTCGCTGTTCCGGGTGCGCGTGCCGGTGCCGGCTTCGGTGCCGCGCGGCCAGTACACCGCCGAGGTGCTGCTGTTCCAGAACGGCAGCGTCGTCAGCGCGCAATCGACGCCGCTCTTCGTCGATCAGACCGGGCTGGAGCGCAACCTCTTCGCCCTGGCGCACAGCCAGCCCTTGTTCTACGGCGTCGCCACGGTGGCAATGGCGCTGATGCTGGGCTGGTTTTCCTCGGTCCTGTTCCGCCGCCGCGCATAGAGCGCCGTTTTCCTCCCTCGCCTGCGGGGGAGGGGGCGAGCGCAGCACGACGGAGGGGGAGCGCTGCATCATCCCCCCACCCGGCTCGCCGTCGCGTTTGCACGCGATGGGCTCGCCTACGTCCCCACCAATGGGAGGTCAGAGGCTGCGTGCGTTCAGATACCTCCCCTCAGTGGGGAGGTCGATCCGGCGCGAGCGAGAGCGAAGCCGGATCGGGTGGGGGGATCGCACAACAAAGGCGGGAACCCCAGGCGCGGCGGCTTCTTTTTTCTCGCCGGCCACGCAAGGCGCTCTCCGCCCTTCCCGTTCGAAGGTCCGGCAGGCGGGCCGCGCACGCTGGTCAACACGCGCGCCGCACCGCACCTTGGCTTCGCCTCGGACTTCGCGAGCGTTCGGGAACGGCGGATGCCGGCGCGCATCGTGGCCGCGTCATCCAAGCCCTTTGTCCCATCGCCTCGCCCGGATGCGCGCAAGACCCGCATCCTTGGCCTGTATGGTCTCGCGAAATCTCCTACCCGGTCTCCACGCACTCCTTCGCAAATTCGTGCGAGAGAGATGGGGGTGAAAGAAATGCCTTCAAGAATTGACAAAAAGATTTCTGTCGCCAAGCGGAGGCGCAACGGGCGCATGCGAAATCGCGCGTGTTTTCAAGCGTTTGCGATTTGATCTGTGTACGGATGATTTGCGCGCTGACAGGGCAGCGTCACGCTCATCGCGAAAACGACTGGCCGCTCAGGTGCTTAGATGTTGCAACAGCGGCGGCAATCTTGTGCATGGGGCGGGAAGCACGCGAAATTCTCCTTCGACCCCAAATCCGATTCCAAATTCCCCTCCCTGTACATACAGCTCTTTGTTGGTACACTGACCATCGGTTATTGAGTCGCGAGTTGACAGATGAATAAATGGGACCTTCTATCGGCACTGCCTGGCACGAAAATTTCGGTGCCCACTCATATCTTCTACAATCACGTCGGCATTGTTTCCGATCTACGCAGCTATGACGGCTATCCGCTGATCATCTCCAACTCACCGCGCGCAGGCGGGGTGGTCGAAGAAACCTTTGCCGAATTCTCTGAAGGCAAGCCATGGCGTCTGCACGGGTTTCCGGGAGGATTCCAGCCTGAGCAGGTACTATTTCGTGCGCGCACATGCCAGCGTAGGAAGTATGACGTACTGACGTGGAACTGCGACAACTTTGTCAATTATTGCCACGGTATTGCGGCGCCCAGTGGCCAACTCATCGCCACCCTCGCTTTCTTGGCGTTCGGCGCGGTCTTGCTCAGCGCTAAGAGTGCCTAAAGAATTGGGATCAAAGTAGATTTCCTCACGCCGCCACGGCATAGACGCGGCGGGTGCCCAGCATGTAGGCCAGGGGCCCGCGCGGGGACTTGGCCGCCCTTTCACGGACAAACCACACTGTAATTTCCTTCAACGTGTGAAATCTTGCCCCTGGGGTCTTCCGACCAAAGGACCTCCACCATTTGAACGCAAATTGGCCGCACGTCCTTAAATACGTAGAAAAGGTAATTTCGGAATCCAGGCGGGATCCCACGTTGGACACCTAGTGTACAGCACACCAATAGGAGCAGGCGCCGCGTCTGGCAGGCACTTTGCGGGTGGATGGGCCAAATGTTGAAAGCCCTCACTCAACAGCTGCGACTTAAGCAGCGATACGTCAGTTCCTACAGAATACTTTCGGTGCAGAAGCCGCTTAAGCCGCTCAGACGCCGCATCGCATGTGAACGGATGTTCGCATGTTATGCTTCCGATGATGGGCGGCGGATCGCAATTGATCGGATGTGCCGACGATGTTGCATGGCAGAGCCGAGATGCTTGTGAAGAGTCTGTGCCCAATAGAAAAACCGCAAGGCACGCGAGGCAAAGGCACAATATGTCTCGGTTCACAAAGGCCTCCCTTCGCTCCACCGGCGGCCGGTCCGGCAACTTCTACGCCGCCACGGCATAAACGCGCTTCGCACCCAGCATGTAAGCCAGAGGGCCGTGCGGAAACAGGCGCTCATAGATCTCGTCATAGAGATCGAGGCCGCCGGCATAGGCGCCGAAGGCCGGCATCACCATGCGCATGCCATCGGACACGAAGCAGCGCCGCCTGAGCGAGCGGCCGCGCCGCGTTACCGTGTGGCAGGGATGCAGATGGCCGGCGATCTCGCCCGGCGGCGGACGCAGCGACGGCTCGTGACGGAAGACGAGGCCTCCCTCTTCGATCTGTTGTTCGCGCGCCCCGCCCAGCCATCGCGGCGGAACGGGGTCGTGATTGCCCGCGATCCAGATCCAGTCCCGCGCCGCGGTGAGCGCGGACAGCCGCTCGCGTTCGTGGGCATCGAGACGGTCGTCGGCGCCCATGTCGTGGAAGGAATTGCCCAGCGCGATCACGCGCGCCGGGCGGTACTGGGCGACCAATCGTTCGATGCGCGCCAGCGTGGTGCGCGTGTCGTACGGCGGCAGATAGGTGCCGGCGCGCGCATAGGAGCTGCCCTTCTCGAAATGCAGATCGGCCAGCACCAGCGTTTCGCGCTCCGGCCAATGCAGCGCGCCGGAAACGTCGAGCCCGAGCACCTGCCCGTTCACGCGGATCGTCATTTCGTCGATCACGTATAGCCTTTCGCCGCCTGACGGTCGTGATGACACTTTGCGTGGACCAACTCAGTGTTTTCCTCGGTATAGCCATCGGCCGCGTTCTTGCGATCCAACTCGGAATATTTGAGGGGCATGTCCTCACCGCAGTGGGCACATTTACGATTCTGAAGCGCCCATTTTAGCGTTTTAAGTTGCTTGCGGGCGCCCGGTTTTCCACGCTCGTCATATTGGAGTTCCTTGGAAATCTTTCTTCGATAAGAAAAACGCAACAGTTCGTCGTCCCCGGCAAGCGTTGCGAGTCGATCTCTGATTTCTTCGAGTAAATCATTTGCCAACTTAAGTTCGTCGGCACTCAGATTTCGGTTCGGCATCGTCAATCCCCCATGGCCTCGCGGATCAGCGAGTCTTCGGCTTCGCTGAGGATATCCTCATGGGCTTCGCCGGCCACCATTTCCTTGGAGATTTCGAGCAGCGCCGGAACCGCCAAGGGCGAGACCCGCTCCAGCACCTTGACCACCAGCCGACCCTTCACCCGCGCCAGCATGTCCGAAAGCCGGGCGATGTCGAGCAGGCCGGTCGCCGCATCGGCGTAGGTGGCGCGCAAGAGGATGTGATCGGGCTCGTGCTCGCGCAGCACGTCGTAGATCAGGTCGGAGGAAAACGTCACCTGGCGGCCGGTCTTCTCGCTGCCGATGGCGCGCTTCTGGATCAGGCCGGCGACGATGGCGCAGTTCCTGAACGTGCGCCTGTAGAGCGCGGACTCGGCCAGCCAGGCATCGAGATCGTCGCCCAGCATGTCGGCATCGAACAGGCGGTTCATGTCGGCGCCGTCCATCGGCTTCAGCCCCCACACCGCCAGCGCATATTCGTTGGCGACGAAGCCCAGCGGTTTCATGCGCGCCCGCTCCAGCCGCCGCGTCAGCAGCATCCCCAGCGTCTGGTGCGCCAGCCGCCCCTCGAACGGATAGCAGACGAGGTAATGCCTGGAGCCGCGCGGAAAGCATTCGACCAGCATCTCGCCCGCCTTCGGGATGACCGAGCGCAGGGCCTGGATGCGCAGCCATTCGCCCACCGGCGCGGGCAAGAGTTTCCATTGCTCCGGATCGGCCAGCATTTGCCGCACGCGGCCGGCCAGAAAGGTCGAAAGCGGAAACTTGCCGCCCATATAGGAGGGCACCTGCGCCATCGGGTCATGGGTGCGGGTGACGTAAGCGGCGGTTTCGCGAATACCCTCGAAGCGCAGCACCTCGCCGCCGAAGACGAAGGTGTCGCCGGGCGCCAGCGTCTCCAGAAAATATTCCTCGACACGGCCGATCAGCCGCCCGCCGCCGCCCGCCGGCCGGCCCTTCGCCATCAGGCGGATGTCGAGCATCGGCTCCTCGACGATGACGCCGACATTGAGCCGGTAATCCTGCGCCATGCGCGGATGGGCGATGCGCCACAGCCCTTCGGGCGTGCGGCGCAGGCGCGCGAAACGGTCGTAGCGCTTGAGGGCATAGCCGCCGGTGGCGACGAAATCGACGATGCGGTCGAAATCGGCGCGCGCCAGCTCGCGATAGGGCGCCGCCGAAATCACCTCGCGATAGAGCGCATCTTCGTGGAAGGGGCCCGATGCGGCGGTGCCCAGCACATGCTGCGCCAGCACGTCGAGCCCGCCCGGTTTGGCGCGTTCGCCGTCGAGCTCGCCCGCCAGCACGGCGTCGCGCGCGGCCTCGCATTCCAGCACCTCGAAGCGGTTGGCCGGCACCAGCAGGGCCTGGCTCGGTTCGTCGAGGCGGTGATTGGCGCGGCCGATGCGCTGGACCAGCCGGGCCGCGCCCTTGGGCGCGCCGATGCAGATGACGCGGTCCACCGCGCCCCAGTCGATGCCCAGATCGAGCGTCGAGGTGCAGACCACCGCGCGCAAGGACCCGCGCGCCATCGCCGCCTCGACCTTGCGGCGCTGCTCGGGCGCGAGCGATCCGTGATGCAGCGCGATCGGCAGATTGTCGTCGTTGATCGTCCACAGATCCTGGAAGATGCGCTCGGCCTGGGCGCGGGTGTTGACGAAGACGAGCGCGGTCTTCGAGGCACCGATCGCCGCCATCACCTCGCTCATGGAGTGGCGCGCCATGTGTCCTGCCCAGGGCACGTAAGCATCGGAGGCGAGGATGCGAATGTCGGGCCGGGCGCCGGTCTCGCCAAGCACCAAAGCCGAACGCGCCTCGCCCTCTTCAGGCTGCGGCACCAGATAACGCTGTAGCGGCGCCGGATCGGCGACCGTGGCCGACAGCCCGACGCGGCGGTGGCCCGGCGCCAGCGTGGCCAGCCGCGCCAGCCCCAGCGCCAGAAGATCGCCGCGCTTGGAATTGGCGAGCGCATGCAGTTCGTCCAACACCACCGCCTTCAGATGCGCGAACAGGCGCGGCGCATCCTTCGAAGCGATCATGAGGGCGAGCTGTTCGGGTGTGGTCAGCAGGATGTCGGGCGGAGCGTAGCGCTGGCGCTGGCGGCGGGCAGGCGGGGTGTCGCCGGTGCGCGTTTCGATGCGCACGCCGAGGCCCATCTCCTCGGCCGGCGCGCCCAGATTGCGCGCCACATCGACCGCCAGCGCCTTCAGCGGCGAAATGTAGAGCGTATGCAGCCGCCACGGCCGCTTGTGCGCCGCGCCCGCCAGCTCGATCAGGCTGGGCAGGAAGCCGGCCAGCGTCTTGCCGCCGCCGGTCGGCGCCACCAAGAGCACCGAGCGGCCCGCCGCCGCCTCGGCCACCAGCGCCAATTGGTGCGGGCGCGGGCGCCAGCCGCGGGCGGCGAACCAGGCGGCGAAAGGCTGCGGCAGTGTCAACTGAACGCCTGAAGCCCCGTAATCGCGCGGCCCAGGATCAGCGCGTGCACATCGTGGGTGCCTTCATAGGTGTTGACGGCTTCCAGATTCAGCATGTGGCGGATGACGCCAAATTCATCGGAGATTCCGTTGGCGCCATGCATGTCGCGAGCCTCGCGCGCGATCGCCAGCGCGTTGCCGCAATTGTTGCGCTTCATCAGCGAGATCGCGGCCGGCGCGGCCTGGCCCGCATCCATCAGCCGGCCCAGGCGCAGCGCGCCCGCCAGCCCCAGCGCGATCTCGGTCTGCATGTCGGCTAGCTTTGTCTGGATCAACTGATTGGCGGCGAGCGGGCGGCCGAACTGCGTGCGTTCCAGCGTGTAGCGCCGCGCGGCATGGAAGCAGAACTCGGCCGCGCCCATCACGCCCCAGACGATGCCGAAGCGCGCGCGGTTCAGGCATTCGAACGGGCCCGACAGCCCTGAGGCATCGGGCAAGAGCGCGCCCTCGCCCACGCGGCAATCGGCCAGCGCGATCTCGCCGGTGGGGCTGGCGCGCAAACTGAACTTGCCTTCGATGGCGGGGGTCGAAAATCCGTCCGCCCCGCGTTCCACGATGAAGCCGCGGATGGCGCCGTCGAGCTTCGCCCACACCAATGCGAGATCGGCAATCGGCGAATTTGTGATCCACATCTTGGCGCCGTTCAGCACATAGCCGCCGGAGACCTTGTCGGCGCGCGTCGTCATGGCCCCGGGATCAGAGCCGTGATCGGGCTCGGTCAGCCCGAAACAGCCGACGAATTCGCCGCTGGCCAGCTTCGGCAGATATTTCTTGCGTTGCGCCTCGCTGCCGAAGGCAAATATGGGATGCATGACCAGCGAGTTCTGCACACTTAGCGCCGAACGATAGGCGGAATCGACGCGCTCGACCTCGCGCGCGACCAGGCCGTAGCTGGTGTAATTCATGGCCGCGCCGCCATAAGCTTCGGGCAGCGTGAGCCCCAGAAATCCCATCTCGCCCATCTCGGTCATGATGGCGCGGTCGAAGCGTTCGCTGCGGAAGCCATCGCGCACCCTTGGCATCAGGCGCTGCGTGCAGAACTGCCGCGCCGAATCGCGCGTCATGCGCTCCTCGGCGCTAAGTTCGGCCTCGAGCCCGAGCGGATCGGCCCAGTCGAAGGGCGGCGGTTCAGGCTTGGCGGGCATGGGCGGCACCTAATGCGCGAGAAAATCCAGCACCGCATCTTTGTACACCTTGTCGCCCACGGTCGTCATGTGATCGCGGGCCGGCACAATCACGGCGCGGCCATTGGGGAAAGCGGCGGCCAGCGGGCCGGGCGCGCCGGTCATGTCATCGTTCTCGCCGCAGACCACCAGCACCGCTTGCCGGGTGTGCGCGAGCTCGGCGGCGGCGACGGCGCCGCGGTGCGCGCGCATGCAGGCGGCGAGCGCCTGCAAATCCTTGCCCGCCTGCTCGGCGAAAATGCGGAATTTGAGGCCGACGCCTTCAGGGATGCTGCTTTTGTCGGGGGCTTCGAGGGCCGCGACGATGGCATCGCGGGCGAGGCGGGCGGGATCAAAATAGCTCTCGCCCACGCCGCCCAGGATAAGCCGGCCGACGCGCGCGCCGTGGCCGGCGATGAGGCTGAGCCCGATATGGCCGCCCATCGAATAGCCCATCACGTCCGGCGCCTTGAGACCGGCCGCGTCCATCACCGCCACCGCATCGGCGGCCATGATGCCATGGCCGTACATGGCGGGATCGTGGGGCTTGCCGCTTTCGCCATGGCCGCGGCAATCCATCGCCACCACGCGGCGGCCGGCGCCCGCCAGCGTCTCGTACCAGCCGGTGTCGCGCCAGTTCTGCCCGCGGTCCGACGCGAAGCCGTGGATCAGCAATATGGGAGGGCCGGTGCCCACGCTCTCATAGGCGATGCGCACGCCGTCCGATGCGGTCGCGAAATCCGTCATGACGGTGTTCTAGCCGCTGCCGTCGCGGTTCGCAAAACGGCAGGCAGCGGGCTATGATCGCCGCGCACAGTGGGAGACGGTTCGGCATGGGCGTGTGGCTCGCCATTGCGGCGATCAACGGATTTTTGGCGGTGGCGGCGGGCGCCTTCGCCGTGCACGGATTGCAGGGCCGGGTGAGCGCCTTTGCCCTGCAGATCTTCGACACCGGCGCGCGCTATCACATGTATCACGCCCTCGCCATGGGCATCGCCGCCTTCGCCATTCGCGGCGACGCCGCGCGCGCGGCGCGAATCGCGGCCGCGTTCTTCCTGGGCGGCATCGTGCTGTTTTCCGGCTCGCTTTACCTCTACGCGCTGACGGGAATGCAAGCCATGGTGTATGTGACGCCGGTGGGGGGCACGGCCTTTCTGATCGGCTGGATCGCGCTCGCCTGGGCGGGGTGGCGCTTGCGCCCATGACGCGCATCGGATTGTTCGTCACCTGTCTGGTCGACCTCCTGCGCCCGCAAGTGGGTTTCGCGGCCGTGACATTGCTGGAGGCGGCGGGCTGCGAGGTGATCGTGCCGCGGGCGCAAACCTGCTGCGGCCAGCCGGCCTGGAACGCGGGCGACGACGGCGACGCCGCCGACATCGCGCGCGCGGTGGTGGACACGTTCGAGGAATTCGATTTCGTGGTGGCGCCGTCGGGCTCCTGCGCCGGGATGCTGCGCAATCATTATCCGGAGGTTCTGGCAAACGATTCCGTTTACGCGTCGCGCGCCCGCGCGCTGGCGGCCAAGAGCCACGAACTCGTCTCCTTTCTGGTGCGCGAGCGGGGGGTGGATCACGTCGCCGCGCATTGCGCGGCGCGGGCCTGCTACCACGATTCCTGTTCGGCCCTGCGCGAGATGGGCGTCAAGGAAGAGCCGCGCACATTGCTTGCGAGCGTCGAGGGGCTGACGCTCGCCGAACTGAAGGAGCCGGAGGTGTGCTGCGGCTTCGGCGGCCTGTTCTCGGTCAAATATCCGGAGATCTCCGAACGCATGGCCGACGACAAGATCGCCGATGCGCTTGGGACCGGCGCGCGTCTGCTGATCGGGCCCGATCTCGGTTGCCTGCTGCATCTGGCCGGCCGCATGGAGCGCCAGGGCAAGACCATGGAAGTGCGCCACATCGCCGAAGTGCTCGCCGACATGGCCGATGGACCCGCGCTTGGCGAGGCCGAAAAATGAATTCAGGACCCGCGCGCCTTTCGCGAGGCTTCGCATCAAGCGATGGCCGATCCGGGCCTCAAGCTTGCGCTCGGCCGCATCAAATCGCATTTCCAGAAAGCGCGCGGGCTCGCCGCCGCCGATTATCCCGATTTCGAGGCTTTGCGCGAGGCGGGCGCGGGCATTCGCGATTATGCGCTCGCCAATCTCGACACGCTGCTCGAAGCCTTCGAGCGCAATGTCACGGCGCGCGGCGGGCATGTGCATTGGGCGCGCGACGCCAAAGAGGCGCGCGAGATCGTGCTCGGCATCCTGACGCGCGCGGGCGCCAAGACCGTGACCAAGGGCAAATCCATGGTCAGCGAGGAGATCGGGCTCAACGACTTCCTGGAGCAGAACGGTCTCATCCCGGTCGAAACCGATCTGGGCGAATACATCATCCAGCTCAGGCACGAGCCTCCCAGCCACATCATCGCGCCCGCCTTCCACCTCAACAAGGAGGACGTTGCCGACACCTTTCGCGCCGCGCACACCGCGCTCGATCCCGCGCGCAAGCTCGACGAGCGCACGGCGCTGGTGGACGAGGCGCGCACGGCCCTGCGCACCGCCTTCGAATCGGCCGACGCCGGAATCACCGGCGCCAATTTCCTCGCCGCCGAGGAAGGCGCGGCCGTGATCGTGACCAACGAGGGCAATGGCGATCTGACGCGGCTCCTGCCCAAGACGCATATCGTCGTCACCGGAATCGAGAAAGTGGTGCCGAACCTCGACGACATGGCGGTCTTGTTGCGGCTTCTGACGCGCTCGGCCACCGGACAGGCGATCACATCCTATGTCAGCGTCATGAGCGGCCCGCGGCGCGCGGGCGAGCATGACGGGCCGGAGAATTTCCATGTGGTGCTGGTCGACAACGGCCGCACCAGGCTGATCGGCACCGAAGCGGAGGAAACGCTGCGCTGCATCCGCTGCGCGGCCTGCATCAATCATTGCCCGATCTACAGTGCCGTCGGCGGGCATGCCTATGGCGCCACCTATCCCGGCCCCATCGGCGCCATTCTCAATCCCAATCTTCTGGGATTGGCCGAGGCGCGCCATCACCCCAACGCCTCGACCTTTTGCGGACGCTGCGCCGAAGTGTGCCCAGTCAAGATCCCGCTGCCCAAGATCATGCGCTATTGGCGCGCGCGCGAATATGCCGCCGGCCTGGCGCCGGCAAGCGCGCGTTACGGACTTTCGCTGTGGGCCTTCGCCGTCAAGCGTCCTGCACTTTATCGCAGGGTCACGCGCCTGGCCGCGCGCGTCTTGAAGGCGCTTGCAGGCAGACGCGGCCGCGTGCGCGCGCTGCCCTTGATGGGCGGCTGGTTCGCGGTGCGCGATTTTCCGGCGCCGCAAGGCAAGACCTTTCAGGACTTGTGGGCGAAGCGGAGATGAGCGCGCGCGACGATATCCTGTTCGCGATCGCCGCACGCCGCAGGCGCGAGGCGTCGCGGCCCGCCGCTTACCGGGCGCCCGAATGGAGCGGCGAAGCGGTGGCGCGCTTTTGCGAGCGCGCCCGGCGTGCCGATGCCGAGGTGCAGGTGCTGGACAGCGCCGCGGACGTCGCCGAAGCGGTGGCCGCGATCCTGCGCGCGCGCAATCTGCCGGCCGTCCTGCATCTGCCGCCAGGTTCGGCGGCTGCCGGTCTCGATTGGGCGAAAACACCGGGGCTTGCGCGCGAGACCACGCCGCCCGGACCGGACGACGCCGCGCTGGCGCTCGCACCCTTCGGCATCGCCGAGACCGGAACGCTGGCCTATCCGGCGGGCGCGAACGCACCGGCCTCATGGCATTTCCGCCCCGGTCTCGAAATCGCGGTGCTGCGGGCGCGCGACATTGTGGGATCCATGGAAGAGGTGCTCGCGCGCGTCAAACGGCGCGGGATTGCGGCGACGCTCAATTTCGTCACCGGGCCTTCGCGCACCGCCGACATCGAGCAGACGCTGGAGCTCGGCGCCCATGGCCCCAAGGCGCTGGCAATCTTGATCGTCAGGGCCTGATCGTCAGGGATTGAATTACTCCGCGTCCGGCTGCCGCGAGGGATGCGCGGCGGCGAAGGCCGGATGCGCGGACGCGGCCTCTTCAATGCGGAGCAGCGTCGGCCAGGGGGACAAATCCAGCGCGATCTGACGGGCGTTGAACATTTGCGGGATCAGGCAGATGTCGGCCAGCGTCGGCGCGGCGCCATGACAGAAGCGGCCGGTTTCGTTTGAGCCAGCGAGCATGGCTTCCAGCGCCGCGAAGCCTTCGGAAATCCAGTGGCGTTGCCAGGTGGCGAGTTGTTCGTCGCCGGCGCTTGATTCATGTTTCAGATACCGCGACACCCTGAGATTGTTGAGCGGATGAATGTCGCAGGCCACCGCCAAGGCCAGCGCGCGCACGCGGGCCCGCGCCAGCGCCTCCTTCGGCAAGAGCGGCGGAGCGGGAAAGACCTCCTCCAGATATTCGACGATGGCCAGCGACTGCGTGAGCACATGGCCGCCATGGATCAGCGTCGGCACCAGACCTTGCGGATTGAGCGCGCGGTATTCGGGCGCGAGCTGATCCTTGCGGCGCAGATGGATGAACACGTCCTCGCGCTTCAGCCCCTTGAAATTCAGTGCGATGCGCACGCGCCAGGCCGCCGAGGAGCGGAAATAGGTGTAGAGCACCATCTCAGCCGTCATGGCGGACGACCTTCTGCGCGATGGCCCCGAAGATGGAATGGCCGGCGGGGTCGAGCATCTCGATGCGCACGCAATCGCCGAACTTCAGGAACGGCGTCTTGGGTGCGCCGCCCGCGGTCGTCTCCAGCATGCGCCGCTCGGCGATGCAGGCGGAGCCGCGGCTTGGGTCCTTGTTCGACACCGTGCCCGAACCGATGATCGTGCCCGCACCCAGGACCCGCGTCCTGGCGGCATGGGCGATCAGATCGAGGAAGGAAAAAGTCATGTCCTCGCCGGCATTGGGCGCGCCGAAGGCTTCGCCGTTCAGAGTCACGGTCAGCGGCAGATGCGCCTTGCCGCCGGCCCAGGCTTCGCTGAGCTCGTCCGGCGTCGCCGCCACCGGCGAGAACGCGGTCGCGGGCTTGGACTGGAAAAAGCCGAAGCCCTTGGCCAGCTCGTCCGGAATCAGGTTGCGAAGCGAGACATCGTTGACCAGCATCATCAGCTTGATGTGCCTCTCCGCGTGGCCGGCGTTCGTGCCCATCGGCACGTCGTCGGTGACGATCGCCACTTCGCCTTCGAAATCGATGCCCCAGCTCTCGTCCGCGGCCAGGATCGGATCTGTGGCGGCGATGAAGCCGTCGGAGCCGCCCTGATAGATCAAGGGATCGGTCCAGTAGCTTTGCGGCAGCTCGGCGCCGCGCGCCCGCCGCAGCAACTCGACATGGTTCACATAGGCCGAGCCGTCGGCCCATTGATGGGCCCGCGGCAAGGGCGCCGCGCATTCCTCCGCATGAAAGGGCTTGGCGCCGTCGGCGGCGTCTTCGTTCAAAAGATCGTAGACGCGCATCAGGCGCGGCGCGGTGTGGGCCCAATCGTCCATCACGGCCTGCAGCGTGGGCGCGATATGCGGCACGGCGACGCTGCGCGACAGGTCCCGGCTGACGACGACCAGCATGCCGTCGCGGCCGTGGCGCAGAGAAGCGAGCTTCATGTCGCCTTCCAGCTTTCGGCGTAATCGTGGACTTCGACAGCCCGCGCGGCCTCGCCCATGTCGAGCGGATCGCGCGAATCGACCATCACCGCCACTTCGTCGGTCGTTGCCTTGGGCGCGCTGGCCGCGGCCGCCAACGCCTTGGGGTGGGGCCCGTGGGTGAAGCCGCAAGGGTGGAAGCTGATCATGCCGGGGCGGATGTTGTCGCGGCTGAAGAACTCGCCGGCGTGATAGAAGATCACCTCGTCGTAATCGTCGTTGGAATGGAAGAACGGCACCTTGAGCGCGCCGGGATCGGATTCGAGCGGCCGCGGCACGAAGGTGCAGACGACGAAGCGGTCGGCGACGAAGGTCGAATGCACCGAGGGCGGAATGTGGGCGCGATGGCTCATCACCGGGCGGATGTCGCGCCAGTTGAGCTTCAGCGCCGCGAGATTGCCTTTCCAGCCGATGGCATCGAGCGGATTGAAGGGATAGGTGATGGTGGTGATCTGATCGCGGCGCTTGACCAGCACGTTCCATTCCTGCTCGTTCGCCTGCGCCTTGAAGGCCTCGTCGAGCTCTGGGCGTCTCGAGCACGGCCGGATCGAAGATCGCGTGCGGCCCCAGAAGGCCGCGCTCCGGCAGCTTGTAGGCGCTCGCCGTGGCCTCGATCAGCAGCGCCACACTGTGCGAGGCCGGCGCCAGCCGCCACATGGTGCCGCGCGGCAGCAGAATGTAATCGCCCTCGCGATAGCTCATGTGACCGAAATCGCAGTAGAGATCGCCTTCGCCGTGATGGATAAACAAGAGCTCGTCGCCGTCGGCATTGCGGGCCAGATGCTGCATCGGGCGGTGCACGGCCCAGATGCGGATTTTCAAATTGGCATTGGACAGCAGCATCGCCGATTTGAAGGGATCGGCACTTTCCGGCGCCGCCGCCAGCGCGTCGAAGGCGTGCGGGCGCAAGGGCCCCTCGAAATGCGTCCAGCCGGTGGGCGGATGCCGGTGATAGAGCTGGGTGGCCGGACCGAAGAAGCCGTCGCGGCCCATCTCGCGCTCATAGGTTCCCTTGGGCAGATCGGCATGGGCCTGACGCGGGGTTTCGCCTTCCGCGCGGGGAAGTTCGATTGAGTTCTTCGCACCCATGATGGCCTCGCTTGATTGGAACCCTGCAACGCGCCGCGGCGGAGCCGGCCGCGTCCGATCGGCCTCGAATTATCCAATACCCTGCCGGTTTCCCTTGCAACCGAGACCGGGCAAGCGGACCATAATTGGCACCAAATCGCGGCACAGAGAAACCATGGACATCGAAAGCAGCCAGATCGAGACCCTGTATAAGGGCTTCAGCACCTTGTCGCTGGCCACGATCCGCTTCGCCGACGGCCACACGATCCGGCATCTGGTCGAAGACCACGGCGAGGTGGCGACGGTCCTGCCTTACGATGCGTCGCGCAAATGCGCGATCCTGGTGCGCCAGTTCCGCACCCCGCCATACCTCAGCGCGGGCGAGCCGGACCTGCTGGAGGCCATCGCCGGCATCATCGACGAAGGCGAGGCGCAAGCCTGCGCCCGCCGCGAGGCGATGGAGGAAGCGGGCTTGCGGCTCGGCGCGCTGGAGCCGGTGGGAACCTTCTGGTCCACGCCCGGCATCTCGACCGAGCGCATGCACCTGTTCCTCGCCCCCTATCGCGCGGCCGACCGCATTGGCGACGGCGGCGGCCTGGCCGAGGAGCAAGAAAGCATCGCCGTCGCCGAGATCGGGCTGGCGGAACTGGCGCGGGCCGCCGACGGCGGCGGACTGGACGATATGAAGACTTTCGCGCTGGTGCAGAGCCTGCGCTTGCGAAAGCCGGAACTGTTCGGCTGAGTGTCCTTGATCTGGATCACGGCGGGACGGGCGGCGGAGTGGGAGCTTCTGGTATGGCTGGCAAGAACTTAAATCCGCGAGGAAGCATCTCCAAACCGATGATGCTGGCGCTTCTGTTCGGCCTCATCCTGCTGGGCACTTTCGCCTATCTGGGCCAGAGCGGCCAGCAATCCCCTGTCACCACGCTCGCCTATTCCGACTTCGTCCAGATGGTCGGCAAGGACCAGATCGCGACCGCGACCATCGACAGCCACACCGTGCATGGCGAGCTCGCCACCAAGAAGGCCTACACCACCACCATCCCCGACGATCCCAACCTGCCGGGGCAACTCGTCGCCCATCACGTCAAGGTCGATGTGGTGGCACCCGTGGGCTCGTCCTTTTTCGTGCAGATCCTGAGCTGGCTGCCGCTGCTCATCATCATCGGCGTGTGGCTCTATTTCATGCGCGGGGCCACGCCTGGCGGCATGGGCGGGCGCACCGGCATGCCCTTCGGCAAGAGCCGCGCACGGCTGATGGCGCCCGATCAGGGCCGCCGCGTGACCTTCGACGATGTCGCCGGAATCGACGAGGCCGCAAGCGAGCTCGAGGAGATCGTCGAGTTCCTCCAGACCCCCGAGAAATTCCAGCGGCTGGGCGGCAAGATCCCGAAGGGCTGTTTGCTGGTCGGCCCGCCGGGCACCGGCAAGACGCTGCTCGCGCGCGCCATCGCCGGCGAGGCCAATGTGCCGTTCTTCTCGATCTCGGGCTCCGATTTCGTGGAGATGTTCGTGGGCGTGGGCGCAAGCCGCGTGCGCGACATGTTCGAGCAGGCCAAGACGAACGCGCCCTGCATCATCTTCATCGACGAGATCGACGCCGTGGGCCGCAAGCGCGGCATGGGCTTTTCCGGCACCAATGACGAGCGCGAGCAGACGCTCAACCAATTGCTGGTCGAGATGGACGGCTTCGACACCAAGGAGGGCGTGATCCTGCTTGCCGCCACCAACCGGCCGGACGTGCTGGACCCCGCGCTGCTGCGGCCTGGCCGCTTCGACCGCCAGATCGTGCTCTCCAATCCCGACATCGTCGGCCGCGAGAAGATCCTGAAGGTGCATCTGCGCAAGATTCCGCTGGCGCCCGATGTCGATGTCGGCGTAATCGCGCGCGGCACGCCGGGCTTCTCCGGCGCCGACCTCGCCAATCTCGTCAACGAGGCCGCCCTGCTCGCCGCCCGCCGCGACAACCGCGCCGTCACCATGGCCGAATTCGAGGACGCCAAGGACAAGGTGATGATGGGGTCCGAGCGCCGCTCCGTGGTCATGAGCGAAAAGGAACGCCGCACCACCGCCACCCACGAGGCCGGACACGCGCTGGTCACGCTCCACTCGCCGGGCCACGACCCGCTGCACAAGGTGACGATCATTCCGCGCGGCCGCGCGCTGGGGGCGACGCTGGCGCTGCCGGAGCGCGACCGCTACGGCTTCTCGCGCACCGAGCTCGACACCAGGGTGGCGATCATGTTCGGCGGCCGCGTGGCCGAGGAACTGACCTTCGGCAAGGAGAACGTGACCACCGGCGCCGCCGACGATCTCAAGCAGGCGACCGGGCTGGCCCGCCGCATGGTCACCGAATTCGGCTTCAGCGAGAAGCTGGGGCCGCTCCATTACGCCGAGGACGAACGGGCCCAGGCTTTCGGATCGATTTTCTCGCAGCAGCGGCCTGTCTCCGAAGAGACCGCGCGGCTGATCGACGAAGAAGTCCGCGGCATCATCGAAAAGGGCGAGAGCCAGGCCCGCAAGGTCTTGAGCGAACACGCCGGCGAACTGAAGACGCTGGCCGACGGCCTCCTGAAATACGAAACCCTGTCCGGCGAGGGCGTGGCCAGGTTGTTGCGCGGAGAACCCGTCACGAGCGCGCATCTCGAAGGCGCCCGCGCGCTTCCCTTGATGCCGGAGGCCGGCCCCGCCGCGGCCGTGGACACCGTCGAGCCCGACCCCGCCGAAGCCGGCGCCGCCAGCTGAGGAGACCTTCGATGCCGGACTTGCCCCAGACCCCACCCTTCCGTGCCGACCATGTGGGCAGCCTGTTGCGGCCAAAGGAATTGCTACAGGCGCGTGCCGATCACGAGGCCGGGAAGCTCTCGGCCGAGGCCCTGCGCAAGATCGAGGACGCGGCCATCGCCGATGCGGTGCGGATGCAGGAGGAGATCGGCCTCCAGTCGATCACCGACGGCGAATTCCGCCGCGCCTATTGGCACATGGATTTCCTCAACCGGATCGGCGGCGTCGGCAAGGTCCAGGACACCATGGAGGTGCGCTTCCACAACGAGACAGGCGACATCTCCTGGGTTCCGAGCAAGCCGCATATCGGCAAAAAGCTCCACCTCGACGGGACCATCTTCGGCGAGGCTTTCGCCTATCTGAAATCGGCGGTCCGGCGCGGCACGCCCAAGCTCACCATCCCCTCGCCCAGCATGCTGCATTACCGCGGCGGCAACACCAGCATCGATCCCGCCGTCTATCCGGATATCGAGGAGTTCTGGCACGATCTGGCGAAGGTCTATGTGCAGGAGATCGCGGGTCTGGCCGCGCTCGGCTGCAGCTATCTGCAGCTCGACGACACCAGCCTGGCCTATCTGAACGATCCCGAGCAGCGCAAATATGTGGCCGGGATCGGCGGCGATCCCGAAAACCAGCACCTCAAATATATCGAGGTCTTCAATGAAGCCGTGGCCGGCCGGCCTGCGGGCATGACGATCTGCACGCATTTGTGCCGCGGCAATTACCGCTCGTCCTGGGCCGCCAGCGGCGGCTACGAGCACGTCGCCGACGCGCTCTTCAACCGGCTCGACGTCGACGGCTATTTCCTGGAATTCGACGACGCCCGCTCCGGCGGCTTCGAGCCTTTGCGCTTGGTGCCGAAAGGAAAGAAGAAGATCGTGCTGGGGCTGGTAACCACCAAGCGGCCGGCGCTCGAAGCCAAGGACCTGCTCAAGCGCCGCATCGAGGAGGCCGCGAAGTTCGTGCCCCTCGACCAGCTTTGCCTCGGGCCCCAATGCGGCTTTTCCTCGACGCAGGAAGGCAACGCGCTCAGCCTCGACGAGGAGATCGCCAAGCTGCGGCTGGTGGTCGAGACGGCGGCCGAAGTCTGGGGCTAGGTGCCCGCCCTGCTGCCCGCTCCGGCCTAATGCGTATCGGAGCCGCCCGCGGTCGGAGCGCCGGGCAGATGGGCATCGGCCGGCGTCACATAGATCTTCCGCTCGCCATAAGCGATGTAGATATGCAGCTGTCTCAGAATATCCATGCCTATCATGAGCGATTCCCCGTTCAGATGGTATCCGTAGAGAAGATCGCCCGAGGCATTGTCCACGGCGTTCTCGGCGTCGCGGTTGAAGCTCTTTTCCGCCTTGTCCGGCAGGATTCCGATGGTTGGATTGCTCACAACCACGTCACCGATGGTGAGTTTCTTGAACCGGCGCGCGTAGTGCACAAGCGCATCGGCCGGTGCATTCTTGATATGAATAGTATCGGGGCTGTCCGGATCGAAACCGAAAAAGCGGCTCGCCGTCACTTCATCCAGGAGAGAAGCGTACGCGCCTGTATCCACGATGGCGTCGAGACTGGTGCCATCGAGATCGACCTGCACGACAATGTGGCCGCTGTTGTCGAGGAAAGGAACGGTGCCATAGGCCAGCGACCAGTAGACCACTTTGCCCTCGCAGTGCTTCGGCGAATAAAGGTTCAGGCGCGTGCCCGGCGAAATCGAGATCGAGGTCGAAACTCTTCAGAATATCGGGCCCGAGCGTGCCGCCGATCGCATCGGTATCCGCAAGACCGCCATCCGGCTCGACCATCAGATCGGCGCCCGGGGCCACAATGCGGCCGATGCCGAACTTGTCGATATGGACGAAGCTGTTGAGCACGCCCCCGTTGGCGGCAAAGAGATGCAGAATTCGTGCGTTTCGGGTGAAGGCCGAGCGCGGCGGCGACCTTTCCCGACAGGGTCGATATGACACCGCCGGTATCGACCAGAAAGGTCTCCGATTTTCCGTCAACGGTGGTTGGAACCAATATCGCCGGTGCGTGATCGGGTATCGGAAAGCCTTCATATTTCAGAAGCTGGCAGGATTCGGCATGGGCATGCCCCGCGATGCCAAGCCCGATCGCAAGAATGCCTGCCGCCAAAACTCCGGATGTGCGTGTCATAGCCCTGCCCCGCTCGCCCTTCGGTCGAGAAGGCTACGGCGTTCCCGCGGCCCGGCAAAGCAGATTATCCGGGAGTTTTGGAATAGGCCTTGGTGCGCATCGTCACCAGCTCCTCGGCGGCAGTGGGGTGCAGCGCGATGGTGGCGTCGAACTGGGCCTTGGTCGCGCCCATCTTCATGGCCACGGCGACGAGCTGGATCATCTCGGCCGCACCTGGCCCGAAGATGTGGCAGCCGAGCACGCGGTCGCTCGCGCCATCGACGATCATCTTGAACAGTGCGCGCTCGTCGCGGCCCGACAGCGTGTGCTTGAGCGGGCGGAAGCGCGACAGATAGACGTCGATGGTGTGGCCGGTGTCGAGCGCGTCGGCTTCGGTCAGGCCCACGGTGCCGATCTCGGGCTGGCTGAACACCGCCGTCGGCACCAGGCGGTGATCGACGCGCGTGGGTTCGCCGCCGAACACGGTCTGCACATAGGCGATAGCTTCGTGGATCGCGACGGGCGTAAGCTGAAGCCGGTCGGTGACGTCGCCGATGGCGTAGATGTGGTCGACATTGGTCTTGGACAGACGGTCGACCTTGACCTCTCCCTTCTTGCCCAACTCGACGCCGGCCTTCTCCAGCCCCAGGCCGTCGGTGTTGGGCACCCGGCCGATGGCCAGCATCAGCGCGTCGGCCTCCAGAATTTCGCCGTGATCGGTGAGCGCGAAAATTTCGTCCCCGAATCGGTGGCCCGCTTGTCCACGCGGCTGAAGATTCGGTTGGTGACGATGCGCATGCCCTTCTTGTTCATCGCCTCGGTCAGCGCGTCGCGCATGTCCTCGTCGAAACCGCGCAGGATCTTGTCGCGGCGATAGACCAGCGTCACCTCGCAGCCGAGCCCGTGGAAGATGTTGGCGAACTCGACCGCGATGTAGCCGCCGCCGGCGACGATGATGCGGTGCGGAAGCTTGCCCAGATAAAAGGCCTCGTTGGAGGTGATGGTGTGCTCGGCGCCCACGCAATCGCCCATGTCGCGCGAGGGCCGCCCGCCGGTGGCGATCAGGATGTTGCTGGGCGGTGACGCGGCGGCCGCTCTTCTTGAGCGCGATGGTGTGCGGATCGACGAACTCCGCACGCTCCATGACGATCTCGACGCCAGCCTTGGAGACGTTGTCGCGATAGATGCCTTCCAGCCGCGCGATCTCCGCATCCTTGTTGGCGACCAGCACGTTCCAGTCGAATTTCGGGCGTGGCACGGTCCAGCCGAAACCGCCGGCGTCCTCGAAATCCTCGGCAAAGTGGCTGGCATAGACGAACAGCTTCTTGGGGATGCAGCCGCGGATGACGCAGGTGCCGCCGAAACCGTATTCCTCGGCGATGGCGACGCGCGCGCCATGGCCCGCCGCCAGCCGGCTGGCGCGCACCCCGCCCGAGCCGCCGCCGATGACGAAGAGATCGTAGTCGTAGGTCATTTGGGATTCCGCTTGATCACCTCGACCCCGCCGTCCCGCGCGATCACGAGTGCGGTGGCGATGCCGATGAAGAGCCCGTGATCGACCACGCCTGCGATGCCCGACAGCGCGCGGGCGAGCGCGGCCGCATCGGCGATTGTCCCGAAGGCGCAGTCGAAGATCAGATTGCCGCTGTCGGTCGTGAAGGGCCGGTCACCGCTGGCCCGCAGCGAGATCGGGATGTCGCGATAGCCGAGCGCCGCGATGGCCGCCTCGATGCGGGAGATGGTGGTGCGCGCGCCGAAGCCGATCACCTCCACCGGCAGCGGAAATCGGCCGAGCCGCTCCACCAGCTTGGAGCCGTCGGCGATCACCACCATGCGCCTTCGAGGAACTGGCCACGATCTTTTCGCGCAGCAGCGCGCCGCCGCCGCCCTTGATGAGGTTCAGGTCGCGGTCGGCCTCGTCGGCGCCGTCGATGGTGAGGTCGAGCGGAGCGGCATCGTCGAGTTCGGCCATGGGAATGCCGAGCGCGCGCGCCTTCTCGGCGGTGCGCTTCGAGGTGGCCACGCCCAGAATGTCGAGGCCCGCCGCCACTTTCGGCGCCAGCAGATCGAGGAAGGCCTCGGCGGTCGAGCCGGTGCCGAGCCCCAGCCGCATGCCCGCGCGCACGAAATCGAGCGCGGCGGCGGCGGCGGCGCGTTTGAGGGATGCGGGATCGGTGGTCATGGGGGGGAATGTAGCAAACGGATTAAGCTTTTACCTCCCCCTTGTGGGGGGGGGCGACGCATGGAGCGAAGCGGATTGCGCCGGGTGGGGCAAGCGTCAACGTCGCCTCCCACCCGCTCGCTTCGCTCGCGACCTCCCCACCAGGGGGAGGTAGAGGTGTTATTCCACCGTCACGGACTTGGCCAGATTGCGCGGCTGGTCGACATCGGTGCCCTTGGCGAGCGCGGTGTAATAGGCGAGGAGTTGCACCGGCACCGCATAGAGCAGGGGCGCGATGGCGGGATCGGCCTCGGGCACTTCGATCCGCGCCCAGGTGCCCTCGCCCGCCGCCGCCAGCCCGGCGGCATCGGAGATCAGCACCACCTTGCCGCCCCGCGCCATCACCTCGGCCATGTTGGAGACGGTCTTCTCGAACAGTGCGTCGTGCGGGGCCAGCACGATCACCGGCACGTTCTCGTCGATCAGCGCGATGGGGCCGTGCTTCATCTCGCCGGCGGCATAGCCTTCGGCATGGATGTAGGAGATTTCCTTGAGCTTCAGCGCACCTTCCATCGCCAGCGGAAAATTGACGCCGCGGCCGAGATAGAGCACGTCGCGGGCCCTGGCGATTTCGCCGCCGAGTTCTTCGAGCTTCGGCTCCTGATGCAGGAAATCGACGATGTGGCGCGGGGTTTCCAGCAGGGCGGCGACGAGGGCCTGTTCGCCGGCTTCGTCCAGGCTCCCGCGCGCGCGCCCCGCGGCGATGGCCAGCGAGGCCAGCACGGCAAGCTGACAGGTGAAGGCCTTGGTGGAGGCCACGCCGATCTCGGGTCCGGCGAAAGTCGGGAGCACGATATCGGCTTCGCGCGCGATCGAACTTTCCGGCACATTGACGATGGCGAGCGTCGTCTGGCCCTGGGCCTTGGCGTCGCGCAAAGCGGCCAGCGTGTCGGCGGTCTCGCCCGACTGCGAAATGAAGAGCGCCACACCGCCTTCAGGATAGACCGGATCGCGATAGCGCAGCTCGGAGGCGACATCGGCCTCGACCGCCAGCCGCGCCAGCTTCTCGAACCAGTATTTGCCGATCAGGCCCGCATAGTAGGCCGTGCCGCAGGCCGAGACCGTCAGCCGCGTCGCCAATTTCAAGGCGTCGATTGCGGCGGTTTCGCGGAATGCCGTCTTGAGATTGGCCGGATCGATATAATGCGCGAGCGTGTGGCCGATGACTTCGGGCTGCTCGTGGATCTCCTTGGCCATGAAGTGGCGGTAGCCGCCCTTGTCGACGAGGCCGGCGGAGGCGCTGGCGATCCTGATCTGGCGATTGGCCAGCCGGCCTTCGGCGTCGTAGATCGCGACATCGGCTCCGCGCAGCACCGCCACGTCGCCGTCTTCGAGATAGGCGATGCGATTGGTGAAGGGCGCCAGCGCAAAGGCGTCGGAACCGAGATAGGCCTCGCCTTCGCCATAGCCGACGGCCAGCGGGCTGCCCTTGCGGGCGCCGATCACCAGCGATTCCTCGCCCGCGAAAATCATCGCCAGCGCATAGGCGCCGGTCAGGCGGCGCGCAGCCTCCATAGCGGCCTTGGCCGGCTCCAGGCCCCGATCGAGCAGATCGGTAATGAGATGGACGGCGACTTCCGTATCGGTCTCGGATTCGAATGTGTGGCCCTTGGCCACCAGTTCGGCGCGCAGCTCGCGGAAATTCTCGATGATGCCGTTGTGGACCAGCGCCACGCGCTTCGAAGCGTGCGGATGGGCGTTGGATTCGGTGGGCGCGCCGTGGGTGGCCCAGCGCGTATGGCCGATGCCGGTGTCGCCGGCAAGCGGATGCTTGTGCAGCACCGCATCGAGATTGTTGAGCTTGCCGGGGCTGCGGCGGCGCGCGATGGCGCCATCGACCAGCGTGGCGATGCCGGCCGAATCATAGCCGCGATATTCGAGCCGCCGCAGCGCATCGACCAGCAGCGGAGCGGCGTCCTTCTTTCCGCAGATGCCGACGATTCCGCACATCCTATTTGCCCTTGTCCTTCCGCGCCTTTTGTTCGGCGCGAAGTTCCTGCGCCCGGCCGGGCTTGGTCACCTGGCGCGCGCGGCCGAGCGCCAGCGCGTCGTCGCCCACATCCTCGGTGATGACGCTGCCGGCGGCAATGATCGCGCCCGCCCCGATCGCGACCGGCGCCACCAGCGCGGCATTCGAGCCGATGAAAGCGCCGGCGCCGATCTCGGTGGTGTGCTTGGCGAAGCCGTCGTAATTGCAGGTGATGGTGCCGGCGCCGATATTGGCGCGCGCGCCCACATGGGCATCGCCCAGATAGGTGAGATGGTTGGCCTTGGCGCCGGCATCGACGCGACTGTTCTTGACCTCGACGAAATTGCCGATATGGGCGGCTTTGCCGATATGGGCGCCGGGGCGCAGCCGCGCGTAAGGTCCAACAACCGCGCCTTCCTCCACCACCGCGCCTTCGAGATGACAGAAGGCCCGGATCTCGGCACCGGCCTTCACCGTCACGCCCGGACCGAACACGACATAGGGCCCAAGCTGAACATCGGCTTCGAGCACGGTGTCATGAGAAAGGAACACGGTCTCGGGCGCGATCATGCCGACGCCGGCCTCAAGCGCGGCGGCGCGCAGGCGAGCCTGCATCGCTTTCTCGGCCGCCGCCAGTTCGGCGCGGCTGTTGACGCCCATCATCTCGGATTCTTCGGCCTCGACGATGGCGCAGCCGACGCCATCGCGCCGTGCCAGCGAAGGCACGTCGGTCAGATAATATTCGCCCTGACTGTTGTTGTTCTCAAGCCGCGAGGCCCAGCCGAAGAAGGATTTCGCCGCCGCCGCCATGATCCCGGCATTGCACAGCGTGAGCGCGCGCTCGTCGTCACCGGAGTCGCGATATTCGACGATGCGCTCGAGCAGCCCGTCCGCGCCCGTGATGACGCGGCCGTAAGCTGTGTTCGATGAATGGAAGGCAACGATCGCCATGCCGGCCCTTGTCTGCGCCGCGAAGGAGGCTTCGAAGGTGGCGGCCGTCACCAGCGGCATGTCGCCATAAGCGATAACGAGCGTGCCGTCGAAACCGGCGAGCAGCGTGGCTCCAGCAGCCGCGGCATGGCCGGTGCCGAGCTGGCGCTCCTGGATCACCCATTCAGCGCCCTGGGCTTCGGCATAGGCGCGCACGGCCTCGCCGTCCGGCGAGGTGACGACGACGATGCGCTCGACGCCGGCCCCGCGCACCGCGGCGATCGCATAGCCGAGCATCGGCCGGCCGGAGACCGCGTGCATGACCTTGGGGCTAGCGGATTTCATCCGCGTGCCCATGCCCGCCGCCAGAATGATTGCCGCCCGTGCCATTCGCGAATGCCGCCCGGTGCTCCCCGTCAATCCGGCCCTTGCGCCGGAGCCCTCAGCCGCCCGATAACCGTGCCGGCCGACAGCGTAAAGTGACGATTTGCGACCATATGTTGCCAGAACCGTAATGTTGAAACGTTAACCCGGACCATGACCGACTCATCCTTGCCCGCCTATATCTTCGACCTCGACGGCACGCTGGTCGACACCGCGCCCGACTTGCTCACGGCGCTGAACGCGGTTCTGGCCGGGGCCGGGCGCGCCGCCGTCGATCAGGACACCCTGCGTCACATGGTGGGATTCGGGGCCCGCGCGCTGATCCTGCAAGCCTTTGCCGCCACCGGCCCGGCCGCGACGGAGGACGCGCTGCCGGGGCTGTTCGACGCCTTCATCGCCCATTATCGCCAAAACATCGCGGCCAAAAGCAGGCCCTTTGCCGGCGTTGCCGAGACGCTGGCCGCCCTTTCCGGCGTGGCGCGCCTGGGGGTGCTGACCAACAAGCCGCAGGCGCTGGCCGACCTGCTGATGCCGGCGATGGGGCTGGCGCGCTATTTCCGGGCGATCCACGGGGCGGGGCGGCTGGCCGTCTCCAAGCCCGATGCCGCCGTCTTCCACCACGTGATCGAGGATCTGGGCGGGCCAAAAACCGGCGATGGCCCCGGCGCCATCATGATCGGCGACAGCGCCACCGATGTGGCCACCGCGCGGGCCGCCGGGGTGCCGGTGGTCCTCGTCGCTTACGGCTATTCGCCCACCCCGGCCGCCGAGCTCGGCGGCGACGCGGTGACGGACGATTTCCGCCAGGTGCCGGCGCTGGCGCGGCAGCTTCTGGGGTTCTGATCGCGGCCTGGCTGCGGCTTGACAGGCCGCGGATGCGCAGCGGACGCCAGGATTCGCTCAAGGGCGCCTTGGGTCGGCGAGGGCGATAGCTGCGGCCGCTGAGAAAGCTACCTCGAACTCGCCGCTCCAGGCCGCCGTCTCTGCCATGTGGTCCGTCGCTCGTCCTTTGGCCCTGCCGCGCTATTTGCTCTTGCCGGGCGCCTTTTTCGCGTTCTCCGCCTGCTCCTTGAGAAGCTTCATGCCGTATTCAATCACGACATTCGCACCCAGATTCTGAATCTGCGCGGAATCGCGGTAACTGCGTTTCACCATGATCGTTTCGCCGGGCAGTACGAACTCGGACGCACCGGTGGTCGGATTCTGAACCACGTTGTTGTTCTCGGCGCAGGAGTAGAGATCAAGATAGGCGTGGCGGCCGGTGTTTCTCTTAAACGTCTGCACGCCAAACCAGGGCTTTTTGAGCGCTAGCGGGTCATAGAGGGTTGCACTGTCCTCAATCGTGTTCGGATCGGTCATCTTGAGCCGTTCGACCACGCTTGCTTCCTCGCTGTCGGCGGGAAGATTGCGATTGAGCTCGATGTTGCGCACATAGAGCGTGTGCACGACCAAAGTGTCCTTGTCCCAGAACCCGATCGAGTTGCCCACCCACATCGGAAAGGCTTCGCTGGGCGGTATGTGTCCACGACCGTCCGTGAAGATCGTGCGGGTTCCCTCGTCTTCCTGGTAATACATCCACGTCTGTTTCGGCGTCACGATGAAGCGCCGATCAAAGGCACTGACCAGCATGTCGCGAGGGAAACCGACCGGCAAGCAAGCGCTCACATAGTCCCAGGCGACTTCATGCGCGCCTGCAATGAGCTTTGCTTTGTATCGAAGCTCGAATTTGGGTGTCAGGTCCGCCGTCATCCAGTCCTTGCAGGGGAAAGACGGACAATGATCCAAATATTGCTGCAAATCGCTTGGGCCAGTCTCTCTTGCCGATCGGATTGACGTTGTGATCCCAAGCGAAGCCGTCGATATGGTTCCACACGCCCGTCCAATCGGGCATCTGCGCAGACGTCTCTCGCGTATAATGCGTGCCGCCGCCGGCTTTGGCCTTCATTTGAAGGTAGGCATTATAGGACTGTTGCGCCCAGGCCGGTACCGGCGTGTTGGGGCCGGGCTGCGCCACCGGCGTCGCCCCAGGCACATCCGCCGCGATCATGATGTCGCCCGCCCCGCCAGAACTTGCCGCGGGTTGAGCGACGGCGCTTGATTGCGAGAGCAACGTCGACGCAAGAGTCAGGACTATGGCTGCCGTCGCCGCCGTCCAATAGCGGAAAAAAATATGAAAAGCGGAGACGAAAAGCTTGCGAAGCTGTCTATCAAGCCTCGGGCACTCGCTTTCGGATGCACTTTTCATTCCTCGATCCCCCCGTTGTTCTAAGCGGACATTCTCCAGGTGGCCGGCCACCGTGGCGAAAGACTAGCGCCGCCGGAGGGATCGGGACAGCGCAAAGGCGACGTATTTTGGCCCTGGTCCATCCCGTCCCACTCCCAATCCACGATTGCGCCGCCGACAGCTAGTATTTCGGTCTGTCCAACGGGTTTTCGGACGCAGTTCTTCCATCGGTTGGCGCCTGCCGCCGCGCAGGGTGGTTCAACATCGGCCCATTCGCCCTGGTCGAGGCCCGTCGACCATTTGCAGAATGCGTCGGAACAGATCGCGTGGCACGGCGACCTCCGCCATCTGGAAAGTCATGTGTCGCCCGCGGGCGACGAGCTTCGCGCCGATCTTCACGAGCCTTTCCCGCAGGCCGGTCGGCGACCATTGCTCGACGCCATCCGGCAGCGCCGGCGTCCGCGGAAGTTTGCAAGATTTTACGCGAGGGCGTGGAATCGGAGCTGCGATGTTTGAATAACGCCCTGATTACCATAACTAAATCGCGCTTGCGGCCCCACAAATTTGCGCGTCATCTGGAGGATGCAAGGTTAAGGGGCTATCGTGGACGCAGCTGCTTGACGGGCCGCGCTGGTACGCCCTATAGCCGGGGCCCGCGGGAGCGCTTCCAGGCAAAGTGGGCACCGGTTTGCCGCCCAGGAAGCGCGACCATCGAAAAGAGTTCCGGGCGCGTAGCTCAGCGGGAGAGCACTCCCTTCACACGGGAGGGGTCACAGGTTCAATCCCTGTCGCGCCCACCATTCTTCGCTGGCGGCACAGCGCAGGGCCAACCATTTGTCTGCGCGCCGTCGCCCGCCAACCCGGCGCGAAGTTCCTGTTCGAGGTCTCACCTCCGCCATCTCCACGGCATCCCGCAGGCATAAGGGAAAGATGACAGCCATGGCCGACAAAGCAGACCTTGCAGAACTGGACGCCGAGATCTCGATTGTCCGCGACAACCTGCGCCAATTGACCGAGCAGGCGGCCGCGCAATCCGGCGGCGCCGACGAAGACCTTGCCGCCGATCGCATCGCGCAGCAGGAGACGCTGCTTGCGGCGTTGCTCAAGCGGCGCGAGACGCTGTCGAAATCCTAAGCGGCGTAGCGCGCGCTCACTCCAGCTTGCAGGCCCGGTTCTGGTCGCGGGCCATGGCGGCCCAGTCGAGATCGGCTTCGCCGTGCGCCATGCAGCCGATCAGCCGGTCGCGCCAGACATTGCCGCTGGGCAGCGGCACGCCCGCCACCTCGGCTGCGGCCATCGCCAGATTGATGTCCTTCAGGCCGAGCGCCACGCGCTGGCCGGCCGGCAGATAGCGCTCCTCGGCGATGATCTTGCCGTAGACCTTGTAGGCCGAGCAGCCGAAGAGGCCGTCCGTCAGCACGTCGAGGAAAACCTCGGGCACCACGCCGTATTTGCGGGTGAGCGAAAAGCCCTCGCCCAGGGCCTCGATGGCGCAACCGAGCACGAAATTGTTGGTGATCTTGATGGCGGCGGCGGCTTCAGGCTCGGGCCCGGCCTCGAAGACGCGCCTTGCGATGGCGGCGAACAAGGGATGCAGGCGCCCCACCGCTTCGGCCGGCCCGCCGACGATCATTCCGGCGGTGCCGGCGGTCACCAGATCGGGCCGGCCCAGCATGGGGGCGGCGATGAGGATCTGGCCGCGCTTGACGTGCTCGGCCTTGAGCCTGGCGATGATGCCGATGCTGTGCGTGCCCGAGCAGACATGGACGCCGCCAGTGGGCAGCGTCTCCAGCAAGCCGCCCGGCTGGCCGGCGACATGATCGAGAGATCTTGTCGTCGGGCAGCATGGTGAAGACGGCCTCGCCGTAAGCGGCCGCCTGGCCCAGCGAGCCCATTGCCTTGGCGCCGGCCTCGACCAGCGCGGCGATCTGGCCGGGCATGGTGTCATAGACGGCCAGATCGTGCCCCGCCTCCATCAGGCGGCGGGACATCGCGCCACCCATCCGCCCGGTTCCGACAAATGCGACCTTCATGGCAAATCCTCCTTCTTCACAGAAGCTGGCCGCGCACCCATTCCAGCTCGCGGCAGACATAATCGACAATGTCGCCGGTCTTCATGTTATCGGGCAACACGTCCCAGGTGTAGGTCTCGATCTCGAGCTGGCGCGACAAGGGCTTGGCCTTGTGGAAGCTGCAGCGCGTCCTCGATGGCGAAGCGCGTGGTGCGGAACGGGCCCAGTTCTTCCAGGAACACCGGCACGTGGAAATGGGTGCGCCATTCGCGCGGGCCCGGATCGGCTTCGAAGGCGGCGAAAGCGTCTTCGAGATTGAGGAAGCGGGTGAGCTTGCCGTCCTTCTTCTCGACCGTCTGGGTGAGATAGATCGAGTCCGAATAGCGCCTGAGCTGGTCCACGATGTCCTTCGTCACCTCGGGCATGTGCAGGGCGGCGGCTTCCTGCAGCTTGAACACCGGAACGCCGGCATCGACCAGCTTCTGCAGCGAGTCGGAAATGTTCTCGTATTCCACCGCCTGATGGCAGATGTCGTAGACGGTGCCGACATGGCGCCTGAGCGCCACAATAGCCTCCGAGATCGGAATGCGCGCAAGCGTGGCCACGGTCTCGGCCGCTTCGCCGGTGTGGAGATAATCCTTGAAAAACGCGATGGCTTCGTCGGTGGTCTCCAGGAAGCAGCAGGGCTCGGGCTCCAGCGCCAGCGTCACCGTACGGCCGGTGCGCGCCTCCAGCCCGACCAGATGGGCCACAACCTTGAGCACATGGGCGGCGTAGCTGGCCGCCACTTCGGGGCCGGTGCCGCGCGGCTTGAAGCCCAAGGGCACGGACTGGATCGACGGCGAGATGTCGGGCGGCGCCACATCGGCCAGCACCTCGGCGACATTGATGGTGTACTCAGTGCGCGCGTCGGTGCGCCAGTCGGGCTCGTAGACCTTTTCCTTGACCAGCTGCCCCTTGAAGGCGCCGTAGGGGAAGGCGTTGACGGTGTAGAGATACATGTCGTTGTCGGCGAGGAACGTCTTCAGTTCGCCGCGCTGGTAGGGGTTGCTGACCAGCAACTGCGCCGAATGCGCCGACAGCCGGAGCGAGACGCCGAAGCGCTTGCCGGGCGCGAAGCGCGCCTTCACCTTGGGCACATAGGTCGTCAGGCTCGCCCACATCTGTTCCCAGTCGTCGCCCGGATGCACGAGCGTCGAATAGGTCAGATGACCCAATCCGTGACCGAGATCCATCTTTTGCTCCCGCTATCCGGCCGTTGCTCTAGCCGACATGCTCGACGGCACCCGACGCGGCCGAGCGGATGATCGCTTCGGTGACGGCGGTGCCGTGGATCATCTGATCGGTGGGGATGGGATAGGCCGGCCCGCCGCTAGCGGCCGCGGCGAAGGCTTCAAGGTCGGCCCGGGTCACATCCGTCCTGACGGCTTCCCACACCTTGGCCTCGCCCTTGAGCGGCTGGAACTTGCAGGTGCCGAAGAGTTGCAGCCGCCGTTCTTCCGAAGAGGCGCCGGCGACATGGGTCTTGCCTTCGAGCCGCACCCAGCCCTTGGAACCGAAAACCTGGAAGCTGAAACCGGGGCCCGTCGTCATCATGGTGCCGAGATAGCCGGTCATGCCCTCCGTCATGCGGAACAGGATCGAGGTGGTGTCGACCACGTCGATGGGGGCCGCGCGATGGACGCCTTGCGCGAACACGTGATCGACCGGCCCGCACAGATCGATCATGCCGTCGACCGCATGCACGCCCAGCGGCATCAGCCCGCCCAGCGGCGTCTCGGCCGGATCGGCGCGCCAATGGTTCGGATTGATGAACAGCAGGTTGGGGACGGTCATCGTGGCTTCGACATGAAGCACGGTGCCGAGCTCGCCGGTACGGATCATCTCGCGCAGCTTGATCATTTCGGGATGGAAGCGGCGGTTGTAGCCGATGCCGAGCGTGACGCCCGCCTTCTTCACGGCGGCGACGGCGTCTTCGGCCTCGCGCTTGGTGAGTGTGAAGGGCTTTTCGCAGAACACGTGCTTGCCTGCGCTGGCGGCGGCGATCATTTGCGCCGAATGCATCGAATGCGGCGTCGACAGCACCACCGCATCGATGTTCGGATCGGCGAGCAGCGCCTCGTAATCGGCCGCAAGCCTGAAGCCCCGCTCCTTGGCGAAGGCCTCGACCTCCGGCGACATTGTTCGCGTGGTGCCGGCGACGAAGCGGATCAGATCGCTGCCCGCCGCCGAATTCGACAAGCGTCTTGCCCCACCAGCCGAGGCCGACGATGGCAGCCCTGATCATGATTTAAACTCCGTACACTTCATTCACATCGCCGGCCAGGTATGGATCGCGACCACCAGGCAGCTGAGAGCCCAGAAGAAGGGATATTCGGCGCCGCCGATATTCCAAAGCCACTTGCCCTTGTTGACCTTGAGCACAGCGACACCGGCGATGGCGAGCTGGATGACACCGAGCGCGGCCGCGTAAGGCGTGTAGATGCCCAGGATCAGCCCAACCGCGATCACGATTTCGACCACGCAGGCGACATACATCCAGAAAGCAGGCGGCTTGAAATTGGCGGCCTTGAAGAAGCCGAGCGCCTCCGGCACGAAAAATTTCCCATAGATATGTGGAATCAAAAACAATCCGCAAATCAAACGCAGAATGATGAACCCGTGATCAAAATCGAAATTCAGCATGGGCATGATCTTCCCCTTCGCTCCCCACATTCCTCCGCGACCAGAACCTCGCGCCGTCTCGAGACTTCGGCGCTGATCGATCCTCCCTCAAAAACGCGGGAGAAGCCTTTGATTGGGCCCGGTTTCGGCGGCTAGCAAACTCTGTTGGCGTGAGCGCGTCAAGGCTCGTAACCGCGTCGTCACAATCCTTTTCCGGCGCGCCCGAGGCATTGCGGCTCGACCCCATGGGCGCGTTTCGCTAGGTTTGCACGAAGACCTCGGCTGGCATGCAAGACAGGAGTTGGACCGGTGGCGAGCTTATCTCCGCTGACAGAAATTCTTCCCAAGGAAATGACGGAGCTGAGGCTGCGCCCTCTCTTCATTCTGCTTCTCGAGGTGCAACCGGCGATCAATGTCGGCAACACGCCGGGCGTCGACCGGCGCATCGGCATCATCTCGGGCGGCCGCTTCGAGGGCGAGCGCCTCAGCGGCACCGTCCTGCCCGGCGGCAGCGACTGGCAGGCCGTGCGGCCTGGCGACGGCGCCTGGATGCTCGATGTGCGCATCGCGCTCAAGACCGACGACGGCGCGATCATCGGCATGCCCTATCGCGGCATCCGCCACGGGCCGAAGGAGGTGCTGGAGAAGATCGCACGCTACGAGCCGGTCAAGGCCACCGACTATTACCTGCGCATCTCCGGATTCTTCGAGACCGCGTCCGAAAAATATGCCTGGCTCAACGGCGTCATCGCCGTCGGCATCGGCCACCGCCTGCCGGAAGGGCCGGTCTATCAGGTGTTCGAGGTGCTTTAATTACACCAGCATGGTGAGCGGCTGCTCGAGATAGCCTTTCAGCACCCTGAGCAGCTCCGCGCCCAGCGCGCCATCGACCACGCGGTGATCGCAGGACAGGCTCACACTCATCATGTCGGTGAAGCGCACGCTTCCGTCCGCGGCTTCGACCGGCGCGCGGCGCCCCGCGCCCACCGCCAGGATGGTCGATTGCGGCGGGTTGATGATGGCGGAGAATTCGTGGACGCCATACATGCCGAGATTGGAGATCGACGAAGCCCCGCCCTGATATTCCTCGGGCTTGAGTTTCTTCGCCCGCGCGCGGGTGGCGAGATCGCGCATCTCGGCCGAGATCGCGCCCAGAGATTTCGCCTCGGCGTTGCGGATCACCGGCGTCAGCAAGCCGCCGTCGATGGCGACGGCCACGCCCACATCGGAGCGTGAAAAACGCAGGATGCGATCCTCGGCCCACACCGCATTGGCCCCCGGCACGCGCTTCAAGGCCAGCGCCAGCGCCTTGATGATGAAGTCGTTGACGGAGATGCGGCCGGCCGGTTCTGCGCCATCGGCCGCCGCCAGATCGTTGAGCGTCTTGCGGCTCTTCAGAAGATTGGCAATCTCGATATCCATCGTCAGATAGAAGTGCGGCACCGTCTGCTTGGCTTGCGTCAGGCGCGCCGCGATGATCTTGCGCATGCCGTCGACCGCGACTTCTTCATGCGGCACCTCGCGGTAGAGCGCCAGCACCTCGGCCGAGCTGGGACCGGAGGCTGTGGCGACCGACGGCCGCGCCGGCTGCGCGCTCTCGACGTCGCGGGCGGTAATGCGCCCGCGCGGGCCCGTGCCCTGGATGCGTGAAAGGTCGATGCCGCGCTGGCCGGCGAGCCGGCGCGCGAGCGGCGTGACATGGACATTGCCGACGCGCCCCGGGCCCCAATTGCGCTCCGGCGTGTGCACTTCGGCGAAAGGTTCGAGGGCGCGCGCGGGTGCCGGTTTGGCGGCGGCTGGAGCCGGCGCTGGCGGCGTTGCCGCGCCGTTGCCGCTTGCAGCGGCTGCGGGCTTGGCCGCGGGCGCCGGCTTGCTCGCAGGTGCAGGCTTCGAACCTGGCTCGCCGATGACGGCGACCACGGCGCCGACCGGGGCCACCTCGCCTTGGCTGACGCGGATTTCGGAGAGCACGCCGCCCTCGACGGCCGGCACCTCCATCGAAGTCTTGTCTGTCTCGATCTCGAACAGATTGTCGCCCGGCGCCACGGTGTCGCCGATCTTCTTGTACCAGACGCTGATCTTGCCCTCGGCGACGGTTTCGCCGAGCTGCGGCATGAGCACATCCATCCTAGAACCCCGTCCCCCGCGTCCGCATCACCAGGCGACCGACACATATTGCGTTTCTAGATATTCCATCAGGCCCTCATGGGCACCTTCGCGGCCGACGCCGGACTGCTTCATGCCGCCGAAGGGCGCGGCCGGATCGGAGACGATGCCGCGGTTGAGGCCCACCATGCCGAAATCGAGCTTCTCGGAGACGCGAAGCCCGCGGCCGATATCCCTGGTGTAGAGATAGGCGACGAGGCCGTAGATGGTGTCGTTGGCGCGGCGAATGACATCGTCTTCGCTCTTGAAGGTCTGGATCGAGGCGACGGGTCCGAAGATCTCTTCGGTCAGCATGGCGGCATCGTCGGGCACGTTGGAAAGCACGGTCGCCGGATAGAAGAAGCCGGGCCCGTCGGGCCGCTTGCCGCCGGCGAGCAGCTTGGCGCCCTTGGCCAGCGCATCCTCGACCAGTTCGACCACCTTGTCGCGACCTTCGGCGTTGACCAGCGGACCGAGCGCCACACCGTCGTCGAGGCCGTTGCCCATCTTGAGCGCGCTCATCTTGGTGGTGAGCTTCTTGTTGAATTCGGCTTCCACCGCCTCATGCACGTAGAAGCGGTTGGCGGCGGTGCAGGCCTCGCCCATGTTGCGCATCTTGGCGATCATCGCGCCTTCGACCGCGGCGTCGATATCGGCATCCTCGAAGACGATGAAGGGCGCATTGCCGCCCAGCTCCATGCCGGTGTTGAGCACATTGTCGGCGGCGCTGTGCAGCAGCATGCGGCCGACCTCGGTCGAGCCGGTGAAGGAGACCACGCGCACGCGCGGATCGTGCAGCATCGCATCGACCACCTTGCCCGAGCGGCGCGAAGGGATGACGTTGACGACGCCCGCCGGCACGCCCGCCTCTTCCAGGATCGGCATCAGCGCCAGCATGGTGAGCGGGGTCTCGGAAGCGGGTTTCAGCACCACCGGGCAGCCGGCGGCGAGCGCCGGCCCGATCTTGCGCGTGGCCATGGCGGCCGGGAAATTCCACGGCGTCACCAGAACCGCGACGCCCGCCGGCTTGTGATGGACGACGATACGCGCGCCCGTGGACGGGCCGCGGCCGAGGCTGCCCAGATTGCGCACGCCCTCTTCGGCGAACCAGCGGAAGAATTCGGCGGCATAGGCCACCTCGCCGCGCGAATCCGACAGCGCCTTGCCGTTCTCCAGCGTGATCAGCTTGGCCAGCCGTTCGGCGTCGCGGATCATGAGCTGATAGGCGTTGCGCAAAATCTCGCCGCGTTCGCGCGGCTTGCGCGCGGCCCAGGCGTCGAAGGCGTTCGCCGCCGCATCGACGGCGGCCTTGGCATCCTCGACGCTGGCGCTGGCGACGGAGGCAATGGCCTGTTCGGTCGCCGGGTCCATGACATCGAAGCGGGCGCCATCGGAGGCCGGGCGGCTCTTGCCGTCGATCCATAGATCGGTCGGAACATTGGCGAGAAGATTGTCGTAGGCCATGGCGGTCAACTCCCTAGAGAGCGTCTGACGGTGTCGGTGATGCGCGTCGCATTGGGCAGCACCGCGTCTTCCAGAATGTCGGCGGCCGGAAGCGGGACATGCGGGCTGGTGATGCGCACCGGCGGGCCGTCGAGATCGTAGAAGGCCTCGTCCGCGATGATGGAGACGAGCTCCGCGCCCCAGCCCAGCAGCCGCGGATTCTCCTCCACCGTGAAGACGCGGTGGGTGCGGCCGACCGAACCCAGGATCGTTTGCGTGTCGAGCGGCACCAGCGAGCGCACATCGACCACCTCGCAATCGATGCCGTGTTCGGATTTGAGCTTCTCGGCCGCTTCGAGCGAACGCGGCACCATCAGCCCCAGTGCCAGGATGGTCGCGTCCTTGCCGGGGCGCAGGATCTTGGCGGTGCCGAGCGTGTCCACGATCTCGCCGTCGGGCACTTCGCCCTTGGTGGGATAGAGCTCTTGTGCTCCATGAACATGACGGGGTCGGGATCGCGCACGGCGGCGGCCATCAGCCCGATCACGTCCACCGGCGAGGATGGCGACACCACCTTCAACCCCGGGAACTGCATGCACCAGTTCTCGACGCTCTGGCTGTGCTGGGCGCCGAAGCGGGCGCCGGCGCCGCCTCCGAAGCGGATGACCAGCGGACACTTGGTCTGCCCATTGGTCATGTAGCGCGCTTTGGGGATTTCGTTGGCGACATAGTCGTAACAGACGGCCAGGAAGTCGGCGAACATGATCTCGGCGATGGGCTTAAGCCCCGTCATCGCCGCGCCCATGGCCGCGCCCAGGATCGCCTGTTCGGAGATCGGCGTGTCGCGCACGCGCAGGGGCCCGAATTTCTCGTAGAGGCCGACGGTGGCCTTGAACACGCCGCCGGCCTTGGCCACGTCCTCGCCCAGGAACACGACGTCGGGATCGCGCTCCATCTCCTGGGTGATGCCGCGGATGACGGCGTCGCGGTAAGTCAGTTCCGCCATCTTCAGTTTCTCCAGGCCCAGCCGCCGTCGGCATAAACGTCGGTGGTGATGATGTCGAGCGGCGGCGGCGGCGCGGCCTTGCAGGCCTCGGTGGCCTCGTCGACCACGCGCTGAACATCGGCGTCGATCTTGTCGATGGTCTTCTGGCTGACGCCGAACTGAAGAAGACGCTCGCGATAGATCTTGATCGGATCGCGCTCCTTCCACTTTTCCAGTTCGCCCGGCGGCCGGTATTTGGCCGGGTCGGCGCGCGAATGGCCGCTGTAGCGGTAGGTCAGGCATTCGATCAGCGACGGTCCGCCGCCGGCGCGCGCCTTGTCATAGGCGGCGCGGGCGGTGCGATAGACCACGTCGGCGTCGTTGCCGTCGATGACGATGCGTTCGAGCCCGTAAGACGCCGCGCGGTCGGCGGCCGGCTGCGGCACCGCGGTCACCTCGGAGATGGGCGTGTATTCCATGTAGAGATTGTTCTCGCAGACGAAGATCACCGGCAGTTTCCAGACGGCGGCGAAGTTCAGCGCCTCGTGGAAGGCGCCGATATTGGTGGTGCCGTCGCCGAAGAAGCAGACCGAGACGTCCTTGTCGCCCTTGTACTGCGCGCGCCAGGCCGAGCCGCAGGCGATCGGAAGATGGGCGCCGATGATGGCGTAGGAGCCCATGACGCCGTGTTCGACCGAAGTCAGATGCATCGAGCCGCCCTTGCCGCGCATCAAGCCATTGTCGCGCTGCATCAGCTCGCCCAGCACCTTCTCCACCGGAACGCCGCGCGCCAGCGTGTGGGCGTGGCCGCGATAGGTGCAGAAGGACAGATCGCCCGGCACCATGGCGCCGGCAAATCCGGCGGCCACGGCTTCCTGGCCCAAGGACAGATGGCTCGTGCCCTTGACGAGATTCTGCAGGAACAAGTCATAGGCGCGCTGTTCGGCCTGACGGATCACCACCTGGGTGCGGTACAATTCGAGCCGCTTGTCCTCGCCGATATCGTCATTGGCATCGGGCGCCGATTTTGTCTTGGGCGCGGGTTTGGTTTTTTTGGGCTTGTCCAACATTGCTGAACCTCAAGAAACAATGTGTGCGCGCCGGACGGCCCGCACGTGGGATGCGCGGCGAATGCCGCCCGGCTTGTTGATCGGGGCCGACAATGTTTCAGAGCCCCTCCCTGGCCGCAACCTTGTAATCACGGCGTGCGCGCCCACGCAAGCAGGCCGCGGGCGCCAAGTTGCCGCCATTTCCGGGAAATTTTCTATCGCCGCTCAGCCGCCCTGGGCGCGGGCGCGGGCCGCCGCCGTGCGCTCGGCGACGCGGTCGAGCAGCGCGATCATGTCCTCGATCTCGGCGCGGTCGTGGCCCTGCGTGATGAAGACAATCTTGCTGCGCCTGTCATCATCCGGCCAGCGCTCGAGCCAGGTCAGATTGTGCAGCAGATGCTGGGCGCCCTGGATCACCGCCGGCCGCTCGGGCTCCTCGGCGACGTTGATGATCCCCTTCACGCGCAAGAGGCTGGGGCCGAGATTTTGCTGCAGCGCGTCGAGCAGCAATTGCAGCGCCTGGCGCCGGATCGGCTGGTCGCGGATGAAGCAGAACGAGACGATGTCATGGAGATTGTGGGAATGGTCGTGGCCGTCATGCCCGTGATGTTCGTGATGGTGATGGTCGTCGCCCTGCTCATAGGCGGCGGCGTTGAGCCATTTGCGCAAGTCGGCCTTGGGACTGGCGGGATCGAGCTCGTCGTTGCGCAACAGCGCCTCGATCTTGAACGCGGGATCGTCGATGCGCCCGATCGTGGCCGCCGGATTGAGCGCGCGCAGCCGCTCGGTCAACGAGGCCTCGGCGGCCTTCGCCGCCTCCGGGTCCAGAAGATCGAGCTTGGTGATCAGGATGGAATCGGCGAGCGCGACCTGGCGGGCCGATTCATAATGATTGTCGAGCGTGCCGGGGCCGTTGACGGCATCGACCATGGCCACGATGGCGCCGATGCGATAGAGCCCGGCCAGTGTCGGATCTGAGAGGAAGGCCTGGATCAGCGGCTGCGGATCGGCCAGGCCCGAGGTCTCGATCACCACGTGATCGAATCTCGGGATCGCGCCGTCCTCGCGTGAATGGTAGAGATTGTTCATGGTACTGACGAGATCGCCGAACACCGTGCAGCATAGACAACCGTTCTCCAGCACCACGATCGAATCGCTGCTCTGCGCCGCCAGCAGATGATCGAGACCGACTTCGCCGAACTCGTTGATGACGACGGCGGTGTTGGCCATGGCCGGATCGCGCAGCGCGCGGTTCAGCAACGTGGTCTTCCCGCTGCCGAGGAATCCGGTGAGTATGGTGACGGGCGTGCGGCTCAAACTTCAACCTGTCGTTCGGCGCCACCTAGGCATATAGGCATCGCCGCCTGGAGGCGCAAGGCGCGGGCGCGGCGGTTTCAAGCCCGCCGCGCACACGCAAATTCCGGTTCGCGTGCTCCTCGCCCGTCAGAACACCTCGCAACCCGGCAGGCCGCAGGAGATCAGCCGGTCGGACGGGAAGTTGGTGATGATCTGGCAGCCGTCCTTGGTGACCACGACCTCTTCTTCGATACGGGCCGCCCCGGAACCGTCCTCGGCGCCTTTCCAGGTCTCCAACGCGAACACCATGCCTTCCTTGAGGCCCCTGTTCTGGCCGGTGTAGCGCTTGGAGATGATCGGCCGTTCCCACAAGGACAGGCCGACGCCGTGGCCGTATTGCAGCAGGAAGGCTTCGGCTTCGTCGCGATAGCCGAATTCCTGCGCCTCGGGCCACACCTGCGCGATCTGATCGGGGGTGACGCCGGGGCGGATCATGTCGATCGAGGCGCTGATCCATTTCGACGCCGTTTCATAGGCGTCGATCTGATACTTGTTGGGCTCGCCGCAGATGAAGGTGCGGTAATAGCAGGTCCGATAGCCGTTGAACGAATGCATGATGTCGAGGAACACCATGTCGCCCGGCTGGATGATGCGGTCGGAGAAGGTGTGCGAATGCGGCCTTCCGCGGGGACCTGACACCGAATTCACGCATTCGACGCGCTCCGAGCCCAGGCGGAACAGCCGGTCATTGGCGATGGCGACGAGTTCGTTCTCGCGCGTGCCCGGACGGATGGCCCGGGCGATGTCGACATAGGTCGCATCAACCATGGAGGCCGCCATCTTCAAGAGCTCGATCTCGTCGGCGGTCTTGACCTCGCGGGCGTCGAGCAACGCCTGCTGGCCATCGACCACTTCGACGCCTTCCTTTTCGAGCGCGCGCAACATCGGCAGCTCCATCAGGTCGATGCCGATCGGCTCCTTGTCGATGCCGTAATGCACCAGCGCCTTCTTGATCTGCTTGGCGAACTCGCCCTGGACGTTCAAATGCGGCGGAAGCCCGCCCTGCATGGTCGAAATCGGAGCCGCGACATTGTCGGCGATCCAGGGCGACGACAGCCGCTTGGCCGGCGGCGCCGGATCCCACAGGAAGGGCGGGCCTTCCACCGGGCACAGGGCATAGCGCATGAACTTGTCGCGCGCCCATTCGCCGATATGGGTGCCGGTGAGATAGCGGATATTGTCGAAATTGAACGCGATCACGCCGCCGAGGCCGGCATCGCGGATCGCCTGCTGGGCGCGAGCGATGCGTTCCTTGAGCAGCCTGTCGTAATCGATGCCCTTCTCCCAATCCTTGGCCATCGTGCCCCAGGATGCGGTCGCTTGCGGTCGGTTGTATTTCATTGTTTGATCCCGTCCATTGTCCCTGTTTGTCTTTGCAATTTCATCGGCGCCCCGGCCCGATAAGCCACCGGAAGCCCTTCGCGCGCACGATAGCGTCTGGGGTTCTGGCGAACAATAGTCTTGCCCCGGCGGGCCAACGGAATTGGGGTTTTCAGCTGAGCGATAATGCTGCTAAGACAGCTCGCATAACGACTTTTCCGAACGGGGACAGAAGGATGATCGCAGTCGTCGGAGCCACCGGCAACACGGGACGCGCGGTGGTGAAGGAACTCGTGGCGCTCGGTGAGAATCCGGTCTGCGTCGTGCGCAACGCAGAGAAGGCGCGCGAGGTGCTGGGCCCCGATGTGAAGACGGCGGTCGCCGAGCTGAACGACCCTGCGGCGCTGGAAAAAGCGCTCGCAGGCGTCAGCCGCGTGTTCGTGGTCACCGGCCACAATCCGCAGATGACAGAGCAACAGAATAATGTGCTCGATGCCGCGCTCAGGGCGGGCGCGCAATATCTCGTGCGCGTCTCCGGCAACGCCGCGCTGATCAAGCCGGACTCGCCGTCGGTCGTGGGCTGCGGCCACCATACGGTCGAAGAGCGGTTGAAGGCGAGCGGCATCAAATGGGTGATCCTGCGCCCGGGCCTGTTCATGCAGAACACGCTGGGCCAGGCCGCGCTGGTCAAGAGCGACAGCAAGATGGCGCTGCCATTTGCCAAGGACCTGCCCATCGCCTTCACCGACGTGCGCGACACCGGCGCGGTGGGCGCGCGCGTTCTGGTCAATCCGGATCCACATGTCGGCAAGGTCTATACTTTCACCGGCACGCTCTCCAATTTCGGCGAATTCGCGAAAGTGTTCTCCGACGTGCTCGGCCGGCCAATCACCTATATCGCGACGACGCCGGAGCAGACCGAACAGGTCCTCAAAGGACGCGGCGTGCCGGACTGGCTGATCGCGCACACGGTGACGATCGCCAGGCTCGCCGCGGACGGCGCTTTCTCGACGGAGGCGACCGGGCCCATCCGCGACATCGTCGGCCGCGCACCGCTCACGACCAGGCAGTTCGTCGAGGCTTACAAGTCCGCGTTCAGCTAGGCACAGCGGTCGCGGGCGGCCGACAGCTTGGAAATGGTGTCCGATCCGGGCATAACCTCGCCCGAGATGAGGAACCTCAGCCACCGATTTTGCGTCGCCCCGATGATGGAGTGGACGGACCGGCATTGCCGGCGTCCTCCATCGGGCGCTGACGGCCCATGCCCTGCTCTACACCGAGATGGTGACGGCCGAGGCCGTGATCCGCGGCGACCGGGCGCGGCTCATTGGCTTCGATCCGGCCGAGCATCCCGTGGCGCTGCAGCTTGGCGGGGCCGAGCCGGCGCGGCTGGCCGAGGCGGCGAAGATCGGCGCAGATTTCGGCTATGACGAGATCAACCTCAATGTCGGCTGCCCCTCGGACCGCGTGCAGTCGGGGCGCTTCGGCGCCTGCCTGATGCGCGAGCCGGCGCTGGTGGCCGAATGCGCGGGCGCGATGCGGGCGGCGGTCGATGTTCCGGTGACGGTCAAGTGCCGGCTGGGGGTGGACGATCAGGAGCCCGAAGCCGCGCTCGCGCGCGCTGATCGGCGAATGCCGCGCCGCCGGGATCACGACCTTCATCGTCCATGCCCGCAAGGCCTGGCTGAAAGGGTTGTCGCCCAAAGAGAACCGCGACGTGCCGCCGCTCGATTACGATCTGGTCTGGCGCATCAAGGCCGACAATCCGGATCTCACCATCGTCGTCAATGGCGGCATCGCGACACTGGATGAGGCGCACGCCCATCTGGCCCGTGTCGATGGCGTGATGATCGGCCGCGCAGCCTATCAGAACCCGGCGATGTTGGCCGGGGTCGATGCCCGCTTCTTCGGCGGCGAGACCGCCCCGATCGATGAGGCCGTGGAGGCCTATATAGAATATGTGGCGCGCGAGCTTCGTGCGGGCGTGCCGCTGAATGCGATGACCAAGCACATGCTGGGCCTGTTCAACGGACGGCCCGGCGCGCGCGCCTTCCGCCGCCATCTCTCCGAAAACGCGACGCGGCCGGGCGCCAATCTTCAAACGCTGCGCGATGCGCTGGCGCATCTTTTCCCATACACCCACCCTCCCCTTGAGGGAGGGTCGATAACGACTTCGAGCGGAAGCGAGAAGACGTTTTCGGGGAGGGGGCCAACGGAGATGGCCGCGGCATGACCCCTCCCCGAAAAATCCGCACGACGCGGGGCGCCGCGCATATTTTTCGACCCTCCCTCAAGGGGAGGGTGGGGATTTAGAATGGATTTCCTGACCGCGACGTCGCAAGGCGATCTGGGCGTGTTCGCGCTCGGGCTGGTGATCGCCGGCGTGGTGGGCGGGCTGATCGCGGGCATGCTGGGCGTGGGCGGCGGCATCGTGATCGTGCCGATCCTCTATCACGTGCTGGCGGGGCTGGGTTTCGACGAAGGCTTGCGCATGCACATCGCGGTCGGCACCTCGCTCGCCACCATCATCCCGACATCGATCTCGTCGCTGCGCGCCCATTCCAAGCGCGGCAATGTCGATTGGGCGCTCTTGAAGCGCTGGGTGGTGCCGATGATTATCGGCGTCGCCATCGGCACGGCGCTGGCGAGCTATGTCAACGGTCGGACGCTGACGCTGATCTTCGCGGTAGTGGCGGTGCCGGTGGCGATCCACATGGCCTTCTCCAAGGAAGATTGGCACATCGCCAACGCGCTGCCGGCGGGCGCCGGGCGGCTGGGCGCATGGCCGGCGGCATCGGCGGATTGTCCGCGATGATGGGGATCGGCGGCGGCACGCTGGGCGTGCCGACGATGCATCTGTGCAATTACCCGATCCATCGCGCGGTGGGCACGGCTTCGGCCTTCGGCGTGATCATTTCCATACCGGCGGCCATCGGCATGGCCATCGGCGGCTGGGGCACGCCCGGCCTGCCCGCCTATTCGCTGGGCTACGTCAATCTTCTGGGCTTCGTGCTGATCGCACCGGCCTCGGTGCTGATGGCGCCGGTGGGCGCCTATCTGGCACATGAGATGGACAGGCGGCGGCTGAGGCTGGTGTTCGCGCTCTTCATCGCGGTCACGGCCGGGCGGATGCTGTGGGATGTGTTGGGGTGACGCTCCAAAGCTGTAACAATAAATGAAATAGTGGATTTCTCGACAAGTTCGAGCGTAGGCGTAGCTAGCTTCCTCGTTGTTACGCGGGACTTGCCCCGATGGACAGAAAACGGCTGCCTCTTCGTTTCCTGAGCATATTGACGCTCGCCATATACGTTTACTTGGCGGTCGTCATCTGCTAACCACTTCGCTATGAACCCAGGCGCAGATTTCAATGCGTCACTGATTGCAGCGATTTTTGTTTTGGCGTGTATCGCTCTGTTTCTGACCGGAATTCACGAGGCGGGCCACATGATTGCCAGCATGCTTGTGGGATGGCAAATGTCCATGCTCGAATTGGGCCGCTCACGATTAAATTTCATCCGCTGCGAATCAGCATCGGTACACCGGTGACCGGCCGGGCAAGTGGTGGCATTACCTACACCATCCCCTCGGACACCGAAAATTGGCGTACAGGCTGGATTGCGACATATGCCGGCGGGCCCGTCGCAAATCTCGCTATAGGCGCCATAATTATGGCTGCCTCGACCTCGTTTGAAAGCACGTCAGCCTTTAACGCAATTGCACGGTCAGCCGCGATCTTTTCTCTCTATATGGGTTTAAGCAACCTAATTCCCTTTGTGTGGTCAGGAGGCGGTCGCTCGGACGGCGGAGTTATACTCGACATTCTGCGTGGACAAGACTTGCGGCCAAATCGAACGCTTTCACTCGTTTATAATGAAGTGATCAACGGACACCGCCCACGGGAATGGTCGTCAGTTTTGGTTCGCGCGTTGGCGGAGAATTCAATGCGACCAGATTTAAAAGGAGGAGAGCACTTTCTACTCCAATCATACTATCGCGATCTGGGGGATGCAACTCGGCTCGGCGATATCTTGACGAAGCGATCAAACGCCTGGGTGTGACGGACGCGCTCCGCATTGAAGATGCGCTTTTAACGGCATTCCTGAATCCGATTACGTGCGCGCGAGGGAAACTCTCGATGCCGTGAAGCTCAAGCGCAGCAGGAAAACGTTCCACTATCTTATCACAAGCGCTGAGATTTTCCGCGTATCAGGCGATCTTGCCGAAGCGGAAAGAACCTTATGGTTTGCACGAAAGGCGTTGAATAAGTGGCCGCTTGCGGCGAGCGATGACTGGGAGCTTCTCGATCATGTCGAAGCTCAATTCGAGGCCCTGCGGACACGGGTCCTTTGCCATTGCCGAGTGAAGCAAGCTAAATCTTCTGGTCGTATTCGCCGACTTCGGGATGCTTCGACAGGCGCGAATCGAGATCCTTGAACATCGCGTGCATCTTGGCGTCCGAGACCGGGCTTTCGACCACCACCACCAGTGACGGCTTGTTCGACGAGGCGCGCACCAGCCCCCAGGTGCCGTCTTCCAGCGTCACGCGCACGCCGTTGACGGTGACGATCTTCACGATCGTCTGGCCCAGAATCTTCTCGCCGTTCGCCTTGAGCGCGCTTCGTATTCCTTGGTCATCGCGGCGACGACGTCGTATTTCTTCTCGTCGGGGCAGAACGGCGCCATGGTCGGCGAGCCCCAGGTCTTCGGCAGTTCGGCGACGAGCTGGCTCGATCTTTTTGCCGCCCGCGCGGTCGAGCATTTCGAGCACCGCGATGGCGGCGACGATGCCGTCGTCATAGCCGCGGCCGATGGGGGCGCGGAAGAAATAATGGCCGCTCTTCTCGAAGCCGGCGACCGCGCCGATCTCGTTGGTGCGGCGCTTCATGTAGGAATGGCCGGTCTTCCAGTAATCGGTGGTGGCGCCGTTCGCCTTCAGCACCGGATCGATCTCGTAGATGCCGGTGGATTTCACGTCGACCACGAATTTCGCGTTCTTCACGCGCGCCGACAGATCGCGCGCCAGCAGCACGCCCACCTTGTCGGCGAAAATCTCCTCGCCCTTGTCGTCCACCACGCCGCAGCGGTCGCCATCGCCGTCGAAGCCCAGCGCGATCTCGGCGCCGCTGGCCTCGCACCGCCTTGGCCATCGCGTGCAGCATGTCATGTCTTCGGGGTTGGGATTGTAATTGGGGAAGGTGTAATCGAGCACCGCGTCCAGCGGGATCACTTCGGCGCCGATGCGGCGCAGCGCTTCGGGCGCAAACGGGCCGGCGGTGCCGTTGCCGCAGGCCGCCACCACCTTGATCGGCCGCGACAGTTTGTGGCCCTTGTCACCAGATCGTCGAGATAGCGCGCGCGCATGTCGCCGACCGCGCGATAGGAGCCGCCGCGGCCGCGCCTTGCCTTCGCCGCCCAGCACGATCGTCTTCAGCCGCGTCATCTCGTCCGGGCCGAAGGTGAGCGGCGGCGACGCGCCCATCTTCACGCCGGTCCAGCCGTTCTCGTTGTGGCTGGCCGTCACCATCGCCAGCCCCGGACAATCGAGCGCGAATTGCGCGAAATAGCACATCGGCGTGGTCGACAAGCCCGATGTCGAGCACTTCGCAGCCGGCCTCCATCAGCCCGAGCGATCAGCGCCTGCTTGATCGACAGCGAATAGGAGCGGTAATCGTGGCCGGTGACGACCTGCGGCGCGATCCCGAGCTCGTGGAAATAGGTGCCGAGCCCCAGCCCCACCGCCTGCACGCCCAGAAGGTTGAGCTCCTTGCCGAACAGCCAGCGCGCGTCGTATTCGCGAAAGCCGTTGGGGGAGACGAGCGGCCAGATTTCGTAGTCGAGGGTGTTGGGCTTGAGATCGGCGCGGGGTTTGTCGGTCATGGTCTCTGGACTTGCTGGGCGGCGCCTTGTATAATGCGCAATAGCCCGGCTTTCCTGTGCCCGATCGCAAATTTTCCGCGCCCGGCAGGATGTGCTTTCTGACGCAATGATAGTGTGGTACATATATTTCATACTAAATGATTGTGTGCAATATGACCGAACCCTCGCCCTTCAATGCCGCCGAACGCGCCGCTGCAGCAAGAGCTGGCCAAGGCGCTGGGCCTGCCGGAGTTTCTGCCCGGCTGGGTCTGGCTGGCCGGCGCCGGCCCCGGCGATCCCGGTCTCATCACCGCGCTCGGAATTGCACGCCATCGCGGCCGCCGATGTGGTGCTCTACGACGCCCTGGTCAACCCTGCGCTGCTGAAACTGGCGCGGCCGGGCGCCGAGCTGATCTTCGCCGGCAAGCGCCGCGGCCAGACAAGCTGCAAGCAATCCGACATCTCGCGCGCCCTCGTCGCCCATGCGCGCAAGGGCGCGCGCGTGCTCCGGCTCAAGGGCGGCGATCCCTTCGTCTTCGGGCGCGGCGGCGAGGAGGCACTGACGCTGGCCCGCGCCGGCATCCCCTTCCGGATCGTGCCGGGGGTGACGGCCGGGATCGGCGGGCTGGCCTATGCCGGCATCCCCGTCACCCATCGCGACACCAACCATGCGGTCACCTTCATCACCGGCCACGGCGCGGGCGGCCGCCTGCCCGATCTCGACTGGGCCGCGATCGCGAAGGGCTCGCCAACGCTGGTGCTCTATATGGCGCGCGCCCATGCCGGCGAGATCGCCGAGAAGCTGATCGCGGCCGGACGCGACGCGGGCGAGCCCGCGGCCATCGTCAGCGACGCCAGCAATGCCGGCCAGCATGTCGAGGTGACGACACTGGGCGGACTGGGCGCCGCGGCGCAGGTGAGCAAGACCCCGGCCATCCTCGTCATCGGCGAGAACGTGAAATTCGCCAGGTCGCTCGACTGGCTGGGGGCGATGGCGGGCCGCAAGCTCGAGGCCGACCCGCTGGGCCGGCCGCGGCTCGGCGAAACCGGCTGATCAGCCGATCTTGAAGACGCAGAGCTTGTTGCCGTCGAGATCGCGGAAATAGGCGCCGTAAAAGACGTCGCCTCTGAGGCCCGGGGCGCCCTCGTCGGAGCCGCCTTCGGCCAGCGCCCGGGCGTGCAGGCGGTCGACCGCCTCGCGCGAGGGCGCGGCCAGCGAAATCATGGTGCCGTTGCCGGCCGTGGCCGGCCGGCCGTCGAAGGGCTTGCACACCGACAGCATCGGGCCGCCCTCGGCCGCGTAACCCTGATAGCGCTCCGAGGTCATGGAGGGCTTGGCGCCGAGCTCCCCCAGGACCGCGCCATAGAAGGCCTTGGCCCGTTCGAGGTCGTTGGTCCCCACCATCACATATCCGATCATCACTGCCTCCTTGCCGGTTTGGGCCCGGCGATGTTGCACGGGTGCCCTGCCGCCGCAAGTGCCGCAAACCCGCGCAATCCCGGGCAATTGCGCCCTCGTCCTTAACCGCGGATTAAGCGGGCGCGCCTAGCCTTGTGGCTCGGCAGAAACGGACCGCCCGCCTCATGGCCAAAGCGCAGTACCACAAGAATCAGCGTGTCTATGTGCGCCCCGTGGGCACCTGGGCACTGATCGAGAAGGTGATCCCGCACTGGACCAAGGGTCTCGATGAGCCCTTGCGCGTCTATTACGACGTCGGGCTGGGACGTGAATTCGCCGCCGAAGAGCTTCAGGCCGAAGAGAACGTCACCGAGACGGTCGGCGACGGCCGGGACAACTGGCGCATCATCCGCGCCCGCAACAAGTGGCAACCCGCCGTCGATTGCGCCCGTCATCCCATTCCCGGCACCTATCCGGTGGTGATCACCGGCGAGGCCGATTGGGGCGGCTGGCGGGTTCCCGGCGCCGAATACGATCTCGATCCGCTCAAGGTCGAGCATCAGGCCAGGCTGATCGCGGCGGCGCCGCGGCTGGCCGACTTCGCCTCGAGCCTGATCGACTGGGCACGCAAATCCGGCGAGGACATGCCCACCTCGCTCGTCGATCTGGCCCACGCGGCCCAGGACATCCTGTCCCAGGTCAACCGCGACGCCAACTGAGCGCGCCCGCGCTTCCGCTTGCCGCCATTAGCCGTTATGACCATGGCGCCAAACCGAGGCCAGCGTGCCATGCGCACAGAGGAACCGCGCGCAATCCGGCTTCAGGACTATCGTCCGCCGGATTACCTGATCGCGGAAATCGCGCTCGACTTCGTGCTCGACGCCGAGGCCACGCGCGTCACCGCGACGATGCAGATCGCGCGCACGGGCAAGGCCGGCGTGCCGCTGGTGCTGAACGGCAAGCATCTGAAGCTGATCTCGCTTGCGATCGACGCAGTGCCGCTGGCTGAGGACCGCTACGAGACCGGCGAAGAGACGCTGACCATCGCCGATCCGCCCGAGCGCTTCACGCTCGAAGTGGTCACCGAAATCGCGCCGGCCGCGAACACCGCGCTCGAAGGGCTCTATCTCGCAGGCGGCATCTTCTGCACCCAATGCGAGGCCGAGGGCTTTCGCCGCATCACCTATTTCCTCGACCGGCCGGACGTGCTGAGCGTCTACACCACCCGTATCGAAGCGGCGAAGGAGGTGGCGCCGGTGCTGCTGTCCAACGGCAATCCGGTCGAAAGCGGCGATCTGGCGGACGGTCGGCATTACGTGGTGTGGCACGATCCCTTCCCCAAGCCCTGCTACCTGTTCGCGCTGGTGGCGGGCGATCTGGGGATGGTCAAGGACCGCTTCACCACCATGAGCGGCCGCGAGATCGATCTGGCCATCTATGTCGAGCACGGCAACGAGCCGACGCGTCGCCTATGCCATGGATTCGCTCAAGCGGGCGATGAAATGGGACGAGGACACCTATGGCCGCGAATACGATCTCGACATCTTCATGATCGTCGCGGTCTCGGCCTTCAACATGGGGGCGATGGAGAACAAGGGCCTCAACGTCTTCAACGACAAGCTCCTGCTCGCCAGCCCGCAGACCGCCACCGACTCCGACTACGAGCGCATCGAAAGCGTCGTCGCCCACGAATATTTCCACAACTGGACCGGCAACCGCGTCACCTGCCGCGACTGGTTCCAGCTCTCGCTCAAGGAGGGCCTGACCGTCTTCCGCGACCAGAGCTTCTCCGCCGACATGCGCTCGGCCGCGGTCAAGCGCATCGAGGACGTGCAGATGCTGCGCATGCGACAGTTCCCGGAGGACGGCGGCCCGCTCGCCCATCCCGTGCAGCCCCAGAGCTACATCGCAATCGACAATTTCTACACCTCGACGGTCTACGAGAAGGGCGCCGAGATCATCGGCATGCTGAAGACGCTGGTGGGGCCCGAGGGCTACCGCAAGGCCACCGATCTCTATTTCGAGCGCCATGACGGCGAAGCGGCGACGGTCGAAGATTGGGTCAAATGCTTCGAGGATTCCTGCGGCCGCGACCTGTCCCAGTTCCGGCTGTGGTACCGGCAGGCGGGAACGCCGGTAGTCCAGGCCAAGGGCGAATACGACGCCGCCCGCGACACCTACGCGCTGACACTGACGCAGAGTCTGGCGCCCACGCCGGGCCAGCCCGACAAGAAGCCGATGCAGATTCCCGTGACGCTGGGCCTGGTCGGCCGCAGCGGCGGCGCCCTGCCGCTGACCCTCGAAGGCGAGAACGCGCAAGGCCCGCGCGAACGCGTGATCGAACTTACCGCGCCCAGCCAGCGTTTCGTCTTCACCGGATTGGGCGAGGGGCCGCTCTTGTCGCTAGGCCGGCGCTTCTCGGCGCCCGTCCATTTCAAGACCAGCATGTCGCGGCCCGACCGCGCCGCCCTGATGGCGCATGACCTGGATGCCTTCAACCGCTGGGGAGCCGGTCAGACGCTCGCGACCGAGATACTGCTCGAGATGGCGCAGGCCGCGCGCGGCCGCGGCAAGCCCAAAATCGACGCCACCTATATCGAGGCGGTGGGCTATGTGCTCGCCCGCGCCGAGGACGACATGGCCTTCGCCGCCCAGATGCTGATGCCGCCGGGCGAAAGCGAGCTGGCGCTGGCCATGAATCCGGCCGATCCGGACGCCATCCATAAGGCCCGCATCGCGCTGGTGCGCGCGGTCGCGGCCGCCCATCACGAGCGCTGCGCCGGATTGTATGAGCGGCTGTCCGAGAGCGGCGCCTTCTCACCCGACGCGGCTTCGGCCGGGCGGCGGGCGCTGCGCAACGCCTGCCTGCGCTACCTCACCGCCGCCGACGACGAGGCCGCCGCCGAGATCGCCGAGCGCCATTACCGCGGGGCCGGCAACATGACCGACATGATGGCGGGGCTGGCCGCGCTCTGCCGCATGAACTCGGCCTTGCGCGACACCGCATTCGCCGATTTCCACGACCGCTTCCGCGCCGACCCCTTGGTGCTCGACAAATGGATGGGGCTGCAGGCGCTCTCGCCGCTCCCCCAGACCGTCGACGCCGTGCGCGCGCTGATGCGCCATCCCGCCTTCGACATCAAGAATCCGAACCGCGTGCGCGCGCTGATCGGCGCGTTTTCCGCCAACCATCTGCGCTTCCACGCGCATGACGGCTCCGGTTACCGTCTCATCGGCGAGGTCGTGCGCGCGCTCGACGCCGTCAATCCGCAGATCGCCGCCCGCCTTGCCGGCGCCTTCGAGAACTGGCGCCGCTACGACAGGCACCGCCAGATGCTGATGCGCAGCGAATTGCAGACCATCGGCAAGATGAAGGGGCTGTCGGCCAATCTGTTCGAAATCGTGGGCAAGATGCTGGGCTGATCCGGACGCGGTTTGTTCCCCGGGTGTTCGACAGCGACTCCCCGGATCGTATCATCGTTAAATAACGAATCAGCGCGCAGGGCGGCGCGCGGACCCATGATGCAAAGTCGGGCAGCCATCACCCGAGCCGGCGGGCCATCCGGTTTCTTCTCCCGTGCGGTATCGAAAGCGGCCGCGGCGGCGGCACGAAACATCCGCCTGACGGTCATCCTGTCGTTGGTGCTGATCTGCGGCAGCTTCGCCAGTGCCGCGGCGATCCAGCTACGGCTCGATCGCAGCCGCGCGCTCGACCAGGCCCGGACCTTCGAGAGCCGCCGCGCCGAAGAGATCGCCGCCGATTTCGCCGCCACCCTCAACCGCTACACCGCCCTCGGCACCGCCTTTGCCAACGCCACCGGGGCCGAGACCGCGGCGACGCTGTCGGACGCCGGCGGCAACGCGCTCAAGAACATCGTGGTGCTCGACAAGAACGGCGGCGTGATCTCGCAGCTCAAGGGCGCGCCGCAAGGCCTGTTGCCGCTTGCAGCCACGGTGCTGACCGCCGCGGCGCGTGCCCGCACGGTGTTGCCGGGCACCGACGGCCACAGCATGGCTGTGCTGTTCCCGCTGGCAAGCCACCTCGTCGCCGTGCAGATCGACCTGCAATCGCTGCTACGTCCGGCCGGCATGGAGGAAGCGGTGCTCGCGACCAATGCGGGACGGATTCTCGATCTCGGATCGCGATGGCAAAACGCGCCCTCGATGGACGCGCTCAATCTCGGCGACGCACGCCGCGCCACGCGCATCATCGACGCGGGTGGCGAAAGCCGGCTGGCGGGCCTGGTCCAGGTGCCGGGCTGGCCGGTGGTGGCCGGAGCCTCGATCCGCGTCGGCCAGGCCTTGTCGTCCTGGTATGGTTCGCTGCCGCTGTTCCTGTTCTTCATCCTCGGGCCGGCGGTCGCCGGCGCCGGTCTTGCAGTGGTGTTCGTGCGCGAATTCGAACGCCGCACCCGTACGGCCGAAGCCGTGCGCAATCTGCTGGCGACGCCGCGGCAGGACGCGCGCCTGCTCATCCGGCTTGCCGACGCCGAGCGCCGCGCTGCCGAGGCCGAACGCTCCAAATCCGAATTCATCGGCCACATGAGTCATGAGCTGCGCACGCCGCTGAACGCGGTCATCGGTTTCGCCGAGGTGATCGCGCAAGGGATTTTCGGCGAGGCCGGTCACCCCAAATATGTCGAATACGCCAACGACATCGCCGAGGCCGGCCGCAACCTCCATGCCAAGATCGGCGACATCCTTGATTTCGCCAATATCGAGGCCGGGCGCCATCCGGTCCGCGTCGAGGAGATCGACGTCGCGAAGATCGTGCGGGCCGTGATCGACGACATGGCGGGGCGGGCCTTCTCGCGCCGGGTCAAATTGACCGTGTCGCTGATCGATCGGGCGCCTGCCATGGCCGATGCGCTCGCGGTCAGGCGCATCCTCGCCAACCTGATCGCCAACGCGCTGCAATTCACCCCCGAAGGCGGCGCAGTGCGCATCGAGGTCCGCCGCGAGCAAGGGGCCATCGTCACCCACGTCCGCGACAGCGGGCTGGGCTTCACGCGCGAGGAAAAGGAAGCCGCCGGCCATGCCTTCACCCGCTTCGACCGGCCCGGCGCCGTCACCGGCATCGGCATGGGGCTCGCCGTGGCGATGGCCTTGGCCCACCGCATGGACGGCGTCGTGCGGCTGGCGGGTGGGCCCGGTCAGGGCACAGCGGCCGAATTGCGTCTGCCGCACGCCGCCCCTGAACAAGACGCGCAGCGTTAACGACTTATTTACCGCAGTTAACGAGTCTTAACCCACTGCTTCGCGGGGAAGCGAGTTGGGTTACGCGCCAATGCCGCCTTCAGCCGGATCGAAACGATCGCCGCGACGCTTCGCGCGAGCCGCCTTGCTGGCGTGCGCGCTGTCGCTTTGCAGCGCCGCGGCCTTTGCCCAGGATAGCGGCGCCCAGAGCTTCACCATCGATCGCAGCAATCCCGACGCGGTGATCCGCTTCCACGGCATCCGCCTCGCCGACGCCCACACCGATCTGGCCAAGAATGAAATCGTCCTCGATTTCGACGGGCCCGCCGACCGCAATCTCTTCGACCAGCTCGAGCTGGCCCTGCCCGATTGGGTGGACATGGCCTATGCGGGAGACAATTCGGCGGTGATCCGCGCCGTCCGCCCGGTCACCTTCATGACCGCCGCCGTCGAAGGCGGTTTCGCGCTGCGCATGGTGGAGAGCGCGCAACCTGCACAGAACGGACCCTATCTGCGCGGCCAGATCGGCGGGCCCTACGGCCCCGTGGCCATCAACGGACGGCCGCCCGCACCGGCCTTGCGCGGACCCGACTACGGCTACCGCCGCGATGAGGCGGTGGTCACCATGATCGACGAGGAGCCGCTGTCGCTGACCCAGGGCATTGACGCCGGCGCGCCCGATCCGCAGCTCGGCGGCTTTCTGTCGGCGTCCGGCCAATGGCGCGAGCCCAGCCATGCCCACATCTACGAATCCGCACTCGCGGGCGCGCTGCCGCTTATCGGCCGCGTGAAGCTTCTCTTCGAGGCCCATGACAGCGACGTTCTCGCTTCCGCAGTGCAACGCCTCGCCGGCACGGTGACGCCCTACAAGGAGAATGTGCTCTCCGGCGCGCTCGGCCTGGGCTACGAGGTCGATGGCATGATCGGCCCGGGCGAAGCGCGCGGCGAGGCGCTGTGGGGCATGAACGGCTGGGGCGGCTTACTCGCCTATGCCGAACGCGACAGCAGCGACAATTGGGGCGGCAGCATCGAATATCACGCCCCGCTCAACGACACCGCCGAGCAAGTGGCCGACCGCGCCGAGGTCACCCGCACGCAATTCGGCCTCTCCCATCACATCGCCGACGGCTTCTGGGGCCAGGCGGTCTTTCGCGTCAGCCGCTACGGCGTCAAGGGCGACGACGCCGTCGCGCGCACCTGGGGCGCCACGGCGAGCCTGCGCTATGTGACGAATTTCACCGGCATCTGGGCCGGGATCGGCTACGAGTTCAACGGCGACTACCTTTTCGGTCATCACGATTACAAGGGCGCCTCGCCCGTCAACTTCATCCCGCTCGGCATCCGCAATATCGAAGTGCATGCCGGCAGCGCCTCGCTCAGCGCCGAGATCTGGAACGGGTTATGGGCCGACGCCTATGGCGGCTACGCCTATGACCGTTACGGGCCGGACGGCTTCTTCGGCGGCGGCGATCTGCGCTATACGCTGGGACAGGGCTGGGCGCTGACGCTGAGCGGCGGCCGCACGGCGGTGTCGACGCGCCAGGGCGAACTCGGCCCCATCACCACCGCCAATGTGAAGCTGATCTACGACTGGGACGCGAACAACCCGATCATGCCGCTCGCCTCCGGCTTCTTCCGCGACGTCGGCGGCTGGCTGTAGGCCGCAATCATCATTCGTCTGGCCGCACCGGACGCTGCCGCTCAGGGCGGCGGCAGGAACGGCAGCTCGCAAACGGTTGCGCGCGCTGTGCGCAATTCGGGCTGCTTCGCCGACGGCGGCAGCGCGAGCGACAGCACCGTGCCGGGCGCCGCCGCGCCGCTATCGACGCTCGCCAGCGCGACAGCGCGGGCGAGCGCCGGCGACCACGCCGATGCCAGGGTGTGCCCGATAACGACGCCGTTGCGCAGGAGCGGAGTGTGAGAAGCGGGCGTGCCGCCGTCGAACGCGACGCCGACGAGGCGCAGGCGTTCGCTCTCGCGCCCGGCCCGCCACGCCGCCCGGCCGTTAAAGCGCGTATTGGTTTCGTCGATCAGGCTTTCGAGGCCGAGCGCGCGCGGGCTCATGGGCCGCACATAATCGCGGCCGGGACGGGCGATGCCGATTTCGAGATCGAGAAGCTCGGCGGCCACCGTGCCCACCGGCGCAATACCGAATGCCGCGCCCGCACGCATCAGCCGCTCCCAGACCAGCGCACCGTCCTCGGCACGGCACCAGATCTCATAGCCGTTGAGTTCGCCCCAGCGCGACAGCGTGACGTCGAGCGCGCCCCAGCTCTGGCGGCGGAACGACAACAGGGCGAGTCTGGGATCGATGCCGGCGCGGGCGAGTGTCCTGGCCGCATAAGGCCCGGCGATTGCGAGCCCGCCATAGCGGTCGGCCATGTCGCGCACGCTCACGCCGAAGCGCGCGGCGGCGGCCGCGACCCAGGCGGCATCGGGCGCGGCGGCGACCAGATAGAAGCGGGCGCGGCCGAAACGCGCGATCGCGCCAGCCCCGCGCACCGTCCCATCGTCTCCGAGCCACAGCGCCTTCAGCGCTTCGCCCGGCGCAAGCGGCGCGGCTTCGCGGGTGACGAGGCGGCCGAGGAAATCGCCCACGCGCGCGCCTTCGAGCAACACCCGCCAGCGCCAGGAGATATCGATCAGGCCAACGCGCAGCCGCGCCGCCAGCGCCTCGTCGCGCGCCGATGTGTAGATGCGCGCGAGCATGACGCCGTTGCGTTCGGTCCAGTCGTTGCGGGCGTTGGCCTCGGCGGCGCGGAGATGGAATGGTGTGGCGCGCGGGCGTGGCGGCGCCACACTCATCTGAGCGCCCCTTCGCGCACGAATTGCGCCGCGATCCGCCCGGCGCGGCCGGACAGTGCGGCCACCGGCTCGGCGGCGGCCCCGCACAACATCAGCCCCTCGACGGGCGTGGCGATGCGCGTCTTCCAGCCGGCAAGGATGCGCGCGGCACCGCTCGCCACGTCGTCGACACCGAAGGCGTCGCGGAAATCCTGCGGGGTGGCGATCTCGGCGTTGACGACGTGGGCGGCGAGGTCGGGCCCATACGGCGAAAGCGCGCGCGTGACCATGTCGAGCAGTTGCGGCTTGAGCGCCTCCCAGCCTCCCACCGGCGCCATCGGCAGCGGCCGGATCAGCGCCGAGAGCGCGTGATGGCCGTTCGCCGCGCGCGAGGAATTGGAGGCGCTCGGGAAGGTGACCTCCATCACCGCCTCGTGCGGCAGATGGCCGGCCTGGGCGGCGGCATGGGCTGCGATGTGGCTTTCGACGCTGTCGGCGAGGACGAAGCGCGCATTGGCCGGCGTGGCGATACCGCCGAAGACAAGCTGCTTGTCGAGCGTCAGCACGATCTGGGCGGCACTGACCGCAGGCGCGGCACGCTCGCAAGCGGCAAGCGCGTCGAAGCCGGCCTCGGCGTCGGGCAACAGATCGTCGAGTGTCTGGCGCCGCGACAGGCACGACAGCACCACGCCGGCCGGAAGAAACTCGCCCGAGGCAAGTTCGACGCCGGCGGCCCGGTTGTCGTCGACGCGGATGCGGGCGACGCGCGCGCCGAGATGAATATTGGCGCCGGCATCCCTGGCGGCAGCGGCAAGGGCGGCGACCAGCGCGCCGACGCCGCCCTGCGGCAGCGCGACCGCGCCCTGAAGCCCGCACATCTCCTGCGCCGCACGCCACAACAGCGTCAGCGCCGAGCCCGGTTCGAGCGGCGACAGCCCGCCCGAAGTGGAATCGAAAGCGAGTACGGCCTTCACCGCCTCGGATTCAAATTGGGAATCGAGCCAGGCCGCCGCGCCCATGCGGCGGATCTGTGTGAGGCGGGCGCGCAGTTGCGACGGCACCTCGCCGGCTTCGGCGTCCCACCACTGCCGGCGCAGAGCGCGCGCCAGCGCCTGGAATTCGCCATGCATGCGCGGCCACGCCTTCGCATCCTGTTTGGAATGGAGCGCAAGCGCGCGCGCGGTGGCATGGCCGTCGCGGCTTATGACGATGTGGCGGCCGTCCGGCCTCAAGCCCACCAGCGGCATGTCGCGCACGGCGAAGCGCAGGCCCCGGCGCGCCAGATTGAGCATCGTCATCAGTTGCGGATCGAAGGCATAGAGCGCCTGGGCGGCATCGGCGCGCTCGCCCACTTCGTCGCGCGCCTCGAACACGGTCACCGGATAACCCGCGCGCGCAAGGATGGCGGCCGAGGCGAGGCCGCCGATGCCGGCGCCGATCACGGCGATTTCGGGCCCGCGGCCGCTCATGCCAGCATTCCGGCCTTGAGATCGGCGATCAGCGCGCGCGCGGCATGAAGGCCCGAGACGCAGCTCGCGGCGACGCCGGCCGCCGTCGAGGGACCGGCGAGATAGAGCCCGGCGAGCGGCGTGCGCGGGGCCGCGCTGTCGAACCAGGGCCGCATGCCGTCCATCTGGTCGGCGGCGATCTCGCCGCCCCACAGATCGCCTTCGGTGGCGGCGAGCGCATCCTCGAATTCGGGCGGCGCGACCACATGGCTGGCAAGGACACGCGAAGAAATACCGGGAAAGGCGGCGCCGGCCGCTTTCAGCGCCAGATCGCCCAGATGATCGCGCTTCGTCCTCGTCCAGCCCCCGTCGAAAAGACGATAGGGAATGCCGGACAGCGTCGCCGTCATCACCGCCTTGCCCGGCGGCGCCACACTCGGATCGGCGGCGGAGACGACACGCAAGACCGCCGGCGGCTCCTGCGGCACCATCCCCGCGCGCCAAGCGGTGTGAGCGCTGGCAAGCTTGTCCGGTGCCGGCGCGACATGGATGGGCGCGCGCGCGAGCTCGGGCGACAATTGAGGTGGCGCGTCGAGCGCCATCAGCACACGCGCGGTGCCGCCGCCCATGCGGAAATTGCGCACGCGGCCGGCCGCTTCGGCCGGCAACTCGTTCCAGGCGAAGAAGCCGAGAAACGTCTGTTTCAGATCGCGGGTCGAGATGACCGCGCGCGTCTCCAATTCGCGCCCGTCGGCGAGCACGACGGCGGCGATGCCGCGCTTGCCCTGGCGAATCTCGGCCACCTCGACGCCGCAGACCAGCTCGACGCCGGCGGCTTGCGCCAGCCGTCCCAGAATCTGGGCCAGCCGCGCCGGGCCGCCGGCGATCAGCGTGCCGCCCTGCGCCAGCAGGTGAAGCGCCGAGCCGGCGAGAAAGGGATCGCCGGTGCGGCCCGCGAGCGCCGACGCAATGGCGTGGCCGGCATGCTGCGGATCGGGAACGTGAGCGGCGACCAGCTCTGCCAGGCTGGTATCGGCCCATTCCTCGTCGTGCCAGCCAGGCTCGGAGCGGCGGAAGAAGAAGCGCGCGCGCCGGCCTTCGGCGGCGGCGGCCGAACGCGCCAGCGTGGCGGCGGTTCTGGCGCGTGCCTCTTGCGTCAGCGCCGCGGCGGGGCCGTTGCCGTCTCCGATCAGGCTTTGCCCATCCGGCCACAGTGCCAGCGAGGCTTCTGCGGCAGCGGCCACCACGCCGTGGCGGGCAAGACCGAAGGCCCATTGGACGTCGGCGGGGATTGGCGCGATGTCGTCGCGGAACGGACAGGCCTTGAAGCCGGGATGGAAGGCGCGTGCGGCAAGCTCGGCGCCCGGCGCCGCGGCGCGCTCGATCACGACCGCGCGCAATCCCGCCGCCGCCAGCGCGATCGCGGCCGCCAGTCCGTCATGGCTCGCGCCGATGATGGCCGCGTCGTAACGCACACTCCCGTCCCTTCGCGTCTTGGCCGTGCGCCGGCATGCGGCACGGTTAACGAGCGTTCAGCTCACAGCGCATCAGAATAAGACAGGAGCCAGCGCGCGGAAACGGCTCGGGCAGAGCCATTTCCGCGCTTGGTTAATTTGCCTGTGACGTATGGCGGCTTAAAGGACGCCGCGCTTGTGCTCGCCGATGACGATGCGGCCCGGATTGAACGCCGCCTTGAGCACCGACAGCGCCTTTCTGGGTTCGGCGTCGCCGCACATGAACACATCGAAGGCGGCATAGCCCCGTTCGGGCCAGGTATGCACGCTGATGTGACTCTCCGCGAGCACGGCCACGCCTGAGATGCCGCCTCCTTCGGTGAACTTGTGCAAATGAATGTGCAGAAGCGTGGCTCCCGACGCATCCACGGCACCGATCAGCGCCTGTTCGATTCGATTGCAGTCGTCGAGACCCTCGGCGTCCCACAAATCGATAATCAGATGACTTCCCGCGTAGGTCAGTCCGTTGCGTGTGATGAAATGATCCTTGTGCTCGTCGCTCACGGTTTGAACGGCGACATTCACGGCCTTCGCGGAAGTGCGGACGCGGGGCGTCCTTGCTTCTTTGGCCGCCGCGACAAGTTCGAGTCTAGCCATTTCGGGCACCTACCCAGTTAAGAGTTGACACCTGCGCCTTGGCCTTACGGACTTCCGGACGCCTGAAGAAGAAAGCGGCGCCGGGAGGGACACTCCCGCTACGCCGCCTTGATCCCGTCACCGGGAATGGGCGAAATATAGGCACGCCGCCCCCCCGCGCAAGACGTATTAGCCCCTGGAGACTAATTTTTTCTGTCACATTTCCCGGACCGCCTTCCCGGGCGGCGCCTCGCGGTGGACAGCGGCTGCCACCTGCCCCTACAACGCCTCCTGCCCGCGCCACGCGCCCATCCCAGCAGGAGAGCCCATGCCGACGAGCTTCAAGGAGCGTCTTCACAAAGGTTACGCGCAGGTTATGGAGCTAGCGGGACCGCCGCTCGCCGCCGAGAACAGCCGCTACCAGCGGATCGAGATCTTCGACACGCCGGCCAATGGCCGCGTGCTGGTGCTCGACAAGATTGTCCAGCTCACCACCCGCGACGAAAGCGCCTATGCCGAGATGCTGACGCATCTGCCGATGTTCGAGCACGGCAAGGTCGAGCGCGTGATGATCGTGGGCGGCGGCGACCTCTCCATCGCCGACGAAGCCTTGAAGCACAAGCGCGTCAAGGAGGTGGTGCTGGTCGACATCGACGGCCGCGTGGTCGAGCTGTGCAAGGAGCATTTCGCCCAGATCAACGCCAAGGCCTTCGCCGACAAGCGGCTCACTATCGAGATCGCCGACGCCTTCGAATATCTGGGGCGGCCGGAGTCGAAGGGCCGCTTCGATCTCGTCGTCGCCGACCGCCCGGATCCCGTCGGCCCCGGCAAGGCACTGTTCGGCGAGACCTTCTACGACCGCGTCAAAGGCGCGCTAAAGCCGGGCGGCTTCGCCACCTTCCAGACCGGCGTGCCGTTCTATCAGCCCTGGGAAATCACCGAGGCGCTCAAGGAGCTGCGAGAGTTCTTCCCGCAATCGGGGCTCTATCTGACCGTGGTGCCGACCTATATCGGCGGCTACATGGCGCTTTCATGGGCCGGCAAGGGCGCAAGGCTCGGAACGCCGGCCGGCATCGCGCGCGCGAAAGCCGCCTTCAAACGCAGCAAGATCAAATCCGATTACTACAACGCCGAAATCCACGCCGCCGCTTTCGCGCTGCCCGAATGGATCAAGCGGCTGAAGCCGGGTTCATGATCGCCTCGTAGAGTTCGCGCACGCGGGCCTGCGCGGCGGTGAGGCGGGCTTCGAGCGCGGCAAAATCGGACGCCCCGCCGGCACGGACGAGCAGCGCCTTCAGGCCCGGCGTCGCGGCGTGCGGATCGAGCGGGCCGTCGAGGGCGATGCGCAACACCTGCATCAGATCGCCCTGAAGCTTCGCCGCCGCGATCAGATCGGCTGCGGCGTCGGGCGCGAGCGCATCGGCCTTCTCCAGCTTCCCGAGCGCGGCGATGGTGTTGGTGTCGAGCACGTCCGGCGCTTCGGGCGCGGCATGGAGCTGCAGCGTCTGCGCGATGAATTCGAGGTCGATCAGCCCGCCGCGCGCATATTTGAGGTCCCAGCAGGTCTTCGCCCGGAACTGGGCGGCGAGCCTGTCGCGCATCTCGCGCGCATCGGCGAACAGCTTGGCCTCGTCCTTGGCGGCGGTCAGCGTGGTGCCGATCACCGTCCTCCACTTTGCGCGCAAGCAACTCTGTCGCCTGCCACCACGCGGGCGCGGGTGAGCGCCATCCGCTCCCAGGTCCAGGCCTGCTCGGCCTGATAGCGCGCGAAGGATTCGAGGCTGACGGCGACCGGGCCCTTGCTGCCGGTGGGCCTGCAGCCGCATGTCGACGTCGTACAGCCCGCCTTCGGCGGTCTGTGCCGTCAGCGCGGCAATGAAGCGCTGGGCCAGCCGCGCGTAATAGGCCGGCACCGCCAGCGGGCTGGCGCCCCCGGAGGCTTCGGCCTCTTTGCGGGCGCGTCATAGACGAAGATGAGGTCGAGATCGGACGTCGCGGTCATCTCGCGGCCGCCGAGCTTGCCCATGGCGACGACCACGAAAGCCGCCGCCGGCGACGCGGCCGGCACTGTTCGGCGAGTTCGTCCCCGGCGCGCGGCAGAAGGCCCGCGATGACCGCCTCGGCAACATTGGCGAAGGCGGGGCCCGCCGCGTCGGCTTCGGCATGGCCTTCGATCACCTGAACGCCGACGCGGAAAACCTCCTCGCGCGCGAAGCGGCGGGCGGCGTCGAGCGCCTGTTCGTAGGTTGCCGCGGCGCCGAGCCCGCGTTCGAGATCGCGGTCGAGGCGCGCGCGCGACGGCAACTCGCCGAGAAAATCGGGATCGAGCAGCGCGTCGAGCACCGCCGGCGCCCGGCCCAGATAGTCGGCAAGCCGCGGCGCCGAGCCCGCGACCGAAGCCACCAGCCTGAGCAAATGCGGATTGGCCAGGAACAGCGAGAACAGCTGCACGCCCGATCGGCAGCCGCGACAGGAAGCGGTCGAACTGGCGGAAGGCGGCGTCGGGATCGGCGGTCGCGGCCAGGCCTTCGAGCAGCGCCGGCATCAGCTTGGTCAACAGCTCGCGGGCGCGCGCGCTGCGCATGGCGCGGATGCGGCCGTGATGCCAGCCGCGGATGGCACCGGCGACGTGGCTGGCGTCGCTGAAGCCCATTCCGACGAGCGTTTGAAGCGTTTCGGGATCGTCCTCGACGCCGGTAAAGACGAGGCTGCCGGCGGCGCCGGCGAGCGGCGCGGCGCGCTCGAACAGATGCGCGTAATGGCCCTGCACGGTTTCAAGCTGGCCGCGCAACGCGCGCCGAAAGGCTTCGACATCGGCAAAGCCCATAAAGCAGGCGATATGGGCAAGGCCCTCGGGCGATTTCGGCACGTCGTGGGTCTGCTCGTCCTCGATCATCTGCAAGCGGTGTTCGAGCTTGCGCAGGAAGCGATAGGCCTGGGTCGAGATCGCTTGCCGCCTCGTCGCGACATCAGCCCGCGCGCGCTGAGCGCGGCGATGGCGTCGAGCGTGCGCAGCGGGCCGCAGCGCTCGGATCGCGCCCGCCCAGGATCAGTTGCTGGGTCTGGGCGAAGAACTCGATCTCGCGGATGCCGCCGCGGCCGAGCTTGATATTGTGGCCGGCGACCGCGATGGTCGCCATGGCCGTCATGGGCGTGGATCTGGCGCTTGATCGAATGGATGTCCTCGATGGCGGCGAAATCGAGATTGCGCCGCCAGATGAAGGGTTCGATGGCCTTGAGAAAATCGGTGCGCCGGCCCGCGGGTCGCCGGCGCAGGCGCGCGCCTTGATCATGGCCGCGCGTTCCCAGTTCTGGCCCATGCCCTCGTAATAGGCTTCGGCGGCTTCGAGCGAGATGGCGACCTGGGTGGCGCCGGCATCGGGCCTGCAGCCGCAGATCGACGCGGAAGACATAGCCGTCGGCGGTGATCTCGCTCAGCAGCTTGACCAGCCCCTTGACGAGATCGACGGCGGCTGCCGCGCGCGTCGTCCGACTTGTGCGGAAAGGGAAGCGCTCCGCGTCGTAGAAGACGATGAGGTCGATGTCGCTCGAATAATTGAGTTCGCAGGCGCCGTATTTGCCCATCGCCAGAGACGGCAGGCCGGTCGTGCGCTTCGAGCGCTGACGGTCGCTTTCGGCCAGGCCCGTGCGGGTGGCGGCCTCGCGCGAGCAGGAAACGCAGCGCGCCCGAGACGCAGGCGTCGGCGAAATCGGTGAGCGCGCCGGTGACGCGCTCCAGATCCCACAGCCCGGCGATGTCGGCCAGCGCCACGGCGAGCGCGGCGCGGCGCTTGGCCCGCCGCAAACCGCGCCATCGCCGCTTTGATGTCGCCGGCCCCGGCGGCGGCGAGCGCCTCGCGCCCGATCTCGTCCATCAGCGCGCCGGGCCCGCGCGCGACCAGCTCCGGCAACAGATCGCGCTCGCGCAGGGCCAGCCGCGCCAGATAGGGGCTGTTGCCGAAGGCGGCTTCGAAGGCGGCACGGGCGGCGGGCGGCGGGGCGTAAGCACCCTCGCCCTCACCGAGTTCGGCCAGCGTGCGCGCCGCGCGGGCGGAGTCGAAAATTCCCGGCAAGGGCGCGGCCGAGGCGGCGAAAGCGTCCGTCATCGCCTCTTTATGGAATCACCGCGGGCCGGTGACAATTCCGCCGATCAGGCCGCGGCGCGGACGGGCTGCTGCCGGGGCCGCGACACCGGCCGGCTGCGGCCGTGGGTGAAGATGAGAACGGCCTTCAGTCCCGGATTGTTGTCGATGAGCTCGAAGCGGGCATCATGCAGGCGCGCCACGGCGGCGACCAGGCTGAGGCCGAGCCCCGTGCCCGGCGAATTGCGGCTGGCTTCGAGCCGCACGAAGCGGCCCAGCACGCGGGCGCGGTCGGCGTCGGGGATGCCCGGGCCGTTGTCGGCCACCGACAGCATCACACCCTCGGGCGCCTCGTCGACGGCGACGTGGATGCGGCCGCCGGGCGGGGTGTATTTGATGGCATTGTCGACGAGATTGGCCAGCGCCTGGGAGACCAGCGTGCGATTGGCCTCGATCTGCATCGGATTGCCGAGGCTGACATCGAGCGTGATCGCCTTCTCCTCGGCCACAGGCGCATAGAGTTCGGCCACGCCCTCGACCACGCTGGGCAGATCGACCAGCGTCATGGCCTCGCGCACCACGCCGGCTTCTGCCTCGGCGATCAGGAGCAGCGCGTTGAAGGTGGCGATCAGGTGATCGGTCTCGGCCACGGCGGCCTCGATCTCGACGGCTTCGTCGCTTTCGGGATCGAGCCGCATGGACACGCCCTCGATGCGGTTGCGCAGGCGGTTGAGCGGCGACGCTGAGATCGTGCGCCACCGAATCGGTGACCTCGCGCAGGCCCCGCATCAACTGCTCGATGCGGTCGAGCATGGAATTGAGATTGGTGGCGAGCGCGTCGAATTCGTCATTGGCCTTGGTGACCGGAACCCGGCGCGACAGATCGCCGGCCATGATCTCCTTGCTGGTCGAGTTGATGCGGTCGAGCCGCTTGAGCAGATCGCGGCTCATGAGCGCCCCGCCGATCAGGCCCAGGATCAAAAGCAGCGCCACACTCCAGGGCAGCGCGGTGGTGAACAGGCGCTGGGTCTCGTAGCGCTCGTGGACGTCGCGGGCGACCAGAAGCTTGAAGCCTCCGGTGAGCGCGAAGATGCGGCCGCGGGCCCGCAGCGTCTCCTGGGTTGCGCCGGTGCGGCGGACGTAATCGAATTCGACGAACTGGCCGTCGCGGGCGGAGATCTGGGGCCAGCTGTCGAGATTGCCGGCGATCGGGCGCATTCGCGAATCAGCGAGGAGATAGAGCGTCTGCCCCCCGCGGACCGAGCGCGAGATGATGACCTCGGTCAGGCCCGCCAGGCCCATGCGCTGGTATTCTTCGGACAGACCCGTGATCTCGGCCTGGATGATCTGGTTGGTCTCGCCGTCGAGCGCGCGCTTGGTGTTCCAATAGGTGAAACCGACGATCGCGCTCGTCGACAGCGCAAACACGAACACATAGGCCAGAACGATGCGGAACGCGAAGGTGCGAAGTAGGCTAGGCGCGCGCACGGATCATATAGCCTGCGCCGCGGACCGTGTGCAGCAGCGGCTCGTCGAAGCCCTTGTCGATCTTGGCGCGAAGCCGGGAAATGTGCACATCGATCACGTTGGTCTGCGGATCGAAATGGTACTCCCAAACGCTTTCCAACAACATGGTCCGCGTCACCACCTGGCCGGCGTGGCGCATTAGATATTCGAGCAGGCGGAATTCGCGGGGCTGCAGGTCGATGGCGGTCGAGTCGCGCCGGGCGGTGCGGGTGAGCAGGTCGAGCTCCAGATCTCCCACTTCGAGCCGGGTCTTGACCGCCGAAGGATGGCGGCGGCGCATGAGCGCATCGATGCGGGCGAGCAGTTCGACGAAGGCATAGGGCTTGGTCAGATAGTCGTCGCCGCCGGCCTTGAGCCCCTTGACCCGGTCGTCCACCTCGGACAGCGCGCTCAGGAACAGCACCGGGGTGGCGTTGGCATGCTCGCGCAGCTCCTCGACCACCTTGAGGCCGTCCATCTTGGGCAGCATCCGGTCGATGACGGCCACGTCATAGGGCCGCGACAGCGCCAGCGTCAGCCCGATTTCGCCGTCGGCGGCGTCATCGACCACATGCCCAGCCTCCTTGAGGCCGTTCACGAGATAGCGCTGCGCCTCGAGATCGTCCTCCACGACGAGAATTCGCATGACGGTTTCCTTTGCTAGCGGTCGTTCCCCAAAACGCCGGCGCGCGGCCGACCCGTACCGGCGGCGGCACGGAACAGTGGACGGCGCACAGCCCCATGGGAGACAGCGCGCCGTCCGGTCTCGTCATGCCTTGCCGATCTTGAGCGCCACAAAGCGTTCTCCGTCCTGAGTGGCGATCAACACCAGCACGCTGTCGCGTCCCGCGGCCTTGGCCTCGGCGATGCGATGCACGATCTCCTGAGGCGTGTGAACGGCCTGATTGCCGACCGAGAGCACGACCTGCCCGGCCTGGATGCCCTTGTCGGCGGCGTCGCTGTCCGGATCGACCTTGGTGATGACGACGCCATCGACAGCCTTGTCGAGGTTGTAGGTGCTGCGTAGCGTCGGCGTCACCGCGGACAGGCCCAGACCCATGGCTTGGCTGGTGCTGGCGGGCACGCTTTGCGCATTGCCGCGCGGCTCGTTGGCGGCGAGCTCGCTCTGCTTGCGCGCGGAGATGGTGGCGGTCAGCGTCATCTTCTTGCCGTCGCGCACGACCGTGAAGGTGGCGGTGCTGTCCACCGGCAGCGCGCCGACGCGGCGGGTCAGGTCGCGATTGTCGTCGATGCCGGTGCCGTTGACGGCGACGACGATGTCGCCTTGCTTGAAGCCAGCCTTCGCGGCCGGACTGCCGTCCTCGACCTTGGCGACGATGGCGCCCTTCATGTTCTTATCGCCGAGGCTGGCGGCCATTTCCGGCGTCAGGCTCTGTATCACTACGCCCAGATAGCCGCGGGTGACGTGGCCGTGCGCCTTCAACTGCGCCACCACATCGTGGATGATGGAGGAGGGAATGGCGAAACCGATACCGACGCTGCCGCCGGAGGGCGAGAAGATCATCGTGTTCATGCCGATGACCTTGCCTTCGATGTCGAAAGTGGGACCGCCGGAATTGCCGCGATTGATGGGCGCGTCGATCTGGATATAGTCCGTGTACGCACCGTTTCCGACGTCGCGGCCGAGCGAGGAGACGATGCCGGCGGTGACCGTGTTGGAGAGGCCGAAGGGATTGCCGACCGCGACCACCCAATCGCCGACGCGGACATTGCGGCCATCGGCGAACTGGACGGCGGAAAGCGCCTTGCCGGCGTCGATCTTGATCAGCGCGATGTCGGTCGCCGGATCGGTGCCGATCAGCTTGGCGGTGAATTCGCGCCCGTCATTGAGCTTGACCGTGATCTTGGTGGCGCCGTCGACCACATGGTTGTTGGTGACGATGTAGCCAGCCTTGTCGATGATGAAGCCGGAGCCCATGGCCACGGCGTGACGCTGCGGCTGCTGCTGTTGGCCCGGCTGGCCCGGCTCGCCCTGCTGGCCGAACTGGCGGAAGAAATTGCGGAACGGCGCCGGAATATCATCGTCGCTGAGCGAGGCCGCCTGCGCTTTCTCCTGCACTGTCACCGTGACGACGGAGGGCGCTACCTGTTCCACCAGATCGGCGAAGCTGAAGGGCGCGCCGTTCTCGAGCTGGCGCGGGGTGTGAGCCGGCGTCTTCTGCGCGTCGGCGACCTGGATCAATCCGCCGGACGTGGCAGCGTGGTCGGCCACCGGATGCGGCAGCCAGGCAAAGGCACCCAGCCCGACTACGATGATCGCAGCCGCGGACACCGCCGCCAGGAGGCGGCTGCGCGACTTCTGCGTCTGGGGCTGCTGGTGGTGTTCGGTCATTCTTTTCTCCTTTGTGTCGCGGCGGCCGCGCTCCCCTCACGCTTCGACCGCAACTGGATTGATGGTTACGTACTCTCGTAAAATTACCCGTTTATGTCTCATAGATTAAACCGGCTTCATATTCGTCCAAGGCACGCGGTCCTCACAACGATGTGACGATTGATGCCCTTCAGGGCGTTGCGGCCTGCGCGCGTTTGCGCGCCCGCACGATCACCGCCGCCGCAACCGCTCCGGCGATCGCAAGCACGATCAACGGTCCGAACCACAAAGCGTAAGTGTCGGCCATCAAGGGCGGTTTCATCAGTATAAAGTCGCCGTACCGAGATACCAGATAGGATTTGATATCCTCGTCCGAATAGCCCTCACGAATCCGTTGACGGATCAGGCGGCGGAGGTCCTTGGCCAGCCCGGCATTGGATTCGTCGAGCGATTCACCCTGACAGACCAGGCAGCGCAGCTGCTTCTGCAGGGCGACCGCGCGGGCTTCGAGGGCGGGATCGGCCAGGCGCTCGGGCCCGTTCTGGGCCTGTATGGCGGCCGGCAGGTTCGGCTCCTGGGCGGCGGCGGGGGCGGCCCAAAGGGCGGCAAACCCGGCCAGGGCGAGGGCGGCAAAAGCCCGCCTCATTCGGCCGGAACCGTGGCCGCGGCCGGCGCGGAGGCTCGGCGCCTCAGCCGGCCGGCGAGGCTCGCCAGCCCGCCCAGCGCCATGAAGGCACCGCCGAACCAGATGAAGGGCGCCAGCGGATTGGAGTAGGCGCGAATGGTCCACCGCCCGCCCGAGCGCTGGTCGCCGAGCGCGAGATAGAGGTCCTCGAAGCCGGTGGTGCGGATGGCGGTATCGGCGACGGCCGTGCCCTGAGCCGGGAACATGCGCGTCTCCGGCCCCATGGTGGCGATGTGGCGGCCGCCCGACGAGACGTCGATCACGGCGCGGTCGGCGAAATAGTTGGGGCCATCGACATGCTCGACATGATCGAGCTTGAGCGTATAGCCGCCCACGGTCATGGTCTGGCCCGGACCCAGCACCTCTAGCGCGCTTGCCTTCCACACCGTGGTCGCGGTCACGCCCATCAGCGTGATGCCGAGCCCGACATGGGCCAGGGTCGAGGCCCAGGCCGAAAGCGGCAGCGCGCGGATATGGCCACGGCGCAGAAGATCGACGACGCTGGCGGAAATCACCCAGAAGGCGAGCGCAAACGCGCCGGCGGCGGCCAGCGAACGCGGGCTGGCGAAAGCAAGCACGGCGACGCCGGCCACGAGCGCGATACCGATGGCGGGCGCGAGCACGCGCAGCGCGGCCTTGAGATCGCCGTGGCGCCAGCCGAGCCTGGGCCCGAGCGGTACCAGCACCATCATGGCGACGAAGATGGGCGCGAAGGTGAGCGCGAAATAGGGCGGGCCGACCGAAATCTTCGTGCCGTTGAGCGCGTCGAGCGCCAGGGGATAGAGCGTGCCGATGAAGACGGTGGCGGCGGCGGCCACGAGAAACACATTGTTGAGCAAGAGCGCGGTGTCCTTGCTGATGGGTTCAAAGGCCGCGCCGCCCTCGAGCCTGGGCGCCCGCCAGGCGAACAACGCCAGCGCCGCGCCGATGGCGAGCACGATCATGCTGAGGATGTAGACGCCGCGCGTGGGATCGTTGGCAAACGCATGCACCGAGGACAGCACGCCCGAGCGCACCAGGAAGGTGCCGATCAGGCTGAGCGAAAAGCCGCCTATGGCGAGCAGCAGGGACCAGGTGCGGAAGGCGCCGGTGCGCTCGGTGGCGAGCGCCGAATGCAGAAGCGCGGTCGCGATCAGCCACGGCATCAGCGCCGCGTTCTCCACCGGGTCCCAGAACCAGAAGCCGCCCCAGCCCAGATCGTAATAGGCCCACCAGCTTCCCAGCGTGATGCCGGCGGAGAGCGCGATCCAGGCCGCCAGCATGAAAGGCCGCGCGGCCCGCGCCCAGCCGGCGCCGGCCTCCATGGTGATGAGCGCGGCGGCGGCATAGGAGAAGGCGGCCGAAAGCCCGACATAACCGATGTAGAGCATCGGCGGGTGGAAGGCCAAGCCGGGGTCTTGAAGCAGGGGATTAAGCCCGTTTCCTTGAAAAGGCGGCGGATCGAGACGCAGGAACGGATTGGACGTGAAAAGGATGAAGAGCACGAAGGCGAGCGCCAGCAATCCCTGCACGCCGAGCGCGGCACTGGTCAGCCGCTCGCCGCCGCGCTTGGCGAACGCAATCGCCGCGGTGTAGATGCCGAGCACGAATATCCACAACAGCATCGAGCCTTCGTGGTCGCCCCACACCCCGGTGATCTTGTAGAGCAGCGGCTTGGCGGTGTTCGAATTCTCGGCCACGTTGAGCAGCGAGAAATCGGAGGTCACGCAGGCATAGGTCAGCGCGCCGAAGGCGAGCGCGACGAAGACGAAGAAGCCGATGGCCGCGCCGGAGGCAACGCCGCGCGCGCGCACCGCGCCCGGTCTGGCGCCCGCAAGCCCCGCGCCCGCCTGGATCAGCGCCAGCACCAGCGCCAATGCGAGAGCGAGTTGTCCGATCTCGCCGGTCATGATCCGGCCCTCACGATCCTGCCCTCACGATCCTGCCCTCACGATCCCGCCCTCACGATCCCGTCTGTCCTTCCTTCCAGCGGCCGGCGCGTTTGAGCGCATCGACCACTTCGGGCGGCATATATTTGGCGTCGTGCTTGGCCAGCACCTCGGAGGCGTCGAAGGTGCCCCCGGAGGTGAGCGCGCCGGTGGCGACGATGCCCTGCCCTTCGCGGAACAAGGCCGGCAGCACGCCTTCGAAGGTCACGGGAACCTGGTTCTTGCCGTCGGTCAGCGTAAAGCGCACCTCGGCGCCCTTGCCGTGGGTGACGCTGCCCTTCTCCACCAGCCCACCGATGCGGAAATTGGTGCCAGGCGCCACATGGTTGGTCATGACGTCGGACGGGCTATAGAAATAAAGGACATTGTTGCCGAGCGCGCCGATGACAAGCCACGCCCCGCCCGCGGCCGCCAGCACCAAAGCGGCAGCAAAGGCCAGACGGCGGCGCTTCCTGGGACTCATCGAACAACCTTTCGCGGCGGTCTTTTGCGGCGGGGCGAATATAGGGGCCCAGCACCCGATCTCCAACGCGGGCGGCCGCCGCATGGTCTCGTTTCGGCCTGAATTCCCGGTAATGTGAGCCGGAAGCCGTCGGTCGCAACCGGGAGATGCTCATGAACGCCGTCAGAATCGCGTTGGCGCTGTGCGCGATGCTGTTCGCGGCGGCCTGCCTGCCGGTCGCCAGCAAGACGCCGCTCGGAACCACGGCGGGCGCCGCCAGCGATCCGGCGCTGATCGGAAGCTGGAAGGCGCTCGATCGGAAGGACGAAGACGGACCCGGCTATATCCATCTCATCGCCGGCAAGGACGGCGCGCTGACGGCGCTCGTCGTCTCCACCGGCAGCACCGGCCACGAGGGCGACTGGAGCGTCTTCGCGGTCACCGTGGCGCGGCTCGGCAACCGGCACTATCTCAACGCGCGCTCCGTCATCGACAACGGCAAGCCCGCGAGCGCCGACGAGGCGGCGAACACCATTCCGATCAGCTACACCATCTCCGGAGACGGAACGCTCAGCCTCGCGTTGATCGACGAAGACGCCGCCAAGGCCGCAATCGCCGCCGGCAAGATCGAGGGCACGGTCGCGCCCGGCCAGCTCGGCGACGTCACGCTCACCGCCTCGGCGGACAAGCTCGACGCCTTCTTCGCCAGCGACGAAGGCGCGCGCCTGTTCACGCAGAAGCTGGTGGTACTGAAGAAAATCGATTGAAGCCACGCCTCAATGCCCGGACTGATGCAGGATCTCGCCATAGAGGCCGGTGTCGTAGCCGCGGCCGGCGGCGGTGAGCGTGATGTGGTGGGGCCACTCGGCGCGGGCGATGCCCTTGCGTTCGAGCGCGTGCCAGACCTTCTCGTTGTAGAGCCCGGTCATGTCCTTGCCGGCGACGACGGCATCGCCCAGATGGAAATGATCGCCATGGGCGCCGGGGAAGCGCTCGACCGTGACCTCGCCGGGGCCGGGGCCTTCGCGCGCGGCATCGGGAAGCCGCGACAGCGCCTGCAGCACGGTCAGCGTCCGCAATTGCAGCGGGTTGAGCTTCAAGGGGTTGTGCTTGGGCGCCATGGCCCCTCCGGCGATCTCGGAAACCGGGCGCCGGTATAGTCCGGCGGGCGTGGGGGCCGCAATGGTGGGCTAGTCATGGGCCCCTTTTGGCGCGATCATCGCAACCGCAAGGCGCACGCCCCTCGATGCGCCCCATGGGAGGTTATCGATGACCGCTGTCCCGCGCGCCCTTGGGCGCACGTGCCTTCTTGCGCTCGCCGCCGCAGCGATCCTGGCGGCCTCGGGCGCCCAGGCCCAGAACGCCCGCCGCGGCCCGCCGGCCTATATGAATGTCGATCTCGCCCATGCCGCGAAAATGGAATATCCGGGCGGCATCGGCTTCTATCCCGACATCACCTACAAGACCGAGATCGGCTACCGCCCGCTCAAGCTCGATCTCTACGTGCCGGCGAACATGACGCCGAAGCCCGCGGTGATCTGGGTCCATGGCGGCGGCTGGTTCGTGGGCGATCCGCGCATGCCCGGCGTCTTCGGCGACTGGCCGAAGGTGCTCGCGGACCTCGCCGCGCGCGGCTATGTGGTGGTGGGCGTGAGTTATCGCTTGAGCGGCGCCGCCAAGTTCCCGGCGCAGATCCAGGACGTGAAATCGGCGATCCGCTGGCTGCGCATCAATGCGGGCAGCCTTGGCATCGATCCGACACGCATCGCGGCCTGGGGCGGCTCGGCCGGCGGCCAGCTGGTCTCGCTTGCGGGCGTCTCCTGCGGCGACAGGGCCTTCGACGACATGACCAACGAGGCCGGCAAGGTCTCCTCCTGCGTGCAGGCGGTGGTGGACTGGTACGGCCCCGCCGACTTCCTGACCATGGACAGCCAAGCGATCCCGAACAGCCCGATCAAGCACGATTCCCCCAATTCGCCGGAATCGCGCTATCTGGGCTGCCTGTTGTCGAAATGCCCGCTCGAGCAGGTCCATTCCGCGAGCCCGGTGATGCATGTGGCCGCGAACGAGCCGCCCTTCCTGATCATGAACGGCGACGACGATCATTCGGTCGCGCCCGGCCAGGACAGCGAGCTCTATGACGCGCTGAAAGCCAAGGGCAACGACGCCCAGCATATCGTCATTCCCGGCGTCGATCACGGCTTTGCCCATGCCACGGACGCGCAGACCAAGATGATCCTCGACACCGTCTTCGCCTTTCTGGACAAGACAATGAAGGCGGATACCAAGACGGCCGGGCACTAGCGCGGATCATCGTTTCACGGAGTCGACGATCCGCTTTAATTCTTTGTTTTCACGCAATTCCGGACGGAAAACCGGGTGCCGCTTTTCCTGGAATTGCTCTAGGCGAGGAAAATCAGGCGGCGGCGCGAGCGGCCGTGGCGGAGCGGCCGCGGCGGCGCAGAAGCTCGCCTTCTTCGGCGCTGAACAGAAGCGAGGTCAGCGTCGCCACGAACTCGAAATTGGCGACGGCATTGGCGTGGTTCTCGCCCTTGCCGTGGCGCAGCTCGTGCAGGATCTCGTCGATATAGGTGTCGAATTCGGTCTGGACCTCCTCGACCGCCGCCGTCAGAGACGAGGCGAAGGAGGCCGCCGCGGCATAGGGCCGGGTACCGACGATCAGATTGGCATAGGCCAGCGCGCGCGCCTGCTTCTCGGCGTCGGGCGCGTGCGCCAGATCCGGCAGCCGCGGGCCGCCCTTGTAGCCGGCGCGATGCATCGGCAGCGCCGCCATGATCTCGCGCGGGGCGCGCTGCATGAATTTCTCCATGACCTCGGCCGCACTGGTGCGCACCTTCATCAGGCGCTGGCCCCACTGGCCATTGCGCCGTATCTCCACTTCCTTGACCATGCCCATCGACAGTTCGGCGAAGCGGGACACCGCGTGGACCATGGCCCCGGCATCGAATTGCGGCTGGCGCTGGGCACGGATGGTGGCCAGATGGGCGTCGATGTCGGCGAAGATGAGTTCGCCCACCAGCCCCATATCGGTGCTGGAGATCAGCGTGTCGCCGGTCTGGCGCGAGACGAACAGCGGCAGCTTCAGCGCTTCCCACGGCCGCTCCATCCGGCTCATCGCGATCACCGCGATATATGGGCCGGCTTCCGGCGTCTTTTCGAGGACGCGGTTGTAGATCTCGCGCAGCCTGAACAGCAGCGGATCGGGCAGCGCCAAAACCGGCTTGCAGAGCGCGGCCTGGATTTCGAGCACTTCTGCGCCCGCCCCCAGAAGCCAGCCGATCTCCTGGGCGTCCTCGGCCACATGTTTGCCGCCGAGTTCGCCGCGGGCGGCCTTGCGCGCGGCCTCGTCGCCCAGCGCCGTGGCGATCGCCGCCGAGGCCGCGTCCCAATATTCCATCGCCGCGCGCAGCGCCACGTCGGGATGGTGGCCGAGCACCGCGGCGCGGACCTCGCGGCAGTAGGCCTTGGTCTCCTCAGGCAGCAGCGTCCGGGCCAGCCAGGTCCAGACCGGACGGATGGACTCGCGGGCGATGCGGCCGGTCTGCTTGTTCTTGTCGGGGCGGACTACGAGGATGTCCTCGAAGGGCCGGCAGAACATGCGCAGCGGCGTCAGCGTCCTGGTGTGACCGGAGTTGCGCAGGACCGGCCTCAGTCCGTCGAGGATCAGGCCATGGGGCAGCGCGGTGCCGTCGGCCAGCCGGTCAACCTCGATGGCCATGGCCAGGCGGTTGGCCACGTCCTTCGGCAGCGCGCCCAAAAGCTGCTGCAGCAATTCCACTTTTTCGGGCGGTATCATCACCACAAAGCCCTCCCGTGCGCTCCCATGCAGCGCATCCGTGACGAATTTAGCCACGGCTAGGTTAACGCGCTGTTGCGAAACTGCGCGGTAGTGGCGGCTCCGGCACCAGTCGTCTATCTTCTGAAGTCATTAAGATTTATCGGATTTTCCGCCCCAGACCGCCTCCCGGACCAGTCACGTGCGACCCAGCGATTTCAAACGATGGCGAAAAGGCCTGAAATTGTCCCAGCAGGAGGCCGCCGACGTGCTCGGGCTCAAGCGCCGGGTGGTCCAGTATTATGAGAAGGGCGAGCGCGACGGCGAGCCGGTGGAAATCCCCAAATCGGTGAGGCTGGCCTGCTACGCCATCGCCCAGGGCGTCTACGACTATCACGGCCCCCACGATTAGCGGGAGAGCGAGCGGCTCAGGCAATGGCCTGGCACACCACCATCCACGGGATGCCGAAACGGTCGGTGACCATGCCGAAGCGCTTGGCGAAGAAGGTCTCGGCCATCGGCATGCGCACCTCACCGCCTTCGCAGAGCGCGGCGAATTTGAGCTCGGCTTCGGCCGTGTCCTTGGCCGCGACTGAAAGCGCAAAGCCCTGCGGCGCCTTGTACATCTGCGGCGGGGCGTCCGCGCCCATCAGAGCCATGCCGCCGACATTGAGATGGGCGTGCATGACGAGATTCTTGCGCTCGGGCGGGATGCGTTTGGCCATGGGCGAGGCGCCGTTGGTCATGATCTGCAGATCGGTGCCGCCCAGCACATCGGCATAGAAGCGGAACGCCTCTTCGCATGTGTCGGCGAAGTCCAGATGGATATCGATACTCATGGTCGGTCTCCTTGGGTCATCGGTTGGTTCAACCGGCGTAGGCGGCTTCGAGGGCTGCGAGGTCGAGCTTGGTCATTGTCATCAACGCATTCATGACGCGCGCGGATTTTTCCGCATCGGGGCCGGACAGAAGCTCGAACATCCGCTCGGGCACGACCTGCCACGACAGGCCGAACCTGTCCTTGAGCCAGCCGCATTGGCTGGCGCTGCCGTCGCCGTGCGCGAGCCTGGTCCAGAAATGATCGACCTCGGCCTGATCGTCGCAATGCACGACGAAGGAGACCGCTTCGGTAAAGTGGAAATGCGGGCCGCCGTTCAGCGCCGTGAATTGCTGGCCTTCGAGCTCGAAGGCGACGGTCAGCACGTCGCTCGGCCCCGGCACATCGCCCAGCCGGCGCACGGTCTTGACGACGCGCGAATTGGCGAAGACCGAGACGTAGAAATTCGCCGCCTCCTCGGCCTGATTGTCGAACCACAGGAACGGCGTGATCTTCTGCAGGCGGGTCATGGCCGGTCTCTTCCTGACTCTATCCTGTTCCTTGACTTTTTACGTTGATATCAACATAGTTGCACGATGTCAACGCCGGGTTCGCTGCCCCACGCCGTTACGCTCCATGTGCGCGACCATTGCCTGTGCCTGCACGCGCAAAGGGCCGCACGTGCGCTGGCCCGCCGCTTCGACGCCGCGCTGGCGCCGGTGGGACTGACCAATGGGCAGTTCTCGCTGCTGATGTCGCTCAACCGGCCCAAGCCACCCTTGATGGGCGACGTGGCCGATTTGCTCGCGATGGACCGCACCACGCTGACCGCGGCGCTCAAGGTGCTGGAGCGGCGCGGGCTTGTGCGCGTACGTATGGACAAGGACGACCGCCGCGGCCGCCGGCCGGCGCTGAGCGCCAAGGGCAGGAATACGCTCGCCCGCGCCTATCCGATCTGGGTCGCCACCCACCAAGCGGTCGAGCGCGAACTTGCCGACGCCGACCGCACCCGCGCCGATCTTGCCCGGCTGAGGTGAGGACAACGCAACACCGTTCGCCTAATATCCGCAACCGAGCATTACGGGAGGACATCCATGGCTCGCTCCGTCAAACCGGCCCCCAAGACACGCGCCAAAGCGGCCGCGCCGCACACGCTGCTCATGGTCGCCACGCGCAAGGGCGCCTGGCTCTATCGCGGCGACACTGCGCGCCGCAAATGGGACGCCGACGGGCCGCATTTCCTGGGCCATATAATCAATCACCTGATGCTCGATCCGCGCGACGGCCGCACCATGCTGGCCGCGGGGTCGACCGGCCATCTGGGCCCGACCCTGTTCCGCTCCACCGATCTCGGAAAACATTGGAGCGAAGCCAAGCGGCCGCCGGCCTTCCCCAAGGCCGCCGACGGCAAGGGCCGCAGCGTCAAGCACACCTTCTGGCTGACGCCGGGACATGCGAGCGAGCCGGGCGTGTGGTATGCCGGAACCTCGCCGCAGGGGCTGTTCCGCTCCGAGGACGGTGGCGACAGCTGGGAGCCTTTCTCGACCGTCAACGACGACCCGCAATATCGCGCCTGGATGGGCACCGAACAGGACGGCACGCCCGACGGGCCCAAGATGCATTCGATCATCGTCGATCCGCGCGATCCCACGCATTTCTATTTCGGCATGTCGGGCGGCGGTGTCCACGAATCCACCGATGGCGGCCGCACCTGGACGCCGCTGGTGGACGGCATGGAGGTGGTCGAAGGCTTCGACGCCAGGAACATCGCCTTCCACGATCCCCATTGCGTGCGGCTGTGCCCATCCAATCCCGACCGGCTCTATCAGCAGAACCATTGCGGCATCTATCGCCTCGACCGGCCGTCGCGCACCTGGCAGCGCATTGGCAAGAAGATGCCCAAACGCGTCGGCGATATCGGCTTTCCCATGGTCGTGCATCCGCGCGACGACGACACCTGCTGGGTGTTTCCGATGGACGGCACGACGGTGTGGCCGCGCACCAGCCCGGACGGAAAGCCTTCCGTTTATGTCACGAAGAACGGCGGCAAGACCTGGAAGCGGCTCGATACGGGGCTGCCGGCATCCGGCACCTATTGGACCGTCAAGCGCCAGGCCATGACCAACGACGCGCGCGATCCCGTGGGCCTTTATTTCGGCACCACCGGCGGCGAATTGTGGATGAGCCGCGACGAGGGCGCGCGTTGGACCAACATCGCCCGCGGCCTGCCGGAGATCTATGCGGTCGAGACAGCGGAGTTGCAGTAGGCGGTGAAGGTGCTGATTCCCACGCCACTGCGCTCCTACACGGGTGCGAGCGAGGTCGAAGCCAGCGGCGCCACTGTGGGCGCGGTGATGGCCGATCTCGACCGGCGCTATCCGGGCCTGCGCTTCCGCATGATCGACGAGCAGGACCGCGTGCGCCGGCACATGCGCGTTTTCGTCAATGGCGAACAGATCTTCGACCTCGCGCGCCCGGTTGCGCCCACGGACGACGTCGCCATCGTGCAGGCCCTGAGCGGGGGCTAGAGCAATTCCAGGAAAAGTGTGAAGCGGTTGGCACGCTGGCGCTACCAACTCCGTCCGGAATTGCGTGAAAACAAAGAATTAGAGCGGAGCATCGCGTCCGTGAGACGACGATCCGCTCTAGGCTCACACAATCGCCGGTAGCGTGAGCCGCACTTCGAAGCCGCCGAGCGGGCTTTCACCGAAATCGATGCTGCCGCCATAGAGCTTGGCAATGTCGCGCACGATGGCCAGCCCCAAGCCCGAGCCCGGCACGCTTTCGTCGAGCCGCTCGCCGCGTTCGCCGACGCGCGTTCTTTCCTCTTCGGTGAGCCCCGGCCCGTCGTCGCCGACACTGAGTTCGAGCTTGCCGCCGGCCAGCGCCCGCGCCGACACCGAAATATGCGTCCTGGCCCATTTGCAGGCGTTGTCGATCAGATTGCCGGCCATCTCTTCGAGGTCCTGCTTCTCGCCGCGGAAGGCCAGAGCGAGCGGGCAATCGACATTGATGACAAGGTTCTTCTCCACATGGATGCGGCGGAGCACGCGCGCCAGATCGTCGAGCACCGGCTTGACGGGCGTGCGCGTGCCGATGACGTCGAGCGCACCGGCGGCGCGGGCGCGGGCGAGATAATGATCGACCTGGCGGCGCATGGTCTCGACCTGGCGCCTGACCGATTGGCCCAGCGGTCCGTCATTGGCGGCCGCCTCGCTGGCCAGCACGCTGAGCGGCGTCTTCAGCGAATGGGCCAGATTGGAGACATGGGTGCGCGCCCGGCCCACCACCTCGGCGCTGTGCTCGATCAGGCTGTTGAGCTCGGAGGCCAGAGGCTCGATCTCGGCGGGGTAACGTCCTTCGAGCCGCCGCGCCTTGCCGTCGCGGATGCTGGCGAGCGCCGCCGACAGGCGCCTGAGCGGCAGAAGCCCTACCCGCACCTGCACGAAGATCGCCCCGATCAGCCCCAGGCCCAGAAGCCCGAGCGACCAGAACAGCGTGCGGTTGAAGCGGGCGACTTCGCTTTCGAGCTCGCTCACGTCGCTGGCGACGAGAAAGGTGTAGCCGCGGGTGTCGCTGGGATCGGCGGTGGCGGAGACCGGAAACTCCACATGGCGGGCGACGAAGCGCACGCGCTGGTTCTCGGGTCCGGTGGCGTAGCCCCAGACGCGGCCATTGGCCGGCGCGGGGTTGGCGCCGACGATGGTCTTGTCGAACAGCGAGCGCGAGATCTGCACGTCGTCATTGTCGGAATCGTTCTTGGCCGGGACCGTGTCGGGCACGATCTGCCAGTACCAGCCGGAATAGACGCGCTCGAAGCGCGGATCGTTGAAGCGGTTCTGCAGCGACACCCCGCCGGCCGGATCGGGCGTGGCCGCGGCCATCATGCCGCCCAGATCGGCGGCGAGGCGGGCGTCGAAATTCGATTCCACCGAGGCGCGGAAGATGCCCGACAGCACCAGCCCGCCGGCCACCAGCCCCACGGCCGTCCACACCCCTGCCGCCGCGATCAGGCGGGCGGCCAGCGAATCGAGCTTGGGAAGGACTCTCATTGTCTCAAGGCTATCTCACGCCGCCTGCTCCGGGACGTCGAGGCAATAGCCGAGCCCGCGCACGGTCTGGATCAGATTGGCATCGAGCTTCTTGCGCAGGCGGCCGACGAAGACCTCGATGGTGTTCGAGTCGCGGTCGAAATCCTGCTCGTAGAGATGCTCGACCAGCTCGGTGCGGCTGACGACGCGGCCGCGATGATGGGCGAGATAGGCGAGCAGCCGGTATTCGAGGCTCGTCAGCTTGACCGGATTGCCGTCGAGGGTGACGCGGCTGGTGCGCGTGTCGATCCGCAGCGGGCCGATCTCGATTTCGGCCGAGGCGAGCCCCGCCGCGCGGCGCAGCAGCGCGCGCAGGCGCGCGAGCAGTTCCTCGGTGTAGAAGGGCTTGGCCAGATAATCGTCGGCGCCGGCATCGAAGCCGGCGACCTTGTCGCTCCAGCGGTCGCGCGCGGTCAGGATCAGCACCGGCATGGTGCGGCCGGCCTTGCGCCAGCGCTCGAGCACGGTGACGCCGTCCATCTTGGGCAGGCCGAGATCGAGGATCACCGCGTCATAGGGTTCGGTGTCGCCGAGGAAATGGCCTTCCTCGCCGTCGCCCGCCGCATCCACCACATAGCCGGCATCGCCGAGCGCCTTCTTCAGAAGGCGCTGCAGATCGGCATCGTCCTCGACCAGAAGAATGCGCATGGTCTTTACCGCCTGCGGTCGCGCTGGAAATTGTAGTGGCGCCGGGGCGGCCCGTCATCCCGCGGCCCACGGCCGCGCGGTGCCAGGTTGCGCGGGCCCTCGTCACCTCCGCGCCCCCGTGGCACCAGGATGCGCGGCGGCGCAGACCTCTGCTGCCGGAACTGGCGGCCGGGATAGGGCTCGCGCGGGGCGAAGCGGCGGCGAAGCGGCTGGACCCGCGGCGGCGGCGCCCCGCGATTGACGCCCAGCACGCGGCCGGTCGCGGCGTCGGTGTCGAGCCAGACCATGCGGCCCTGCGGCGTCAGCCATTTGAGGCGGTAATGCATCCGCCCGTCGGGGCCGCGATAGGGGCCCTCGGCGTCGTAGAAGGTGCCGGGATTGGCATTGCGGACATGGGGCAGAAGCTCGTCCAGGGGGCGGGCGCGGCTCTCGGGCGGGCGCGCAGGCTGGGCCAGGGCGGGGGCGATGCCGCCGGCCACCAGCACAAGCGCAGCGAGGACGACACGGCATCGCATCCTGCTCCCCTAAAGCAAGGCGCATGAACCGGCAATGAATGCCGCGTCAAGCCCCGGTTCAGCAACGCCGGCGCACATTCACACCCAAGCGGCCGCCAATGGCCGCGGCGACTTGCGGCAAGGCACGGACGCGGTAACGCCCCTCCCCACGCCCCTCGCCCCCGCAAGCCAGAGCCCGCACGAGTTCGGCCTCGTGCGGGCTCTTTATTTCGGCATTCCCGATGGCTGTGAGAAAATCCCCGTCTCGCGGGGAGATTCGCTTTATGACGCTGCGCCTGATCGAAGTCATCGCCGCCGAAGGCTTCCTCGACACCATCAACGCGATTGCCGACAACACCGCCGTGATCCAGCGCACGGTGCTGACCGCCGCCGACGGCGAGACCGTGGTGGTGCATCTCATCACCCGCACCGAGGGCCGCCAGCGGCTGCTCGACGAATTGCAGCGCGCGCTGGGGGCGGCCGAGAACTGGCGCATCTCGCTTCTGCCAGTCGAGCTGTCGCTGCCGCAAAGGCCGCTGCCCCACGAGGAAGACAGCGCCCGCGAACGCGAACGCGAACGCACCAGCCAGACGCGCGAGCAACTGGTCAACGGCGTTTCGGCCTCGGCGGCGCTGACGCCGGACTTCGCACTGATGACGGGGCTCGCCGCCATCGTCGCGGCCGCAGGGCTGGTCAGCGACAACACCGCCGTCGTCATCGGCGCCATGGTGATCGCGCCCCTGCTCAGCCCCAACATCGCGCTGGCGCTGGGGGCGGCGCTCGGCAGCGCGCGATTGGTCCTGCGCGGCGCCGAGGCGCTGGCCGTGGGCACCGTCATTGCCGTGGTCCTGGGCTACGCGCTCGCCTTCGTCTTCGGCGCGCACCATGTCACCCACGAGCTCGCCCTGCGCGCAGGCATAGGGCGGGAGAGCGCATTGCTGGCGCTGGCTTCGGGGGCGGCGGCGGCGCTGTCGCTGACCAGCGGCGCCGGCATGACGCTGGTCGGCGTGATGGTGGCGGTGGCGCTGTTGCCGCCGGCGGTGACGGTGGGGGTGGCCGGCGAGCTCGGCGACTGGGCCAGCGCGGCCGGTGCCGCCGGGCTTCTGGTCGTCAATGTGGCGGCGGTCAATCTGGCGGCGCAGGCCGTCTTCTTCTGGCGCGGCGTGCGCCCCAAGACCTGGCTCGAACAGCGCGCGGCGGGCCAGAGCTCGCTGCTGTCGGCGCTGATCTGGCTGGCGCTGCTGGCCGGCGCGCTGGTGGTGGCGTTCGTGCTGAAGCCGTGAGGTTCGAACTCGCGGAGCGCGCGCAGCTCCCGAGCAAAACTGCGCACTGCGAGGTGATCGTTGCCTGTCACGGGCCATTTCCACCCTGACCCTGAATTTTTCAAATTTTTTGAATTAAGCTTGCGCCCTCAGTTTTTGCGATGGGCCTGCAATGTCTCTTTCAAGCGGGCCAATGCACGTTCTTGGCCTCCCATAACCTTCTCTTCGGCGGCAAGCGCAGCGTCGCGCACGTTCGAACACGCCTGCTCCGTGATCGCATTGATCTTGTCCACGGTCGTCTTGACAGCCTCTTTCAGGACGGATGAGGCCTCCTCTGCTGCCGTGATGATGATTTGCGCGATTTCCTCTCCCTGAACGGTCGCTTCGTCGGCTGTATGCGCGGCCTGGCGATATTCCTTCAATTTGGCGGCGGCCTTTTCGGCATCGGCCCTGGTTTGGGTCTCCACCTTGGCGGCCAGGGCCTGAATCTCGCTGATCGCGACAGCCCCGGTCTCGTGCAAGACCTTGATGGCGTTCTCGGAGTCACGCTGGATTGCTTCGACCGCCTCCTTGGCCGCCGACGTCAGCAGCAATGTTGTCTCTTTGCCGATCTCCAAAAGCATCTTTTCGACAATTTCACGCGGCTTTGTCAGAGCTTCGTTGGCAGCCTTGGACGCATGCATCTCCGCTTCCGCCAACAGGCGGCTCGCGCCCACCTCGGCGTTGATCAGAATTTTTGCCGACGCCACCTGGCTATCGGCAAGGACGCGCGCACCCGCGACGGAGCTGATATTGGCTATGGCGGCAATCGCCGCCTCCATATCGCTATGAAACTTGGCCTGGGCGGCTTTGGCAGCCTCGGCCCGATTCTTGTCGATGAGGGCATAGACCTCATCGAGCGTCGGCGTTCGCTTCGGATCGTCACCGGCCATTTGCCCAGCCTTTCCCTGATATTTTCATGACAGCAGTCTTCTGTAGCACTGCGCCTCTATTGCGTGATATTATAACTTAACTAGTGCAGCATTTCTCGGCACCGATGTCCGGTATTTTGAGGCTTTGTGACGTTCGGTGTGACACCCGCCGGTGGGTTGCTGATGTATCCCAGTTTGGTGGATATGCACACCCAAGATGGTGCAACGGGCGATGGACAAGGTGGAAGGACTGGATTTCGATCCGCTCGCGGGTCTTGCCTGCGCGGGCCCTGGCAGGACGTTGTCCGAAATCAAGAGCCATGGGGTGTTGTTCGTTCAGGGCGCGCCCGCCAACGCGGTATTCTTCATCACCTCGGGCAGAATCAAACTGACGGCCCTGTCGAATCAGGGCAGGGCGGCCGTCGTCGCAATTCTCGGGCCTAACGATTTTCTTGGGCAGGAGTGCATGTCCGGCGAGACCTCGTTCCTCACGACGGCGGAGGCCCTTTCGGACTGCCAGGTCATGCGAATCGACAAGGCCCGCTTCACGAGCGCCCTATATGAAAGGCCTGCGCTCGCCCAGATGTTCGTGGCGTATCTGCTGGCGCGCATCACCCGGATCGAGCAGGACCTGGCCGATCAAATGCTCAATACCAGCGAGATGCGGCTGGCGCGCGCGCTTCTTCTGCTGGCTGACCCCGGCGACCACGGCAACTTCGATGCGGTGCTGCCCAAGGTAAGCCATCAGACACTGGCAGAGCTGATCGGCACGACCCGTTCCCGGGTCAGCTTCTTCATGAACAACTTTCGCAAAGAAGGATTGATCGACTATAGCCAAAGCGGCTTGATCGAGATTCATACGTCCAAATTGAACCACGCCCTTCATGTTATGGAACTGCCCGATACCCAAACGTTGTCGCTGTCTTGATCGCGGACCCGTGCCCCCTCATTGGGTTCATGTTTTCGCCGTGCTCGACGACTTGGATATAGCTGTGGACCGCTTCGAAAAAAGATTTGGGGTCGGAGTAGAAATAGCTCGCGAAAACCACTCGCCTTCAGGGTCGAGCAACAGCCAGTTCCCAGTGCCCGGTTTCATCCCGTCGGGCGCGGGGCTAAGCTCGGCGCCGCAACCCAGCACGGGGACACATCATGCGTTTTCTACTCAAGGTCGGGATGGACACCGCCGTCGCCAACCGGCTGGCCAGGGAAGGCCAGCTCGGCACCCGCCTGCAATCCATCCTGCAGGAGCTCAAGCCGGAAGCAGCCTATTTCGCCGCCGACAACGGCAAACGGACAGCCTTCCTGATCGTCGACATGCAGGACGCCTCGCAGATGCCGGCGATCGCCGAGCCCTTCTTCCTGGGCTTCAACGCCACCATCGAGGCGATACCCGTGATGACGCCCGAGGATCTGGCCAAGGGTTCAGCGGCCATCGAAGCGGCGGCGAAGAATTTCGGCTGATCGCGCTCTAGTCCTTCGGCAGCCGCGACCAGATCGCTTCGGCGTCGGCACCGACATCGATGCCGAATTGACCGGCCAGAACGTCACCGAGTTCATAGGCGCTGCGCAGCGCGGTTTCGCTGGCGGGGCCGCCGGCATCGCGTTCGGTGAAGCGCGTGTCGAACAGCGAGACGCGGCGGCCCGGTGTCAGCCGCTCCATCAACAGATGGTTGCGGAACAGACTTTCGGGATGGGTGGCGGTGTACCAGTTGGCGAGCTCGTAATCGATCGGGTGCTGCGCCTCGGCGGTGAAGCGATAGACGTCGCGCCATTCGGCGCCGATGCGGGTTTGCAGCAGCGTGCCGTCGCCGTCTCTGGTCAGCCGCATCAGGCTCGTCGGCGTTGACTGCTCGATGCCGGTCACGAGCCTGAGCGGGGCGTCGAGCAACTGGCCGCCGAAGCCGACATCGGCCAGGATGGCGCCTTCATCGAGATCGACGCGCAGCAGCATATGCGTGCGCGGCGATTCCGGCGGCGGCGTGGGCCGGCCCCAGCGCACGCGCGCCGACAGCGGCGTGACCGCGAAGCCCAGCGCGCGAAGCGCAGAAGCGAAGAGCGCATTGAGCTCGAAGCAATAGCCGCCGCGCGCGCAGGCGACGAGTTTGGCTTGCAGCGCGGCGGGATCGAGCGCCACCGGCCGGCCCAGCAAGGGATCGAGATTCTCGAAGGCGATCGCCGCCGGCTGCAGCGCGTGGAGCGCGCGGAGCGTCGCCAGCGTCGGCGTTCGCTCGCCCGCATAACCGATGCGGGCCAGATAGGCGCCCAGATCGAAATGGTTGTCCGACATGCCGCTCAAAATTTCCTCCGCTGCGCGCAATCTGCAGCGGCGCGGCGTTCATGCGCAAGATGGCGGGCGGCCCCCGGTCAGCCTTTCGCGGCTTTGATATCGGCCTGCAGGCGGGCATCGGCGGTGTCGGCGGCGGCCTTCAGCGCGGCGAGCTGGGCCGGCGTGGGCGGGGCGGCGCCGTCGAGCGCGGCCTTGATGTCGCCGTAAGCGGCAACCGCCTCGGGAATGCCGGCGGCCACGCCCTTGGCCACCGCGGTCAGCGTCGAGATGGCGATGCCGGCGATGGCGCCGCCCGGAACCAGGGCGGCGAGCAGCGTACCGATGGTCTCGATGGCGGTGGCAGTGGTGGTGTTCGTCATGACGGTCTCCTATTGGCCGTTCGCCGCGGCCAGCGCGGAGGCGAGCCCGGGATAAAGCTGGTTGAAGCCATCGAGCGCGAGCGCCGTCTTGGCGCTGTCGCCGGCGGCTTCGGCGTCGAGGGCGTCGTCCAGATCCTTCCTCAGCGCCGCGCTCACGCCGGCGAGATTGGCGCGGCACGCAGCATCGCAGGCCCCGCCTTTCACCAGCGCATCGGCGGCGGCCGCGCCCGCGGCGTAGAGAGCGGCGGCGGCGGCGACCGAATTGGCTTCGGCGGGCGTCGTCTTTGTCTGCGTCATCCACTGGATGGCGCCGTCAACGGTGGTGCAGCCGCCGAGCGCGCAAGCGAGCGCGACGGCTGCGATGGGCAGCAGTCTCATGATGGTCTCCGTCGGTTGAGGTCAGTTCACTTTGGCGAGCGCGTGGCCGAGCGAGCCCAGGCCGGCCGCGCCCAGAAGCGCATAGGCTTGCGGCGGCACCGCGATCCCGAGCGCCTGCGCCGCCCCGCACGCCGCCAGGGCTGCGGCGGTGGCATAGCTCTTCCAGCCGGTGCCCGAACCGATGGCCGCCAAGTTCACGCGATAGACGGCGATGCCCGAGGCCGCCAGCAGCGGGAAGACAAAACCGGGAAAGGCGGTGCCGGGCTCAAGATGCGGCCACAGCACCTGTGCGGCCACCGCCAGGCCGGACAGCGCGGCGACGATATAGACGCGATATTGGGCGATGACGGATTTGAGCGATGTCATGCGGGGTCTCCTTCAGATCTTGACGGCGATAAGCGGGGCGCCATCACCGGCCAGCCGCTCGACGCGGCCGATGCACAGCGCCAATTGCTCGAAGCTTGCGATCGCCGAGACCGCCTGCCACTGGATCGCGTCGTTCGTGCCTTCGCAGAGCACGATGAAGTCGCCAGATTGCGCCGCGGCGCCGTCGCGATCCTCGTTGCGCACATAGACCGTGCCGCAATAGGCGAGCCGGTCCACGGCCTGGCGGTTGGCTTCGAGACGCACTTGGAAAGCGGCGAGCGCCGTGGTGTCCTCTGGTGCCTCGCCGAGCGGCTGGTTGTCGCTGACGCAGATCGCACTGGGAGAGCCCCACACGTCGCCCATCGTCACCGCGGGCTGGATGCCGCCGGCGCCCGATTTGACGCGCGGATGCACGAGCTGGCTCCATTTGTCCGTGACCTTGCCGGCCGCATCGAGAGCGCAGACCTGGCCGGCGGCAATGGCACCGCAACCGTCCTGCTTCCATTTGTATTCCGCCACGTCAGCGCCGGAGGCGTTGAGCGTACCGGCGGCGTTGATCGAGCGGGACGTGGTCGAAATCCTTGCGCACCTTGAATGGCGCATTGGCCGCGTTCTCTCCGCTCGACGTGGTGAGGTTATCGCGGCAGTAAAAAGAGATGTTGCTGCCGTTTTGCGCCACAAGCATATTTGTGAGCGTCCCGTCGCTCTGGACGAGGACGCGCGCGCCCGAAAGCGTGCCTCCGGTTCCAATGCCGACACGGTTGGATGAGTCTATTTCGACGGCGTTGGCGCTTCCGGAGTCGCTGATGCCGGGAGAGACAAAGGCGCCGGAAACGCCGAGAGCACCTGCCAGCGAGACATCGCCGGAGCTGCGGTCGATCACGACGGCGTCGGTCCACGCCGAGCCGTCGGGCGAGACCTTGAAATGGAAATCGTCGTCGCCGCTGAGCCCGATTTCGGCGCGGCCGGAATAATTGTCCGGATAGAGCAGCGAGGCGGTGTCGGTGGAAGCGTGCTTGTTGATCTTGAACTGGACGCCGCCGCCGGTGTTGTCGAACAGCACGGCGGCGGATTTGACCGAGAACTTGTTGGTGGAATCGGCGCTGGTGTTGACGCCGAACAGCGGGACGTTCTGGAGATCGAGGACGCCCGCCCAGTCGGTCCAGCCGGTTGCCGGTGTAGACCAGCATGACGCCATCTCGTCGGCGACGAAGGCGACGAGGCCGACGAAGGGCGCGTAGAAGCGCCAGCCGCCATCGACGCAATAGGCGATGTTGCCATCCTGTCCCGCCCAGGCGCCGGTGGCGGTGGCCTTCACCAGATAGGCGTCGCCGTCGGCGGGCGTTGGCGGGCGGCGCGGTCAGATCGCGGTCGAGGATGCGCGCAGCACGAGAAGCGCATCGAATTCGAGCAGCGCCTCGTTGTGGGTGACGTGCTTCTGCGCCTGGGCGGCGGCGAGCAGCGGGGCACCGATGCGCGGGGTGGTATCGGTCATGGACAATTTTCCTGATTGCTCCCTCTCCCCCTCAGAGGAGAGGGTTAGGGAGTCTGGGGCGAGGCGAAAGACACCCGCGAGTTCTCTCTTCCCTCTCCCAAGCAGGCGAGAAAAGAAGGTGAATACGGTGGTCGATCCGAGAGCCGATCGTCTTGGGCGAGGCGTGCAACCCGGCACCCCCTCACTCCCTTGCCCTCGCTCCCCGCCCGCCATAGGGGGCATGACAGTTGGGGTCACTACGAAATCGATGCTGGCCGTCTTGCACCTCCGCGGTCTTTGCCCCCGCGTCCGAAGACGGTGGAGAGCTGATAGACGGTGAAGCGGAACGGCGTCGGCAGGCCGGACGGAAATCGGCGGCGATGTCGGCGGCCGTGTAAGTGGCGGTGGGCGAGGCCAGCGAGGAGAACGTGCGGATCGACCGCGCCGGAGGCATCGAGGATTTCGACGTCGTAGCCTTCGGCTGCCTCGCTCATCGGGATTTCGGCTCTGATCCCAGTCTATCGGACGACCGGATCGCGGTCGCGGCGGATCCAGCTGAGCAGCGAGATTGCCGCTATGCGTCATAGGCCGCGTTGGCGCGCATCCGGCGACAGCGGCGTAAGGCCGATGCCGGCGAATTGCAGCGCCGCCGACTGATAGGAGGGATCGGAGATCGGCTTTCCTTGCGGGCCCCACAGGTAATTGAACGGCAGCGTGACGTAGCCTTGGCCGCAGATGAAGCTGGGCTGGGCGCGCCGTCGAGCACCACCACGCGCGCGCCGCCGCGACCGGATCGCGCATCGCGCCTTCGGTGCCGCGCTGCCGCGCAGCAGATCGCGTGAGCGTCCATTCGTTCGGCGCGGTCAGCGTGGCGGTGTCGAACTGCACGATCTCCCATTCGCCATCCGCGTTCTGCACGGCGAGCGCATTGGCGCCGCCGAGCACCGCGAGGTCGTCGGCCGACGACAGCGTGCCGCTGAATAGAGCTTGATCCGACAGCGTGTTGACCTGGTCCCAGCGCCACACGGGCCGGAATAGAAATCGGCCGTCGTCTCGCCGATGCGTGGCGTGACTGCGTCAGCGTGGTGTCGAGCGCGTAATCGGAATTCGTCGCGCTTCGATAAAGCAGCACGCTGCCCGGCCAGGGATCGGCATAGGCGGCGGCATAGGGCGCGTAGGGCGCCGCGTCGTCGGTGAGCAGCGGCAGATCGAGGAACACCACCAGCGCGCGGCCCGGCTGCGGCCAAGATCTGGACGTGGCGACGGCGCGCGCGACGGGCCCGACCAGCGGCTCATAGATCGACGGATCGGTCGCCACCGCCTCGATCGGCGCGCGCGCCGGCATCGTCGATCTCGGTGAGGCGCAGGCGGCGCGTGCGCCCGCCCGCCGTGAGCACGACCTCGTCGGCGGGATCGAGCGCGAGCTGCGACGGCGGCAGCGCGAAGTGCGCCGTCTCGCGCATCACCCAGGCATCCTGCAACAGCCGCGCGCCGATGCCGATCGCCTGGCCCTGATCCAGCACCAGCGGCAGCGAGGATTGCGCGACGCGGTCGGATGCGCCGACCAGCCGGCGCGGCTTGCGCCACGCGCCTGGCGGTAATCGGCATCGGCGTCGATATAGGCGATGCGCGAGGCCATGCGGCAGATCGGTTTCCTGCGCGCGCGTGAGCGAGAAGCCGAAGCCGGGCGGATCGCCTCGGGCATGCACGAGATCGGTCTCGCCGACGCGGTGGCCGCGGGCCGGCCGCGCATCGACGAACTTGATCACGCCTTCGCTCTCCACCGCATCGAAATGATAGGCGAGGCCGAGCGGCGCGAGCGCATCGCGCGCGCTCATCGTGTCGGTGACGGCGAAGCCGGTGACGAGGCCGGAGAGGTCGGACACGTCGAAGTCGGCGAAATCCGCATCGGCGCAGAGCGAGCGACCAGATCGGCAACAGCACCGCGCCGAGCCGGCCGTTCAGCCAATGGCCGAGCCGCTAGTTGGCGGCGTCGCCCCACACATCGGCGCGCGCCGGGAAGAAGGGATAGGGCCGCGCATCCCAGCACCAGACGATAGATGTTGGCGGTGTCGACCATCGGCGCGGCATAGACGGCCGAGACGGGATTGTTCGCGCGCGTCGCTCCAGAAATTCAGATGCGCTTCGAGGAAGCGGCGCTGGATCAGATCGTCGCGCTCGCCGTTCGAATAATAGGGCAGGAACTTTCGCTCGATTTGGGATCGTAGAAGACGTTGGGCTCGTTGGCGCCCTTGTCGACCGCGGGGCAGCCCAGCTCGGTGAACCAGATCGGCTTGGATTGCGGCACCCAGGCGGTGGGCGTGGCGCTTTCGGTGCCGTCCGGCGCGGTCGTAATGGGCGTTCGCCCACCAGTTCCACAGATCCTTGGCGCGCAACACCCAGGGCTTGCCGAGGCCGTCGGTGATGGGCGTGCGGGTCTGCGCATCGCGGTCGGCGTCGCTCGCATAATACCAGTCGTAATCCTCGCCGCCCTGGATGTTGGCCGCGAGATAGGCGGGATCGTGGATCGACGGTCGGCCCGTTCGCCGCGTCGTAATCGAGATGCGCGGTGCCGTCGCGCCAATCGGCCAGCGGCATGTAATTGTCGATGCCGACGAAATCGATATTGGCGTCCGACCACAGCGGATCGAGATTGAACAGCACCGCGCCCGGCGCATCGCCGGTCTGGTGGTTGTTGTATTCGGACCAGTCGGCGCCATAGCCGATCTTGGTGCCGGCGCCCAGAATGGCGCGCACATCGGCGGCCAGCGTCTTGAGCGCGGCGACGGCGGGATAGGTGGTGGCGCTGTCGCGCACTTGCGTCAGGCCGACGAGTTCCGAGCCGATCAGGAAGGCATCGACGCCGCCGGCCGCCGCGCACAGATGCGCGTAATGCAGCACCATGCGGCGCCAGCCCCAATCGGTGCCGCCGGTCCAGCTGACCGTCGTGCCGCTGACCGAGAAATCGGACGCCGCGGCCGTGCCGAAGAAGGCATCCACCTGCGTCGCCGCGGCGGCGGTCTTGTCGGGCGAGCCGGCAACGCCCGGCGCCGGATCGCAGGTGATGCGCCCGCGCCAGGGATAGGCCGGCTGCCCGCTCGCGCCGGTGTAGGGATCGGGAGCGTGTTGCCGGCCGCCACGTCCATGAACAGGAACGGATAGAAGAGCACGCGAAGCCCGCGCGCTCTTCAGATCCTGGATCGCGGCGACCACGCTTTCGTCCGACGGCGTGCCGCCATAGGCCGGGCGGCCGTCGATCTGGCTGACCAGATGCGCGTCGGCGCGCGCCACGCCGTCGACGCTCCAGGTCTCGGGATAGGTGGTCTTGGTCGCGATCTCGACGCCCGGCTTGATTGCGCATGGCTCGCAGCGCAGATCGTCGCCGAACCAGCCCACCACCAGCGACACCGCGCCGAGATTCGGCGCCAGCGCCTGCAGCTCGTCGAGCGAGGCGGCGATGTCGGCGACGCCGGCGGCATTGTGCGCGTTCTCGGGCGCGGTGGTGCCGTCGCCGTCGTCGGCGGTCACGATTTCGGTGGCATAGACGAACTCGCCGGCGCCGGGGATGAGCGCCACGCCCGCTGAGGCGTTCTCCAGCGCATCGGGATTGCCGGCGGAGATCGAGCGGATGATCTCGAACTGCAATTGCGGGATGCGGTTGCCGAAATCGGCCAGCGGCATGTCCTCGAACACGATATAGGCGAGGCCGCGATAGGCCGGCGTGTTGCCGGCGCCCTCGATCTCCTCGATCAGCGGATCGGCGGTCTGGTCTTCGTCGCCGGCGTAAAACCGCGTGGTGTACGGGCAGAGATCGATCAGCATTGCCGTCGGCCCAGACCCGGCCGATCTCGTGATCACGCCTTCGCACAAGCCCGACCGCGAAGGAGATCGAATAGGTGTAGTCGGTTTGCGGTGACGGTGACGCTGGCGCCAGCCCTTGCCGCCGCCGGTGGCTGGTGGTGGTGGCGGTCTCCTTGAAGCGCGTCGCCCAGATGAGCTGGCCGGCGACGCGCATGCGGCCGTAGAGGCGCGGGATCGGCGCGCCTTCGGTCGAGGCCTGGATGTTGATGTCGGTGAGGCGCGGGCCCGTGCGCGTGACATGGCGGCCCGGCGCGATCGGCGGCATCGATCTCGCTGCCGGCGAAGGCGCCGATGCGCGCCGCCGATCTGCGCGCCGGTGATGGCGGCGCCGAACAGCGAGAAGCCCGCGCCGAACAGCGACGGGCCGAGCGCCGCGCCGGCGATGCCGAGAACGAGAGATGCCATGAGCTCAGAGCCGGAAGGCGAAGGCGAGTTTGCGGCGCCAGAGCGCGCGGAAGCTTCCTCGCTGACGCGCTTGTTCTGGCGCGCATGGATCAGGGTCGAGCTTGCCGTCTTTCGCTGGCGACGATTGCCGCAATGCTTGGCCGGCCCGCGCGCGGCACATGCGGAACAGCGCGATGTCGCCGGGCGCGAGCCGGCTCGGCGTCGATCTCGGTCAGGTGGCGCGCCAGCGCGCTATACAATGTCTCCGCGCCCGTGGCCTCGGCCCAGTCGGGCGAATAGGGCGGCGGCGGCTTCGGGCTCTTCGCCGCGCAATCTCGCGCCACACGCCGCGCAGCAGCCCCAGGCAATCGCAGCCCGCGCCCTTGACGCTCGCCTGATGCACATAGGGCGTGCCGATCCAGCCGCGCGCGATCGTGCGACGATTCGCCTGCGCATGCGATGCAACTTCAATTGCCATAGCGGCTGCCTCCGTCGAGCGGCTGGGTGCGAGCCGGATAGGACGTCACCGCGTCGTTGCCGGGCATGTAGGGGAAGCCGCGGAAATTCGCGGCGTTGGCGAACTTCGCCTTGCAGGTGGCGAATTGCTTGTCGCAGCCGGCGGTGACGGTGAAGGTATCGCCGGCGCGCGACGGCTTCGCTCATCGCCTGCCACAGTTCGATGCGTGACCGATGCCGCCGGAGACGCCGTGGCGCTTGACCTCCATGGCGCGGCCCGCATTGGCGCCGCTGGTCCAGGTGAGCTTGCCGCCGGTGAACCAGCCGATCGGCGAAACGCGTCGAGCCCGACGACCGTGAAGCGCCGCGCATCGTTGCGCTCGCGACACGCTGCCTGCGCCGCTGTAGAGCCGGATCGGAGAGATCGACCGTGCAGCGCGCATCGCCGAGATCGGCATCGCAGGCATAGCCGTAAGCGCGGCCGACCGGCTGGTTCAGCACATGGGCCAGGCCGCGCATCTCGGCCTGGAAGGCCGCGTCGCCGCGCGTGACCTGGCCGAGATTGCCCTTGCGCATGAGCACGCGCTGGCGCGTGTCGGCCCAGTTGACGCGCCAGATCTCGATGGCGGCATCGTCGTAGAGCCCGGCGGCGAGATCGTCCTCGTTGAGGCTGGCCGACGAGAGCGCGCCGGTCACGGTGAGATTGTCGACGGCCAGATTGAGCTGGCGACTGCACCTCGCTGGCGGTGAAGCCGGTGACGGCGTCGTAGGTGACGCCATCGAAGGCGAGCGCGACGATCGTGATCGGTGAAGCCCTGCACGAGCGCCGTCGCCGCGCGTCGAGCTTCCAGCACCAGCACAAGGTGGTGGTGCCGGTAGTCGAGATGGGCTTGCAGAGCGGAGGAGAGGGTTTTCATGATTGTATACCTCCCCCTTGCGGCGGAGGTCGCTAATGTGCAAGCGGAGCGAAGCGCATTTCGGGTGGGGGCGCGACGCCGGACGATTGTCCCACCCGGAGCGCATCGCGCTCCGACCTTTCCACAGGGGGGAGGTAACAGGTCCGCGTTGTTCATATCAGGATCTCGACGATCGGGATGGACGGGATTTCGCCGGCGTTGAAGCCGGCCAGATTGATGGAGAGCGGGTCGGTGTCGAAGCGCACCGGCACGTCGAATTCGAAACCGGCGGTGAGGGCGGCGCCGTGCGCCCGGCGCGGCGGCGAAGGTGACGAGGCCGGTGGTGGTGTCGACGGTGAGCCGACGGTTTCGATGCCGTCCACCGCCACGCGCACCGTGCCGGCGACCGGCTTCTTGATGCGTGCGCGCCCAGCTTGCCGGGCCGGAGGTGTAGGTCTTGGTGAGCTGGAATGCGGTGGTGGTGCCGTCGCCGGTGCCGAGCGGCTGGTCGGTGGCGGCGACGGTCGCGCCCGGCGCGCAGGATTTGAAATCGGCGAAATCCTTGAAGCGGAAGCCGTAGAAGCCGGCCCATGCGCGCCTCGAAGAAGGCGATCACGGCGTGCAGATCGTCCAGCGTCTTGACGCCATAGCCGACATCGTAGCGGCGGCGCGAATTCGCCCACACCGCGTTGCGCTCCTCATAGCCCGAGCCCAGCGTGACGATTTCGGTCTTGCGCGCCGGCCCGCCGGTCGAATGAAACGCGATGGCGGTGGGAAACTGAATTTCGTGGAAGGACATTAGACACCGCTGTCATCCGCCGGCGCAGCGAGCGAGGGCGAAACGGATCCAGCGCAGTGCAGAACTTCTTCGGCTGCGGTGCAGACGGCATCTGGTCGCCTTCCCTCGACGTGTCGATGATTCTACGCCTCGCTCGGGGATGACGGTAGATTCACATATTCCTCTGTCCCTCGCGCCAATGCGCGGCTCAGCATCGCGGCGATCTGGGATTCCGATTTCAGGAAGCTCTGCGCTCGTGCGCCTGCACGTTCATGACGATCTGCGGGCGCGCGGCGCTTGCGCATTCGGCACGATGGCGCCCGCTCGCCGCCGGGCACGAACAGTTCCGGCCGCTGCTCGCCGACCAGATAGGCCGCGCCCGCGTTCACCGGCCCGCCGGCGGCGCGCGCGCCCGAGACCGGCAGGACCGAGCCGATAATCGAAGCGATGATGCCTTCGAGCGGGCTTGGTGATGAACTCGCGTGATGGCGATGCGGTCGAAATCGGCCAGGATGGCGTTGACCATCTGGTCCATCGAGGTTTTGCCGTTGACGGCGGCGCGCGCGATGGTGTTGCGCGACCGAATTGAAGCTGCGGTTGATCGCGCGCTCGATGGTCGGCCGGCGCTCGGCCACCGGCCCGTCGGCGAAGGCGTGCGAGGTCTTCGCGGCGGCGGCCAGGCTCGCATTCAGCGGCGCCAGATCGGCATTCAGCGCGATCGTCTGCGTGGTGTCAGCCATCGGGATAGTGCTCCATCAATCTTTGCAAGTTCGCGGCGGGCGAGCGGGGCGGGCGCGGCGCCGGTTCTGACGCCCGCGAACCGCGGCGCGCCATTCGGGCAGGCTCATGGCCCAGAAGGTGTTGCGGCGAAAGCCCCATCACGCCGAGGCCGAATTCGAGCCAGTGCGCCCAGCGAAAGGGGCGCTGTCGCTTCGCCCTCGCCCTCCCCGCCCGCATTGCCAGGCCCGCCGCGTCGAAGGCTTCCGCCACCGCCGCACCAGCGCGCCCAGATCGCACGGCAGGCGCAGCACATCGGCGGGCGCGATATCGTGGCCGCCGCCGCGCATCAGCGCCGCCGCGACGATGGCCAGATCGGCCGCGCGCAATTGTTTGAGCCGCGCGGAACTTCGGACAGATCGGCCAGGCCGAGCCCGGATTCGATTTCGGCCAGCGCGCCCAGCGTGAGCAGCAGGCGGTAGATTTGCCGCCGGCGATCGAGCGCGGCTTCGCCGCGAATGCGATTGGTCATGCGGATCGGATGTTGCCATCTTTAGGCCGCCGCGAAGGTCGAGCGCGCCGGCCGAAGCGCAGCGTCAGGAGCGACAATTTCAGTTCGCCGTCATAGGGCCCTTCATATTGCAGCGCGGTGAGCTTGAACGGGCCGGTGACGGTGCCGAAGCCGGGGATCACGATCTGCCAGTTGGGCGTGGTCCTGGTCGAAGAAGGCGGCGCGGATGGTTTCGTCGGAGGCGGCATCCTTGAACACGCCGGAGCCGGAGATCTGCGCCGATTTCACGCCGGCGCCGGCCAGCAGCTCGCGCCACATGTCGGCGGAATTCGCATTGGTGACGTCGACGGTCTGGGCGTTGAAGGCCAGCGTGGTGGAGCGCAGGCCGGCGACGGAGGCGAAGCTTTCGGGCGCTGCCGCCGTCGCCGATCTTGATGAGCAGGTCCTTGCCGCGTTGGGCTGTCATGGGTGTTCTCCTATTGCGGTTCTGTCACGGCGCGGAAATCTGCAGCGATGGCCGCGCCAGGTGTCGCCGTCGGGCTGGCGGGCGTAATCGGCGGTCAGGAAGCGCAGATCGACCAGCGCGAAGCCGGTCAGCGACAGCGCCGCGCCGTCGAGCGCGGCGCGGATGGCGGCGGCGATCTGTTTGGCCTCGCGGTGGCCGGCCCGCGCGCGACCAGACATGGATCGCGAGCATGTGCTCGCTGCCGGTTCGGTGGCGGTGGACCAGTCGTTCTCGGTGGCGTCGCCGATGCACGGCATAGGGAAACGCCGCCTCGCGCGGCACCGCATCGAAGAGGCGCGGCGGATCGCCGAGCAGCGACTTGCACATCCGGCTCGGCGCTGAGCTCGGCGAAACCGCCTGTTGCAGCGCCCAGTTTGCATCGGCTCATGGCAGTTCCTCGCACAGCAGGGTGATGAAGGGCTTGCGGCGCCGTCGTCGAGCAGCGCGCGGACGGCGAAGCAGCCGCGCGCCGATCTGCGACGCGCTGGCCGGCGGCGATAGCGGTGCGAGCGGCGCAGGGTGAGCGTGTGGCGCACGCGCGATTCCAGCTTGTCGGCCGTGAAGCGGTCGGCGCCGCGTGACGGGTGCGAGCCGCGCCCACACGGTCGCGACCGTTCCCAGCTTTCGCTGTAGCCGCCGCCGCCATCGGGCGTCAGCGTTTGCGCGCGAGCATGATGGCGCGCTGGTTGAGTGTTCCAAGCATGATCACAGCGTTCAGACGCCACGCGATAGGGTGCGAGCAGCGCCAGCGCGCGGCGGGCGTCGGCGCGTCGTCGCCGCGATGGGCGTAGAGATCGGCGACGATCATCAGGATCGCCTGGCGGATCGGTTCGGGCACATCGGCTGCCGCATCGCCATAACCGGCGGTGAAGGCGATTGCGAGCGGCGTTGAAGTTGCGCAGATTGGTCGGCGGCACCGTGGTCTCCTTCCAGGCGATGCGCGCGGGCGCGGAGCCGCATCGACGCGATAGAGCGCGGGATCGAGCACGGTGGCGTTGTCGTCGCGCGTCATAGATCGTGATCGAGGTCACGATCTGCAGCGGCGGCAACGGAATCTCGAAGGGCGCGTCGCGGCCAGGCATCGCAGCCATAGCATCCAGCCCTGGGTGATGAAGGCGCGGCCGCGTGTGCCATTCGGCGCGGGCGCGCGCGGCGGTGATCAGCGAGGTGATCAGCGCATCGTCGTCGGTCGTGTCCACCTTCAGATGCGCCTTGGCCTCGGCGAGCGTGACCGGCTCGATGGCGGGCGGGGTGATGAGTTGCAGAGACATGGCGATCCTTCCTCCCCCTTGCGGGAGAGGTCGGAATGTCGCGGCGCGATAGCGCGCAGCGTATGCGCGCGAAGCGGTCCGGGATGCGGCGCAGCGTGCCCCGCCCACTCGAAACTGCTACCGCGTTTCGACCTCGCCACAAGGGGGAGGTCAAGCTTACGACGCGGCGAACTTCATCAGCTTGATGGCTTCGAAGTTCTGCACGCCGCCGCCGACGCGCTTGGTGGTGTAGAACAGCACATAGGGCTTGGCCGAATAGGGATCGCGCAGCACGCGGATGCCGACGCGATCGACGATCAGATAGCCGCGGGCGAAATCGCCGAAGGCGATCGAATAGGAGTTCGACGCGATGTCGGGCATGTCCTCGGCTTCCGCCACCGGATAACCGAACAGCGTGGCCGGCTGGCCGGCGGACGCGCCGGGCTGCCAGATGTAATTGCCGGTCGGATCCTTGAACTTGCGGATCGCGCTTTCGGTCTTGCGGTTCATCACCCAGGTGCCATTGGCGCGATAGGCCTGGCGCGGCGCATAGGCCAGATCGAGCAGCACGTCGGCCGGATCGGAGGACGGCGAAAGCGCCGTCGGCGCCGCGTGGCGATGTAGCCGATCTTGTCCCAGGCCCAGGCTGCATCGGCGACCGTGGTGTAGGAGAGAAAGCCCTTGGGCTTGCTCGATGCCGTCGCCGGTGACGAAGGCGGCGCCTTCCTGTTCGGCGAAGACGATCTGCACCTCGTCGGCCAGCCATTGCTCGATGTTCACCTGCGCGTCGTCGAGCAGGGTCTGGGTCGCCGCCGGCATGGCGTAAAGCTCCATGGCCGGGAAATCGATGGCGCGGAGCGTGGGCGTGTTGGTCTGCGCGCGGCGTGCGGTTTCGGCCGACCCAGCCGGATGCGGCTTCGGCGGTGGTGATCGGCTTCCGATAGGTGTTGCCGCCGATCTGGCGCACGGTGGCGAGGGCGCGGATGGGCGAGGCCTTGGCCAGCACGCGGTCGATGGTCTGCTCGATCTCGCAGCGGCACGACATAGCCGCCATCGGCATCGGTGCCGGCCGACAGCGCCTTCAGCTCCAGCGCGTCGATAGCCGCCGGCATCGCCCTTGCGCACATAGCGGTCGAAGGCCGACTTTGCGCTCGCGGGTGGCGCGGTCCGGGCGCCGGCTTGAATTCGCCGCCGAGGCTGGGACGGGCGGCGGCCAGCGTCAGCTCGTCGAGCGCGCGCTTCTGTTCGTCGAGCGCGCGGTTGATGCGGTCGACCTTTTCGTCGGTGACGACATCGGCGGAGCGCTTTTCGAGCTGCGCGAGCCGTTCGTCATTGGCCTGCTTGAACTGCTCGAAGGCGAGCAGGAATTCGTCGAAGGCCGCCTTGATCTCGGGATCGGAGTAAGTGGCTTTGGTTTCGAGGTCCATATGTGATCTCCTATTGGCGCGAAGGGCGGCGCTGGCGCGTTGCGCGATGATCGCCGAGCCGGCTCGCGACTTGGCGCCGATGGCCGTGACGTGACTGCGGGGAGCAGCGGGAAGGTCACGACCGAAATTTCCCAAAGCTCGACTTCAAGAAGGATGCGAGTGCCGCTGGCGGGATCGCGGGCGCGCGCGGCGCGTGCGAAAGCCGATGGAGAGCCCGTTGAGCGCGCCTCGCGCAGCAGCGCGCGCCACCTCGCGCGCCGCGCTGGACATCGGTGACCAGGCGGCCGCGCACGTAAAGCCCGCGCGCATCCTCGCGGATCTCCTCCCACACGCCGATGGGTTCATGCGCGAAATGCTGATAGAGCATCCGCACCTTTGCCGGCGGCCGCGCTTGCGCAGCGAGCGCGCGAAGGCGCCGTGGGCGACGACATCGCCGGCGCCGTCGGGCACGCCGAACAGCGAGGCATAGCCTTCGAATTCGTCGGCGCCGAGCGTGTGCAGCCGCGCGGGCGCGCCGATCATGTGCGAGGCGGCGCCTCACATGGGTAATCGGTGGTCATGTGATTTGATCGTGTGTGTTAGCGCCCTTCGCTCGGGGATGACCGTCGAGTTTCTGTCTCGATGCGGTCGAGCGTCGCGTTGATCTGTGTTCACCTGTTCTTCAAGCACGGCGACGCGCTCGATGGCGGCCTGGTCGGCGGCGAGTGTGTGTCTCGACCGCGTTGAGGCGAGCGGCTCTGCCGCCCCGGCCCAGAACAGCGCGCCGGCGAGCTGCAACAAAAAGGCCGCCACAAGGGCGGCCGGAAAGCGCTTTTCGACCAAGCGGCGAAAGATGATCGGTGAGGGTCATGGGGTGTTGGCGTTGCTTTCCGGAGCGGCGGGCGGCGTCGCGTTCGTCTGCACCGTGGTTGGGGTGGGCGGCGACGGCGTGCCCACCTGCGCGACCGGCGCTTTAGGCACGGCATCGGCCGGGTAGGTAGAGCGTATTCTCCCTGAAGTCGAATACATACGCAGCTGCTCCATCACCGCGCGGCCAAGAATGGCGTGCACGCCCGCACAGACTCCTCTTTTGTGCGTCCATGTCGGATGCATTTTTGGGTATGTGCAGGTACATATCGAATGATGCGTGGCAGTTTGACCGGCGTCTGCTTCCAAATCAGAATGCCGGGATTCTTGATGACGATCGTTTGCAGCGAAAGCGTCCTGAAGGGATACCGGAACGTCGTCAACGGCTTCAGCGGATTTTTCATCTGTTCGAGCTTCGGTCGTTCAAGGCAATCCCAAGGGCCGCCTTGGCGTCCTCCGAGCCGATCAATACCGGCAGCTGGCTGCTCCGGATCGAAGTCAATTGAGACGACCTTTCCGTCGAGTTCCGCAAGGCTGTAGGGCCGGCCGGCACGGTCATGCAGAATTGGCATCGCGACATACTGGTTGGCCCAATAGACCACCTGTCCGGGGCAATGATCCTGGACTGAAGAGATTGAGTTTGCCTGCCTTCAGGTTGTATTCGAGGTTGAAGCGGCCAAAGAAGTCCCCACCGAGGACACCTTCCACTCCCGCGGGAAGCTTGACCAGCGGATTTTCCACCGCCTTGAGTGTCTTGAAACGCAGACCGCCGATTTGCGTATCCGGGAGCTCGACATAATGTTCGAGCGCTTCGTAGTCCACCCACGGCCGTTGCCACAGTTGCAGCTCATGTTCAGGCAATCCCATCGCCTTGCGGAACTGCGGCGTGACGAATGTGAACAGGCCCTGACTTAGAATGAAGCGATAGTCCTTGCCCGCGATCGAGACGGGCACAGTGATCCCGCCGCTGGGCGTAAGCGTGAGGTCGAGCGAGGCGGCTTCCTTGAGCGAACAGTTTTGCTGTTGCGCCATAGCGGCGCCCGGCAGGGTCAGGCTGAGCGCCAATATTGCGCCTGCGAAAAATGTCCCGATTTCTCTCATTTCATTGGCCCCACCGCCTGCGAATACTTTACGCGATCAGGCGCCCGCCGGGAAGGCATCGCCGCCCTCGACCGGCGAATAGCCCGCCGCCGCGCGCTTTTCGTTCAGCGTCAGGAAGCTGGCATTGCTCAGCCGGTCCCAGACGCTTTCGCGTTCCAGCGCCAGCGCCTCCACCGCATCGGCGTCGTAGCCGATGCGCAGATTCTCGCCGAACGCGGGGCCGAGCCAGCGCGTCAGCGCTTTGCGCGGTGCGCGCGACCAGCGGCAGGATCGTCTGCCGCCACAGCGCCAGATTGGCCTCGCGGTAATTGGAATAGGTGTTGTCGCCGGGAATGCCCAGCAGCATCGGCGGCACGCCGAAGGCCAGCGCGATCTCGCGCGCCGCCGCATTGCGCAGGCCGGTGAAATCCATGTCGGCGGGGGTGTAGCTCATGGCGCGCCAGTCGAGCCCGCCTTCGAGCACCATCGGCCGGCCGGCATTGGTGGCGCCCTGATAGGCGTCTTCGAGTTCGCGCTTGAGGCGGGCGAATTGTTCCTCGCTCAAGCCGGGCGCGCCGTCCGGGCCCTTGTAGATCAGCGCGCCGGAAGGCCGCGCCGCATTGTCGAGCAGCGCCTTGGTCCAGCCGCCGCCGGCATTGTGGATCTCGACCGCGCGCGCGGCCGCCTCAATCGGCGACAATCCGTAATGATCGTCGAGCGGGTGGAACAGGCGTGGCATGCAGCACCGGCATGAAGCCCGACGCCAGCGCGGCGATGCGCGTGGTGCGGCCATCGACGGTGTAGTCATAGGCGGCGGGCCAGCCGCGCGCGCCCGGCACCACCTTCACGCGGTCGGGGCGCAGCACATAGAGCTCGCGCGGGGTCGCCGCCCAGCGTCAGCGCTTCGAGATAGGCATTGCCCGCGCATTGCAGCGTGGCATACCAGCGCTCGAACAATTCGCTGCCGGATTCGTGCGGCGTTGGGCCGCGTGAGCAGCGACAGCAGCGGATGGGTTTCCAGTTCCTGCGCGCCCTCATAGAGCAGCCAGGGGATCGAGGCCGCGCCCTCGGCGATCATGCGCACGCAGCGATAGACGATGGCGTTCTTCATCACGCCTTCGCGGGCGAGGCTGGCGTAGTCGCGCCCGCCCCATTGGGGCCGCCCCGCAAGCGACAAGGCGATCAAGGGCGAGATCGCCTTCACTTCGGGCGCGCGGGAGGGGGCGCGGTGTCCGCGAAGCGCACTTGCTTGGCCGCGCGAGCGCGCGCGGCTGGGGCGGAAGGGAAATTTGAACATGGGATTTGCCTTGATGTTAGAGCGTGCGCACTTTCGGCCGGGCTCTGCGCGTTTGCGGAAACAGTTCGGCCAGCGCCCAGACCAGCGCATCCATGCGGTCGGGGATGGCGCCCGTGCCGTCATACTGGCAGAGCTGGTCTTCCAGTTCCGGGAAGCGGCCGGCGTGATGGACAGCCCCGCGCTCGTAGAGCGCCGCCGCCGGTTCGGCGCGGGTGCGTTTGGCGCGCGTGGCATGCACGAGCCTGATGGGCGCGGTTTCCATTTCCTGCGTCAGCACGGCGCGCACCATGTCGCCGCCCTGATTGGCCTCGGCGACGATGCTATCGGCTTCGAATTCCTCGTAGGCGTCGATGGCGCGCGCGCGCCCAGCCGGCGGGCGACAACGCGCTCGGCGGAACGGTCGGCCAGCACATAGGCGCGGTCGCCCTCGTCTTTGCCGGCGACCACGATGCCGCATTCGTCGCCGTGCGACGCTCGCCGGCGGATCGACGGCGACGACGATGCGCGACAGCGCGGGCGCGGCGGTCACGCGCGCGGCCTCGATCCAGTCGCGCTGCCACAATGCGCTCTCATTGTCCTCGATCAGCTCGGCATCGAGTTCCTGGCGGCCCAGCCGCGTGCCGCCGAAGCGCGCTTCGCATGGCCTCGAAGAAGCCCGGCGCCAGATTGGCGCGGTTGGCGGCGGTGGTGCTTTTGGTCACCGCGACGTCGGCGGCGGCCAGCAAATCCTTCAAGGCCGCGATCGCGCGCGGCGTGGTGGTGATGGCCATGCGCGGGTCCTCGCCCAGCCGCATCGCCATCAGCGCCATGTCGAGGGCGGCCTGCGGCTCGCGCCATTTGGCGAACTCGTCGCACCAGGCGGCATCGAACTGATGGCCGCGGATCGAATCCGGCTCCTCGGCGCTGAGCACATGGGCTATCGCTCCGCTCGGCCACAGCACGCGCGCGTTCGCGGGCTCGAAGGCCGCGCCCTTCGACACGGAGAGCAATCCTGCCGCGCCCTCGATCATGACGGCACGCGCATCGCGGTGGGTGGCGCCGATAAGGGCGACGCGCCGCATGATCCCGCGCGCGATACCGCCCGCGACCCATTCGGCGCCCGCGCGCGTCTTGCCGGAGCCGCGCCCGCCCAGAAACAGCCAGATGCGCCAGGCGCCCGGCGGGGCAAGCTGCTCGGACCGGGCCCAGAAGGCCCAATCGCCCAGCAGCCGCGCGATTTCGGGAGCGCGCAATTCATCGAGAAGTTTCCGGCGCTTGTCCGCCGTCAACGAGGCGACCCAGTCGGCGCTCAAGTTCGGCACGGGCATCGTCATCGCTCTTTGCCACCTTGCGTTCGCGCATGGACGCGCGCTCGGTTTCGAGGCGGGTGAGCCGCTCGAGCGTGCGTTCCAGCGAGGCCAGAGTCCTGGCGTCGGCGGCCCGTTCGGCCGCGGTTTCGGGAGGTTTGTTGTCCTCGATCCGGTGCAATTGCCGGTCGAGTTCGCGCAGCAATCGTTTGGTCATGAGGTCCATCCATTCGGGTGTGATGTCGTCGGGCGTGAGCTCGAAATGGCGTTTGTCGCGCCACAGCGGCTCCGCGCTCGCAGGGCTTGCGGTCGGGCTCATTGTCGTTCGCTTTTCGTGGGATTTACGTCAGATGGGCAAAGCAGCGTCACGCTTCAAGGGGCCGGTGCGATCTTTTTGGAAAAAATTCGCATGGGCCCCGGAAGCGGGCTCGCCGCCGGTTCGTTCATCTCGCTTTTGTCGGGATATAGCGCAAATGGGGAAACCAGCGTCACGCTTCAAGGGGTCGGTGCGATTTTTTTGGAAAAATTTTCTTGCGTGTTCCGGCGTCCCCAAGCCAAACGGGTCCGGTTGGTCAATTTTGCACATCCCGGGCACTCCCGCCTTGGCATAGTCGGCTGCTGTGGTGAGGTAGGATTATGGCGAACGATCGGCAGATCGGAGAGTGCAAGCGTCGCGTCGAAGAGGCTCGCCTGATTGTACGGGGCATCTTCGACGTGGAAGAGCGCGCAACGCTTCTGCGGCTCATCACCGATTTTGAGAAGCTGACACTGGCCCACCCGCCAGCTTTGTAGCCAGCCCCCTCAGCCGCACGACGTCCCTACTGCAAATCCGGAACATGGGCGAGGCGGCCGCGTTTACCTCTCGTTAACCGCTAAAGCCTTGAAAGCGCCGCAAAGATCGCCGATCAAGGCGATGCAGCGGCAAGGATTCGGCCCTTGGGCTTCCTCCACGACATTCGCGAGGCCATCGGCGCTTGGTTCGCGCGCCATGCCCGCGCCTTGGCCATTGCCGGTGGCGGCTTGGCGGCCTTCGTCATCGCCGGCTTCGCGGGTCTCTATTTCCTGCCGCAGATCATCGGGCTGTTCGCCAGCCCGCTCGACACCACCCAGGACCTCTATGCCGCCAACCGGCCCGTCGCCATCAGTTTCGTGGACGATGCCGGCGAGGTGGTCGGCCGCCGCGGCGCCATCGTCGGCCAGCGCCTGAGCCTGAAGCAGATGCCGGCCTTTCTGCCGGCCGCCTTCATCGCCATGGAGGACAGGAGCTTCTGGTCCAATTCCGGCATCTCGGTGCGCGGGCTCGTGCGCGCGGCCTGGCTCAACATGCGCGCGGGCCATGTGGTGGCCGGCGGCTCCACCATCACCCAGCAGGTCGCCAAGATCGTCTTCACCAGCCAGGAGCGCACCTTCGCGCGCAAATTCACCGAGCTGTTCGATGCCGCCGCGCTCAACAAGTCGCTGACCAAGACCCAGATCCTCGAGCTCTATCTCAACCGCATCTATCTGGGCTCGGGCGCCTATGGCGTGGACGGCGCGGCCCATGTCTATTTCGGCAAGTCGGCGCGCGAGCTGACGCTGTCGGAAGCCGCCATGCTGGCGACGCTGACGCGCGCGCCCTCGGCCTTTAGCCCACGCCGCGATCTGGCCGCCGCGCAGGGACGCGCCATCACCGTGCTGAACGCCATGCTCGCCACCGGCGCCATCACCGAGGCGCAGGCGCAATATGCGGCGGCCCATCCGGCCCATATCGTCGACCGCCACGTCGCCGACGCCCGCAATTATTATTTCGACACCGCCGCCGATCAGGCCCGCCAGCTCATCACCGCGGCGGGTCAAACGCCACAGACCGACCTCATCATCCGCACGCCCTTCGATCCGGCAATCGAGGCCGGCGCGCGCAAGGCGGTCGATGACGTGCTGGACGCGCAAGGCAAGAAGCGCCATGCCAGCGAAGCCGCGGTGGTGGTGATGAAACCCGATGGCGCGGTGGCCGCCCTGATCGGCGGGCGCGACTACGACGACAGCGTCTTCAACCGCGCCACCCAGGCCCATCGCCAGCCCGGCTCCTCGTTCAAGCCCTTCGTCTATCTGACCGCGCTGGAACAGGGCCTCAGCCCGTGGGAGCTGCGCACCGACGAGCCCGTGGACATCCACGGCTGGTCGCCCACCAACTTCAACAACGAGCATTTCGGCACCGTCACGCTGGCCGATGCGCTGGCCCATTCGGTCAACACCATCACCGCGGAGCTGGGCCAGGAAGTCGGCATCGCCAATGTGGTGGCCGCCGCGCACCGCCTGGGGATCGAAAGCCCGCTGGCGCCCAATGCCAGCATCGCGCTCGGCACCTCCGAAGTGACGCCCTACGAGATGACGCGCGCCTATGCGGTGTTCGCCAATGGCGGCATGGCGGTCGATCCCTATTTCGTCAGCGAGGTCGACGATACGGCCGGCCACATCCTCTATCGCCGGGTGGCGCCCCAGCCCGAACGCCTGATCGCCGCCCATGTCGACCGCGATCTGACGGCCATGCTCTATGAAGTGGTGACCGACGGCACCGGACGGCGCGCCGCGCTGCCCGGCCGCGAGGACGCCGGCAAGACCGGCACCACCCAGGATTATCACGACGCCTGGTTCATGGGCTTCACCGCCGATTACGTGACCGGCGTGTGGGTGGGCAACGACGATTCGGCGCCCATGAAATATGTCACCGGCGGCACGCTGCCGGCCGAGATCTGGCACGCCACCATGGCGGTGGCCGAAAAGGGCCTGGCGCCCAGGCCGCTCGACAAATCGGCGCCCGAGCCGCCGGTCGAGTCGCTGGCCGGGGAGCAGAACGGCGTCTATGTGCTGAATTCCGGCGAGGCCCCGCCGGGCGGCTATATGCTGGGTTCGGGAGCGTCGCCGTCGGGCGCCATTGTCCAGGGCGAGCCGCCGCCACAAGGTCCGCCGCAAGAGGAGCAGCGCGGCTTCTTCGACTGGCTGTTCGGCCGCGACCGGCCGGCCCCGCCGCCGCGCGAAGAAGCCCAGGCCCGCGGCGACTATCAGCCCTATGACAGCTACCGGCGCGCCGCCCCACCGGCTCAGGAACCGCCCGCCTATGACGACGGCGGCCCGCGCCCGGTGCCGCGCTATCGCTGGCGCAGCGATCCCGATTGGCGCAACGCCCCTGTTGGCCAGCAGCGCCAATACGGCGTCAATCCGGTCCCAGACAACGGCAATTGACGCCGGCGGCGCGCCGCGCTTGCATCGGCCCATGTGCGGACGCGCCCGGCTCATCACCGACTATTCCGAAATCCGGATCGAACTGCGCTTCGACGAAGCCGCGCCCGCGCCCAACTTCAAGCCAAGCTGGAATATCGCACCGGGCGCCGACCTGCTGGTGGCGCTCAGGGGCGACAGCGGCACGCGCGTGCCCGCGCTGATGCGCTGGGGGCTGATCCCGGCCTGGGCCAAGGACAACAAGATCGGTTATTCCACCTTCAACGCCCGCGCCGAAACGCTCGACAGCAAGCCGGCCTTCCGCGGCGCCTGGAAGGCGGGCCGGCGCTGCCTCGTCGTCACCGACGGCTTCTACGAATGGCGCAAGGTGGGCGCCCATCCCGACCATCAGCCCTTTGCCGTGGCGATGCGCCAGAGCAGGCTGATGGTGATGGCCGGGCTGTGGGAGAACTGGCAGGCGCCCACGGGCGAGACGCTGCGCACCGTCACCATCGTGACGACGGATGCCGATGCCGCGCTCGCCCCCATCCATGCGCGCATGCCGGTGATCCTGGCGAAGGCCGACTGGGGCAAATGGCTGGGCGAGGAAGAAGCAAGCGCAGAGGCGCTGAAGGCGCTGCTCGTGCCCGCGCCGCCCGGCAGCATCCGCATCTGGCCGGTGGGCCGCAAAGTCGGCAATATCAGGAACGACGACGCCGGCCTTGTGGAACCGGTGGAGGAAACCGCTCCGCCGCCCAAACAGGCGCGACTGTTGTGAGCATGGAGATGAGATGCGCAGCCGGCATGTGATCGCGGTCGCCGCGCTGCTTGTGCTTGCCGGCTGCGGCAGGAGCGGCGGCGGGGCGGATGCACCCAAGCTCACCCACATCACCTTCGTCACCGACTGGAAGGCGCAGGCCGAACATGGCGGCTTCTACGAGGCGCTGGCCGAAGGGCTCTACAAGAAGCGCGGGCTCGACGTGACGATCGTCGAGGGCGGCCCGCAGGTGAACGTGGCGCAGCTGCTCGCGGGCGGGGCGGCCGATTTCGGCATCGGCTCCAACAGCTTCATTCCGCTCAACCTGGTGCGCGCCGGCGCGCCACATCAAGGCGGTGATGGCGATTTTCCAGAAGGACCCGCAGGTGCTGATCACCCATCCGCGCGCCCGACGTGACATCGCTCGGCCGACATGAAGGGCAAGCCGATCATGATTTCGGATGCCACCGTCGCCGCCTTCTGGCCGTGGCTGAAGGCGAAGTTCGGATTTCCAGGATTCCCAGATCCGCAAATACACCTTCAATCTGGCGCCCTTCCTGACCGATCCCAAGGCGATCCAGGAGGGCTATCTGACCAGCGAGCCCTACACCATCGAGACCGAGGGCCATTTCAAGCCGCAGGTCTTCCTGCTCGCCGATTACGGCTATCCCGGCTATGCCAACATGGTGCTGGTGCCGGACAAATGGATCGATAACAACCCCAAGGCGGTGCAGGCCTTCGTCGATGCGACGCGCTGACGGCTGGCACGATTATCTCTTCGGCGATCCGGCGCCCGCCAACGCGCTCATCAAGAAGGACAATCCCGACATGAGCGCCGACATCATCGCCCAGTCGATCGCCAAGATGAAAAGCTACGGACTGGTCGCGAGCGGCGACGCGGCCAAGACGGGGATCGGCGCCATGACCGACGCGCGCTGGACAACCTTCTTCGACAGCATGGCGGACGAAGGCATCTATGCCAAAACGCTCGACTGGCACGCGGCCTACACGCTGCGTTTCGTCGGCAAAAATATGCACACAAATTAGGCGTGCGCGTTTTCTTTGGCGCGATTTCTTTATTCCGCGCCAGAAAGAGTGCGGAAAATTTACCGGCTTCGGGTATTGTGATTCGTGTGGTGGGGGCCGATGGATAAGGAGTGCCCCATGGCTACCAGCGCTGTGTTGCTTTTGATCGTGCTGTTCGCGTTGCCTGCGGTGCTCGATCATGGCGGCTCGTTCCGCGAAGTGGACGAGGAACGCGACCGCCACCATTAGCGCGCCGAAGCGCTCCGGCGGCACCTTCCCTCGCCGCAAAGCGCGAGGGATACTGGGGCCCTGAGTCTTTCGCGCCGGTTTCATGCCGCTTGTTTCCCTTTATCGCGTGGCCAAGCGCTTCGAGTCCGATCGCAAGACCGGGGCCCTCGAAGCGATCCGCCGTTTCGATCTTGACGGTTGAGCCGGGCGAGTTCGTGTCGCTGGTGGGCCCGATCCGGCTGCGGGAAATCGACGGCGCTGAGGATCGTGGCCGGGCTCTTGGCGCCATCCGAAGGATCGGTGGCGTTTCCGGGCGGGCGGCCTGAGATCGGCTTCGTCTTCCAGGAGCCGACGCTGATGCCCTGGGCCACGGCGCGCGCCAATGCGCGCCTGCCGCTCGATCTCAAAGGCGTCGCGCGTGCGGAGGCCGAGGCGCGGGCGGCGCGCGCGCTGGCCCGCGTCGGGCTCGCAGGCTTCGAGGCCGCTACCCCGCGCGAGCTTTCCGGCGGCATGAAGATGCGCGTCTCCATCGCCCGCGCGCTTGCCGCCAAACCGAAGCTGCTGCTGATGGACGAGCCCTTCGCCGCGCTCGACGAGCTGACGCGCAGCGCGCTCAACGACGACCTGCTGACACTGGCGAAGGAAGACGGGCTGACGGTGCTGTTCGTCACCCATTCGGTGTTCGAGAGCACCTATCTTTCGGACCGCGTGGTCGTAATGAGCCCGAGGCCCGGGCGCGTTTATGACGAGGTCGCGCATCGAGGCGCCGGTCACACGCGGCGAAAGCTGGCGGCTGACGCCGCAATTCGCGGGTGAGGCCGCGCGGGTGTCGAAGGCGCTGAAAGAGGCGATGGCTAAGGGGGATGCGGCGTGAGCCGGATAACGCGCATCGCCGTTCCCATCATTGTCGGCATTGCGGTGCTGGCGCTGTGGGAATTTTTCGTCCGGCTCTATCAGGTGCCGCAATTCGTGCTGCCGGCGCCGAGCGCGATCTGGCTCGCCTTCATCGCCAATTTCGCCAGCCTGATGGCGTCGTTGTGGACCACGCTGTCGATCACGCTGGCGGCTTTCGTGCTGGCGGTGATCGGCGGGGTGGCGCTGGCGGTGCTGTTCAGCCAGAGCCGCCTTGTCGAAAGCGCGCTTTATCCTTACGCGGTGGTCTTGCAGGTGACGCCGGTGGTCGCCATCGCCCCGCTTATTCTCATATGGGTCGGCTTCGCACGCATCGATCTGGCGCTGCTGATCCTGGCCTGGCTCGTCGCTTTCTTCCCGATCCTGTCGAACACCACGCTGGGCCTGCGCTCGGCCAATCACGATTTGATCGACCTGTTCCGGCTTTATGGCGCCAGCCGCTGGCAGATCCTGGCCAAGCTGCAGATGCCGACCGCCCTGCCCTATCTTCTGGCGGCGATGAAGGTCTCGGGCGGGCTGGCGCTGATCGGCACGGTGGTGGCCGAATTCGTCGCCGGCTCCGGCACCGCGACGGGGCTGGCCTGGCGCATCGTCGAGGCCGGCAACCGGCTGGAGATCGCGAAAATGTTCGCGGCGCTGGCGCTGCTGTCGCTGCTCGGCATCGCGATCTTCTTCGCGCTCAGCGCGCTCGAATGGGCGCTGCTGCACAAATGGCATGAAAGCGCGGTCCGGAAGGCGCGCTAACGACGCCTACGGCAGATAGTATTGCCGTACTACAGATTTATTATTTTACTATGGAGCCGTCAGAGAAGCACCCGAATGGCAAATAATAAGATTCGGCCTCTCACGACACATCCCTAACTCCGTTGCCCGCGAAGTCAGACGGCGGTGCGGTTTTGGATGCGTCATCTGTGGAGACGCTATCGCGACGTACGAGCACTTCAATCCCCGGTTTTCGGATGCGAGTGCACATCTTGCGGCTGGAATTACGCTGCTTTGCGGCAAGCACCAACTCGAATCGACAAAAGGCATTCTATCCGCTGAGACTATTGCCCACGCCGACGCTGCGCCAATCTGCCGTCAAAAGGGATATTCTAACTATGTCTTTGATCTCGGAGCGATACAGCCTGTACTTCAGATCGCTGCGTCGCAATTCTTTCGTTGTGAAAGCGCGGTTCGTGTCGCCGGAACGCCAATTCTAGCCGTTAAACAACCAGAAAAGCACTCAAAGCGTTGGCGACTAACTGGATTTTTTGCCGACAGTAGCGGTGCAGAGATTTGCTGGATCGAAGAAAATGAACTTCGCGTCAACGCTGAGTGCTTCGATTTCGAACAAAGAGGTAAAGCATACACTATCTCCAGTAACGAAGGCGTCGCACTCCGGTTAGAAGTGGACCCTCCCGCACGAATTGTTGTCGCGGAAGCTGACCTGAAATTCGGTAGTACGCGCATTAGAGTGAGCGGCCCTACAGTCAGGATCGACACCTCCACTTGCAGAGATATGAAGCTTATTGGGACGGATTTTAAGGGCTTCCGCGCAGGAATTGATATTGGACCTGATGGTGCGGTGGGTTTTGGCTCAAATGCCCCCTGACCGCCTGCGTCTGATCGGTGCCAACGACGGAGGACGACGTGGAGGGAACTTCATCGCACTCCGGCATCGCGATCTTCTTCGTGCTCAGCGCGATTGAATGGGCGGCCCTGCACAAATGGCACGAAAGCGCGGTCAGGAAGGCGGGTTGAGCGGGCTTATATTTCACGACATAAATGTGTATATATTCAAAAAATACACGTCATAGCTGGTATTCTATTGATTTCGCCGCCCGGACTTGCCATCACTCCGGCCATGGCACGAGAACCGCAGGGACCGCAGGTGCTGACCGCGAACCGGCTGGTGGACGGCATCGTCGTCTATTGGCAGGGCGGGGTCTGGCGCGAGGCCCTGGCCGCGGCCGAGATCTTCAAGGAAGCGGCGGACGCCAAGACGGCGCTCGAAGGGGCGGCGGCGGCGGTGCGCGACCGGGTGGTGGTCAATCCCTATCTGTTCGAGGTCCGCTTCGAGGACGGTGTCGCCGTGCCGGTGAAGGAGCGCGAGCGCGTGCGCGCGGCCGGGCCCACGATCCATCCCGATCTCGGCAAGCAGGCCGATGCGGAGCTGGCGCCGCATTTCCCCCAGCAGAGGCCGCCCAAGCCGCCCGTGCCCGCCGAAGGACCGGAGGCCTTCGATGTATCGGTATGACGAATTCGATGCCGCATTCGTGCGCGAGCGCGTGGAGCAGTTCGCCTATCAGGTCGAGCGGCGGCTGAAGGGCGAACTTGACCGAAGACCAGTTCAAGCCGCTCCGGCTGATGAACGGGCTCTATCTGCAATTGCACGCCTATATGCTGCGCATCGCCATCCCCTACGGCACGCTGTCGTCCCGGCAGATGCGCAAGCTCGCCCATCATCGCGCGCAAATACGACAAGGGCTACGGCCATTTCACCACCCGCACCAACCTCCAGTTCAACTGGATCAAGCTGGTCGACGTGCCCGACGATCCTGCGCGAGCTGGCCGAGCGTCGAGATGCACGCATCCAGACCAGCGGCAATTGCATCCGCAACGTCACCGCCGACCAGTTCGCCGGCGCCACGCCCGAGGAGATCGAGGACCCGCGCCCGCTCGCCGAAATCATCCGGCAATGGTCGAGCCTGCATCCCGAATTCGTCTTCCTGGCGCGCAAATTCAAGATCGCCGTGCGGCGCGACCCCAGCACGACCGCGCCGCGCTGCTATATCACGACATGGCGGTCGAGATCGTGAAGAACGGCGAAGGCCGCATCGGCTACCGGGTGCATGCCGGCGGCGGCATGGGGCGCACGCCCTATATCGCCCATGTGATGAGCGAATTCGTCGAGCGCCAGGACATCCTCGCCTATCTCGAAGCGGTGCTGCGCGTCTACAACCAGGACAGCCGCCGCGACAACATCCACAAGCAGCGCATCAAGATTCTGGTCAACGCGATCGGGCCCGAGGAAATGCGCCGCGCGCGTGGCCGCGCGAATTCGAGGAAATCAAGCAACAGGGCATGCTGCACGCTTCCCGGCCGAGGACTCGCCCGCATCCAGGCCTATTTCGCGCCGCCCGATTTCGAGAACCTCCCCGACGAGGCGCCGGAGCTCGAGGCGGCGAAGCGACCGACAGACCTTCGACCAACTGGTGCCGACACAATCTCGCACGCCCACAGCGCGCCGGGCTATGCGATCGCGACGATCTCGCTCAAGCCCATCGGCGAGGTGCCGGGCGACTGCCGGCCGCGCAGATGGACGCGCTCGCCGATCTGATGGACGATTACGGCATCGCCGAAATCCGCGTCAGCCACGAGCAGAACCTCGTGCTTGCCGCATGTGCGCAAGAAGGACCTGCCGGCGATCCATGCGCGGCTGAAGGCGCTCGACCTGGCCACGCCCAATGCCGGGCTCGTCACCGACATCATCGCCTGCCCGGGCCTCGATTATTGCGACCTCGCCAATGCGCGCTCGATCCCGATCGCCCAGAAGATCGCCGAGCGCTTCGCCGATCTCGACCGCCAGCACGAATCGGCGAGCTCAAGATCAAGATTTCCGGCTGCATCAATGCCTGCGGCCATCATCATGCCGGCCATATCGGCATTCTCGGCGTCGACAAGAAGGGCGTCGAATATTACCAGCTCCAGCTCGGCGGCTCGGGCGCCGAGGACGCCTGCCATCGGCGAGATCATGGGGCCGGGCTTCGGCGAGCACGAGATCGCCGACGCGGTCGAGCGCGTGGTCGAGCACTATCTGAAGCTGCGCGAGACCGGGCGAACGCTTCCTCGACACCTATCGCCGCGTCGGCATGGAGCCGTTCAAGAACGTGGCCTATCGGGAACAGCTCCATGCCGCTTATTAAGAACGGCGCCTGGGCCGGCGACGATTACGAGACCGTCGCCGACGATGCGCCCCTGCCGGCGAACGGCGGCCATCGTCTCGCTGTCCCGCTTCAAAGCCGAGCGCGAGGCGATTGCTCGCGCGCAATGCCAGGCTCGGTGTGCAGGCTGGCGGCTTCGGAGTCGCCGGAGCTGCTGGGCGAGGATGTGCACCCGGCTGTCGCTGATCGCGCTCGACTTCCCCAGCTTCCGCGACGGCCGCGCCTTTTCCTGGGCGCGGATGCTGCGCACAAGGCTGAGCTTCACCGGCGAGATCAGGGGCGTAGGCCATTTCCTGGTCGATCAGCTCGCCTATATGACGCGGGTCGGCTTTACCGCCTTCGACGGCGATGACCGCATCACGCCGGAGGCGCTGGCCCGGGCGCTGGCCGAAATGACGGGCGTCTATCAGCCTGCGCCAGATGGCAAAAAGACGATTCCGCAATTGCGCGGCGACAGATAAAGCGCTGCCGTTCCTCTCCCCATGTGGGAGAGGAAAAGCCGCCCCCGACAAATCGCGACAAATATGAACGGAACGTTCAGCCAGCTTGCAGGTTGGCAAGGCTAGGGTCGCGCTCGCAGTCACGATAAAGAGGTCCCCCTGATGCAGAAGAAGATTTTCGTTCCGATATTCGCCTCCGTTCTGTTGTGCGGCGCCGCCGCGCTCGCCCAGGATCAGCCCCCGCCCCAGCAACCCGCCGCCGGACAGAGCCAACAGGCCCGGCCCTTCCGCGGCCGTCAGGCCAACCCGCAGCAGATGGCGACACGCATGAAACAGATGTGCGCCGATCGCTACGCCCATGCCGTCGGCAATATGTCCTATCTCGAAACCCGGATGTCGCTCAGCGCGCAGCAGAAGCCGGCCTTCGACCATTGGAAGGACATGATGCTGGCCCAGGCCAAGTCGCGCGCCGACAAATGCGCGGCCTTCACGCCGCCGGCGCAAGGCGCCAAGCGGCCCTCGCTCACCGACCGCCTGAAGCAGCGGGAAACGCGGCTGCAGATGCGCCTCGACAATCTCAAGGCGCAGATGCCGGCTCTCCAAGCACTGACCGCGACGCTCACCGACGATCAGACGCGCGTGCTCGATCGCGCAGTCCGCGAGGATGCGGGCGGGCGTATGGGCCAGGGCCGGCGCATGTCCATGATGCGCAGAGGCGGACAAGGCGGGCCGGGCGGCAACATGCCCATGATGCGCAGAGGTGGACCCGGTGGCCCCGGCAACGGCGAGCCTCCGCCGCCGCCTTCCGAACAGTAAGTTCCGCGAGCCTGACGAACTCCCGCGCCCTGCCCCGGCGCGGGAGTTCTTATTTTCCGGTCAGTTCGTCCACCAGCGCGGTGTCGCCATAGACGGTCTTCAGCGCCTCGGTGATCGCCACGGTCGAAACGGCGACGGCGCGGTTGACGGCGGGATCGAAACCGAAGGCGCCGCCGAGGCTGTGGATGTTGCCGTCGAAGATGGCGCCGATCACTGCGCCTTGCGCGTCGATCACCGGCGAGCCGGAATTGCCGCCGATGATGTCGTTGTCGGTGGCGAAGTCGAACACGGTGTCCGCGTTCACCTTGTCTTGCGCGGTCCGCCAGCGCGGCGCCAGTTCAAAGGGCGGGGCGCCGGTCGCGCGCTGCCACAGCCCCTTGAAATATGTGAACGGCGCGACAGCGACGCCCTGATAGCTCCAGCCCGTGACCTTGCCGTAGCTGAGCCTGAGCGAAAAGGTGGCATCGGGATAGATGGATGTGCCGTAGATGGCGAACCGGGCATGGGCGATCTTCTGGGCCGCGCGATCGGTCGGTCCGGTTACGCGCTCTTCATACTCCTTGCGGATGGCGCGCGACGCCGCGTCGGTCTTCAGCACATATTCGATCATCGGATCGCTGGAGGCCGCGATCGCCTTCATGCCGCCGTCCCACAGCATCTTGCGGGTAGCGGGATCGGCGAGCTTGGAGGTGGCGAGCCGGGCCGACAGCTCTTCCGGCGAATCCTTGCCGAGGAAAGTCTTGGTACCGGGCGCATCGGCGGTCAGATATTCGCGCAGCTTCGACAGCCAGAATTCCAGCACGAGCTGCTCCACCGCCGGATGGACCGGAGCCGGATCGAGCACCTGCTTCTCCAACAGCGGCAGGCGGCTGTCGGTGTATCCGGGCAGACGCTCGCCGTTGGGCTTTTGCCGTTCGGCGGCGGCGCGCACCAGCGCGCGACCATATTCGAAAAGCTGCGAGCCCAGGCCGGCGCGCGCCTCCTCGAATGTGTAGGCCGGCGCCAGCGCCCGGCGGGCGGTCTGCACGGCTGCGATCTCGGCCCAGGGATCGCCGGTCTCGTCCTTGAGCGCGGGGCTGGCGTCGACTTTGGCCTTCAGCGCCATGTCGGCGGCGCGCTTTTCGGCGATCAGCGCGGGGCCCGAAAGCGCCTGTTCTTCGCCGCGATAGGCCTTGAAGCTGTTTTCGATTTCGAACAGCAGCGTGTCGCTGTCGCGCTTGTTCTGGGCGCTCTCCTCGCCGAAGCGGATCAGCCGGCCGCGCAGTTCCGAAAACTGATAGAGCGTGTCGGGAATGAGCTGGTCGCGCAGGGTTTCGAGCTGGTCCGCGGTGAGCAAGCGCTCGGTCGAGCCGGGATTGCCGGAGACAAAGACCGTCTCGCCGGCCTCGGGCGCCGCCGCCGACCATGTCAGATGATCCGGCGTCGCCACCGGTTTGCCGTTGTCGTAGAGGCGGACGAAGGAGAAATCGAGGTCGTAGCGCGGGAAGTTGAAATTGTCGGGATCGCCGCCGAAGAACGCCATCTGCGCTTCGGGCGCGAACACCAGCCGGACGTCGGAATATTTGCGGTAGGTGTAAAGCTTGTACTGGCCGCCCTGATAGAGCGAAATCACCTGGCAGCGATAGCGCGCTTCGCGTCCGGCGCAGCCCTCCTTCTCGATCCCGGCGATGGCTCCGTCGCGCGCGCGCACGAAGTCCTGACCGGTCTTGCCTTCCGTGGCTTTGGTCACCTCGGCCGTCACGTCGGCGATCGTGTCGAGCACTTCGGCGATCATGCCGGGGCAGAGCTTCTCGTCCTCGCGCGTTGCCGCCTCGAAGCCGCCGGCAACGTAATCGGCGTTGGCGGTGGAAAGATTCTGGGCGCAGTCGCGCACGCAATGATTGTTGGTGAGCACCAGGCCATCGCCCGACACCACCGAAGCCGAGCAGCCCACCGACAGCCGCACCGAGGCCGCGCGCACGCGGTCGAGCCAGGCCTTGTCGATGGAAACGCCATATTCGGATTTGACCTTGGCGGCGGGGAAATTGTCGAAGGTCCACATGCCTTCGTCGGCCCACGCGGCGGTGGAGGCGGGGGCGGCGAGCGCCAGCGCCGAAGCGGCGCCGAGCGCGGCGATCAGGATCGTTCTCAACAGGACCTCTTGGCTGGCTGACGGGCAAGATGGCGACGTTAAAGCCCCAAAGCCGGTATTTCCATTGTCACAATCCGGTGACGGCTCCACGCGCCGCTCGTGGCCCTTGACCCCCGGGCCCCGCGGGCCCTAGAGCATATTGAATTGTCACGCGATCTTCCCGGAAAACCGCTTCACACTTTTCCGGATCGCGCTCTAAGAGGCCCCCGACTTTTCGAGGAACGGCGCGGATGAACGTGCGGCCCGACGGCACCGAGTTGACTCCGCGCTTCGCCAGCGTCAAGGACATCATCGCCAGGACTAAGCCGGTCGAGCCCGTCTATGTGCTCTATCCGGAGAAGATTCGCGTGGCGGCGGCGCGCTTCCTCGATTCCTTTCCGGGCGATCCGCTTTACGCGGTCAAGGCCAATCCGGCGCCGCAGGTGCTCGACCAGGTGTGGGCCGCCGGCATCCGCCATTTCGACACCGCCTCGCTTCATGAGGTCGAGCTCATCAAGACCCGCTTTCCGGGGGCCCATTGCCATTTCATGGCGCCTGTCAGGCTTCCAGGCGCCGCGGCGACCGCGTTCAAGACATACGGCGTCACCGATTATGTGGTCGATTGCGACTTCGAGCTCGACAAGCTGCTCGCGGAGACCGGCGAGCCGAACAAGCTGCGCATCTTCGTGCGCGTGGCGACGCCCTTGGGCGGAGCGGTGCTGGAGCTGTCGAGCAAGTTCGGCACCGCGCCCGCCGAAGCGGCCAAGCTGCTCAAGCGCGTGGCCGAGGCCGGCGCCCAGCCGGCCCTCACCTTCCATGTCGGCTCGCAATGCCTGTCGCCCTTTTCCTATGCGCAGGCGATCGAGATGGCGCGGCGCACGGCGGCGCTGGCCGGCGTCGACATCCAGGCGCTCGACATCGGCGGCGGCTTCCCCGGGCCCTATCACGGCAACGACGTGCCGCCCTATCACTGGTATTTCGACAGCATCAAGGAGGCGCTGGAGACCCTGCCCAGGCAGGTGCCGGTCTTGTGCGAGCCGGGCCGCGCGCTGATCGCCGAAGGCCTGTCGGTGATCACGCAGGTGGTGCTGAGAAAGGGCGACAAGCTCTACATCAATGACGGCACCTATGGCTCCTTCGACGAGCTGACCCTGCCCGGCTGGACCGGCGATTATCCGGTGCGCGTCTTCGCCATCGACAAGCGCGGGCGCGTGAGCGAACGGCCGGCGGGCACCGCGCCCTACCGCGTCTATGGGCCGACCTGCGATACGCTGGACGTGCTGCCGCGGCCGGTTCTGCTGCCCGAGACGATCAAGGCCGGCGACTTCATCGTCTTCGACAATATCGGCGCCTATTCGGTGGCCGTGCGCACCGGCTTCAACGGCTTCTATCCCGACACCTGGGCGATGGTGGGGGAGTAGGCGGCCCGCAACTCGAAGATTCTCCCGCAGCGCGCAATCTCTCTGGCGATTTTCCAAGTATTGGGAAACAATCGTGGGGACCGGCGCGGGAGGAAGCAAAATCATGACGCTTACGCGACTGTGCGCGGCTGCCATCGGGCTTTGCCTGTGCTGCGGCGGAGCCTGGGCGGCCAATGCGCCGCAGAAAACTCCGCCCACCAGGACCGTCAAATTGCTGACGACGGACATCCAGGTCGCCGCCGACGGCAGCTCGGTGGCGACCACGCATTTCGAAGTGCAGGCGACCAACAGCGCCGGAGCCATGGCCGTCGGCCAGACCAGCGATCACCTACGACTACCGAAATCCAGACCCTGCAGATCGTCGAGGCTTACACCGAGAAAAAGGACGGGAAGAAAATTCCCGTCGATGTCAGCGCGATCTATGACCAGCTGGCACCCGGCACGGCCTCGGTCCCGATGTTCACGTCGTCTCATGTCAAGGTCATCGTCTTTCCGCAGCTCGAAGCCGGCGATACCGCCGTCTACACCATCAAGAAAACCTCAAAACGTCCGATCTATCCCGGCCAGTTCTGGTATGGCGACCTGTTCCCACGCACGGCGGCTTTCGACGAGGTGCGCGAGACCATCACCGCGCCCGAGAGCATGAAGCTCTATGTTTCGAATGTCGAGGTCGGCTTCAGCAAAGAAGGAGAACGGCGGAAAGACGATCTATCGCTGGCACTACAGCGGACCCAATCCGCACCCGCCCGAAAACATGGCCATCACCGATTTTCCGAGCATGCCGCATTTCTTCATTTCCACCTTCGCCGGACTATGCCGCGCTCGGCCGCGCCTATGCCACCGCAGCCGCGCCCAAGATGGAGGTGACGCCACAGATCCAGACCATCGCCGACAAGATCGCCAAAGGCGCGAGCGGCCACCGCGCGCAGGCCCAGAAGCTCTATGAGTGGGTGTCGAGCCACATCCGCTATGTCGGGGTCGAGCTTGGAGCCGGCGCCATGATCCCGCACGCCGCCCAGACCGTGCTGACCAACGGCTATGGCGACTGCAAGGACCATGTCACACTGCTGGGCGCGCTGCTGAAGGCTGAGGGCATCGACAGCGAGGCGGTGCTGATCGACAGCACCAACGACTATTCGCTGACGAAGGCGCCGAGCTTCATCGGCCTCGATCACGTCATCACCTATATCCCGGAACTGAAGCTCTTTCTCGACAGCACGGCAGTGGTTGCGCCCTTCGGCGTGCTGCCCTTTCAGGAATATGGCAAGCCGGTGGCATTCGCCCCGCTGAAAAACTCCCGTCAGGGCATGGTGCCCGTGCTGCCGCCAGGTGTCGCCAACATGACGACGACGACAATCGTCGAAGCTCGACAAGAACGGCAAGCTCACTGGCACAACCACAACTTCGGCAACGGGACCATTCTCCATAGTCCTGCGCCTTATAGGATTGGGCATTGAGGCGATAGGCTCGGAACCCGCCGCACAAAGCGTTTTGGCAGCTCGCAGCTATGGCAACGATGCCACGGGCAATTTCCATGTCCCGCCCCCAACGCAACTGGGGTCAAGTTACACGATCAGCGGACAATTCGTATCGCCCGGCTGGTCAGATAAATTGTCAGGCAAGAACAGCATGATCATGCCCGGTGGCATGCGCCTGCTCGATGTTTCGGGCAGCGGACTGATGGGGCCCTTTTACGACAACGGATTGAAGCCGGACCAAGGGGAACCCTGCTACAGCGGCGAAGCTTCCGAAGTGGTGTCGCTGACCGCTCCTGATACGGTGCGCTTCGTCTCCGTTCCGCAAGACACACATGTGAAAACGCCCTATCTCAGATTCGACGAGCATTGGTCGCTCCAGGGCAACACCATGACGGTCATACGCAGCTTCATGAGCAAGATCGACCAGCCGCTGTGCACCGTCGACATCCGCAAGGCCAACGCCGACGCGCTGAAGCAAATCGGCGACGCGTACGACGCCGGCCTTTCTTTCGAGCCGCCGCAAGCGTCCACGGATCGGCCAAAAAACATCGAGGAGTTCACGGCTTTTCTGAAGCGGCCGAATCTCTCCGCAACCATATCCTTCGCCGCATATGACGGCCGGGCGACCCTTTACGCACAGGGCCACGAATACCAGCAAGCGGTCTCCGATTTTGACGAGGCGCTCAAATTGGAACCGAAGAACCCGGAAGTCCTCGCCGCGCGCGGCTGGGCCTACGCACATATGGGTGACACGCAGCATGCGCGTGCGGATTTCGACACTGTACTCCAGCAAAATCCGAAGAACGCGTCCGCGCTTCGTGGACGGGCGAACGTCTCAATGGAGATGGCCGACTACAAACATGCGATACGTGATTACACCGACGAACTGCATCTGGTCCCAACCGATAACTTGGCACGAGAGCTGCGCGCAGTCGCCTACAAGAAACTCGGCCACGATAAACAGGCTCTCGCCGACATCGACGCCGCTATAAAACATGGCAACTCCGGTGCCAAAAGCGAATTCGACCACGATTTTCGCACCCGCGCCTGCGATGCGGCCAAACACATCGCCGCCGATCAAGTTCAAAACCGGGAAGGGCAAGATCGAACCGCCGAAGCCGGTAGCGACGCATGTCGTCACCGGCTATCCGCCGCTTGCCAGACTGCTGGAGGAGGAGGGAACGACCATCGTGGGTTTCGTCGTCGCCTCGGACGGCAGCGTCGAAGACCCATCCGTTGTACGATCGAGTGGGTTTCCCGACCTGGACCGGGCAGCGACGCAGGGCGTGAGAAATTGGCGCTATCACCCCGCCACACAAGGCGGCAAGCCAATTCCCGTGCGCACCGAAGCGGAGGTCAAATGGGCTGTCCAATAAGAGTGCGCGTTGGCGCCCTAGCCCGCCCTCACCCCTGCCCATGCACATCGGCGCGTTCGCGGGTCTTGGCGAAGGCGACGCCGGCGTTTTGATGAGCGCGCCTCCCGCGCGAAACGGACACTGGCTGGCCCAGAGGGGTGCCGGGAAAGAAACCCATGAAAATCGATGTTTGCTATCTTGCTTGCCGCCAGGCGGAATGGGATCATGATTTTGCGCGGTCTCTAAATGGTCGCGGGGATGCCGCATTCGCATCACACAAAACAAATATCGGGGGTAATGTCATGAGGTCCTGCAACAGCGGTTTCGAGTCCATACGGTCGACGCCTGCATCCGTCGCGGCGCGCGCGCTGCGCCTGCATGCGCTGGCGGCGGTTCTGCTCGGTTCGGCGGCCGTCATGGCGATGACGGGCGGCGCACAGGCGGCCCCCGTGATGTCGTGTTCGCAGCTGGCCCAGCTGTCGTTTCCGGACACGACCATCACCGCGGCACAGGATGTGACCAGCGGGAGCATCACCACGCCCGAACCGCGCAGCCGGACCTTCACCGGCCTGCCCGCGTTCTGCCGCGTGTCGCTCACCGTGGCGCCGGCGGTCCATATCGAGGTGTGGCTTCCCGAGACCAACTGGAACCAGCGCTTTCAAGCCGTGGGCGGCGGCGGTTATGCGGGGGTCATCAGCTATCCGGCCATGGCGAAGGCGCTGACCGACGGCTATGCCACGGCATCGACCGACACCGGCCATCCCGCTTCGGCCGGCGGCAAATTCGCGCTCGATGCGAACAACAAGCTGGACTGGACCGCGATCAAGGACTTCGCCTATCTGTCGCTGCATCAGATGACGGTCCGCTCCAAGGACCTGATCAAGGCCTTTTACGGCAAGATGCAAACCTACGCCTTTTGGAACGGCTGCTCGACCGGCGGCCGCCAGGGCCTGATGGAAGCCCAGCGCTATCCCGACGACTATGACGGCATCTACGCGGGTTCGCCGGCCATCAATCAGGACCGCTTCAACATGGCCGACCTGTGGCCGCAGGTGGTCATGAACATCGAGGTCGGCCATCCCATCGCCGCCGCCAAATTGGCCGCGGCCACCGCCGCCGCGATCAAGGACTGCGACGCTTTGGGCGACGGCGTTATCGATGGCGTGATATCGGATCCCCGCGAATGCCGCTTCGATCCGGCGACCTTGATTTGCGCATAGAAAGACGCGCCCGCGAACGGAACCTGCCTGACGGCGAAGGAAGCCAAAGCCATCAAGATGATATGGGACGGTCCGCGCGCCGTCGACGCCAGCGGCGAGCCCGTCGGCCCGCGCCTCTATTACGGCTGGTAACGCGGTGTCGAACTCTCCAAGGGCATGGCAACCGCCGTTGCCAACTCGATCGCCACCGAGCAGCTGGCCTATTGGTTCCTGCAGGACCCGAGCTTCGACTGGCACACATTGACCTATGCCGATTTCGCGAAGGACCTCGATAAGGGCGAAAAGCTCTTCGATCCCGTCATCGGCACCGACAATCCCGATCTTTCCAAATTCCGCGACCACGGCGGCAAGCTCGTCATCACCCAAGGCTGGTCCGATCAGAATATCCCGGTCATGGGCGCGGTGGGCTATTACGAACGCGTTCTGGCCGACCCGGCCAATGGTGGAGAGGAGAAGGTCCACAGCTTCGCCCGGCTGTTTCTGGCGCCGGGGGTGGCGCATTGCAACGGCGCCGCCCAGGGACCGAACACGTTCGACAGCTTCACGCCCGTGGTCGAATGGGTCGAAAAGGGCGTGGCGCCGGAGCGGATCACGGCATCGCTGGTGAAAGACGGCCGCACCGTCGAGACCCGGCCGCTTTGCACCTATCCCAAGGTCGCGCGCTGGACCGGCACGGGAAGCACGAACGAGGAAGCCAATTTCGTCTGCAAGGAAGAAACGAACAATAATCAGCTCAATGCAGAGAATAGCATTCTTCCCGACGCTGGCGGGGTGCAGCAGGAATAGAGACCGGCGGCGCGGCCGCCATTGCGGCCCGCGCTCAGCCCTCGCCGTGCACGTCGGCGCGTTCGCGGGTCTTGGCGAAGGTGAGCTTGGGGAATTTGTCGGCGACGTAGCCCACTTCCCAATTGCTCTTGGCCAGGAAGACGGCGGCGCCGTCGCGGTCGGTGGCCATCTGCGCGCGATAGACCGACAGGAACTTCTCGATCTCCGCCGCGTCGCCGAATACCCAGCGCGCGGTCTCGTAAGGGCTCGGTTCGAGTCTCGACATCGAGGCCGTATTCGTCGGCAGGCGGGCGCGCAGCACATCGAGCTGCAACTGGCCGACCACGCCCACCACCCAATTGGCGCCGATCATGGGCTTGAACACCTGCGTCACGCCCTCTTCGGCCAGGCTTTCGAGCGCGCGCGTCAGATGCTTCTGCTTCATCGGATCGGCGAGGCGCACGCGGCGCAGCATTTCCGGCGCGAAATTCGGGAATGCCCGTGAAGCCGACCTTGCCGGATTCCGACAGCGTATCGCCGACGCGCAACACGCCGTGATTGGGAATGCCGATGATGTCGCCGGGCCAGGCTTCGTCCACCGTCTCGCGCTCGGCGGCGAAGAACAGGATCGGATTGTGGACCGCAGATCGGCTTTGCCGGTGCCGGATTGCTTCAGCTTCATGCCGCGGCGGAAGCGCCCCGAGACACAGCCGCAGGAACGCCACGCGGTCGCGATGGTTGGGGTCCATATTGGCCTGAACCTTGAAGACGAAGCCGGTGACGTCGTCTTCGCCCGGCGAGATCAGACGGTCGGCCGCCTTCATGTCGCCGGGCGCCGGCGCGTGCTCGGCCAGAAGCGCGATCAACTCCTTGACCCCGAAATTCTTGAGCGCCGAGCCGAAGAACACCGGCGTCAGCAGGCCTTCGTGATAGCGGTGGGCGTCGAAATGCGGCAGGCCGGCCTTGACGAGCTCGACCTCCTCTTCGAGCTTGGCGATAGACCCTCGGCGCCCAGAAATTCGGCCAGCGCGTTGTTGCCGATGGCGCTCGGTTCCGATTTTGGGCGCCGAAGGGAATGAAGCGGTCGGCATAGAGATCGAGCACGCCCTTGAAGTTCAGCCCCATGCCGGCCGGCCAGTTCATGGGGGCGCATTCGAGCTGAAGCTGGTCGGCGATCTCGTCGATCAGTTCCAGCGGCTCGCGCGCCTCGCGGTCCATCTTGTTGATGAAGGTCATGATCGGGATGTCGCGCAGGCGGCAGACCTCGAACAGCTTGCGGGTCTGCGCCTCGATGCCCTTGGCGGCGTCGATCACCATCACCGCGGAATCGGCGGCGGTGAGCGTGCGGTAGGTGTCTTCGGAGAAATCCTCGTGGCCCGGCGTGTCGAGCAGGTTGAAGACGGCGCCCGCCATATTCGAAGGTCATCACCGCGCTGGTGACCGAGATGCCGCGCTCCTGCTCGATCTTCATCCAGTCCGAGCGGGCGCGCCGGGCCTCGCCGCGCGCCTTGACCTGGCCGGCCGCGCGGATCGCGCCGCCCAGCAGCAGCAGATGCTCGGTCAGCGTGGTCTTGCCGGCGTCCGGGTGGGAGATGATGGCGAAAGTGCGGCGGCGCGCCGCTTCGCCCGCCGGCGTGCCTTTCGCGGATGTCTGGGCATCGCTCATGGCGGGCGGAGGTACACGAAGCGGCGCGCTTTGTCATCCCGGCTTAAGCTGTCCTAACAACACCTTTCTTCTGCCCCGTTCCCGGCACAATCGATCGCTAATAAGGGCTTTACCGTACGCAACGATACGAATTGTTCGATCGAAGCGTCGGTGAGACCATTGTGAACGAACACGGGCCGGACACGCGCCATGCAAAACATTCTTCATCCGTCACACCAGCACTTGGACGCAGGCGAGCAGCATGGCGCGCCCGGACAATGGACCGATCTGAAGCGCGATTGGCAGCGCTGGAGCCGCGCCGAGCGCATCGCCGCCGAATGCATGCTGGCGATGCTGGTGGTCGGCGGTACGGTGGTCGCGGTGGCCATCGCCTCGCTGATCTGAGCGCACCGCATCAACTCCGCAAAAGGTGGAACCGATGCACACACAAACGCAGATCATGCATCGAGCCGGCGGTCGTAAGGCGCGCCAGGCCAGGGCTATCCAGCTTGCGATCGCCCATGACGACGACGATCAGATGTACTGCATGCGCGGCGTCGTCAACGGATTGCTGGTCGTGGTTCCGTTGTACATCGCCATCGCCGCCGCGCTGCTGCTGTTCTGAAGCTCACAACCACTCGAACGGCTTGAAGCGCGGCGCGATCGCGTATTGCAGCTGCACGGCGACGATGAAGCCGATGCTCCACCAGGTCGAGAACACGCACAAAGCCGCGCCCAAGGCGTAGAGCGTTTGACCGATGACGACACGGCGCACGAAGGCGTCGCGCGTCGCCTTGTCCACATCCGGTTTCAGCAGGCCGGACCGGCTCGCGTGATAGAAGCAGGCCCCGATCATCACGCCGATCATCAGGAGATTGAGCCAGTATTCGAGCAGCGCCACGCGATAGGTGATGTAATCGGCCAGGAACGCGGTCGAGAAGGGGATCAGCGTCACCGCCATCAGGAAGGCAATGTTGAGCCAGGCATAGGAGCGGTCGGAATGGGCGAGCAGATTGTGCTGCGTCTGCTGGCCGACCCAGAAGATGCCCAGCGTGAGGAAGCTCATCAGATAGGTGAGCAGGCGCGGCGAAAGCGCGGCCAATGCGCCCAGAAGATCGCGCTCGCCATGGATCGCCGCCGAGACCGGCGCGTGCAGGTCGAGCACCAGAAGCGTCATCGCCACGGCGAAGACGCCGTCGCTCAAGCCTTCGAGCCTGTGCAGACTCTGGCCGGCGATGCGGTTGTAGTATGTCGGCATGAATGGCCCCCCGTCTCCGGGCTATTTTAGACGACTGCGCGGCAAATTTAAGTCTGAGGCGTGGGCGCGCACGCACCATCCGGCAACAGCTCCGGGCGCATTCTTGCGGCGGTGTTTGGCGAAGGCATGTGCCATGCGCGAAAGTTCCCCAGCTGTCGGCGGCGTCATGGTGGGCACGACGATTCTGATCGCGCTCGTCTATGCGCTGGGCGACGGCGGCAGAGTGTTGGACCTGGTTTCGGCACTGGCCGCGCGCGGCGCGGCCCTGTTCAACGCCGCCTATCTGGCGGCCAGCCGCGCCATCGGCGGCTAGCGCCCGATTCTCCGCTTTCTTGAAGCTGGATCGGGCTCCAGCTCGTTGTTCGGCCGCGCGATCGGACGCCGAACCGGTTCCCACTTCGGCTGATCGCGCTCCTAGTCCACCATCGGCTCGTCGACGAAGGCGCGACCCTGGCGGTCCTCGATCTCGACGATCCAAAGGTCGGGATCGAATTTGACCTGCTTGTCGAGCCACCCCGCGGCCGTCTGCTCGTCGATGCGCTCGCCCAGCGGCCGCAGCCAGACGAGTTCGCCCGCGCCGCGGCGGGCCTGGGTCAGAAGGTACAGGTGCCGTCGAGCGGGGCGAGCTTCAGGATCACCGCGCCGGCCTCCTCGCCGCCCTTGCGCACCACATAGGCCGACGCACCCGCCACCTCGGCGCGGCGGATCAGCGCGCGAACGAAAAATCCGGCTTTAAGGCGGGGAATCATGAACCCGTCATAGCACGCAAAGGCGAGCTCGTGGCGGCCTCAGGCCGCGCCGCGCAGGCCGCCGCCGGCCGGGCGCAGCTTGTGGACCGGCGCCAGCGCTCTCGCCCGCCTCGCCCACGCCGGCATAGGGCAGGCGCACGCGCACCGCCGTGCCTTCGCCCAGCACTGGACTCGATGAAGGCCTCGCCGCCATGCATCGCCGCCAGCGCCTTGACCAGCGCCAGGCCCAGTCCGGTGCCCTCCTGGGTGCGCACATGCTCGCCCTCGGCCTGCTCGAACGGCTGGCCCAGCCGCTTGAGATCGTCGGGCGAAATGCCGACGCCGGTGTCGCCGACCACGATCTCGATGCCGTTGTCATGGCGGCTGACGCCGAGGCGGACCGCGCCGCCGCGCGGCGTGAACTTGACGCCGTTGGAGAGAAGATTGACGAGGATCTGCTTGACCGCGCGCTTGTCGGCGAAGATTTGGCGGCAGGCCGAAGGCACCTCCATCGACAGCGCACACCCTTGCGGTCGGCCTGCAGCTTGACGAAGCCCAGCGCGGCGCCCGCGACCTCCTCGAGATCGAACACCTCCTCGCTCAACTCGAACTTGCCGGCCTCGATCTTCGACATGTCGAGCACGCCGTTGATGAGCTCGAGCAGATGGCCGCCGGATTCGTGGATCAGCCGGGCATATTCGATATAGCGGGCCGAACCCACCGGGCCGAACATCTCCTGCGTCATCACTTCGGAGAAGCCGATGATCGCGTTCAGCGGCGTGCGCAGTTCGTGGCTCATATTGGCGAGGAAGCGCGACTTGGCCTTGCTCGCCTCCTCGGCCAGGTCGCGGGCCTCGATCAGTTCGCGCTCATGGGCCTTGCGCTCGGAGATGTCGCGCGTCACCGCGACGATGTCGGCGGCCTTGCCGGCGACGGGCGCGGCGGGGCGGCAGCGCATTTCGGTCCAGACATAGGAGCCGTCGGCGCGCCTCAGGCGCACCTCGGCGGCGGCGGCGCGGCCGAAATAGCTCGCCTCCATGAAGGCGGCCTGCATGGTCTTGAGATCGTCGGGATGGACGAGCGCCGCCGGCGCCACGCCCAGCAGCGAATCCGGGGCGCGGCCCAGAAGATTGCGCGCGGCCGGGCTGGCGAAACGGATGCGGCCGTCGGCGCCATGGCGCGTGATGAGGTCCATCGCGTTGTCGGCGAGGAACCGGTACATCGCCGCGCCCTTGGCCGCGGCCATGTCGGCGGCGCGCTGGCGGTCCTGGGCTGCGGTGGCCACGAAGGCGGACTGGATCACCGCGGCCAGCGCCGAAACCGCATAAATCTGCCATTCCGGCAAAGAGATGCGCGAGACCGGCAGCCAGCCCAGCGCCTGCAGCGCCGCCACGGCCAGCAGCGCCAGCGCCGCCGCGATCGCCGCGCGCGTCACCGTGGGCCGGCCGCCCGCGATCGCGGCCTCGGCCGGAACCAGCACGAACCACAGCAGAAGCGGCGAGCGCATGCCGCCGGTCAGCGCCACCAGATAGCCGATCAGGATCGCGAAAATGGCCAGCGAGGCGGTCTCGAGCTCGGGCAGCGGCAGCCGCGTCAGCCCCAGCGCCGCCAGCACCGCCGGCAGCAACAGCCCGGCCAGGGCCACACTCTCGGCGGCGTCGGGCCGGCCGACGAAGACCACGAACAGGGCAACCAGAACCGCGCCCGCCAGGGCCTTGGAGGCCTGGATGGCGACGAAGCGGCGGCGCGCGGCGTGATCCGCGGCGCCGTCGGCACGGTCGAGCCCGGCCGTCAAGGATGCCGGCCTTTCCTGGCGTTCGCCTGCATGACCGCGAAGCTTTGCCACGATTCGCATGGCCCATTGTCGCTCCGACAGCCTTAACGAAGTTTGAATCGCCGACTTTCCTGTTGAGGAATTCGGCAACCCTTTGCGGGCACCCGGTTAATCGCTTGCTAACGATGACGAGGGGTAAGGACGACCCTGTACAATCGATGAAAGGTTTCCGAAAGTGGACCCTCCGGCATAGTTCCACGCGAGCCGAAGGGGGTTGCGTTGAATCTCGCGCATTTGCCGGCAGAACTGCCGAATGTCCAGGCCTTGGCCTTCCCGCCGCATCCCGGCCCCTTGCCGGATGCGCTCGATTGCTTGCGGGTGGCGGTGACGCTCTACGACGAAGACTGCCGCCTCGTTTATATCAACCGCCATTTCCACCACATCTTCCGCCTGATGCCGCCCGCGGCCATGCTGATCGGCCGCAGCTATGCCGATCTGACGCGAATGGAGCTCGCCCGCGGCGAGATCGACCCGGCGAGCTTCATCGAGAGCGAAGAGGGCTATGTCCGGCTGCGCTGCCGCCAGCTCGAGATCGGCGATTTCATCCCGCGCGACATCCGCCTGTTCGACGGACGCATCATCGAGATCAAGGCCCGGCGCACGCGGGCCGGCGGCTCGATCCTGTTGTGGAGCGACGCCACCGAAGCGCGCCATGCCTATGGCAGGCTGGAGACGGCGGTCGAGCTTTCGGCCGACGCCTTCGCCTTCTGGGACAGGGACGACCGCCTCGTCATCTGCAATCCCGAATTCCTCAAGCTGCACGGCTGCGCCCGCGGCCGCGACATGATCGGCGTCAGCTTCGCCGATCTGATCGCCTCGACCGCCACGCGGGGGCTTGCCCGCTTCGACGGCCCGGCCTCGGCCTGGATCGACAAGCGGATCGATGCCCATCGCGCGCCGGCGGGCGCGCTCACCGTGGCAATGTCCGACGGCCGCGCCTATCTGGTGCGCGAGCGGGCCACGCGCGACGGCGGCCGCGCCACCATCTACACCGACATCACCGAGCGCCAGCGCGCCGAGACCGCCTTTTGCGAACAGCGCGAGGCGCTGGGCGAAACGCGGCGCGCGCTCACCCGCCAGAGCCGCTATCTCGCCGATCTGACGGAGCGGCTCGAGAAGGCCGACGACGGCGCCGACAGCGCCAAGACCACGTTCCTGCGGACGATGAGCCACGAGCTCAAGACGCCGCTCAACGCCATCATCGGTTTCTCCGATCTGTTGAAGAGCGCCGCGGCCGGGATGAGCGCCGAAGAGGTGACCGAATATGCGGGGCTGATCCACGTTGCCGGCAACAACCTGCTCACCATGCTCAACCGGATCCTCGACCTCACCAAGATCGCGGCGGGCCGCTATCACATCCGCCGCGAGAGCGTACCGGCCAGGGTGCTTCTGGAGGCCGTCCGCGCCACCATTTCCGACAGGGCCGCCGCCAAGTCGATCGCGATCAGCGTCGACTGCCCGGCCTCGCTCACCATCGACGGCGACGAGTCCGCGCTTGCCACCATGGTGGGCCAACTCGCCGAGAACGCGGTCAGCTTCACCCCGGAAGGCGGGTCTGTCCGCCTTGCCGCCGCAGCCAAAGGCCGGCGCGTCTGCGTGCGCGTGTCCGACAACGGCCCCGGCGTGGCGGCCGAGAATCTGGCGCGCATTCTGGAGCCCTTCGAGCAGATCGGCCGCGGCCTCGCCTCCGATGCCAGCGGCGGCGGACTCGGCCTGCCGCTGGTCAAGGCGCTTGCCGGCTTGCACGGCGGCGCGCTGACGCTCGAAAGCGCGCCGGACGAAGGCCTTTCGGCCACCCTCGATCTTCCGGCGGCGTGAACCTGCCTCAAACGCAGGATGGAACCGGCGCGGCGCATTTGCCGACAATTTGAATTTCAAGCAATTCAAATTCGATGCTGTGTTGAATTGAAACAGCGCCGATTTGGCGGCAGCGCATTTTCCTCAATCCACGGGATTTTTCGAATTAACCGGAACACATCGAATTTTACCCGTTCGTTTCAGGCGGGCGAAAAACCTGGCCGCTATCTTGCTCGTGTCGGGGCAAGAAAGGGCCGCCATGATACTGCGTGGATTGTTTTGGATCGCCATCGTCTCGGTTCTGATGCCGCACGGCCCCGATCTGGGACTGACGCCGAAGGACGCCGGCGCCGCGCCGGCGCTGCCCGGACCGGTCGGCGAATGGGTGGCAGGCGCGCTCGGCGCTCCGCAACAGGCCTGCGCCCGTCACCGCGACGATTGCGCGGCCACGCTCGGCATCGTCGACTCGTTCCAGGCCATGGCTGTGCGCGGGCTCGGCGAAGTGAAGGCCCAGATCGAAGCCGACCAGCGCGCCCGCGCCCGCGGCGAACGGCTGGCCGACAACGACTGACATCACTCCGCCGCATCGGCCTGCCAGGAACGCAGGCGCGCGCGTTCCGGCGCCCTCATCGTCAGTCCATAATGCAGCGCCAGCCGGTCGAGTGCGATGCCGAGCACAACGCGCGCCGAACGCCGCGGCCAGTTCTTGTTGCGCTCGATCTCCTCGAGCCCGCTCAGATGGCAGCAGACGTCGAACACGATGCCGGCGAGGCCAGGCCCGGCCGCCTCCATCGCCGCGCGGAAACGCTGCTTGGCCGCGAGCACGGTTTCGTTGAGCGTGACGGCGGTCTTCATGCCGCGGCGGCCGAGCACGATGGGCGCGGTGAAATCGACACCCATGCGCGGAGTGAGCTGGGCCAGCGTGTAGTCGCGCCTCAGCCGCTCGCCGGCGTCGTACTGGGCCGAATCGATGCGCCGCCTGCGCCTGAGCCAGCTCAAGGGCGATTCGCCTTCGTTGACGGTGACGAGCTGCTTGCCGGCCGCGGTCTCGATCAGCTTTTCGGCGCGGGCCTGATGCTGGACGGCGAAGGGCTCGCTCAGCGCCTGGGCGCGCAGATACCAGCCCTCGCCCGCCTCGCTCAGCCGCCATCGCTCCGGCGCGGTGCCGCACGGACGCAGCCAGTCGCGCGTCACGAAGACGCGCATGGTGTCGGCCTCGATCTCGAAGGCGTGGCGGCGTGCGCGGGCGCTGACGAAAAGCGCGAAGCCCTCCTCGTGCTCGGCCACATAGGCGCCGGGCGCGAACAGTTTGCGGAAGATGCGCCGGGCCTCGCGCGCGATTTCGGCCTCGCCGAGCTGCCGGCTCATTGTCCGGCCTCCGCCGCCGCCCGCACCAGCACTTCGAGCCAGGCCACCAGCCGGTCGAGTTCGGGATCCTCGCGCATGTTCTCGATATGCCGGCAGGCATGGCTCGCGGTGGTGCGGTCGCGGCCGAAGCCGCGAGCGACCGCGGCCAGATTCATCTTCAGCACCACATGGGCCAGATACATCGCCACCTGGCGCGCCTCGGCGGCGCGGCGGCCGCGCCTAGTGCCGGCCAGAAGCGTGTCGAGCGACACCCCATAGACATGAGCCACCATCACCTGCGCCACGGAGAGCCCCACCGGCGAGCGGCGGATCTCAGCGGCGAAGCCGACGAAACCGCCGGCGGTTTGCGCGTGTTCGTTTGTCATCGTCTCTTCCCTCGTTCCAGCCAGAGACACCCGCCCCGGCAGTTTGTAGGAACATTATCCTTCAACTCTGTGGGGCGGGGATAAGAAAACAACTAGGAATTGAATTTGACCAGAGAATTCGTTGGAAAAGCAGATGCTTGGGCGCCGAAATTTTTTCGCCCAGGCCCGCTAAGACAGGGGACATCTCAAATAAAACATGGTTAAAACTTCATTGCTCGCGGCGACCTCCCAAACACAACAGGTTGTAGGATTTTATACAGCAGGCACAGAAAATGGCCCCCCTGGGCCGCCGGCGGGCGCCGAGCCTTGATGGGCCCGGCGGCGCGGGCTGAGCGACTCCCGGCGCCGGGCGGCGCCGCCATCCAGAGGATTCCATGAGCTGCGCCGCGATCATGACCGCCAATCCGACGCGCCTGCGCGACAGCGACCCCCTGGCCGCGGCAGTGGCGGCGCTGGCGCGCGCGGACGGCCTCGACCTGCCGGTGGTCGACGGCCAGGACCGCTTCGTCGGCATGTTCGGGCTCTACGATCTGTTGTCGCTTCTGGTGCCGCGGATGGCGCTGGCCGGCGACCTCGCACCCAATCTGCGCTTCGTCGGCGACGACATGTCCGCGCTCGGCGACAGGTTCCAATCGATCCGCGACAAGCCCGTGGGCGAATGCTGCGACCGCGCAGCGGTGACGCTGGCACCGCAGACCGCGCAGATCGAGGCGCTGCGCCTGTTCTGCCGCCGCCACAACAGGCTCGCGGTGGTGGAGCCGAAGAGCCGCCGGCTTGCCGGCGTCGTCTCCTGGCGCGACATCATCGGCGCGCTCACCGGCGAGGCGGGCGCCGGATGAACGGCGCGGTCGACACCGGCTCCTACCTCTTCATCGCCGCGACGGCGATCCTGGTGGTGACCTATGCGCTGATCATCAGCGAGCGCGTGAACCGCGCGGTGATCGCGCTGCTCGGCGCCGGCGCCGTCATCCTCTTCGGCGTGCTCGACCAGGACCAGGCGATCGCCGCCATCGACTTCAACACGCTGGGCCTGCTCGCCGGCATGATGATCATCGTCGGCATCGCCAAGAAGAGCGGACTGTTCGGCTATGTCGCGATCAAGGCGGCGCAGATGGCGAGGGCCTCGCCGGCCGGCATCATGGTGGCGCTGGCGCTGGTGACGGCGGTGTTCTCGGCCTTCGCTCGACAATGTCACCACGGTGCTCCTGATCGTGCCGGTCACCTTCGTCATCTGCGGCGAGCTGCAAGGTGCCGGTCTATCCATTCCTGTTCGCCGAGATCTTCGCCAGCAATATCGGCGGCACGGCGACGCTGATCGGCGATCCGCCCAACATCCTGATCGGTTCGGCGGCGCATCTGACGTTCAACCATTTCCTGATCAATCTCGGACCGCCGGTGCTGGCGTATCCTGGCGATGCAGATGCTTTTCAACCACGTCTTCTGGGGCATCCGCATGAGCGCGGCGCCCGAGGCCAAGGCGCACATGATGGCCTGAAGCCGGTCGAGATGATTCTGGACCGCTGGATCTTGTGGTGTTCGCTGGCGGTGATTGCCGCCGTCATCGCCGGTTTCATTTTCGCCCAGACCCTGCACCTGGAAAGCGCCACCATCGCGCTGTCCGGCGCCGGCGTGCTGATGCTGCTGGAGATACTGCCGCACCGCCCGCACAGCCACGCCGAGCTGGTGACGCAGGCCTTTCACGAAGTGGAATGGATCACGCTGTTCTTCTTCATCGGCCTGTTCGTGGTGGTGGGCGGCGTCGCGCACGCCGGGCTGCTGGATCTGGTGGGCCATTGGCTGCTGGCGGCCACCGGTGGGGCGGCCTCGACCACGGCCTATGGCGTGCTGTGGGCTTCGGCGATGCTGTCGGCGATCATCGACAACATCCCCTTCGTCGCCACCATGATCCCCTTGGTCAAATCGCTGGCGCCGGAACTTGGCGGCACGCAGGCGCTGGTGCCGCTGTGGTGGGCGCTGTCGCTCGGTGCCTGCCTCGGCGGCAACGGCACGCTGGTCGGCGCCAGCGCCAATCTGATGGTGGCCGGCATCGCCGAGAAGAACGGCGTGCGCTTCAGCTTCGCCAAGTTCACGCTGGCCGCGATACCGATGATGCTGGCCTCGGTCGCCGTCGCCCATCTCTATCTGATGTGGCGCTATTTCTGAGCGGTTCCCAATTTTCCTGGAATTGCTCTAGCTTGCCCACCATGAGAACGACGATGGCGATGGCGGCGGCGGCGCTCATGCTGGCCGCGTGCGCGGGCGGCAGGAACGACTCCTCCGCCTTCCGGGTGGGCTATTCCGACGGCTGCGCCACCGCCAGCGGCGGCGGCTCCTACCGCAAGGGGCCGGTGCGCGACGAGAGCCTGTATGCCGGCAATGCCGACTACCGGGCCGGCTGGAACCGGGGGCTTTCGATCTGCCGGCAGCAGAATCAGGAGCCCGGGACCATCCCCAGCCAGACCGTCCCGCAGCCCGGCCCGCGCTCCTGAGCCGCCTGCGCCAAGGCGTCGGAAACGGCCTGAACCCTTTATTTGTGGGGCGTTAACCCGCCGGCACTAGGATTTCCCTCGCGGACATCTTGCCGCAGGCGCACAATGTGCGTATCATCCGTACACGTCGTTCGGACGGGGCATCGGAGTAACGTCGATGATGGGTCATCTGGTGTTTGGCCGCTACGGGCCGGTGGAGACCTCCTCGCTTGCCAGCAAGGGTTGGTTCCGCCGGGTCTGGCAGCAAATCTTTGGACGCAAGGCGGTCTCGGCGCAGCCCAAGCCGGGCTGAAACCGCGCGAACGCGCGCTCCGATTACTTGCCGGGCCGCAAATCGCCGCTGCGCACAGCCGCGACGATCGACCAGATTTGGTCCGGCTTGAGCGTCGTCTTGAACGCGGGCATCGCCGAGCCGAACTGCTCGCCGCCTTCGGATATCGTCCAGTAGAGAAAATCGTCCTGGGCGACCGGCATCGACATGGTGTAGCCGAGATCGGCCGGCTGCGGATTGAGGCCGGCGGCCGCCGGTCCGTCGCCGCGCCCCTGGACGCCGTGGCATGTGAGGCAATTGTCGGCATAGAGCTTGCGGCCTTCGCTCAGCACCGCGGCGCTCGCCGGCTGCGGATCGCGGGCGGGGAACATCATTGCGGCAGGTCAAAGGCGCGGGCGCCCTCGCAGGCGTGGATCACGCGCGCGTCTCGCGATAGACCAGCCGCTCGCCGTCCCAGATCTCGTAGCCCTTGCCGATGCCGTGGCGGTGGATGCGGCGCGCCTGCTCGATGGCGGCGGCGTCGCTGGCGCACACCATCTCCTCGGTCCCAAACGCGCGGCCCGAATGATCGGTGAAGCGGATGCGGTAACACGACATGGCGCGCACGAACGGCTTCGTCATGCCGCAAGCGATAAGCGTGATGCGGTCCAGGGGCGTTGACGCAGAACAAACGGCGACGCGCGAATGCGCGCATCCGTATTTCTACTGAGAACGTCGCGCGATCCGCCCTACGCCGCCTGTTTGCGCGGCGCGAAACGCTCGTAGAACGTGTCGCCCTTGGCCGCCATCTCGACCAGAAGTTGATTGGGCTTGAAACGCTCGCCGTGGATTTTGGCGAAGGCTTCGCAGCGCGCGACGAATTCCTTGGCGCCCATGGTGTCGATATAGGACACCGGCCCGCCGGTGAAAGGCGCGAAGCCCCAGGCGAGAATGGCGCCGACATCGGCATCGCGCGGATCGGTGATGACGCCTTCCTCGAAGCAGCGCGCTGCCTCCAGGGCCTGGATGGTGAGGAAGCGCCGCTTCATCTCCTCGACATCGGTTTCGGTGGTCCAGTCACGGCGGGCGACGAGGCCAGGCCACAAACGGCCGCGCTTGCCGCGCTCGTCGTAATCGTAGAAGCCCTTGCCGTTCTTGCGTCCGAGGCGGCCGTTTTCCTCCACCGTCCAGGCCATGATCTCCTCCGACGGATCGACGTCGGAGAGCCCCAGCTCCTTGCGGGTGGCGCGCGTGATCTTGAGGCCGGTGTCGACACCCACCGAATCCATGACTTCGAGCGGGCCCATCGGCATGCCGGCCATGCGCCCGACATTCTCGACCAGCGCCGGGCTGAGCCCCTCGGCCACCATCAACAGGCCCTCGCGGGTGTAGGTGGAGAAACAGCGCGAGGTGTAGAAACCGCGCGCGTCGTTGACGACGATCGGCGTCTTCTTGATCTTGCCGACGAAATCGATGGCGGTGGCGAGCGCGCGAGATCCCGTCTTCTTGCCCATAATGATCTCGACCAGCCCCATGCGGTCCACCGGCGAAAAGAAGTGGATGCCGATGAACTGCTCCGGCCGCGCGCTGGCCTCGGCGAGCCCCGTGATCGGCAACGTCGAGGTGTTGGAGCCATAGATCGCGCCCGAGCCCAGCACCGCATCGGCCTTTTTGGTGACTTCGGCCTTGACGCCGCGATCCTCGAACACCGCTTCGATGACGAGATCGGCGTTCTTCAATTCCGCGTAATCGGCCGATGCGTGGATGCGGGCGAGTAGCGCGTCCTTCTGCGCTTCGGTAGCACGGCCGCGGCCGATCAGCTTGTCCATGATGGAGGCGCAATGGTCCTTGCCGCCCTGCGCCTTCTCCTCGGTGGCGTCGATCAGCACCACCTCGATGCCCGCGCGCGCCGAGACATAGGCGATGCCCGCGCCCATGACGCCGGCGCCAATCACGCCCAGCGTCTCGACCGCGGTCTTGCCCTCGTTGGCGGGCCGGCGCGCGCCCTTGCCCAGCTCCTGCATGGACATGAACAGCGTGCGGATCATGTTGCGGGCTTCGGGCCGCGTCAGCAGCTTGACGAAATAGCGCGCCTCCACCGCCAGCGCCTGATCGATGGGAAGCAGCAGGCCCTCATAGACGCAGGCCAGGATGAAACGCGGGCCCGGATAATTGCCATAGGTCTCCTTGCGCAGCATGGCGTTGGCCATGGTGAAGACCTGGAAGCCGCTCGGCCGGTAAGGCCCGCCGCCGGGAATCTTGAAATCGGAATTGTCCCAGGGCTGGGTGGCGCTGCCGCCGCCCTTGATCCAGGCCTTGGCCTGCGAAACCAGCTCGCCTGCGGGCGCCACGGCATGGACGATCTTCTGCGCCAGCGCTTCGGGCGGACGCACGGATTTGCCCTGCAGCAGCATCGGCAGCGCCTGCATGGCGCCGATCAGGCGCGGCAGGCGCTGGGTGCCGCCGCCGCCCGGCAGCAGACCGACCTTCACCTCGGGCAGGCCGAGTTGGATCTTGGAATCGTCGGCGACGATGCGGTAATGGCAGGCCAGCGTGACCTCGAAGCCGCCGCCGAGCGCGAGCCCATTGATGGCGGCGGCGACCGGCTTGCCCGCGGTTTCGAGCTTGCGCAGCGCCTCGTGGAATTTGGTGATGGTGGCCAGCCCCGAAGCGATGGCGCCCTGGCCCGAAGCGCTGGAGGCGTCCGCCATCATCTCGTCGAGGGCGGCGCCGGCGCAGAAGCCGTTGCTCTTGCCTGAGGTGATGACAAGGCCCTTGATCGCGGTGTCGGCTTTGAGCGCGTCGGCGACCTGGCCCAATTCCGCGATGGCGCTTGCCGTCAGCACGTTCATCGAGCGGCCGGGAACGTCGAAGACCAGCGTGACAATGCCGTCCTCGTCCTGATCCCATTTGAAATTGGTGAGGTCCATGATCAGACCCTTTCGATGATCGTCGCGGTGCCCATGCCGGCGCCGATGCACAGGACCGCGAGCGCGGTCGAAAGATCGCGGCGCTCCATCTCGTCGAGCGCGATGCCCAGGATCATCGCGCCGGTGGCGCCCAAGGGATGACCCATGGCGATGGCCCCGCCATTGACGTTGACCTTGTCGTGGGAGACGCCCATCTCGCGCATGTAGCGCAGGACCACGGACGCAAAGGCCTCGTTGACCTCGAAGAGGTCGATGTCGTCCACGCTCATGCCGGCGCGCTTCAAGACCTTGCGCGTGACCAGCGCCGGGCCGGTCAGCATGATCGCCGGCTCCGAGCCGATGGCGCCGAAGGCCCTGATGCGCGCGCGCGGCTTCAGGCCCGCGGCTTCGCCCGCCGCCTTCGAGCCGACCAGCACCGCGGCGGCGCCATCGACGATGCCGGACGAATTGCCGGCGTGGTGGATGTGGTTGATGGCCTCGACCTGCGGATAGCGCTGGATGGCGACGGAATCGAAGCCGGCGAAATCGCCCATCTGCGCGAAGGCGGGATTGAGCGCGGCCAGCGACTGCATGGTCGTGTCGGGACGCATGTGCTCGTCGCGGTCGAGCACGGTGCGGCCCAGAATGTCGGTCACCGCGATCACCGAATTCTTGAAGTAGCCCTGCTGCCAGGCGTGGGCGGCGCGCTTCTGGCTTTCGACCGCGAAGGCATCGACATCGGCGCGGCTATGACCCTCCAGCGTCGCGATCAGATCGGCGCTGATGCCCTGCGGCACGAAATAGGCCTTGAGCGCAATCGCCGGATCGACCGGCCAGGCGCCGCCACTCGCGCCCATGCCGACGCGGCTCATGGATTCGACGCCACCGCCGATGACCATGTCGGACGCGCCCGCGATGATCTGGGCCGCGGCCATGTTGGTGGCTTCGAGGCCGCTTGCGCAGAAGCGATTGATCTGCACGCCCGCGACGCTGTCGGCGAAATCGGCGTTCAGGACGGCGGCGCGGGCGATGTCGGCGCCCTGCTCGCCCACCGGATCGACGCAGCCCAGAATCACGTCGTCGATTGTCGTCGTGTCGAGGTGGTTGCGGTCGCGGATCGCCTTCAGCGTTTGGGTGGCGAGCTCGAGCGCGGTGGTCTCGTGCAGGCTGCCGTCCTTCTTGCCCTTCCCCCGCGGCGTGCGCACGGCGTCATAGATGAAACAATCCGTCATGGCCGCCTCCGGGCAGAATCGTCACGCTCAGTCCGCGGCGATTGTCTGCCGCCCCCGCCTCGCGTCAAGCGCGTGAGGAAAAGAAAGGCGGGGGGCGGGAAATGGCGGCGAGCTTCCCCATCGCCCTCCCCCGCAGGCGGGGGAGGAAAACGGCGGAGCCGCGTGTGAGATCGGGTTTCAGCCCTTGGCGTAGTTCTCGGCCGCGAAGTCCCAGTTGAGGAGCTTGCCGATCACCGCGTCGACGAAATCGGGCCGCCGGTTCTGGTAGTCGAGGTAATAGGCGTGCTCCCAGACGTCGATGGTCAGGATCGGATTGAGCTTCTTGGTCAGCGGATTGTCGGCATTGGCCGTCTTCATGACGCTGATCTTGCCGCCTTCGGAGACGATCCAGGCCCAGCCCGAACCGAACTGGCCCTTGGCGGCCTCGGCGAGATCGGCCTTGAGCTTGTCGAGCCCGCCATACTCATCGACCGCCGCGGCGAGCTTGCCCGACGGCTTGCCGCCGCCCTTGGGCGAAAGCGAATTCCAGAAGAAGGTATGGTTCCAGATCTGGGCGGCGTTGTTGAAGATGCGCGGATTGGAGACGCTGCGCCGGATGATGTCCTCCAGATCGCCGCTCGCATATTCGGTGCCGGCGGCGAACTTGTTCAGATTGGTGACATAGGCCTGGTGGTGCTTGCCATAATGGAAACTCATCGTACGGGCCGAAATCACCGGCTCCAGCGCGTTTTCTTCATAGGGCAGCTTGGGAAGCGTAAAGGCGTCGGCCATGGCACGAATTCTCCTGCGTCACGATGTGGAAACGGGGCACGGGGGCCCACGGAAACGATGCCGGCGAGCGGGGCATGGCCCTCATCGCCGTTAAGCGATTAGAGCACGCAAAGTTCCGTCGCGAACAGGGCGAGAATGCGAAATTTTCGCGCAGACGCGGCGAAAGGAATTTCGCTTGCGCCCGGGAGGGCTTAGAAGCCGTCGCCTTCGGCATCGAGCCAGGCGTCGGCGCGGGAGGCGTTGACGGCCCAGACCTCGCCGGCCCGCTCCTGCGGGCGGAAGAACACCGCATCCGAGTTGTCGCCGCAAAAGCGGCGGAAGACGCGCTCGACATCGTCCTCGAATTTCTGGGGAATATCGTGGCCCGCGGCCTCGCGGCGCGCGCGCAACGCCCGCATCACCGACCAGCGGCGCAGGCCGCTGCGATGGGGGCGCAACACCATGATGAGATCGGCGGCCAAGCGCTCTTCCGACCGCCGCTTGGTAACGGTACCGGCTTCGGGGGCGGAAAACTCGTGGGCTGCCGCTTGGGATGTCATGTTTCCGTTCACCTCTCTGTTCTGTCCCGTGTGTTCGGTCCCGGGGTTGGAAAACGGACGGCGGAGGCATGGCCCCCGCCGTGCCGCGTTCACTCAAAGCGGTATCAGACGGCCTTCAAATTGGCCGCCTTCGATCCGCGCGCATCAGGCTGGATGTCGAATTCGACGCGCTGGCCTTCCGAAAGGCTGCGCAAGCCCGCCGCTTCCACGGCCGTGGCATGGACGAACACGTCCTTGCCGCCGCCGTCCGGCGAGATAAAGCCGAAGCCTTTGGAGGTGTTGAAGAATTTCACTGTCCCGACTGTCATTTTTCGTTCCTTGAATCATCGAATTCCGCGCGCGCGACATGCGTATGCGGACGCATCCGACGCTTAGTCATCTGGATAAGGGTTGGTCGACTGTTTCGTCCGGGCGCGCGTGAGGCGGGCAGGGATTCCAACAACTCGCGCTCTCATCAGACGGACGCCGTCGCGTGTGCCCTACATACCCGCTTTGGCGCCGAAATACAATGGCTAGGCGCCGTTTTTCGGCTTGGCGGCCGCCTTGCGGCGCAATTTTGCCGCGGCGGTCGCGGCTTTTTTCTCGGCGGCGGCGGCGGCGTCCTGCTCGGCGGCGACGCGGTCCTCGGCCTCCTTGGCCAGCCTCAGCGCCTTGAGCTTGGCGGTTTTGGTGTCGACGGCGGCCCGTTCCTTGGCGATCTCTGCGCGGGCCGTCTCTTCACGGCGGGCAGCCGATTTGAAGTGGGTCTGGGCGCGTGCTTGCGCTTGCTCGCGCGTGCGTTGGGGGTCGGACATGGGTCTTCTTTCATTGTGCATGACGGCCGTGCCGGCGGGCCGCGATATATCGCGGAGCGAAATGTGAGCCGGAGCACGCTACGGGTACGGGCGCAATCTCTGCGCCAGAACAAGGCTATAGCACAAAGGTTGCAAAAGGGGAAATTCGGGGAAATGAGGGCAAATGGCTTGCCTACCCCATCAGCCCTTCTGATTTCGCCCAATCGAGGCCGCGATCGAGGCCGCGGGTGAGGCGCGCGAACAAATCGTCGATGTCGTCGGGCGCAATCACGAGCGGCGGGCAGATGGCGATGCGGTCGCCCATCAAGGGCCGCACGATCACGCCTTCGTCTTCGGCGAATTTGGCCACCGTCGCGGCGGCGGCTTTCGACGCGTCGAAGCTCTGTTTGGTCTTCTTGTTCGCGACCACTTCGATGCCGCCGATGAGCCCGATGCCGACGGCCTCGCCCACCAGCGGATGCTCGCCCAGCCTGGCGATATGCGACTGGAACAGCGGGCTCATGCGCCTGGCATGGCCGATGATGTCGCGCGACTGGTAGATCTCGATGGTCTTGAGCGCGACGGCGGCGGCGACGGGATGGCCGCTATAGGTGAAACCGTGGCCGAAGCTGCCGATGCGCCCGCTCTCGGCCTCGATCGGCTCGGACAGCTCCTTCGACAGCATCACCGCCGAGATCGGCACATAGGCGCTCGACAGCGCCTTGGCGATGGACATGCTGGCCGGCTCGAAGCCGAAGGTCTGGCAGCCGAACCAGTTGCCGGTGCGGCCGAAGCCGGTGATGACCTCGTCGCAGATGAGCGCGATGTCGTATTTGCCCAGCACCGCCGTCACCGCCTCGAAATAGCCCTTCGGGCGGCATGATGACGCCGCCGGCGCCCATCAAGGGCTCGGCGATCATGGCGGCGATGGTGTCGGGGCCTTCCTCGACGATCAGATTCTCGAGATCGGCGGCCAGGCGGGCGGTGAAGTCGTCCTCGCTCTCGCCCGGTTCGGCGCCGCGGTAGTAATGCGGGCACTCGGCGAAGCGCACGAAATCGAGCGGCAGGTCGAAGCTCGTGTGATTGGCCGGCAGGCCGCGTCAGGCTGGCGCTGGCGATGGTGACGCCGTGATAGGCCTTGGCCGCGGCTGATGATCTTTTTCTTCTTCGGCCGGCCGAGCGCGTTGTTGGCGTACCAGAAGAGCTTGATCTGGGTGTCGTTGGCCTCGGAGCCGGAATTGGCGAAGAACACCTTGCGAGACCGGAAACGGCGCGACCTCCTTCAGCTTCTCGGCCAGTGCGATGGCGGGCTCGTGGCTGCGCCCCGCAAAGAGATGGCCGAAGGCGAGCTTGCTCATCTGCTCGGCGGCGGCATCGGCCAGCTCGGCGTCGCCCCAGCCCAGCGCGGTGCACCACAGCCCGGCCATGGCCTCGATATAGTCCTTGCCCTTGTCGTCGAAGACGCGGACGCCATGTGCCGCGCTCGAAGATCACCGGGCCGGTCTCGCCGATGCTTCACGAGGTTGGTGTAGGGATGAAGGACGCTTTCCACATCGCGCGTCTGCGCGTTGGTGAGCGGCATGGTACGCTCCTTGCGCGGGATGGGCGTGATCGCAGGGCCGATTCAGGGCGCCGCACGGGGCGCGTAAGCACCGCGCCTTGCATGGCGGCTTCGCGGTGTCTGCAGGCCGCGAGGCCGGCCGCGCGCGCGCGCGCGACCGGCGCGCTCTCCAGGATCAGCCTGCATCGCGATCTGGACGATCGAAGTGGCGACCAACAGATACCAGGCCGGCGCCAGCGGGTTGCCGGTGACATGGATCAGCCAGGTGATCGACCAATTGCGTGGTGCCGCCGAAGAAGCGCGATCGAGCTGGCATAGATCATGCCGAGAGGAGCCGCCGCGGATGCGCTTGGGCAGGGTTTCGGTCAGCGCCGCGATAGAAGGCGCCGTAACTGACCGCGCCGACGAAGGTCGAGCACCGCCAGCCTGCCGAGCAGCGCAATCGCGCTGCGCGCAGTCACGATCCAGTGAACACCGGATAGATCAGCACCAGATACAGCGAAATTGAACGCAGATCATTGACCGGCCAGCGGCCAAGTGATCCGACAGCCAGCCGCCGTAAAGCACGGCGGCCAGCGCTCAACAGCGTTGCTCGCCAGCCGGCGCCGAAAGCCGATGCCTGCGTCGGCCATGTGCAGCGTGTCCTCGGCGAAGGTCGTCGTGTATTGAGCGACATATAGGTGCCGATCGTGCCCATGCCGGCCACGACCGTAAGCCCGAGCACGCATCGATGCGTGCGCGCCGCGCAACAGGCCGAGCCGGCGGCGCCGACGTGCATTCGGTGGCCGTCGTCGCGGCCTCGTGCGCGTGCAGGGTTTCGGGCAGGTCGCTGCGCAGCCACATGCCGAACGGCACAATGACCGCGCCAAGCAGCGAAGGCGATCCGCCAGCCATAAGCATCGAGCGTGGCCGGCGCCATCACCGGCGCCAGCATGACGCCGACCAGACCGCCGGCGGTGGCCGCGATGTTCTGACTGGCGCCCTGCCAGGAGACCATCAACCCGCGCTTCTCGACGGGGCGGCCTCGAGCAGATAGGCGGTGGTCGAACCCGATCTCGCCGCCCAGCGAAAAGCCCTGCGATCATGCGCGCGATCGACCGCCAGCACCGGCGCCGCCACCCCGATGGCGGCATAGGACGGGATCAGCGCCAGGCCGACAGACGCCGCACCGATCAGGACAAGCAGAGCAGCATCGCCGGCCTGCCGGCCGGCGCGGTCCGCATAGGCGGCCGATCACGATGCGCGCCGATGGGCCGCATCACGAAGCCGGCGCCGAAGGTCGCCAGCGACAGCCATCAGGCTGCCATAAGCCGACTGCGCCGGGAAAAAGGCGTGGCCGATCTGGATGGCGAAGAAGGCGTAGGTCGATGAAATCGTAGAATTCGAGCGCGTTGCCGATCGGCGGCGGCCCGACCTGGCGGCGCTTCAGCGCGGGCGGCACCGGCTCGCGATGCTCGGCGGGCGGGATCATGCCGGTGCCAGGCATGTCGTCCATGAACGCCTCGCCCGAAGACGGCCGGCCCAGAAACCACACGGACTCTAGGGTGGCTTCTTCCACCGCAGCAATCGAAACTTTGTCGCTCGTCCGTCGCCGTCTAGCCGTGGAGGCTTGGTCAGCCGCGACCAGGGCGCAGCGTGCCAGCGCGGGCCGTGGCGCCTCGAGACGGTAGACGGCGATCTTGGCGGCGTTGTTGATGAAGAACCAGACGAGCGCATAGCCCCAGACGCAAGCCGGCATATCCCCAGCCGATCGGCGGCATGAACCAGCCATAGACGGCGGCCAGCGTGCCCAAGCATCTGGGTGGTTTCGGCCGGCGACGATCAGCTTCCAGTTCGGGAACGGCCGCTGCCAGAACCAGCTCGGATGTTGCGCGTCAGATAGATCGTGAGATGGCCGGCCACCAGCAGCTTCAGGAAGATCAACGTCTGGATGGTTGGCGCGCGGCATGTGCAGATAGCGCTCGGCGATCCAGAACAGCGAGAACGAGGCGATGACGCCGAGCACGCCCAGAACCGTGCTCATGGTGAGCACGCGGTGCATGTCCCAGCGCACCGGCCTGGGCGCGACGCGCCACATTGTCGTAGGCGATGGTCATGATCGGCACGTCGTTGAGGATCGCCAGCAGCACGATCATCACCGCCGTGACCGGATAGAAATTGAAGATCAGGATCGAGACCGTCATGAACAGCAGGACGCGCATGGTCTCGGCGATGCGGAAGATCGCATAGGAGGTCATGCGCTCGAAGATGCGGCGCGCCTCCTCCATCGCGCGCGCGATCACCGACAGGCCCGGCGCGGTCAGCACCAGATCGGCGGCGGCGCGCGCGGCATCGGTGGCGCCGGAGACCGCGATGCCGACATCGGCCTGTTTCAGCGCGGGCGCGTCGTTCACCCCGTCGCCCGTCATGCCGACGATGTGGCCGGCGCGCTGGAAGGTGCGCACGATGTCGAATTTGTGCTCGGGGAAGACCTCGGCGAATCCGTCGGCCTCCAGGATGCGCGTCGGGATCGACTTGCGCGCCGTCCTTGCCCGGCTCGCCGAACACCTGCGAGCGCGGAGAGGATGTCGTTGCCCAGCTTCAGCTTGCCCGCGATCTCCCTGGCGATGGCGGTGTGATCGCCGGTGACCATGCGGATATCGAGACCGAGACTGCTCGACTTCGGCGATGGTGGCGGCGCTGTCGTCGCGCGGCGGATCGAACAGCGGCAGCAGACCCAGATAATGCCATGTGCCGGAGGCATCGGTTCGGGCCACGCCCAGCGTGCGATAGCCGTGGGCGGCCAGATCGTCCGTGCCCTTGTTCACGCGCGCCGCGAGCGCCTCATCGCCTCCGACCAGCTCGAGGATCGCCTGCGGCGCGCCCTTGGCGACTCTGAAATGCGCGTTCGCCGTCCTGCGACCTCGGCCACGCGCGCGCTTGTGCACCGGATCGAAGGGCGTGAAGTTCACGATCTTCGACGCCGTCGAGCGCTTCCGCATCCGCGCCCTGCAGGATCGCCGCGTCGATGGCATCGGGCCCATCGCGGTCGCAGGTCAGTGCGGCGGCATGCAGCATGGCTCACCGCGCTTCGCCTTCGAACAGCACCGGATCGCCCAGCGTGAGCTCGTTCTTGGTCAGCGTGCCCGGTCTTGTCGGCGCACAGCACGTCCATCCCCGCCATCTCCTCGATGGAGACGAGACGCGAGACGATGGCCTTCATGCGCGCGAGCATCGAGGCGCCGACCGCCATGGTCACGCTCATCACCGCCGGCAGCGCCACCGGAATCGCCGCCACCGTCAGGATCAGGCAGAACAGCAGCGTTTCGACGAGGACTGTCGCCGCGGAACAGCGCCACCATCAGGATGAGCGCGACAAGCCCCAGCGTCATGAAGATGAGGAAGTTGCCGATCTTGCAGCACCGCCTGCTGGAAATGCGAGCGCGACTGCGCGGTCTCCACCAGCCTGGCGGTCTTGCCGAAGAAGGTCTTCATGCCGGTGGCGGTGACGAGCGCCTTCATCTCGCCCTGGCGCACGATGGAGCCGGAATAGAGGACGTCGCCCACTTTCTTGTCGACCGGCAGGCTCTCGCCGGTCAGCGCCGACTGGTCGATGCTGGCGTAGTCGCCCTTGGCGGCGTTGGCGTCGGCCGGCACGATATTGCCGAGCTTGACCGAGAATGACATCGCCGGGCACCAGTTCGCGCGCCGGACAGATCGATCCATTTGCCGTCGCGCTTGACGCGGGCGCCGGGCGCAAGCTGCTGCTTGAGCGCAGCGATGGCATCGTCGGCATTCTTCTCCTCGAAGAAGCCGACGCCGGCATTGATCAGCAGCATCAGGACGATGACGCCGAAATCCTCCCAATGGCCGACCGCGGCGGACAGCACGGCCGCGACCTCGATCATCCAGGGGATCGGGCCCCAGAAATAGCCGGCGAACCTGGCGAGGAGGCTGGTCTTCTTCTCGGCGATGGCGTTGGCGCCATATTGGGCGAGGCGGGCTTGCGCTTCGGCGGCCGTCAGTCCGTCCAGCGAGGACGGCGCGGCCTTGTCCGTCTTTGTTGCTGCGTCCATGGTCTCACGCTCCGCGATGTCCTGGCCGGGGGCCTGCGCGCTTGATGAAGCACATCTGGACTGCCGGCCATGTCAGCGTCATCTGCCACTCTGGCATCGCAACGGCTAGATCGAACGCAATCCCCACATGACAGTTTGTTCAGACGCCGCCGCCGCTCCCGCCAATGCCGGGCATTTGTGCTAGGGACAACGCAGGGGAAGTCCGCAAGATGCTTGGCCTGATGCAGGACTGGCCGCTGCTGGTCCACAAGATCATAGACCATGCGCGCGCTCTACCATGGCGACCGCGAGATCGTCAGCCGGCTGGCGGACGGCGCGATCGCGCGCACGAATTACCGCCAGATCGCCGGCCGCGCCCGAAGCCTCGCCGGGGCGCTCGTCCGCTTCGGCCTGAAGCCGGGCGAGCGCGCGGCGACGCTGGCCTGGAACACGGCCGCGCATATGGAATGCTGGTACGGCATCGCCGGAATGGGCGGCGTCTATCACACGCTCAACCCGCGCCTCTTCCCCGACCAGATCGCCTGGATCGCCAACCACGCCGAGGACAGGGTGCTGTTCTTCGACGCCAGCTTCGCCGATCTGGTGGCGCAACTCGCGCCGAAAATGTCGAGCATCGAACTCTTCGTGGCGCTGACCGGCCGCGCCCATCTGCCGGAGGCAGGCGATTCCAAATCTCGTCGCCTATGAGGATTTCATCGCCGACCGGCGACGGCAATTTCGAATGGGCCGCCCTCGACGAGAACGCCGCCTGCGGGCTCTGCTACACCTCGGGCACCACCGGCGATCCCAAGGGCGTACTCTACAGCCACCGCTCCAACGTGCTGCACGCGATGATGGGGGGCATGGCCGATTCCATCGGCGTCACCGCGCGCGACGCCATCATGCCGATCGTGCCGATGTTCCATGCCAATGCCTGGGCGCTGACATTTCTGGCGCCGATGGTGGGGGCCAAGCTGGTGCTGCCAGGGCCGAAGCTCGACGGCAGCCTCGATCTGCGAACTGCTGGACCGCGAGGAGGTTACGATCTCGGCCGGCGTGCCGACGGTGTGGCTCGCCATGCTGCAGCACCTCGAACAGGCCGGAAAGCGGCCGGCTCACCTGAAACGCATCCTCATCGGCGGGGCGGCGGCGCCGCGCGCGGTGATCGAGACCTTCGAAACGCGATACGGCATCGAGGCCGTGCACGCCTGGGGCATGACCGAGATGAGCCCCATCGGCACGGTGGGCACGCTCAAGCCCGGCATGGACAAGCTGCCCCACGAGCGCCGGCTCGACATCAAGGTGAAACAGGGCCGCCCGCCGTTCGGCGTCGAGATGAAGATCGCGGGCGACGACGGCCGCGAATGCCCACGCGACGGCAAGGCCTTCGGCCGGCTCAAGGTGCGCGGGCCGGCGGTCGCGGCCGGCTATTTCCGCGGGGCTGGCGCCGAAGCCTTCGACGACGAGGGCTGGTTCGACACCGGCGACGTCGCCACCCTGGACGCCGAGGGCACCATGACCATCGTCGACCGCACCAAGGACGTCATCAAATCGGGCGGGGAATGGATTTCGTCCATCGAGATCGAGAACATCGCCGTCGGCCATCCGGCGGTGGCGGAGGCCGCGGTGATCGGCATCGCCCATCCCAAATGGGGCGAGCGGCCGCTGCTCGTCGCCGTGCTCAAGCCGGGCGCGAGCGCCGAAAAGGACGAGATTCGCGGCCATCTCGCCGGCAAAATCGCCAACTGGTGGATGCCCGACGATATCGTCTTCGCGGACTCGATTCCGCACACGGCAACCGGCAAAATCAACAAGCGAACGCTCAGGCAGATGTTCGCCGACTACCGCCTGCCCACGGCCTGACCCCGCGCGGGCAACAAGGAGGGACTCTCATGCGCATTCTTTCGGCTCTGGCAAAACTGGTTTTCGCGGGCTTCGTCGCCGCATTGCTGATCGGGCTCGCGGCCGGCTTCGGCAAGCAGGCGGGGCTGTGGGATTTCCGCATGGCGCTCGGCATCCTGCCCTGGGCGGTCTATGTGGGCGCGGCGGCCTTCGGGCTGGGCGTGATCTGGGTGGTGTGGGCGCTGGTCAGCAATGACGGCAAGGGCGCCTTGTGGGGCATCATCGGCACGGCGGGGGCGGCCTGCGTGATCGCGCTGCCGCTCTACGAGTTCTATGTCGCGCGCAGCGTGCCGCCGATCCACGACATCACCACCGACATCGCCAACCCGCCGCAATTCGTGGCCATCCTGCCTCTCCGGGCGGCCGCGCACGCGCTCAATCCGCCGCAGTACGACGGCAGCACGATGATCCCCTTCGACGGCCAGAAGGAGACCGTCGCGCAATTGCAGCGCAAATATTATCCCGACATCTTCACCGTGCAGGTGCTGACGCCGCCGGCGAAATTGTTTGCGCGCGCGCTCAAGGCGGCTGAGGGGATGGGCTGGCACATCGTCGCCCAGGACCCCAAGACCGGCCGCATCGAAGCCTCCGACACCACCTTCTTCATGGGCTTCACCGACGACGTCGTGATCCGCGTCGAGCCCAGCGGCTCAGGCGCCAAGCTCGACATCCGCTCCGAGAGCCGCGTCGGCTTCTCCGACATCGGCACCAATGCCAGGCGCATCCGCGCCTATTTCAAGGAACTGGCGAACACGTCGGGGTGAGGCTCACGCCGCCCGCGCGGCGCGGCGCCGGGTGTGGCGGGCGACGAGGTCGGGGCGCGTGCGGCGCATGACCGCCTGCAGGCGCGCGGGCACGCGCATGCCGACCTGCTCGAAGCCCTTCGACAGCCAGCCGTAACGGTAGCGCGCGAACTGCAGGGTGTGGCGGAAGCTGCGCGAATGCGGCGTCAGCATCGCCGCACCGGCGAACATCAAGATGGCAGCCACTGGAACCGGCATCGGCACCGGAAGCGGCAGAATGAGAAGCCCGGCGACAAGCGCGGCCCAGCCGCCGACGAGAAGCAGAAGATGTCGTGTTCTGTTCATAACGCTAACCACTGGTGTACCGACGCGCACAGAATCGCCGGGCAATATGGCCGGTCTTTGGCCGAAGAACCGCGCAATTGGGGCGTTTCGGTGGCATGTTGGATGGTGCAAATTGGCACAGATCCCGCGGCAAGCGGTTTGACCTGCACGGTGGCTGTTCCTAGATTTCGCACCAAGCAGCCCGGCGAGAGCGACCATGGAGTTTTCGACTTCGTTCGCCACCAGATTTCATGCCGCGCAGCCGGCGCGGCGCTTCGCGGCCGCGTGAGACGCGCGCACGCGATTTTGTTCGCGGCCGCGTTGCTGGCGGCGGCGACGAACGCGAAGGCGGCGGCGGTGGTGCCGGCGCCCGGCGTCCAGCCCCATCAGCTAACCGTCGGCAGCCTGCTCGATCTGTCCGGCCCGCTCGCCGCCGAAGGCATCGCCATCAAGAACGGCCTGACGATGGGCTTCGACGAGATCAATGCCAAGGGCGGCGCGGGCGGCCGCAAGATCCGCCTCGTCACCAAGGACAGCGCCTACGATCCCGCCAAGGCGCACGCCGGCGCCGCAGCACTTTTGAAAAGCGGCATCTTCGCGATGATCGGCGTCAACGGCACCCCGCCACTGTCGGCGACGCTGAAGCAGATGGCGGGCGCCAATGTTCTTGAACTTTTCCCCTTCGTGCCCGCGCACACGAGCTATGCGAAGCTGACGCAGCTCGAATTCGCGCTCGAACTGCCGGTCGCCGCCCAGGCGCAGCTGGGCGTCAAGGCGGTGCTCGACCAGCGCGGCACGCTGCGGGTGGGCGTGCTCTACCAGGAAGGCGCCTTCGGCCGCGCCGTGTTCATGGGCGCGGAGGACGAGCTTGCCCGCCGCGGCCTCGCCATCGCCAGGACCGAAACCTATGCCGCCGGCGCCGGCGATCTGGCACCGCAGATCGCCCAGCTGCGCGCGGCCGGCGTCGATCTGGTGGTGCTCGGGGCGGTGCCGCAGGACGCGCTGACGGCGATGGTCGATGCGCGCCGCCAGGGCTGGCATCCGGTGTTCCTGTGTCCGTCGGTCTGCTACACGCCGGAAACGGCGACGCTGGGCGGCCCGAGCGCCGAGGGCCTCTATTCCATCACCGTGACGCCCATCCCCTATCCGGAGTCGCGCGACGCCAAGCTGCGAGACTGGGCGCGCCGCTACGAACAGCGCTTCCACGCCCTGGCGTCGGCGCAGGCCCTGCGCGCCTATCTCGACACCCGCCTGTTCGCCGCCGCCCTGACGCGCGCCGGCCCCCATCCCACGCCGCTCTATTTCTCGCGTGTGCTCGAAGACATGCCGGCCTGGACCGACCCGGATTATGGCGGGGTCGCGATCGACTACAACGCGGCCGACCACATCGGCGCGCATGCGGGGCTGCTGGCAAAGATCGCGGGCGGCCGCTGGCAGATCGCGAGCGCCCCGCTCGACCTGCCCGCGGCGCCTTAGAGCGGATCGTCGTTTCAAGGAATTGACGATCCGCTCTAATTCTTTGTTTTCACGCAATTCCGGACGGAAAACCGCGCGCACGCTGTCGCTACGCGCCCCACTTTTACTGGAATTGCTCTAGAGATAAGGCCGGCCGTCGCTCGCGCGCACCACGCCCTTGATGGTGCGGTAGAGCACCCAGATGTACAGAGCGATCACCAGCGGAATGCCGACGAGCACGAAGCACAGCGGCACCGCGATCAGCATGCCCACCAGATAGACCCAGAACACCTCGATGGCGTTGGAGAAATGGCTCTCGTAGACGGTGCCGCGGGCCTCGTCGCGTTTCACATAGGCCAGAATCACGCCGATGATCGCCGTGAGCCCGTTGATGAGCGCGGCCAGATAAAGCAGATAAACGATGATGGCGACGCTGCGCGCGCTGTCCTCGCGCGAGACCGCCGCCCGGTCGGATGTGTCGGTCATCTTGCCCTCCTCGCCGCGCCTCCAGCCCGGCATGCGGACTATGTGGGCATAAGGGGGGCCGGTTTCAACTGTCCGCCGGGCGGCCAGCGTCCGGCCAGCGCCTGGCCAGCGCGCCCGGAGCGGCCGGGCGGCCGGGCGGCCGCTGCCCGGGGCCGGCACAAAGCGCAGCAATTCGTGAAGGATGCGCGCGCAGACGTAATCAAACCATCGTACCGGCGTCATTTTGGCATGCTTTGATCCGGCATCGGACAAGGGCGCCGCCGCGAGCCGGGCCACAAAATGTCACTCGACGCGAGCGCGCCCAATGCCGAAGCTCAAGGGGATTTGCGGGGGCGTAAACCGGGTATCGAAGGAGGCCGCCATGCCGCAATACGAAATCTGTTATGTCGACGAGACCGGCGCGCTGCTGGGCGCGTTTTTTATGGCCTGCGCCGGCGACACGCAGGCGCGCGTTCTGGCCCATGCCATGCGGCTCGACGGCACCCGCCATTTCGAGGTGTGGGACGGGGCGCGGCTGGTCTATGAGCGCCCGGCGACCCCGCGCGCGGCGGTCATCGAAACCCTGCGCGCCGGGCCCCAGCTACGCGCCGCCGTATAGGGCGTGGCCTATTTCTGGCTGGTGAGCGTGAGATACATCAGCCAGAGATAAACGACGGGAATGACGATCAGCACGCCGAGCTCGAGAATTGTCGGCGCCGCGCAACCCACAACGAACGCCTCGTAGCCGACATAGGTCACCGCGGCCAAGACGATGACGATGCCGATGTACCACGGCGCCAGCCGGTTGCGCGTCGAGGTTTCTGCCATCATGGGGCCCTCCCAATTGCGGGGGCCAAGCTAGCCGCCGGCAGGCCGCGCCAAGCTGATCCAGATCAAGGGCGCCTCGCGCAAGGCGATGACTGTGCCTATATTCGCCCCATGGCGCACAACAACGGACAGGTCGGACGGCCGGTAAAAGGTTTCGCCGAAGCCGGCGGGCGCTTCGACATGACCGGCGCGGAGATGGCGAGCTTCGTGCCGCACCGCCCGACACGGCCGGAGAAATCCGAAGGCGGGCAGCGCTTCCAGCTGGTCAGCGAATACGAGCCGGCGGGCGACCAGCCCACCGCCATCGCCGAGCTGGTCGCGGGCGCCAACGCGAACGAGCGCGACCAGGTGCTGCTCGGCGTCACCGGCTCGGGCAAGACCTTCACCATGGCCAAGGTGATCGAGGCGGTGCAGCGCCCCGCGCTGATCCTGGCGCCCAACAAGACGCTGGCCGCCCAGCTCTACGCCGAGTTCAAGGGCTTCTTCCCGGACAACGCGGTGGAGTATTTCGTTTCCTATTACGACTACTACCAGCCCGAAGCCTATATCCCGCGCACCGACACCTATATCGAGAAGGACTGCTCGATCAACGAGGAGATCGACCGCATGCGCCATTCGGCGACGCGGGCGATCTTGGAGCGCGACGACGTCATCATCGTGGCATCGGTGTCGTGCATCTACGGCATCGGCTCGGTGGAGACCTATTCGGGCACGGCGGTGACGATCGAGCACGCGGCAAGCGCTTCGACCGCATGGAGCTGATGCGCCAGCTTTCGGCGCTGCAATACCGGCGCAACGACGACAATTTCGTGCGCGGCGCCTTCCGCGTGCGCGGCGACACGCATCGACATCTTCCCGGCGCATTACGAGGACCGCGCCTGGCGCATCGAGCTGTTCGGCGACGAGGTCGATTCGATCACCGAATTCGATCCGCTGACCGGCAAGATCGGCCGGGCCGCTGGATTCGATCAAGGTCTATGCCAATTCGCATTACGTGACGCCGCGCCCGACGCTGGCCCAGGCGATCAAGGGCATCAAGGCCGAACTGCATCGCGCGCCTCGCCCAGTTCCGCGCCGAGGGCAAGCTGCTCGAAGCCCAGCGCCTGGAACAGCGCACCAATTTCGACTGGAGATGATCGAGGCCACCGGCTCCTGCGCCGGCATCGAGAATTATTCGCGCTGGCTGACCGGGCGCAAGCCGGGCGAGCCGCCGCCCACCCTGTTCGAATATCTGCCCGACGACGCGCTGGTGTTCTGCGACGAAAGCCATGTCAGCGTGCCGCAGATCGGCGCCATGTACAAAGGCGACTACCGGCGCAAATTCACGCTTTCCGAATACGGCTTCCGCCTGCCCTCCTGCATCGACAACCGCCCGCTGAAATTCGAGGAATGGGACGCGATGCGCCCGCAGACCGTCTACGTCTCGGCGACGCCCGGCACCCTGGGAGCTGGAGCGCACCGGCGGCGTCTTCACCGAACAGGTGATCCGCCCGACCGGGCTGATCGATCCGCCGGTCGAGATCCGCCCGGTGGAAACGCCAGGTGGACGACCTGATCGCCGAATGCCGGCTGGTGGCGGCCAGAAGGGCTATCGCGCGCTCGTCACCACGCTGACCAAGAAGATGGCCGAGGACCTGACCGAATATATGCACGAACAGGGCATCCGCGTGCGCTACATGCATTCGGACGTCGAAACGCTGGAGCGCATCGAGATCATCCGCGACCTGCGGCTCGGCGCCTTCGACGTGCTGGTCGGCATCAACCTGTTGCGCGAGGGGCTCGACATTCCCGAATGCGCGCTGGTGGCGATCCTCGACGCCGACAAGGAGGGCTTTCTGCGCAGCGAGACCTGCCTGATCCAGACCATCGGCCGCGCCGCGCGCAATGTCGACGGCAAGGTGATCCTCTATGCCGACCACATCACCGGCTCGATGGCAGCGCGCGATGGCCGAGACCGCGCGCCGCCGCGAGAAGCAGACCGCCTATAACGCCGCGCACGGCATCACCCCGGCCTGCATCAAGAAGCACATCGCCGACATCATGGGCTCGATGTACGAGCGCGACCATGTGACGGTGGGCGCGGGGGCTCGGCTTCGCCGAAGAGGGCAAGGAATTCATCGGCCACAACATCAAGCGCGCATCATCGCCGATCTCGAAAAGCGGATGCGCGAGGCCGCCGCCGATCTCGAATTCGAAGAAGCCGCGCGCCTGCGCGACGAGATCAAGCGGCTGCAGGCGGTGGAGCTCGCCGTGGCCGACGATCCCTTCGCCCGCCAGGAGGCGGTGGCCCAGGCCGGCGAAGCGGCGATGATCGCTGAGGGGCGCTCGCCCCGCGAAGCCCGCAGGGCGAAGAGGGGCAAGCGTCTCAAGCGCGCCGGACGGCCGAATATGCCGAAGACATTTGGGAGCCGCAGCCGATAGGCCGAATGCTTGCTTGCCTTGCCGAAGCAACAAGGTTGCGTAGGCAGGTCCCGCCATAGCCGTCGGCTTAGCGCCCAAAATAATCGAAGACTTGACTCTAAAGTTGTGTGATGTGCTTGTGTCCTCTTTTCCTGTGGGAGGAAACAGGACATGGCGCTCACACGCAAAGAGGCGAGCATCGTCATGGGTATGCTTGCGCGCGGCGATCATAACCACGACATTGCGGCTTGGTTTGGTGAGAATCCGGCGCGCGTCGCCGAAGTGAAGGACGGCACGGCGTTCGGCGTTGTGCCGGCTGCGCCCCCAGAAGAGCTGCCACCGAAAGGCGCTGTAGGTCCAAAGGCGCGACGCCTACGCGCCTACGCACGTGACGCGCTAAAGGTGCTCGAAGAGAAAGGAGGCGGTGGTGCGATGGAGGCGATCAAAGAGCTAAAGGAAGGCCTGCAGCGCTTTGATCGGAACGAGACATAGGCTGATAGTCTGTCTCGCGTTCCAGCGCCTTCCGGCAGGGTGGTATCCACACCAGCCGCGATGTGTCCTCCGAACTCTTATCCCACACAAACCATGCGTAGCCGGTTGCTGTGGAGCCGTTCCTGTCTAGACGCCCGCGAAACATCGGCACGCGCTCCGTGAACTGCGCAAACTTCGTAGGAGGTTGATCGCGGAAGATGCGGCCATACCTACCAACGCTTTCGAGAAAGACTGTTCTGGCAAGGATCGCCACTCCAACCCTCGCGATGTCGAGCGACCGTAGAATGAACTGTTCAGCAAGTCGGAAAGGGGGATTGGTAATGACCCAGTCAACCGAATTTGCGGCAAACGGATGTGTCAGGAAATCACGTTGCTTTCCGAAACCGTAGTCGAAGGCATCCGAACTCTGCACCTCTCTGAAATACTCTTGGAGAGGCCGCGTCATGTGACCGGCACCGCAGGCCGGCTCTAAGCAGGTCAGAGAGACCAGCGAGGCCTTACTCGGAAGGACGTGCTCTATCAACGCGCGCGTAGCCCAAGGGGGAGTAGGGAAATCGTCGGGGCTATCGCCGGGTTCAGTGCGTTGGGCCATTACGGCGTGGGACGTATTCTGCAAACGCACCCCCAAACGAATCACTTTTAGAGATGAATCTACCGTTGACTCCATGTCAACTTTGGCTGACCCGCTGGCACATCATGAAACTAGGCTTTGAGGAAGAACAGACCCCGTTTGAGGGACCGACCCAAAAGGCGCGCTTCTGGACTGAAGCGTGGGTTCGGAGCCAGGTGTATTGCCCGAACTGCGGCGAACCACACATCGACAAATACGAGAATAACCGTCCCGTGGCTGATTTCTTCTGCGCCTCGTGCCGAGAGGAATACGAGCTCAAGGCGCAGAAGAACAAGTTTGGCACTAAGGTTCTGGACGGCGCGTTCCGGACCATGCTGCAGCGGCTCGACGCCAGCAACAACCCGAGCCTTATGCTGATGAACTACGACTTGAAGGCTCTCAGCGTGACGAACCTCTTCGTCGTGCCCAAACACTTCTTCGTCCCCGAGATCATCGAAAAGCGCAAGCCACTCGCGGCGACGGCCCGCCGCGCCGGATGGGTCGGCTGCAACATCCTGCTCAGCGGAATACCGGACGCCGGCAAAATCTTCTTCGTAAAGAACGGCCAACCTCTTCCAAAGGAAGGTGTGCTCGACAAGTGGCGGCACACTCTATTCCTTCGCAACGAGGGCACAGACGCGCGTGGCTGGCTGATTGAAGTCATGAAATGCGTCGACCTGATCGGCAGGTCGGAATTCGAATTGAGCGACGTTTATGTGTTTGAAGGACGCCTAAGCCAACTCTATCCTAGCAACCGCCACGTCAAGCAGAAGAATTCGGCAACAATTACAGGTGCTACGAGACCAAGGATATCTGGATTTTCTCGGACGTGGTCATTACCGCTTAAGATTACGCGCGTAGGGACAGCTCGCGCTCGTCATCCGCTGGCTCGAACCACATCCGGCAACGTTCGCCCTTCTCATCGACATTTGGAAGGTCGGCCCGGTCGCCGTCGTAGTCACAGATGCGAAGCGGGAACGGATTGCCACTGGTCCACTGCACCTGTCCGCCACACAAACTCCGACAGTAATGTCGGGATACGGAGCGGTCTCGGCCAGTTTGCGTGCCAACTTCCGCGCTGCTTCTGCGTCTCCTATGTCGCTGCCTGCATAGACGGAAAGGGCGAGGCGGAGTAATTCGCGTTCGTTGGAATTGAGCGAGACCCATACGTCAGACGCCATAGTTCAGCTCTCGAAGAATTTCAAAAAATAGTCTACCGCGATTCCGGTAGGTGGTCGCGGGCTATCGGATTACATGGCAAGACCTCTGCCGCTCGGTCTCTGTGCCCGAGCCGCTGGAGCGGATAGGCTGCGCTCAGTGAAAGACACCGCATCGCTCCGGCACAATGACCACACCCGAATCCTCTCCCCCACCCCCCCACCGATCTCGAAGGCATTCTGGATGAGGCGTCGTCCATCGCCGCGCGCAAGGGTCGCTCACCGGCGTCATGGCCTCCCTCGGCGAGCGCAGCTTCGGCCCGCTGCTTCTGGTGCCCTGCCTGATGGCGCAGGCGTGGTAAGCGGCCATCCCGCGTAACCCTTAGAGCGGATCGTCGTTTCACGGAATCGACGATCCGCTCCAATCCTTTGTTTTCTCGCAATTCCGGACGGAGTTGGTAGCGGCCGCGTGCCAACCGGTTCCCACTTTTCCTGGAATTGCTCTAGGGCGCATTGCCGATTGCGCGCGGGGCCGACTTCGCCCATGTTCGATTCGCGTGCGGGACAACCGGCTCCCGAACGCGAACGGATGTGGGCCCGCCTTCGATGCTGAACGACCGCGAATTGCAGATCGTCGCCAACCAGGCGCTCTACGAGATTCTGGAGGAGCACGGCGACGCCTGCACCCAGGTGCGCGAGATCGACCATTGGGCCAGCTTCAATTCGGCCCACGCGCGCGGCCATTTCGTCGAGAGCTGCCTGGCGGCCGGCTTCTTCCTGCGCGGCACGGCCGATCCCCTGGCCCCGACCGAGATGTTCCGCGCCCAGATCTGGCACCGCGACGTGCCCGCCGACGAGGCCATGGACCGCATCGCGCCCTTCCTCTTCGACCTCGCCGCCGAGGCCGGCGGCTTCTACGAGGGCTGGGACACCGCGGTGCTGGTGTGAGCCCCTGTTACTTGGCCGGTTTGGTGGCCGGGTCCCAATGCTCGGCGATCTTGCCGTCCTTGATCCGGAACAGATCGAACCAGTAGGCGTCGTAGCTCTTGCCCGGATTCTGCGGATCGGGGCGGGCGCGCTTCTCCACCACCAGCACCAGATCGCCCTGCGCCATCACCACCGCGGGCTTGGGATCGAGCTCGGGCTTGACCGGCAGCTTGCCGTCTTTCCACAGCGGCTTGACGTGGGCCAGAAAGCCCGCGAAGCCGCTGGGGATGTTGGGATTGTGGTTGATCTCGTCCTTGGCGATGTAGCGGGCGGCGGCCTCAGCGTCATGGGCCTGCCAGGCCAGGCGCCAATAGTCGAGCACCAGCTTCTCGTTGGCCGCGGCCTGGGCGTCGCCCGTCGCCGGCTGGGCCGATGCCGGCGCCGCCAGTGCCAGGGCTGCGACTGCGCAAAGCGCACAAATCATGGATTTCATCGTGGTCTCCCCCTTCAGTTCTTGGCCGGCATGGCGCGCTTGGCCGCCGGATCCCAATGCTCGACGATCTTGCCGTCCTTGATCCGGAACAGATCGAACCAGTAGGCGTCGTAGGTCTGCCCGGCATGGCCGGGATCGGGGCGCTCGCGCTTGTCCATCACCAGCACCATGTCGCCGCTCGCCATGATCAGCGTCGGCTTGGGATCGAGCACCGGCTTGATCGGCGTCGGCTTGGCGCCGTGCCAGATCTCGCCGACATGGGCCATGAAGCCTTCGATGCCGTTGCCCATGGTGGGATTGTGCTCGATCACGTCCTTGGCCATGAATTTGGGCGCGTTCTCGGCGTGGTGCGACTGCCAGACCTCGCGATAGAAATCGGTCACCACCTTTTCGCTCGCCATGCTCTGCGCATCGAGCGAGGCGGGCTGGGCCATCGCCGTGTGCGCGGCCGCAAACACGACCGCAAACGCCAACCCCGCAAACGCCAACGACGTAGAAATTCTGTTCATTGCCGTCCTCCCCGTATATCGTTGCCCTTGTGCCGGCGACGGTAGGAGCTTCGCTTCAGGCTGTCCAGCAAGGGCGGGGGCCGGATTTCGCGGGCGCGGGCCGCTGCTGTAGGATCGCGCCATGGCTTTCGACAAACGCAGAGTCTACGAGTTCATCCGCGCCCGGCCGCTGGCCGTGCTGGCGACCAACACCGCCGGCGGCGCGCCCGAGGCCGCGCTCGTCAACATCGCGGTGAGCGAAGAGCTCGAACTCGTCTTCGACACCATCGAGAGCTCGCGCAAGCACGCCAATCTCGGCCGCGATCCCCGCATCGCCTTCGTCGTCGGCTGGGACGGACAGGAGAGCGTGCAATATGAAGGCATCGCCGATGCAACGCCCGGCGACGAACTCGAGCGGCTGAGAGTTCGTCTATTTCGACGCCTTCCCTGCCAGCGCCGTCCGCCGCGACCTGCCCGGTATCGTCTATTACCGCGTGCGGCCCGTCTGGATCCGCTTTTCGAGCTATTACCGCCCGCGCTTCAGCGAAGAGATGCGCTTTTCCTGAGTGCCGCTGCTACTGGTTCGCGGGGATACCGGAAAACTCCAGCACCACGCGCTTCTGGCCCGAGCTTGGCGGCGAAAAACTGGCGCTTTCGACGGGCTGATCGGGATGTGCGAGCACGGACGCCGACACCTTGTAGTCGCCGCCCGGAAGCTGGAGCAGAAGCCAGGGGCCGTCGCAATCGACCGCGGCCAGCTCCTTGCCGCTCGCCCCTTGCAGCGTAACATGGGCGCCCATGACGTATTGCGCGGCGGCATTGGAGAACTCGACGCGGACGGGATAGGCCTGCCAGCGCGGATCCTGGCGCGTACCGAGGCCGATGCCGGTGCAGACCATGGCGATGCCGTTCATCGTGACGGGCTGGTCCATCGCCAGCGGTTCGGCGGCCGCCGGCTGCGCCAACAGGCAAGCCAGCGCCGTGGCGGCAAGAGTGGCGATACGTATCATGGCGATCTCCCTGTGCCGCGCGCTCCATGGCGGCGGCGAACTTGGCTGCGTCGCAGGAGAATGACGCAGGCCGGCCGCCCGCGTGTTGATCTAGCTCAGCGTTCCGCCGGCGGGCCCGAGAAGCCTGAACGAAGGCCAGCGCGGCCCCAACGCGGTCAATCTGAAGCCCCTCTGAGCCCGAGGATGGCACGGGAGAACGGCGCGGCAGCGATCCGGCGCCGTTTTCTTTTGCCGCGGTTCGGCTAGAGTGACCGCCATGGTCAATTCCGAGTTCGTCTTCGTCTACACCACCCTGCCCGACCGCGACATCGCCGAGGACATCGCCGCGATGCTGGTGCGCGAGAAGCTGGCGGCCTGCGTGAACATCCACGCCACCATGACCTCGGTCTATATCTGGGACGATACGCTGGAGACCGACGCCGAGGTCGCCGTCTTCATCAAGACGCGCGCGAGCCTCGCCGACCAGGCGATCGCGGCCGCGCGCAAGATGCATCCCTATTCGGTGCCCTGCTTCCTGGTGCTGCCGATCGAACGCGGCAACGAGGATTATCTCGACTGGCTGAGGAAGCAGACCAAAGAGAAATAGCCCGCTCCGGCGCGCGTATTGCTCGCAATTTGAAGCAAGTCCCAACATTTTTTTAACGGCCGCCGATTAGGCTTTCGGATGACGCGGCGCAGTCCGTGCGGATCGGCATCTGGGGCAATGGGGCAATGTGGGGATTGGATATGGCGGGCGGCGCGCATCAGGCCGCGTTTCTCTTGATAGCGGCAGCGGGCGGGGCGATTGCCGTTCGCGTGTGCGAATTCCTCGATCCGCCGCGCCGCTGGCCCTGCGACGAGCCGGCCGGCCTTGAGCCCGAGGACGGCGAGACGGCGAGCGGCGGGGCACCGTGAAGCCCGCACTTCGGCGGAGGAATTGACAGGCGTTCCATGTCAGGACTGGCGCAAGCGACAGATATCCACCTCCTGGCGGTATTCGCCGCGGGTGCGCTGGCCGGCCTTGCAAGCGGCTTCGTCGTCAGCCTGCGCATGTCGTTGTCCGAGCCACGGCGCCGGGCTTCGTGGAGCCCCGATTGGCAGTTGAAGATCGTCAGAAAAGCGCGTTTCCAAAAGCAACGATTGCTGAATTGCTCCGAGCTTCCCCGTTTCAAGGTCATCGAGGAGGAGATTGCGGCTGCGCGACGCGGCTATCGCGTCTTTGCGCAGGTCAATCTCGGCGAAATCCTGCAAGCGAAGAACGAAAAGGGCCTTCCGTTCGATCAACAGCAAACGCGTCGACATGCTGATCGCCGATCGCGAGGGCTGGCCGATCCTGGCTGTCGAATATCAGGGCGAGGGCCACTTCCAGGGCGATGCGATGGGGCGCGACACGGTCAAGAGGGTGGCCCTTCAGCGGGCCGGGATAAAATATCTCGAGGTCTTCCCCGCCGATCCCAGCGAGAAGATTCGCGCGCGCCTGCGCGAGATGCTGGGCTTGGGTGCGCCAAGACTGCGAACGGCCAAGAATGCGCCAGCGGTTGAGGCCACCCCCGCGCCAAGCTTCGGCCGCGCCCACGCGCACTAGCCGCTCACGGCACCAGCACGGCCGCGCCGGAAAGCCGTCCGGCGCGCAGATCGTCGAGCGCCTTGTTGGCGTCGCCAAGCGCATAACGCACGGTTTCGGTGCGGATGGGATGGGCGGCGGCCAGCGCCAGGAATTCCTCGGCGTCGGCGCGGGTGAGATTCGCGACCGAGCGCAGCACCCGCTCGCCCCACAAGATCTCATAGGGGAAGGACGGGATGTCGCTCATGTGGATGCCGGCGCAGACCACCACGCCGCCGGGACGCACCGCACGAAGCGCCGCCGGCACCAGCGGGCCCACGGGCGCGAAGATGATCGCCGCATCGAGAGGGGCGGGCGCCGGCCCGTCCGAATTGCCGGCCCAGACCGCGCCCATCTCGCGCGCGAATTGCTTGGCCCGCTCGTCGCCCGGCTTGACGAAGGCATAGACCTGCTGGCCGCGGGCATTCGCCACCTGCACGGCGATGTGGGCGGCGGCGCCGAAGCCGTAGAGCCCCAGCCGCCTGCCCGGCCCGGCCATCCTGAGCGCGCGATAGCCGATCAGGCCGGCGCACATCAAGGGCGCCGCTTCCTCGTCGGAATAGCGTTCGGGAATCGGAAAGACATAGCGCGCATCGGCGACAGCGCACGACGCGAAGCCGCCATCGATCTGATAGCCGGTGAAACGCGCGTTGGGGCACAGATTCTCCTCGCCGCGGCGGCAGAACGCGCACACCCCGCAGGTCCAGCCCAGCCAGGGGATGCCAACCCGCTCGCCCGGCTTGAAGCGGGTGACGCCCGCGCCCAGCGCCTCGACGGTGCCGATGATCTCGTGGCCCGGCGTGACCGGATGCTTGGCATCGGCCAGCTCGCCGTCGACCACGTGCAAATCGGTGCGGCAGACCGCACAAGCCTTGACCGTCACCCGGACCTCGCCCGGACCCGGATCGGGGGCCGGAAACTCCTCGAGCCTTAAGGGGCGGCCTTTCTGTTCAAAACGCATCGCGCGCATGGCTCACTCCTTGCGTTTGGGGGGCCGGGCGTCATTGTATGCCGGACCCGCACATGAGAGGACTGTCTTGGGCTACGAAGGCGTGCACCGCATCGATCTTCTGGACGGCGATGCGCTGAGGCGCGACCTGAGCGCGCTTGCCCGCGCCGAAGGCGATCCCGGCAAGCTGCGCAAGGCGGCCGTTGAGCTGATCAAGGAACAGTTCGCCCAGGCCCGCGAGCGGGTGCGCGAGCGCACCGAGGCCGGAACGGTGAGCGGGCTGGTGGCCGCGCACGCGCTATCCGATCTCCAGGACACCACCATCCAGGTCATCTACGATTTCGCCACCAAGCATTTCTACTACGCCCAGAACCCGACCATGGCCGAAAAGCTGGCCGTGGTGGCGACCGGCGGCTATGGCCGCGGGCTGCTGGCGCCGGGCTCGGACATCGATCTGCTGTTCGTCCGCCCCTTCAAGCAGACCGCCTGGGGCGAGAGCGTCATCGAGTTCATCCTCTACATGCTGTGGGACCTGGGTCTGAAGGTCGGCCACGCCACGCGCTCTCTGGCCGAATGCGTGCGGCTGGCCACGCAGGACGTCACCATCCGCACCGCGCTGCTCGAGTCGCGTTTCCTGTGGGGCAACGAAGGGCTCTACGAGGAACTGCGCACGCGCTTCTGGAGCGAGGTGGCCACCGGCTCCGGCCAGGATTTCGTCGAGGCCAAGCTGGCCGAGCGCGACGTCCGCCACGCCCGCCAGGGCGAAAGCCGCTATCTGGTCGAGCCCAACGTCAAGGAGGGCAAGGGCGGTCTGCGCGATCTGCAGACGCTCTACTGGATCGGCAAATATCTCTATCACGTCGAGGACGCCGCCGATCTGGTCAAGCACAACGTCTTCACCCGCGACGAATACATGGTGTTCCAGAAATCGGAGGCCTTTCTCTGGAACGTGCGCGTGCATCTGCATTATCTGGTCGGCCGCGCCGAGGAGCGCCTCAGCTTCGACGTCCAGCCGGAACTGGCCGCGCGCATGGGCTTCGTCGACGCCAATTCGCGCCGCGCCGTCGAGCAGTTCATGCGCGCCTATTTTCTCGTCGCCAAGGACGTGGGCGATCTCACGCGCATCTTCTGCGCCGCGCTCGAAGAGCAGAACCGCAAGCCCAAGCCCTCGCTGAAACGGCTGTTGCCGGGGTTTCTCAAGCCGCGCACGGGCACCGACGAGTTCTATGTCGAGAACGGGCGCCTCAATGCCAAGCCCGGCATCTTCCGCGACGATCCGGTCAATCTGATCCGCATCTTCCACGTCGCCGACGCCAAGGACGTGGACGTCCATCCCCATGCGCTGCGCGAGATCACCCGCTCGCTCGATCTCATCACCGACGAGATCCGCGGCAGCGCCGACGCCAACCGCCTTTTCCTCGACATCCTGACCTCGCGCCGCGATCCGGAAAGCGCGCTGCGCCGGCTCAACGAGTCGGGCGTGTTCGGCTGCTTCGTGCCCGAATTCGGCCGTGTCGTCGCGCTGATGCAGTTCAACATGTATCACCACTACACCGTCGACGAGCATCTGATCCGCGCCGTCGGCCACGTCGCCGCCATCGAGCGCGGCGAGCACAAGCACGACAATCCGCTGGCCAGCGAAATCATCCGCCGCATCAAATCGCGCGAGACGCTCTATTGCGCCATGCTCCTGCACGACATCGCCAAGGGCCTGCCGGGCGACCATTCCGAGGTCGGCGCCGAGATCGCCAAACGGCTGTGCGCGCGCTGGGGCCTCGCGCCCAGCGAGATCGAGGACGTGATCTGGCTGGTGAAGTACCACCTCGTCATGAGCGACGTGGCCCAGCGCCGCGACATCGCCGACCCCAAGACCGTGCGCGATTTCGTCGAGACGGTGCAGACGCCGGAGATCCTGCGCCTGCTCCTGGTCTTGACGGTGGCCGACATCCGCGCCGTGGGCCCAGGGGTGTGGAACGGCTGGAAGGGCCAGCTCCTGCGCGAACTCTATTACGAGGCCGAAGCGGCCATGACCGGCGGCGAGGCGGGGCCCGCGCGCGCCGCACGCATCGGGGCCGCCAAGTCGGCGCTGAGCGGCCGGCTCGCCGATCTGCCGGTCGCGGCGCGCGAACGCGCCGCCGCCCGCCATTACGATCCCTATTGGCTCGCCTTCGATACCGACATCCACGAGCGCCACGCCCGGCTTCTCGCCTCGGCCGACGCCAAGAGCGAGCTTCTGTCCCTGTCGGTCCAGAGCAATGCCTTCCGCGACATCAGCGACGTGGTCGTCTACACGCCCGACCATCCCGGCCTGTTCTCGCAGCTCGCCGGCGCCATCGCGGTCTCCGGCGGCTCGATCGTGGACGCCAAGGCCTTCACCACCACCGACGGCTTCGCCCTCGACGTCTTCTCGGTGCAGGACGCCGAAGGCGGGCCCTTCGGCGACGGTGCCCGCGTCGAGCGCCTGCGCGAGACCATCGCCAAGACGCTGGCGGGACAGATGCGGCCCTACCGGGCACTGGCCAAGCAAAAGCTCAAGAAGCGCGCAGGCGCCTTCCAGGTGCGGCCCAAGGTCCATTTCGACAACGATGCCTCGTCCAGTGCCACCGTGATCGAGGTCGAGGGGCCGGACCGGCCGGGCCTGCTCTACGACGTGACGCGGGCGATCTTCCAGTCCGGCCTGTCGATCTCCTCGTCGATGGTGGCGACCTATGGCGAGCGGGCCATCGACGTCTTCTATGTGCGCGACGGCTTCGGCCACAAGATCATCCACCCCGACCGGCTGGAAGCGGTCAAGACCGGGCTCCTGGCGGCGCTGGAGAGCAAGGCCGCCGAGCCGGCCCCGGCTGCTTGAACTCGCCCGCGCGGGCGGGCATAAGGCGCGCGCTTTCCCGGGCCTTGGACAATGACGGCAACCCACCGCGATCTCGTGCTTTCCGGCATGCAGCCGACCAACACGCTGCACCTGGGCAACTATCTCGGCGCGCTCAAGAACTGGGTGAAGATGCAGGAGACGATGGACTGCCTCTACTGCGTCGTCGACCTGCACGCTCTCACGCAGGACTCCGCTTACGGCAAACGCGCCGCGCTGACCGGCGCCACCCGCGAGGTCGCCGCCGCCTATATCGCCGCCGGCATCGATCCCAAGAAGAGCCCGGTCTTCAACCAGGCCCAGGTGCCCGAGCATGCCGAGCTCGCCTGGGTGTTTGCCTGCGTGGCGCGGCTGGGCTGGCTCGACCGCATGACGCAGTTCAAGGAGAAGACCGGCAAGCACAAGGAACGCGCCTCCGTCGGCCTCTACACCTATCCGGTGCTGATGGCCTCCGACATCCTGGTCTACAAGGCCACGCATGTGCCGGTGGGCGAGGACCAGAAGCAGCACCTGGAACTGGCCCGCGACATCGCCCAGAAGTTCAACAACGATTTCGGCGTGCCCGATTTCTTTCCGCTGCCGGAGCCGGTGATCACCGGGCCGGCGACGCGGGTGATGAGCTTGCGCGACGGCACCAAGAAGATGTCGAAGACCGACGAATTGGAAATGTCGCGCATCAATCTCACCGACGATGCCGATGCCATAGCGAACAAGATCAGGAAGGCCCGCACCGATCCGGCGCCCCTGCCCGAGGACGCCAAGGGCTTCGAAGGCCGCCCCGAGGCCGAGAACCTGATCAACATCTATGCCGCGCTGGCCGACGAGGAGACCGAGAGCGTGATCCGCCGCTTCGCCGGCCAGCAGTTCTCGGATTTCAAGCGCGATCTGGCCGACCTGGCGGTGGACAGGCTTACGCCTATCGCCGCCGAGATGCGCAAGCTCCTGGCCGATCCGGCGGAAATCGACCGCGTACTCAAGGACGGGTCCAGGCGGGCGCGGAGCCTCGCCGCCCCCATCATGGACGAGGTCAAGCGCACCGTCGGCTTCGTGATCTGAGCCCGTGCCATTGATCTTGCCGGTCACAGGCCCCATCTAACCGGCAGGAGCCGCGGGGAGAGACATGGATTTCGGGCAGACGATCCGCCTGCGCTGGCGGGATTTGCAGGCGCGAATGGCCGATTTCTGGGCCCGGCGCCGGACGCCCGGGCCGCGCGCGAGCGAGCCGAGCACTGAAGCCCCGCGCCGCGAGCGCCGCTGGGGGCTGATCGCGCGCGCTGCCCTGATCGTGATGCTGATCCTGGTTGTGGTCTATCCGGTCGCGGCCTTCTTCTACAGCCATATCGACGACGATCCGAATTTCGGCCCGCCGGCGGGCACGGTGAAGAGCGGCGAAAGCCACGCCGTCGCCAACGCCGTCGCGCTCATCGATCTGGAGGTCAACCAGCGCGACTGGGTCGCCAACGATCCCTGGTTCTGGCCGACCGCGATCCTCGACAACATGCCCAATTACCAGAAGGGCATCATGGAGGCGCTGGGCCGCTTCGCCTTCGAGCTGACCGATCAGGTCGGCCGCGCCCGCGGTTCCTCGCAGGCCGATCCCGACCTGCAGAACGCGGCCGGGCTGCTGCAATATCCGCCCGATGTGTGGGTGTGGGACCCGTCCGTGTCGTTCTGGCCGACGGCGACCTCGGAATTGCAATACCGCAAGGCGATGAAGGCGCTGACGAACTACAATGCGCGGCTGGCGGGCGGCAAGGCGGTCTTCGACACCCGCGCCGACAATCTGCAATACACGCTGAGCCGCATGGCCGCCGATCTGGGCTCCTCCTCCTCGGTGATCGAGCAGCACATCCGCGAGACCGGCGGCTTTCCCATCCAGAACAAGACCGACGACATCTTCTACAACGTCAAGGGCCAGATGTACGGCTATTACATCGTGCTGAAAGGCATGCAGACCGACTTCGCCGGCGTCATCAAGCAGCGCGACCTCACCGTACCCTGGGCCAATATGATGATGAGCTTCAAATCGGCGGTCGCGCTTCGGCCCAGCTTCGTGCTCGACGGCGCCCCCGACAGCGACGTCTTCGCCTGCACGCTGTGCGGCGAGGGCTTCTATCTGCTGCGCGCCCGCACCCAACTGCGCGAGATCACCAATATCCTGCAGCAGTAGGGGTTTGCCGCGGGGCATGACGGGCGCGGCAAAGCCCGCTAAAACCGGCCCATGACGGACCAACCGAAAACCGTGCTCGTCACCGGCGCCGCCAAAAGGCTGGGCCGGGCCATCGCGCTGGATCTGGCGGCGGCCGGATGGGACGTGGCCCTGCACTACAAAAGCTCCGGGGCCGAGGCCCGCGCCGTGGCCGCCGACGTGCGCGCGCAGGGTCGCCGCGCCGCGCTTCTCAAGGCCGATCTTGGGCGCGAGGCCGAGACCGCCGAGCTGGCCGGCCGCGCGGTCGCGGAACTGGGGCCGGTGACCGCGCTGGTCAACAGCGCCTCGCTGTTCGAGAACGACGACTGGCAAAGCGCCAGCCGCGCCTCCTGGGACGCCCATATGGAGGTCAATCTGCGCGCGCCCTTCGTGCTGGCGCAGGCCTTCGCCCGGGCGCTCCCGGCCGGCATGACGGGCGCGATCGTCAATGTGATCGACCAGCGCGTCTTGAAGCCGACGCCGCAATTTCTCACCTATTCGCTGAGCAAGGCCGGGCTCGCCTGGTTAACGACGACGCTGGCGCAGGCGCTGGCGCCGGCCGTCCGCGTCAATGCGGTCGCACCCGGCCCCACCTTGCGCAACGAGCGCCAAACGCAAGCCGATTTCGCCCGCCAGCGCGACGCCACCATCCTGGGCGGCGGCGCCTCGCCGCACGACGTTTGCGAGGCGGTGCGCTATCTTCTGGGCGCGACCGCGGTGACCGGCCAGATGATCGCGGTCGACGGAGGCCAGCATCTCATCTGGCAAACGCCCGATGTCGGCGTGAAGGAATGACATGAGCCAGCCGCCCAATGTCCAGCCCCTGCGCATCGCCGATGCCGAGCGCGCGATCCGCCACGTCTTCATCCGCAATCTCGAGCTGCACGCCCAGATCGGCATCCACGCCCATGAGCGCGGACGGGTGCAGCCGGTCAGGATCAATGTCGATCTGGCGGTCGAAGATGCGATCAAGATCGACGACCGGCTCGACCAAGTGGTCGATTACGGTGAGATCACCCAGCGCATCCGCGAGATCGTCGCGGCCGGCCACATCAATCTGGCCGAGACGCTGGCCGAACGCATCGCGGCGGCCTGCTTCGTCGATCCGCGGGTGACGACCGCGCGGGTGCGGGTGGAGAAGCTCGACGCCCTGCCTGGCGCCGAATCCGCCGGCGTCGAGATCGAGCGCACGCGAGCCGTGTGAGCGCGCCGCCGGCCGCGCTCAGGCGCCCGGAATCGCACCGATGAAATCGCGCTTGCCGATTTCGACGCCGCAATGGCGCAGAATGTCGTAGGCGGTCGCGGCGTGAAAATAGAAATTCGGCAGCACGAAATGGTTGAGATAGACCAGGCCCGTGAACGTCATGCTGTTGCCGCCCAGTTTGAGCACGATCTGGCGGTCCTCGGAGCCGTCGATCTGATCGGGCGTGAAACTGGCCACGAACGCGGCCGTTTTGGCGAGGCGGGCCTCCAGTTCGGCGAAGCTCGTTTCGGTATCGGGGTAGTTCGGCACCTCGGCGCCGGCCAGCCGCGCCATCGCCCCCTTGGCTTGGTCGGTGACGATCTGGACCTGACGTGACAGTGCAAACATATCCGGGGAAAGCCGCGCATTGAGCAGCACCGAGGGCTCGATCTTGCGCACCTCGGCATGGGCGGCGGCCTTGGCCAGGATCGCCGAAAGGCTCTCGAGGAACTGCGCAAAAACCGGCGCCGACGCCTGATACATGGTCAACGACATTGTGAATTCTCCAAATGAGGGGGAGGCCGACCCTAGCACGCGAACCCGGCCGCCGGAACGTCCCGCCACCCGCCAAACCGGCTATATAGGGGCGCCATGAGCCGCAACGACGAACAACAACAGCCCGCCGCGCCGCTGACGGGGCCGGCGCGCATCGCTGCCTACCTCAAGACGCTGCCCGATGCGCCCGGCGTCTACCGCATGCTGGGTGCCAAGGGCGACGTGCTCTATGTCGGCAAGGCCAAAAGCCTGAAGAAGCGCGTGGCCTCCTACGCGCGCGGGGCGCCGCATTCCGACCGCCTGACGCGCATGATCGCCGACACCGCCGAGATGCTGTTCGTGACCACGGCGAGCGAAACCGAGGCGCTGCTGCTCGAAAGCAATCTGATCAAGCGGCTGAAGCCGCGCTACAACGTCTCCTTCCGCGACGACAAGTCTTTCCCGAACATCCTGTTGCGCGAGGACCATCCGTTTCCGCAATTGCTCAAGCATCGCGGCGCCAAGACCACCAAGGGCGTCTATTTCGGACCCTTCGCGAACGCGGGCGCGGTGGGCCGCACGCTCAACACGCTGCAGCGCGCTTTTCTTCTGCGCGCGTGCTCGGATTCGGTGTTCGAATCGCGCACCCGGCCCTGCCTGCTCTATCAGATCAAGCGCTGCTCGGCGCCTTGCGTCGGCCGCATCGATGAAAAAGATTACGCCGAACTCGTGGGCGAGGCCGAACGCTTCCTCAACGGCAAAAGCCGCGCCGTGCAGGCCGAGCTCGCCCGCGACATGAACGCCGCCGCGGAGGCGCTCGATTACGAACGCGCCGCGCGGCTGCGCGACCGCATCCGCGCCATGAGCCTCATCCGCTCGAGCCAGGGCGTCAATCCGTCCAGCTTCGAGGAGGCCGACGTCTTCGCGCTGTTCGCGGAAGGCGGACAGTTCTGCGTGCAGGTGTTCTTCTTCCGCGGCGGCCAGAACTGGGGCAACAAGCCCTATTTCCCGCGCGGCGGCGCAGAGCTTTCGAGCGGCGAGGTGCTGGGCGCCTTCATCGGCCAGTTCTACGACGAGCGGCCGGCGCCCAGACTGATCCTGCTCTCCGAGGACATCCCCGAGCGAGCGCTTCTGGCCGAGGCGCTTTCGCTCCGCATGGAGAAGAAGATCGAGCTCGCCGTGCCCCAGCGCGGCGAGAAACACGACATCGTCGAGATGGCGCGCACCAATGCACGCGAGCAGCTGGCCCGGCGCATGGCCGAAAATTCGGCGCAGCGCGAATTGCTGGAAGGCGTGGCCGAAATCTTCGGGCTCGAAAACCCGCCGCGCCGCATCGAGGTCTACGACAATTCGCACATCCAGGGTGCGCATGCGCTGGGGGCGATGATCGTGGCCGGCCCGGACGGTTTCGAGAAGGGCGAATACCGCAAGTTCAACATCAAGTCCTCAGAGCTCGCGCCCGGCGACGACTACGCGATGATGCGCGAGGTCCTGACGCGCCGCTTCGCCCGCCTGGTCAAGGACGCCGCAGCCGATGAGGCCGCAAATGAGGACTCAAGGGCCAAATGGCCGGACCTCGTCCTGATCGACGGCGGACCAGGCCAGCTCGCCGTCGCCTGCCAGGTCTTCGCCGATCTGGGTGTCGAGGACGTGATGCTGGTTGGCATCTCCAAGGGGCCCGACCGCGACGCCGGCCGCGAGCATTTCCACATGAAGGAGCGCGCGCCCTTCCGCCTCGATCTAAGGAGCCCGGTGCTCTATTACCTGCAGCGGCTGAGGGACGAGGCCCACCGCTTCGCCATCGGCAGCCACCGGAAAAAGCGTGCCAAGGCCTTGGGCGCCAACCCGCTGGACGAGATCGCCGGAGTGGGGGCGGCCCGCAAGCGGGCGCTTCTGACCCATTTCGGCTCGGCCCGGGCGGTGGCCGGCGCCAATTTGGCCGATCTGGCGGCCGTGGACGGGGTCAGCGCCCGGCTCGCACAGAAAATTTTCGACTTCTTCCATCCGAGCGGCTAAGCCATGGGATAAGGTACACCCATGCTCAAACTGCCCAACCTGCTCACGATCTTCCGCATCGTTCTGGTACCGGTGTTCGCCTTTGCCTTCGCCTTCCCCGGCGATACCGGAAAGCTTGTGGCCTTCGCCGTGTTCTGCCTCGCCGGCTTCTCGGATGCGCTGGACGGGCTGGCCGCGCGCAAGCTCAAGGCCTATTCGGATTTCGGCCGCATGCTGGACCCGATCGCCGACAAGATCCTGGTGGCCGTCGCCCTGATGATGCTGGTGGCGGAGGGCAACATCGAACAGTTCGTGCTCACGTCCGATATCAGGAGCCTGCTCAAACTCGTGCCCGCGCTGGTGATCCTGACACGCGAGATTCTGGTTTCGGGCCTGCGCGAATATCTGGCCGGCGTGCGCGTGTCTGTGCCGGTCACCGCGATCGCCAAATTCAAAACCACGATCCAGATGATCGCGATCGGCGCGATGATCCTGGAGCCGGTCGCGGTGCACGATCTGCCCGAAGGGCCGGCGCTGACCTATTCGACGCTCGCCTATGCCGCCTTGTGGATCGCCGCGGCGCTGACAGTCTATACGGGCTGGATCTATTTCCGCGCCGGCCTCGTCCATGTCCGTCCTGACCGCGACACCTCGGGCGGCGCCGGAGAGGCCGTATGACCATTCTCTACTTCGCCTGGGTGCGCCAGAAGGTGGGCCGGAGCGAGGAACAGATCGAGCTCCCCGCCGATGTCGGCACAGTGGGCGAGCTTGCGGCATTCCTGCGCGCGCGAGGGCCCGGCTATGCGGAAGCCTTCGCCGATGCCAGGCCTCTGCGCGTGGCCGTCAACCAGGAGCATGCGGGCTGGGACGTAGAGTTGCGCAACAGCGACGAGGTCGCCTTCTTCCCGCCGGTGACGGGCGGCTAGCATGACGGCGCGCATCTCCATCCAGCGCGAGGATTTCGATGTGCAGGCCGAGGCCGGGGCACTGGCGCGCGGACGCACCGACATCGGCGCGGTGGTGACGTTTTCGGGGCTGGTGCGGGCAGACGACGGGCTCGCATCGCTCACGCTGGAACATTATCCCGGCATGACCGAGACGCGAGATCTCCGCCCATGCCGCCGAGGCGGAGAGCCGCTGGCCGCTCCTGGGCGTCACCGTGATCCATCGCGTGGGCCGCTTCTGCCCGGCGAGGCCATCGTGCTGGTGGCGGTGGCGGCGGCCCATCGCCAGCGCGGCCTTCGAAGCCGGCGAACTTCCTGATGGATTATCTCAAGACCCGCGCGCCGTTCTGGAAACTGGAAGAGCGCGGTGGAAAATCGCAGTGGGTCGAAGCGCGCGCGAGCGACGACGCGGCGGCCCGCCCGCTGGAAGACATCATCCTAAGCCGAGACCGGGAGGCATCATGATCACCGAAACCCTGCACTACGAAGCCGACGGACTGAGTATGGAGAGCGTGTTCCACGCCGACGAGCACAAGGCGGGTCCCAGGCCCGGCGTGCTGGTCTTCCCGGAGGCCTTCGGACTGGAAACCCACGCCCTGTCGCGCGCCAAGCTTCTCGCCGAGATGGGCTATGCCGCGCTTGCCTGCGACCTGCATGGCGCCCAACGCGTGATGCGCGATTTGGCGACTGTGATGCCGATACTCCAGGCGCTTAGGCAGGACCTGCCGCGGATGCGGGCCCGCGCCAAAGGCGCACTGGACGCGCTTCTCGCCCGCCCCGAGGTGGACAAGTCGCGCGTGGCCGCGATCGGCTTCTGCTTCGGCGGCACCATGGCGCTGGAGCTCGCCCGCAGCGGCGCCGATCTGCGCGGCGTGGTCGGCTTCCACAGCGGGTTGGGCACGGTTGCGCCGGAGGACGCGCGCAACATCAAGGCCAAGGTGATGGTGCTCTTGGGCGCCGACGATCCCGGCATCGACGCCGCCCAGCGCGCCGATTTCGAGCGCGAGATGCGCGTGGCCGGCGTCGACTGGCAGATGACGCTCTATGGCGGCGTCGTGCACGGCTTCACCAATCCTGCCGTCGACAAGATGAACATGCCCGAACGGCTACGGTTCGACGCCAAGGCCGACCGCCGCTCCTGGGCGCAGATGAGCGATTTCTTCGACGAGATTTTCGCTTGAGGCCTAAAGCTGCACCGCCGAGGCTTCGCGGTGCACGTCTTCCATATAGTCGTTCATCAGCGTTTCGGTGATCTTGCCGGGCTTGAACGTGTGGGCCCGATCTCGCGAGACCGGCGTCACTTCCGCCGCCGTACCGGTGATGAAGCATTCCGTGAAGTCCGCCATTTCCTTCGGCCTCGATATGGCCGTTCGATCACCGGAATCTGCCGCGCTCGGGCCAGCGCCATCACCGAACGGCGCGTGATGCCGTCGAGGAAACAGTCCGGCGTCGGCGTGTGCAGCGTGCCGTCCTTGACGAAGAAGACGTTGGCGCCCGTCGCCTCGGCGACATAGCCCGCGATAATCGAGCATCAGCGCGTCGGCATAGCCCTTGCGCCTCCGCCGCGTGCTTGGACATGGTGCAGATCATGTAGAGACCCGCCGCCTTGGCCTGGGTCGGCGCGGTGTCGGGCGCGGGCCGGTGCCAATCGGAAATGGCGAGGCGGATGCCCTTCATCTTCTCCGCCGGATCGAAATAGGAGGCCCATTGCCACACCGCGATGGCGACATGGATGTTGGTGTTCTGCGCCGACACCGCCATCATCTCGCTGCCGCGGATAGACGACCGGCCGCACATAGGCGTCGATGATGTTCTGCGCACGCGCCGCTTCGTTGCAGGCGTCGAAGATCTGCTCCTCGGTGAAGGGAATTGTCATGCCCAGGATGCGCGCCGATTCGAACAGGCGCGCGGTGTGTTCCTTGTGCTTGTAGATGCGGCCGGAATAGATGCGCTCGCCTTCGAACACGCAGGAGGCATAGTGCAGCCCATGGGTCAGCACATGGGTCTTGGCGTCGCGCCACGGCACCAGCTTGCCGTCGAACCAGAGCGAGCCTTCGCGATCGTCGAAGGGGAGCACCGCAGCCATCAACATTTCCTCATCACACAATTTTGACGCGGTACCGTGGCCCGGCCTCTTGCCTTGGCGGGGCCCACAGCCTAGATATGTCAGTATGTCTGACGTAAATACCGCCGAAACGCGCCCGCTCGCCTCTCCCTTATACCTTCGGGACGAGGAGTTGAAGCAAGGCGTGGACCTGCTTTTCGCCGCATTTTCAGCGGTCTTCGCCGAAGGCGAGGCGCGGCTGCGCGAGGCCGGTCTTGGACGCGCCCACGGCGCGCGCTCTATTTCATCGCCCGCAATCCAGGCCTTACCGTGGCGCAGCTGCTGTCGGCTCCTGAAGATCACCAAGCAGAGCCTGGCCCGCGTGCTGAACGATCTGCTTGGAGGCGGGCTATGTCGAGCGCAAGCCCGCGGCGAAAGACCGCCGCATGCGGCAATTGCGCCTGACCGAGAAGGGCGCAGCGCTGGAGACCGCGCTGTGGGAGGCGCAGCGCCCGCTTCTGGTGCGCGCCTTCCGCGACGCCGGGCCCGAAGCGGTGGCCGGATTCCGCCACGTGCTGATGGCGCTGTCGGGCGTCTCGCGCCGCCAGGTCAGGCGGGATGGCCGGCAATGAGCACGCCGGGCGCACAGCCGGCGCCGAAACGCCGCATCTTCTGGTGGTCGACGACGACGAGCGGCTGCGCGCGCTGCTGCAGCGTTATCTTTCCGCCAACGGCTTCCGCGTCAGCGCGGCCGCCATCGGCCGCCGAGGCCCGCGCGCTGATGAAGATCGATGGCCTTCGACCTTCTGATCGTCGACGTGATGATGCCCGGCGAAACGGGACTGGAGCTCACCAAATCGGTGCGCGCGCAGTCGCAGGTGCCGATCCTGATGCTGACCGCGCGCGGCGAGCCCGAAGACCGCATCGCCGGCCTCGAACACGGCGCCGACGATTACCTGCCCAAGCCCTTCGAGCCGCGCGAGCTGGTGCTGCGCTGCGGCGCCTTGATGCGCCGCGCCGCCCCGCCGCCGGCCCTGCCATTGCGCAAGCTCAAGATGGGCGACGCCGTGTTCGATCCCGAACGCGGCGAGCTCAGGCGCAAGGGCAAGCCGGTGCGGCTGACCGGCTCCGAAGCGGCGCTGCTCAAACTGTTCGCGGCCAATGCGGGCCGGACCTTTAGCCGCAGCGATCTCTGCATCGCGGCTGGGCGTGACGCTGGAGCGCTCCATCGACGTGCAGGTGACGCGGCTGAGGCGCAAGATCGAGGAAGACCCCAAGCTGCCGCTCTATATCCAGACCGTGCGCGGCGTGGGCTATGTGCTCGTCCCCGACCGGGCGGCATAGGACCATGTGGCACCCCTTCCGCGCGCTGAGACGGGCCTTGCCGCGCAAGCTGTTCGGCCGCTCGCTGATCATCATCATCACGCCGGTGGTGATCCTGCAGGGCGTGGTCACCTATGCCTTCTTCGAGCGGCATTACGACACCATGACCGTGCGCATGACGCGCGGAGTGGCCGCCGACGTGGCTTTCCTCGTCAATCTGGACGAGACCCATCCCGCCGGCGAACGCAAGATGCTGCTCGACATGTCCGCGCGCAATCTCGGCTATCAGGTTTCGTTCGCGCCCGGCCAGCACATCACCGGCCCACCGCTCCACAAGGCTCCGCACATCAACGACATCCTGGTGGCGACCTTCCAGGGCCGGCTCGGCGAACGCCATGCCTTCACCTCGCGCATGGTAGGCAATTATCTCGATCTCGCCGTCGATCTGAAAAGCGGCACGATCCGGCTCCTGATCCCGCAGAACCGCATGACCGCGGGCGACGCCGATGTCTTCATCCTGTGGATGGTGGTTTCGGCGCTGGTGCTGCTCGCCATCGCCATCATCTTCCTGCGCAACCAGGTGCGCCCCATCGAGCGGCTCGCGCTCGCCGCCGAGGCCTTCGGCAACGGCCGCGCCGTGCCCGACTTCAAGCCGCACGGCGCCGCCGAGGTGCGCAGCGCCGCCCAGGCCTTCCTCACCATGCGCGAACGCATCGAACGCTATGTGCAGCAGCGCACCGAGATGCTGGCCGGCGTCAGCCACGATCTCAAGACGCCGCTGACGCGGATGAAGCTGCAGCTCGCCATGATGGGCGACGACGCCGACGCCAAGGCCTTGCTGCAGGACGTCGCCGAGATGGAGCGCATGCTCGACGAATATCTCGATTTCGCGCGCGGCGAAGGCGGCGAGGAAGCGGTCGCCACCGATCTCTCCGCGCTGGTGCGCGACGCCGCCGACGCCGCCGGCCGCGGCGCGCCGCCGCGCGGCATCGCCACAGAGATCGAGACCGGGCTGATCGTCCCAGTCAAGCGCAACGCGCTGAGGCGCTGCCTCAACAACCTGATCGACAACGCGCTGAAGCATGGCGCTCAGGTGCGCGTGACGCTCGACGGCCGGACGGCCAGGTCGAGATCATCGTCGACGACGACGGGCCGGGCATTCCCGAAGCCCAGCGCGAGGAAGCCTTCCGCCCCTTCCATCGCCTCGACCAGGGCCGCAATCTGCAGACCGGCGGCAGCGGGCTGGGGCTCGCCATCGCCCGCGACATCGCCCGCGCCCATGGCGGCGATCTCACGCTGGATGCGAGCCCGACGGGCGGCCTGCGCGCGGTGATACGCCTGCCGGTTTAATCCGCGTCTTCTTCTTGGTGCCTGCCGCCCATGCGGTCGAGGACGGTTTCCCCGCGCCTCAGATCCGTGTCGAGGCGCGCCATCGTCTTGGCCAGATCCGGCCCGTCGTCGAGCCAGACCGGAACCGCGCGGCCGAGGACGCCGGCCAGCGCCAATGCCCGAGCGGCAGCGCGGGCCCGGTGTCGGCGCCGGCCAGAACCAGAAGCCAGTTGGCAGCGCCGGCAATGGAGTGCCGCGCCGCGATCAGGCTGAGAGGATCGCGCCTCACGCCGTCATAAAGCGAACGCACCGCATGCTTGTGCGGCGCCAGCACGTCGAACCAGCACATCGCGACGTCGAACAAACGGTCATGGGCTTCGCTGCCGCGCTCGGGCCGGAAGCGCGCGGCGGCAAGCCCGCCGATGCGCGCGAGGACAAGACCGAACAGCACCGGCTTTGAACCGCAGATCGCCTGCAGATCGGCCATCTTGACGCGCGCGGCTTTGGCGACGGCGGCGAGCGTCAACTCCTGCCAGGGCGTCTTGGCCAGCAGTTTGAGCGCGGCATCGGCGAGACGGGTTCGCGGGTCGGAGGGCGGTGGCTTGCGCGCGGGCATGGCCCATCCTTGCGCGGAGGTGGGCGACGCTTCAAGCGCTGAGCGCCTTGGCGCGCGCGTTGGCCGCGGCGACGGCGCGCGCCATCAGCTCCGCAAGACCATTTTCGCCATCAGCACCTCGAGCGCGGCTTCGGTGGTGCCGCCGGGGCTGGTGACGTCGCGGCGCAAGTTCGGCGGCGGGCCGCGCATCGGCATCGAGCAGGGCGCCGGCGCCGATCACGGTGGCGCGCGCGAGCTTTTCGGCGATGTCGCGGGGAAGGCCCTCGGCCCTGCCCGCCTCGGTGAGCGCCTCGACCAAGTGGAACACATAGGCGGGCCCGGAGCCCGACACCGCGGTCGCCGCGTCGATCAGCGCCTCGCGGCCTACCCACACCGTCTCGCCCAAAGCCGCCAGCAGCGTCTGCGCCAGCGCGCGATCGGTGGCACCGACATTCGCCGGGGCATAGAGCGCGGTGATGCCGCGGCCGATGGCGCCGGGCGTGTTGGGCATGGCGCGGACGATGCGCGCGCTGCGGCCCCAGGCTTTGCGCGAGCGATTTGATCGAGGTGCCGGCGGCGATGGAGATCATCAGCGTCCCGGCCTCGGCGATCGGGCGAAGATGCAGCGCTTCGGTCTTCAAGAGCTGCGGCTTCAGCGCCACCACGCAAGCGCGCGCGCGCCTCGGCGCATCGGCGAGGCTCGCATGAATCGGAATTGTCGCGGCCTTGGCGCGCTTCACCAGCGCTGGCGACGGCATGGGCTCGACGATGACGATGGGTGCCATGCCGCTCTTGATCCAGCCCGCGGCGAGCGCCCCGCCCATGCGGCCAGCACCGATGAGGAGAACGGGCGCGCGCTTCGCCACTGCGTCAGGCCTGGCCCACGCATTCGAGGATGGCGGCGGCGACGGCCTCTTCGGCGGTCTTGCCGCCCCACAGCACGAACTGGAACGCCGGATAATAATACTCGCAGGCCTCGACCGCGAGATTGAGCAGCGCCTCGCATTGCGCCGAGCTGGCATAGGCGTCGGGGAAGATCATCGCGTGGCGGAAGATCAGCGTGCCGTCTTCGGCCCACAGGTCGAAATGGCCTATCCACAGCTTCGCGTTCACATACATCAGGAGCTTGGCGATGTCGGGCCGCCGCTCCGGCGCCACGCGCATGTCGAAGGCCGAGGACAGATGCAGCGACTGCAGCTCCTCGCGCCAGGTGAAGGTGAAATGGTGATCGCACCAGCGCCCGGCGACGGAGAGATTGAGTTCGTCACGGCCGCTGCGCTCGAACGGCCAGCCATTGTCTTCCACCGAACGCTCCAGCATGTCGAGCGGGTGCGGATCGAGACTGAGTTCGTCGTGATGTGCGACGCTCATATGACGCTCCTGGCCGCGGATGCACAAAACGAAGCACCCTTGACCCAACCTGACACATGATTTTGCGTTCACACAAGACTCGGTTCTTGCCCGAGCGAGGCTTGGTTGGGGAATTCACAGCTTTGCTCGCGGCCGGTTGCGCGGCGAATCAGTCATGGCCCGCATAGCCGTGGTTAACGCGATTGTCGATATGACTCTGATGCGACTCTATTTTTTGCCGGAGGTGGAGTCGGCGGCGGGCTTGACGCCCGCGAGCCGGGCTTCGAGCGCGGCGAGGCGCGCGGCCAGCGCCTCATTTTCCTCGCGGGCCTTGGCGGCCATGGCCTTGACGGCCTCGAATTCCTCGCGGGGGACGAAATCCATGTCGGCCACCAGCCGCTCCAGACGCTGGCGCATGAAGGTGTCGATCTCGGCGCGCACAGACTGGGCGGCGCCAGCGGCGTCGGTGAAGAGCCGGGCGAGGCCGTCGAGCACGGGATTGTCGGTCTGCATGGGGTACGTCCTTCGAAGCGGTCCTGTAGAAATAATGAATTCTCCGCGAATAGCGAGTGGCGAATAGCGGACAGGGGCAAAACCCCTTACTACTCGCCGTTCGCCACTCGCCACTCGCTATTCGCCATCCCATGCGCCTCTACGAAGCCCTGCTGCCCTATCCCTACATCGATCCGGTGCTGGTCCATATCGGCCCGCTGGCGATCCGATGGTATGCGCTGGCCTATTTGGCCGGGCTGATCTCGGCTGGTGGCTGATCGTCAAGGAGCTCCGCCAGCGCTCGCTGTGGACGAATGCCCGCTTCGGCGGCAAGGCTCCGGCCACACCCGACGAGGTCGGCGATCTGGTGGTCTGGGCCACCTTGGGCGTGATCCTGGGCGGGCGGCTGGGCTGGGTGCTGTTCTACGGGCTGATCCTGTGCGGCATGGACCAGACCGCGCCCTATTGCTACGGCCTGCCGGGCGCCTTCGTCCACAATCCCATCAATATCATCGCCGCCTGGCAGGGCGGCATGTCGTTCCATGGTGGACTGATCGGGGTGGGGCTCGCGACCTGGCTGTTCAGCCGCCGCAGGAAGCTCGACATGGTGCGGATCGGCGACCTGATCGTCTCGGTGGCGCCGATCGGGCTGTTCTTCGGGCGCATCGCCAACTTCATCAACGGCGAGTTGTGGGGGCGGCCGACCGACGTGCCCTGGGCCATGATTTTCCCCAATCCGCTGGCCGGCGGCGTGCCCCGCCATCCGAGCGAACTCTACGAGGCCGGGCTCGAAGGCATCCTGCTGTTCGCGATCCTGCAACTGGGCCTCAGAAAGTTCCGCTGGCACGAGAAGCCGGGCCTGATGATCGCGGTCTTTTTCCTGGGCTACGGCGTCTTCCGCAGCTTCGCCGAACTCTACCGCGAGCCCGATGCGCCGTTCCTTGGCCCGATCACCATGGGCCAGACGCTGTCGTTCCTGATGCTCGTGGTTTCGGCCTTCTTCTTCTGGTACGCGCTGGTCAGAGGAAAGCGGGGCCAGGCAAGCGCGTGAACGCATTGGCGGGACGCATCGCGAAGCTGATCGAGGCGCAGGGCCCGCTTTCGATCGGGGAATTCATGACGATCGCACTGCACGATCCGGCGGCCGGCTATTACGCCACGCGCGATCCCTTCGGCCGCGCCGGCGACTTCGTCACCGCGCCCGAGATAAGCCAGATGTTCGGCGAGCTGATCGGGCTGTGGATGGCGCGGGCATGGCGCGACCAGGGCGCGCCCTCGCCCGCCCGTCTGGTCGAGCTGGGGCCCGGACGCGGGACGCTGATGGCCGATGGCTTGAGAGCGATTTCGCGCACCGCGCCCGAATTTCTCGACGTCCTCGACGTGGTGCTGATCGAATCGAGCCCGGCGCTCAAAGCCGTGCAGCAGCAAACATTGAAGGATGCCGGAGCCGCGATCTCGTGGCGCGGCGGATTGGACGACAGCCTCGCCGACCGGCCGCTGTTCCTCATCGCCAACGAATTCTTCGACGCGCTGCCGATCCGCCAATATGTGAAGACCGAGGTCGGCTGGCACGAGCGCATGGTGACGGTGGAGAACGGCGGGCTTGCCTTCGCGCTGGCGCCCATGGCGGCCAGGGGCCTTCGCGTGCCCGAAGCTCGTGGGGCCGCAGAGCCCGGCGCCGTCTACGAGATCTCGCCGGCCGCCACTGCGCTGACCGAAGAGATCGCCCATGTCGTCGCCAGCCGCAGCGGAGCGGCGCTGATCGTCGATTACGGACATGACGGCATAGGCTTCGGCGAGACTCTGCAAGCGGTGAAGGCGCACCGATTTGCCGACGTCCTCGCCGTGCCCGGCGAAGCCGACCTGTCCGCCCATGTCGATTTCGCCGCGCTGGCCGCGACCGCCACGCGCACTGGCGCCAAGCCCTACGGCCCCGTGGAGCAAGGCAGCTTGCTCAAGGCCATCGGGATCGAGGCGCGGGCGGAGCAGCTTGCGCGCGCCAATCCATCCGAGGCCGAGGCGATAGCCGCCGCGGTGGCGCGGCTCACGCGCGGCGACGAGATGGGGCGGCTGTTCAAGGCGCTGGCGTTGCTCCCCGCTGGCGCACCAAGGCCGGCCGGATTCGAAATTCAGTGATGTGCGCCGGCGCCGCTTACGCCTGGTCGAAGACGGTTTCGGCGATGCCGAGTGCCGACACCGATGGGGGCCAGCCGGAATAGAAGGCGAGATGGGTGATCAGCTCGACGAGCTCGTCCTTGGTGACCCCGTTCTTCAGCGCCAGCTGGAGATGGAAGGGCAATTGCTCGGTGCGATTAAGCGCGATCAGAGACGACACGGTGATCAGACTGCGATCGCGCTTGGACAGCCCGGGACGCTCCCAGACGTCGTCGAACAGCACCTTGTCGGTGAGATCGACGAATTTCGGCGCCAGAGCGGCGAATCGACTGCGCAAGGCGGTTTTTGGCGGATCGGATTTGGACATCGCACTCTCCATCGAGATCGGTAGGGGCGGGGCGCGGGACCGCGCCGGTGCTAGGATCGGAGCCAGACCCTTAGCATGTGGGGCCGACGGAGTGAGGACCTTGCCATGTTGATTCTGCACGCGAGCAATCTCTCGCAAGACGCGCGGATCGCCCATGGCTTCTTCACGCGGGAAGGCGGCGTCTCGGCGGGCATCTTCGCAAGCCTCAATTGCGGACCCGGTTCGGGCGACGATCCGGCGGCGATCGCCGAGAACCGCCGCCGCGCGGCGCAGGCGCTGGCGCCGGGAGCGGACCTCGTCACGCTCCATCAGATCCATAGCGCCGAGGCGGTCAACGTGACCGCGCGGTGGGAAGTCGGCCAGGGCCCCAAGGCCGACGCCATGGCGACCAACGTGCCCGGCATCGCGCTCGGCGTGCTCACCGCCGATTGCGCGCCGGTGCTCATGGCCGATGCTGGGGCCGGGTCGTCGGTGCCGCCCATGCCGGCTGGAAGGGCGCGCTCGGTGGCGTAATCGAGGCCACGATCGCCGCCATGGAGCGGCTGGGCGCCGAGCGTGGCCGCATCCACGCCGCCATCGGCCCCGCCATCAGCCAGGCGAATTACGAAGTCGGCCCCGAGTTCCGCACCCGCTTTCTCGACGCCGATGCCGCCAACGGACGCTTCTTCATGGCCTCGCAGCGGGTCGGCCATGTCCGCTTCGATCTCGAGGCGTATGCGGCCGGCCGGCTCGCGGCACTGGGAGTCGCCGGGATTGAGTGCCTTGCGGCCTGCACCTATGCCGATCCACAGAGATTTTTCAGCTACCGCCGCGCCACCCATCGCGGCGAGGGCGATTACGGCCGCCAGCTTTCGGCCATCGCGCTCGTCTGAGAACGGCCCACGCAACACCCCCCGGGCAAGGGCGCCGGACAAGGCGGTTTACCGCCCCCCGGACCCTTGCTAGAACCGCCGAGCGTTACCGAACCTTCAAATTTCGGGTGGGGCGACGATAGGGCGGGCGCGTTCATGAGCGATGACAACGGGGTGCGAGGCATGAAGCTGATCGCGGGCAATTCCAACCGCGAACTGGCCGAGAAGATCGGTCAGTACCTCAAGCTGCCCTTCACCAAGGCGCAGGTCCGCCGTTTCGCCGACCTGGAGGTGTTCGTCGAGATCCAGGAGAACGTCCGCGGCGAGGACATCTTCGTCCTCCAGTCGACCAGCTACCCCGCCAACGACAATCTGATGGAACTGCTGATCGTGATCGACGCGCTAAGGCGCGCGTCGGCCCGGCGCGTCACCGCGGTGATCCCCTATTTCGGCTATGCCCGTCAGGACCGGAAGGTCGGCCCCCGGACGCCGATCTCGGCCAAGCTGGTTGCCAATCTCATCACCGAGGCCGGCGCCAACAGGGTGCTCACCGTCGATCTCCACGCCGGGCAGATCCAGGGTTTCTTCGACATCCCGACCGACAATCTCTACGCCGCGCCCGCCATGGTGAAGGACATCCAGGACTATCTGGGCGAGGACAACCTGATGGTGGTTTCGCCGGATGTCGGCGGCGTGGTGCGGGCGCGGGCGCTGGCCAAGCGGCTGGGAGCGGATCTGGCCATCGTCGACAAGCGCCGCGAGCGTGCCGGCGAATCCGAGGTCATGAACATCATCGGCGATGTGGCGGGCCGCTCCTGCATCCTGGTCGACGACATCGTCGATTCCGGCGGCACCATCTGCAACGCCGCCGAGGCTCTGGTCGCCAAGGGCGCCAAGGATGTCTGCGCCTATGCCACCCATGGCGTGCTGTCGGGCGGGGCGGTCGCGCGGATCCAAAACTCCAAGTTGAAATCGATGGTCGTCACCGACACGATCGCGGCCACCGACGAGGTCCGCAAATGCCCGAATATTCGAAGAATTTCGATTGCACCCTTGATCGGAGAGGCGATGCGGCGCATCAATAACGAAGAAAGCGTGTCAAGCCTGTTCGATTGACCGGAAAATCCCTTTACGGGGCTGGATTACCACCCGCAAGCACGGCTACCCGATGGAGCCAGACCATGCGGCTTAATTCGACTGCCCATCCGCGCGATTTGTTTGCGAATCTGCCGCTGGCGGTGATCGTGTTCTGGATTCCGATCCTGGCGATCGCGGTCACCGGCTACATCCGCGTCGGCTACGACGTGCGCACCGGCGTGTGGACCGGAGCCTGCCTGATCATGGCCACCGGCTGCCTCATCAATGCCATGCGCTGCGGCCGGCTGCATTGCTACTGGACCGGCCCGCTGTTCCTTCTGGGCGCGATCGCTAGCCTGCTTTACGGGCTGTCGCTGTTGCCGCTCGGCGACAATGGCTGGGGCATCATCGGCTATTCGCTGCTGGCCGGGGTAGTGTTCCTGACCTACCTGCCGGAGATGTTCCTGGGCCGCTACCGCTAGCGGCTCCGTGGTTGCGTTGGCCCCGCACATCCGTTAAATAGCCCGGCTTTCCGGCCTATCGCCGCGGCCCGCGCGCGAACAGGCGCAATTTCAAGGACTTAAGCGATGCGCGAGATGCAGGACCTCAAGGCCGAGCCACGGGCCGCAACCGGCAAGGGCCCCGCCTTCCAGACCCGCCGCAAGGGCCTCACCCCGGGCATCGTCTATGGCGGCAAGGGCGCGGCACCGCAGGCGGTCATGATCGACAGCCGCGAGCTTGAGAAGCATTTCGGCACCGGCAGCTTCCTGACCACGCTCTTCATGCTCGACATCGAGGGCAAGAAGACCCGCGTGATCCCGCGCGAGGTCCAGCTCGATCCGGTCACCGACCGGCCGGTCCATGTCGATTTCATGCGGCTCGAGAAGGGCGCGACCATCACGCTCGACATTCCCGGTGCGGTTCAGGGGCCAGGAAACCTCGCCGGGGCTGAAGCGCGGCGGCGTGCTCAACATCGTGCGCCACGAGATCGAGCTGGTCTGCCCGGCCGAGAACATTCCCGAATACCTGACGGCGATCTGTCGGAGCTCGACATCGACGATTCGCTGCACATCTCGGCCATCGCGCTGCCCGAAGGCGTGCAGCCAACGGTCAAGCGCGACTTCACCGTCGCCTCGGTCGTGGCGCCGACCAGCATGATCGAAGAGCAGCGCGGCCGCGGCCGCCCCGGCCGAAGGCGAGGCCGCGCCCGCCGAAGGCGCAGCCACGGCCGCCGCCCCGGCTGCCGAGAAGAATAACGCGCCGGCCCGGCGCTGCGTCCTGCCCATTCCGGGTAGGTAGGCCTGGGACCATGGCGCCCAGGAATCCCACATCAATTCCCGACACGCCGCTTCTCATCGCCGGGCTGGGCAATCCCGGCGCCGAGTACGCGCGCAACCGCCACAATGCCGGCTTCATGGCCGCGGAAATGATCGCCGACCGCCATCGCTTCGCCTCCTGGCGGTCCCGCTTCCAGGGCCTGATCGCGAGGGCAAGCTCGGCGGGCCGCAAGACGTATCTGCTCAAACCCATGACCTACATGAACGACAGCGGCATCTCGGTCGGGGCGGCGGCGCGCTTCTTCAAGCTGCCGCTCGAATCCATCGTCGTGATCCATGACGAGGTCGATCTCGCCGCCGGCAAGCTGAAGGCCAAGACCGGCGGCGGCGATGCCGGCCACAACGGCCTGCGCTCGATCACCGCCGCGCTCGGCCCCGACTATCGCCGCGTGCGCATCGGCGTCGGCCATCCCGGCGAGAAGGCAGCGCGTGCACGGCCATGTGCTGGGCAATTTCTCCAAGGCCGACGAGGACGAATGGCTGGTGGCGATGCTGGACGGCCATCGCCGAAGCCGCCCCGATGCTGGCGCAGGACGACGATATCGGCTTCATGAACAAGGTCGCGCCATCATCAATCCGCCCGCCAAGAACCAAAGCCCGACAAGAAAGACGAAGAGTAATGGGTTTCAAATGCGGAATCGTCGGCCTGCCCAATGTCGGCAAATCGACGCTGTTCAACGCGCTGACCGCAGACCGCGGCGGCGCAGGCGGCGAACTATCCCTTCTGCACCATCGAGCCCAATGTCGGCGACGTGGCGGTGCCCGATCCGCGGCTGGACAAATTGGCGGCCATCGCCAAATCGGCCGAGATCATTCCCACCCGCATCACCTTCGTCGATATCGCCGGGCTGGTGCGCGGCGCCTCGAAGGGCGAAGGGCTGGGCAACCAGTTCCTCGCCAACATCCGCGAGGTCGACGCCGTCGCCCATGTGCTGCGCTGCTTCGAGGACGACGACATCACCCATGTCGAGGGCCGCATCGATCCGGTCGGCGACGCCGAGACGGTGGAGACCGAATTGATGCTGGCCGATCTGGAAAGCCTGGAAAAGCGCATCAAGCCGCTCGAGAAGAAGGCCAAGTCGGGCGAGAAGGAGGCCAAGGAGCAGCTCGCGCTGATGATGAAGGCGGTCGACCTGCTGCGCGAGGGCAAGCCGGCGCGGGCCGCGAGCCTGACGCCGGAGGAGCGCGAGCCCTTTCGCCAGCTCGGCCTGATGACGCAGAAACCGGTGCTGTATGTCTGCAATGTCGATGAGGCGATCGGCGGCGAGCCGGCAACGCAATTCTCGCAGGCGCGTGGAGGAGAAGGCGAAGGGCGAAGGCGCGGGCGCGGTCACGATCTCCGCGCGCATCGAGGAAGAAGTGGCGCAATTGCCGGCGGACGAGCGCGCCGAATTCCTCGCGAGCCTCGGCCTCGAAGAGCCGGGGCTGAACCGGCTGATCCGCGCCGGCTACGATCTGCTCGGCCTCATCACCTTCTTCACCGCCGGCCCGAAGGAGACGCGCGCCTGGACGGTGACGAAAGGCGCGCGCGCGCCGCAGGCCGCGGGCGTCATCCACACCGATTTCGAGCACGGCTTCATCCGCGCCGAAACCATCGCCTACGACGATTATGTCGCGGGCGGCGGCGAAGCGGGCGCGCGCGACGCCGGAAAATTCCGGCTGGAAGGCAAGGATTACGTCGTGCAGGACGGCGACGTGATGCATTTCCGGTTCAATGCGTAAGCTCTGACCGAATGGAGACGAAATCATGAAACGCAACACGCCCTTCGTGATCGCGGGTGCTCACATTCGTCGCCAGCCCGGTGGCATCTACTTGCTGACGATGGGCCTCGATCTTGTTCCAATACCATTGATCCGAACCACCGCGAACCCGGACAACGCCTATATGGCGATCCTGTTCGAGCGGGATTGTGGCGCGACGACAGGTTTCTCGACGCAAATCTCCGTTCTTCCGGTGTCCAGGCACATTGCTTAAGGAGGCCGGAAACACTTTCATCGCGGGCCTCAAGGGTAGCGGACCGAGAGGTGCATGGGGCGGACCGGCGGTCCAAATGCACTGGCTATCAGCGCGGAAACTCCTGCTTAGTTACGACCATTCCGCGCGGACATTCAAACGCGAAACGGCATCGCACGGAGTAACAATTCAATACGTCGTGAACCGCTAGCGCATCACCGCAAGCTCGCCTCGATGTTGCCGCCGTCGATGGTGGTGGCTAAGCCCACCTTGGTCAAGGTTTCGCGAGCGAGAAGCTCGATGAAGGCCGAGCGGGTGAGATTGCGGCGCTTGGCTTCCTCGTCCAGCGCCGAGAGCACGCCGGAATCGATGGACAGATTGGCCTTCACCGGCCGCCCGGTCTCGCGCACCAGCGGCACGGCCGCCAGCCCCGCCCCGTCCTTGAGCGCGGCCTTGACCTGCGGATCGCGGCGCAGTGCTTCGAGGCTGCGCGGGCGCGGAATCTTGCCGCCGCCTTCTTCCGTCACCTCCGCCCAATCGCGCAAGGCATCGGCGGCATGGGCCAGCGCCTCGTCCATTGTCTTGCCCATGGCGGTGCAGCCGGGCAGATCGGGAAACACCACGCCATAGGCCCCGGCCTTGCCGTCGATCAACGCAACATAGCGGGCCATTGCCGGCCTCCTCCGTTCAAAACCATCCGGCGATCTTGGCGATGGCGCGCGCCACGCCGGGCGAAAGCTCGCGGTGACGCGGCACGGCGATCACACCCTTCTGCGGGTGCCGATAGACGTCGTGGCCGCCGCCATGCCGGGCCAGATCCCAGCCCTCGCGGACCAATCGGGAAACGATCTTGTTCCGGTTCGTCTCGGCGTTCGGCACCGGGCCCGCATTCGTGCGCCTATATAGGCGCATCAGTCGCCCGGTGTCAAGCCGTCTGCGCCCATATGGGCGCATCAGCGCAAGCTCGCCTCGATATTGCCGCCGTCGACGGTGATGACGGCGGCGGTCGTCTTTTCGGCGTGGGCGAGATAGACGAAGGCGTCGGCGACGTCCGCCGCCGTCACTTCGCGGCCCAGAAGATTGCCGCTCATATAATCGGTCTCGCTCAGCCCCGCGCGCTTTCGAGCGCGCGGCCACCATCTCGTCGGTGAGGAGCCCGGAGCGGATGCGGTCGGCATTGACCGCGTTGGCGCGGATGCCGTCCTTGCCGTGATCGAGCGCATATTGCCTCACCAGGAACAGCGTCGCCGCCTTGGGCAGGCCGTAGGGCCCGAAATCCTTGCCCGGATTGACCGCCTGCTTGGAGGTGTTGAAGAGCAGGCAGCCGCCCGTGCCTTGCGCCTGCATCATGCGCACCGCGTTCTGCGCCACCGCTCTGATGGGCGAAGAAATTGAGCTCGAAGCTCTTGCGCAAGCGTCTCGTCGTCCACCTCGCCGATGGTGCCCTGCCAGGCCGCGCCGGCATTGGAGACCACGATATCGACGCCGCCGAACGCGCCGCCACCGCATCGAAGGCCGCGCGCACCGCGGCGGCATCGGTCACGTCGCATTGCGATCGCCAGCGCGTTTTTGCCGATCTGCTTCGCCGCCGATTGCGCGGCCTCCGTGATCGCGGTCGAGCACCGCGACCTCCGCGCCTTCCGCCGCCATCGCTTTCGCCGTGGCCGCGCCGATGCCCGAGCCGCCGCCGGTGACGACGCCACCTGGCGCGCCAGCGGCTTCTCGGCGGCCTTGCCGAGCTTGGCCTGTTCCAGCGACCAGTATTCGACCTCGAACATGTCGAATTCGGCGATGCATCTGTATTCGCCGATGGCTTCGGCATCGGTGATGACCTCGACCGTGTTCTCGGCGATGTCGGCGGCGATGGCCGCATCCTTGGCGCTGGCGCCCAGCCCGAACAGGCCCACGCCCGGCACCAGCACGACGCGGGGCAAGGGATCGAGCTCCTTCTTCTTCTGTGCGGACCTGGCGTTGTTGCGCGCGAAATAGTCGTGATAGCGCGCGACGAATTCGTCGACCGCGTGCGTCACGGCGTTTTTCCATTCGTCGAGCTTGCCGGCTTCCGGCGCGGGCACGACAAGCGGCCAGTTCTTGGTGCGGATGGTGTGATCGGGCGTCACCACGCCGACCTGGGTATAGCGCGCGAGCTCGGCGCCGTTCACATAATTCAGGATCGCGCGGCAGGTGCGGAAACACAGGATCTGCCGCTTCACCGTGCCGGCCAGTTCGTCGTGGGCAATCGCCACCGCGCCGCGCAGGATCGGCGCGATCTCGGCCACGCGTTGCGATCCTCGCGGCAACGCGGCCTGTTGCAGCGGCTTGCGGTTCTGCCGCCAGCCGCTCCTCGGCCATGCGTCACGAATTCGATCATGCGCTCATAGGCTTCGCGCGCGCTCGCGCCCATGGTGAAGATGCCGTGCTGCAGCAGCACCAGCCCTTCGACCTTCGGGATTCTGTCGAACATGTCGGCGACCGACTTGGCCAGCGCGAAGCCGGGGATGGTGTAGGGCACGTTGGCGACGCGGCTCGCCATAGACCTCGCGCACGATCGCTTCGCCGTCGGGCTGGTCGGTCAGCGCGAGCACGGCGGTGGAATGGGTGTGGTCGATGAATTTGTGCGGCAGGAAGGCGTGCAGCAGCGTCTCGACGCTGGGATTGGGCGATGTGGAATCGAGCAGATTGATGCGCTGGAAATTGACCATGTCCTCGTCGGAGAGCTGTCGCAGCGCGCGCAGGCGGCGCAGCGGCGCAAGACGCACCGCGGGAAGGCCGGCGGGCTCGATAGCGCCCATGTCCCAGCCCGAGCCCTTGACGCAGATGACCTCGACCTCGTCGCCCAGCATGTCGGTCATGCCGTGGTCTTGACGGAGGTGTTGCCGCCGCCATGCAGCACGAGCCTGCGGATCGGAGCCCAGCAGCCGCGTGGTGTAGGTGCGCAGCGCCAGATCGGCGCTCACGCCTGCTCGGCGTAGCGCGCGACGAAGGCTCTGGCTTCGGCGTCGGACCAGCGGGATTTCATGGGTGCACTTGCCGTTCGGGAAAGAGGCTGCGTAAGCCCTCGCGCGCTCGCCGCGCAAGTGCCGCGTTCGGTGATGAAGCCGGTGACGAGGCGCGCGGGCGTCACGTCGAAGGCGGGATTGGCGCCGGGCGAACCGGGGGCCGCGATCTCCACCGTGGCAAGGCCGCCGTCGGCGAGCCGCCCGGTCATCTTCAGCAGCTCGTCGGCGCTGCGTTCCTCGATCGGGATGTCGTCGCCGGAATTCAGCGTCCAGTCGATGGTGGAGGAGGGCAGCGCGACATAGAAGGGCACGTCATTGTCCTTCGCCGCCAGCGCCTTCAGATAGGTGCCGATCTTGTTGGCGACATCGCCGTTCGCGGTCACGCGGTCGGTGCCGACGATGCAGAGATCGACCCTGCCCGTGCTGCATGTAATGGCCGCCGGCATTGTCGGCGATGATGGTGTGGGGCACGCCGTGGCCGCCGAGCTCGAAGGCGGTGAGCGAGGCGCCCTGGTTGCGCGGGCGCGTCTCGTCCACCCAGACATGGACGGGATGCCCGCGTCATGGGCCATGTAGATGGGCGCCAGCGCGGTGCCCCAATCGACGGTCGCCAGCCAGCCGGCATTGCAATGGGTGAGCACGTTGAGCGGTTCGGCCGTTCTTCTTCGCCGCGGCGTCGCGCAGGATAGCCAGCCCGTGCTCGCCGATGGAGCGGCAGACCGCCACATCCTCGTCGCAGATGGCGGCGGCCTCGGCCCAGGCGAGCGCGGCGCGCTCGTCGCGCGGGCGGTTGCGCAGCGCGTTCGCGCATCCGCGCCAGCGCCCAGCGCAGATTGATCGCGGTGGGCCGCGTGGCCAGCAGCATGTCGTGGGCGTGTTCGAGCGCGGCGTCGGAGGCATCGGCGCGCATCGCCAGCGCCACGCCGTAGGCCGCCGTGGCCCCGATCAGCGGCGCGCCGCGCACCACCATGGTGCGGATGGCGTGGGCGCACTCCTCGGCCGAGTCGCAGCACCTGCGGTCGCGAATTCGTGCGGCAGCCGGGTCTGGTCGATCACCTCGACGGCGTCGTCGCCGACCGGCCAGATGGTGCGGTAATGGTTGCCGGCGATCTTCATCGATCAGGTCCGCCGGCGCGGTCGCCGCATCGCGATGGATATTGCGCAGAAGATTCTCGTACCAGGCCGCGAGCTGCGGGCGGCGCGCGCGCCAGTCCAGATCGGCGACAGCGGAAATCGAGATAGCCGAGGGCGCAGCCGACGGCGATCTCGCCGATGGTGGGCTGCTCGGCGAATTTGGGCGCGACGCGCTCCAGCACGTCGAGCGTGGCGGCGATCGCGCGTCATGTAGCGGGCGATGGTCTCCGGGCTTTGCTGCGCCTGCGGGCGGCGGCCCTCATAGATGCGCGCGACCGCGGCGTCGGCGATGCCGTCGCCCAGCGCCTGCAGCGTCAGCGCCCGCCAGCGCCCGGTGTGGTCGGCGACAGATGCTGCCGGGAAAGAACTTGCCGCCGCCGAGATCGTCGAGATATTCGCAGATCACCGGCGAATCGATGAGCGACGAGCCGTCGTCCAGCACCAGCGCCGGAATCTTGCCGAGCGGATTGACGCGGCGCAGCTCGGCGCTGGTGGCGCGGATTGGTGGCGATTTCCTCGACGTTCGTTCGAGGTCGAGCTCGTGCACGATGATGCGCGCCTTGCGCGCGAAGGGCGAGGCGGGTGACATGTAGAGCTTCATGCACCCGTCAGTGCCCTCCGAACGCGACCAGCGTCGGTCACTTCCTTGCCCAGCGCGCGGATCTTGTCGGCGCCGCCGAGCTCGGGCAGGTCGATGACGAAGGCGCAGCCGATCACCTTGGCGCCGGCGCGCTCGAGCAGCTTGATCGCGGCGAAGGCAGGTGCCGCCGGTGGCGATCAGATCGTCGACGATGATGACATGATCGCCCGGCTTCACCGCATCGGCGTGAATTTCCACCCGGTCCTTGCCGTATTCGAGATCGTAATCCTCGCCGATCACGGTGTGCGGCAGCTTGCCCTTCTTGCGCACCGGCACGAAGCCGACCGAAAGCTGATGCGCCACCGCGCCGCCCAGGATGAAGCCGCGCGCCTCGATGCCCGCCACCTTGTCGATGCGCACGCCGGCATAGGGCTGCACCAGCTGATCGACGGCGGCGCGGAAGGCGCGCGGATTGCCGAGCAGCGTGGTGATGTCGCGGAACATGATCCCCTTCTTGGGATAGTCCGGGATGGTGCGGATGACGGCTTTGAAATCCATTTTGAGTCCTTCGTCATGGTGGGCAGCGAGCGAAGCGTAGCGCGACCCGGCATCGACACGTATGCGCGACGGATCCGAGTGCCGGCTCAAGGCCGGCGTGAAGTGCATATCTTTCAACACCCGCCCCGCCACGGCGTCGAGCTTGGCGAACAGCGCGGGGTCGCGCTTGTCGGGCGCGGTGATGAGGGCGGTGTCGAGCACGTTGTCGATGCCGCGGCGAGGGCGTGCGCTCCGGCCCCAGCTTGGGCGCCACGCGCTTGACCAGCGCGCGCGCGTTGTCGGCATTGGCGGTCAGCACCTTGATCACCTGTCTCGACCGTCACGTGGTCGTGGTCGGGGTGCCAGCAATCGTAATCGGTGACCATGGCGACGATGGCGTAGGGCAGCTCGGCCTCGCGCGCGAGCTTGGCCTCGGGCATCGCGGTCATGCCGATCACCGCAGCAGCCCCAGGAGCGATAGAGATTGCTTTCGGCGAGCGTGGAGAATTGCGGGCCCTCCATGCACAGATAGGTGCCGCCCTTGACGCATGGCGAATGCCTTCCTCGCGCGCGGCCTCGACCAGCGCGTCGGCGAGCTTCGGGCAGACCGGATGGGCCATCGAGACATGGGCGACGAAGCCCGGCGCCGAAGAAGCTCTTCTCGCGCGCGAAGGTGCGGTCGATGAACTGGTCGGCGATCACGAAGGTGCCCGGCGGCAGCTCCTCCTTGAAGCGAGCCGCAGGCCGACACCGAGATGACGTCGGTGACGCCGGCGCGCTTCAGCGCGTCGATATTGGCGCGGTAATTGATGGAGGTCGGCGACTGGACGTGGCCGCGGCCGTGGCGCGGCAGGAACACCATGTCGACGCCGGAGAGCGTGCCGAACATGAGCTCGTCGGAGGGCTCGCCCCAGGGGCTTTCGACCGCTCCCAGCGCGCGTTCTCCAGGCCGGCGATGTCATAGACGCCGCTGCCGCCGATGATGCCCAGAACGGTTCTGTGTCATGGCGCCTGTCCTAGTATCGGGGCTCGCCCGCGCTACGCGCAGGCGCGCACCTCACCATGACGCAAAGTGGCGCCTGCAATCTAGCGCCAGTTCACGTCATCCTGAGGTGCGCGCGCGAGCGCGGCCCACGAAGTGATGACAGTCAGTGCTCATGCCTTTCCAGACGCGGCGGTAGGAGAGATAGAGCAGCCCCGACAGCACCATCAGGAAGATCATCACGCCGAAGCCCATGCCGCTTGCGCTGCTCCATCTTGGGCTCGGCCGCCCAGGTCAGGAAGGTGGCCACGTCGTGGGCCTCCTGATCCACGGTGGCCTTGGTGCCGTCGGAATAGGTCACCGAGCCGTCGGCGAGCGGCGGCGGCATGGAGATGTTCCCGCCCGGGAAATAGGGGTTGTAATATTTGCCCGTCGGCCACCGTGAAGCCGGCCGGCGGCTTCATGCCGAAGCCGGTGAGGATCGAATAGATGTACGCCGGCGCCGCCCTCGCGCGCCTTGACGATCAGCGACATGTCCGGCGGCAGCGCGCCGCCGTTGGCGGTGCGCGCGGCGTTCTCGTTCGCGAAGGGCGGCGGGAAATGATCGGCGGGCGTGCCCGGACGCGTCAGCGGCATCGCCGTTGGCGTCGGCGGTCTGGCCCTCGTCGTTGGGGCCGGCCGGAATCTGATAGCCGGCGGCGATCGCCTTGACCTGGGCTTCGGTGAAGCCGGGCCCGCCCGGCTCGCTGAGGTCGCTGAAGGCCACGCGGTTCAGGCTGTGGCAGGCCGAGCAGACCTCCTTGTAGACCTGGAAGCCGCGCTGCAGCGCGGCCGGTCATAGGTGCCGAAGGGGCCTTCGAAGGAGAAGGCGACGTCCTTGACCGGCAACGCCGTCGGCGAGATCGGCGGCGGTGACGGTCTGCTGGGCATAGGCGGCGCTGGCGAACAGCGTGGCCGCGACCAGGGACAGTCCGAGGCGGAGTGCAATGCGCATCATCAGGTTCCTTACTCGGCCGCGGCCGGGGCCGCATCGCGTCCGAGCACCGCCTTGGCGATGCTGTCTGGCAATGGTTTGGGTCGTCTCGATCAAGCCTACGAATGGCAGGACCAGCCAGAAGAAGGCGTAGTAATAGAGCGTGGCGAAGCGGGCGAGCCACAGACAGCGGCGACGTCGACGCCGCCGATGTGCCACACCGCCTGCGGCTCCTTGGAGCCCAGATAGCCGAGCAGGATGCAATCGGCCACCAGAAGCCAGAAGAACGACTTCAGCATCGGACGGAAGCGCGTCGAGCGCACCTTGGAGGTGTCGAGCCAGGGGATCGAAGCCAGCGTGACGATGCGCGCCGAACAGCACCAGCACGCCCAGCAATTTCTGCGGGATCGAGCGCAGCATCGCGTAGATAGGGCAACAGATACCATTCCGGCACGATGTGCGCCGGCGTCACCAGCGGATTGGCGGGCGTGTAATTGTCCGGATCGCCGACGAAGTTGGGCGCGTAGAACACCAGGACCGCGAACAGGATCACGAACAGCGACAGATAGAAGGCGTCCTTGACCGTGTAATAGGGATGGAAGGGCACGGTGTCCTGCGGGCCCTTCACGTCGATGCCCAGCGGATTGTTGTTGCCCGGCACGTGCAGCGCCCAGATGTGCAGGCCGACCACGCCGGCGATCACGAAGGGCAGCAGGTAGTGCAGCGAGAAGAAGCGGTTGAGCGTCGGGTCGCCGACCGCGAAACCGCCCCACAGCCAGGTGGTGATGTCGGTGCCGGCATGGGGGACGATCTGGTCGATCGAGCTGAACAGGTTGGTGATGACGGTGGCGCCCCAGAACGACATCTGACCCCAGGGCAGCACATAGCCGAAGAAGGCCGTGGCCATCATCAGCAGATAGATGATGACGCCCAGAATCCACAACAGCTCGCGCGGCGCCTTGTAGGAGCCGTAATAGAGGCCGCGGAACATGTGGATATAGACGGCCAGGAAGAACATCGAGGCGCCGACGGAATGCATGTAGCGCAACAGCCAGCCGTAATTGACGTCGCGCATGATGTTCTCGACGCTGTCGAAGGCGCCCGCGGCAGTCGGGTCGAAATGCATCGCCAGCACGATCCCGGTGACGATCTGCACACCCAGGCAGAAGGTCAGGATGCCGCCGAAGGTGTACCAGACGTTGAGGTTCCGCGGCGTCGGAAAGGTCATCATGGTGTCGTGCGCGAAACGCATCAGCGGCAGGCGCGCATCGAGCCAGCGGCTGAAGCCCGTTTGCGGCGTGTAGGTGGAATGGCCGGCCATCAATTGTCGCTCCTCAGCCGATTTTGGTCTTGGTGTGGTTCGGAAAGGCATGGGCCGCCGCCAGCTTGGCGACGTGGGGGAAATCGCACCATGCCGGTTCGGGCGCTGTCGTGCTGGCCACGGATTTCACCTTCTGAAGGGCACGAACCGAGGACATAAAGGAGGCGCGCGCCCGCCCCCGGAATACCGGCGCGCCCCGAAAAGTTGCCGGTAAAATAGAGAGTCGATTTTGGAGGGTCTTGCGGCACGATGACGCATAAAATGCCAAATCTGCCCGAGCCTTGCGCGTTTCCCCGCAAGAACGGGGGCTTGGCCCGCAGCCCTAGCAGGCCAGTGCGCGGATGTGACCCTGCTCGCCGTAGCCGAGAAGCGCGCGGTCGCGGGTGAGGACCACATAGCCATATTCGCGCGCCGTCGCCGCGATGATGCGGTCGGCCGGGTCGTTGGGCGGCGAGCCCGGCAGGAAAGCCAATTCGAGCAGGACCTCGGGTGGCATGGCGCAGGGCTGGACGCCGTGACCGGTGAGTAGTCTCTCCCACCAGCGGTGCGGCGCCATGTTCGGCGTAAATCGCCCCTTGCGGGCAAGATTCCCAATCTCCCACGCCGTGATCGGAGAGACGTAGATCGTCTGGCCATGGTCACCGGCGCGATCGATCGCTTCTACCGCCTCATGGCTCATGGGTGCATCGCCCATGAGCCAGAGAGCAGCGCATGTGTCGAGCAAGAGCGAAGGCGTCATCCCTTCTTCTCCCGCATGCCCCTTTCGATCATATCGGCTTTGCGATCTAGGCTCTCTTCCCACTCGGCAAGTTCCTCTGGGTCAAGCGCCGGCTTCGTGAGATCCCAGCCCGGCTCGATCGTGAACGTGCCCTTGAGCGCACCGAAGGCGGGATGACGACGGTGTGTCTTCATGTCCCTTTTTCCTTCGAAGTTGCGCGCGCCGTCTGACATTCCCCCGCCCGTACTCGGTGGCTGCTGGGCTCCAACGCCGGACGCCCCTGGCCCGCGTGGGGCGGTGCGGCGAAAGACGAGTTTGCGGCCAGCCATATCGACTTGCTCAGTCTGATAGCCTGCCGCCAGCCACACCTTCGTCATGACGTTGTTCGAGGGGTTGTTGCTCCACCACGCACGGTGATGCTGCGCTTTGGGGGGCAGACTGACGCCCGTCACGCGCTCAATGTCCGCGAAGGTCATTGCGACCTCGGCGAACGCCTGCTTGCGGAGGTAGTCTCCCAGTGCGTCGTACTTGCTCATTGCAGTGCTCTCTGGATTTCGGTCGCGTTAAATAACACATACACACACTGTGTCAACTAAAAACACACACCTATGCGTCTCGCCCTTTATGAACCCGACATCCCGGGCAATGCCGGCAGCCTGATCCGGCTGGGCGCCTGCCTGGGCGTGGGGCTGGACATCATCGAACCGGCCGGCTTCCTGATGAGCGATAGAGCGCTGAAGCGCGCCGGCATGGATTATCTGGAATGGGCCGAAGTCCGACGTCATGCGTCCTGGGCCGCCTTCCTCGCGGCGCTCGAGACGGCCGGCGGACGCCTGCTCGTCTTGACGGCCAAAGCCAGCCTTCCCTACACCGAATACCGGTTCGCGGCCGGCGACACCCTGCTGCTCGGCCGCGAGAGCGCCGGGGTGCCGCACGAGGTCCATAATCGCGCGGATGCCCGTCTGCGGATTCCCCTGAAAGCGGGGCTTCGCTCGCTCAATGTGGCGCAGGCCGGCGCGATGGTGCTGGGCGAAGCGTTGCGGCAGACAAAAGGATTTCCCCCTTGAGCGGCATCGACGTGAGTGGCGACGACAGCGAGGATCGCAAGTCCCGGGCCCGGGCCTGGTTCGAGCAGTTGCGCGACCGCATCTGCGCCGCCTTCGAATTGCTGGAGGACGAACAGACCACCGGCCCGCTCTGCGACCGGGCGCCCGGCCGCTTTGCACGCACCGCGTGGGCCCGGCCCAGCGAGGACGGCCAAGACACGGGCGGCGGCGTCATGAGCCTGATGAAAGGCCGCGTCTTCGAGAAGGTCGGCGTCAACGTCTCCACCGTCCATGGCCGCTTCAGCCCCGAATTCGCCGCCCATATCCCGGGCGCGGCCGAAGACCCGCGCTTCTGGGCCAGCGGCATCTCGCTGGTCGCCCACATGCAGAGCCCGCACGTGCCGGCGGTGCACATGAACACGCGCCACATCGTCACCACCAAGGGCTGGTTCGGCGGCGGCGCCGATCTGACGCCGATGTTCGCCGACGCCGGGGACGCCGCCGACTTCCACGCCGCCTTCAAAGCCGCCTGCGATGCCCATGACGAGAGCTATTACCCGCGCTTCAAGAAATGGTGCGACGAGTATTTCTATCTGCCCCATCGCGGCGAGCCACGCGGCATCGGCGGCATCTTTTACGACTACCTGGACAGCGGCACTCCCGAGGCCGATTTCGCCTTCACCCGCGACGTCGGGCTGGCATTGCTCGACATCTATCCCCACATCGTCAGGCGTCACGTGAAGCAGAGCTGGACCGAGGCCGAGCGCGACCACCAGCTGGTGCGGCGCGGGCGCTATGTCGAGTTCAACCTGCTTTACGACCGCGGCACCCAGTTCGGACTCAAGACCGGAGGAAATGTGGAGGCGATCCTGATGTCTCTGCCGCCGGAAGCTCGCTGGCCCTAACCCGTCTCCCGAGGTTCGCTGTTGCCCCATTTCATGGACCCTTCGCTGACGGCGCTCCTTCAGGTGATCCTGATCGACATCGTGCTGGCCGGCGACAACGCCGTCGTCATCGGCATGGCCGCCGCGCGCGTGCCCAGGGCGAAGCGCGGACGGGTGGTGTTCTGGGGGCTGGCGGCAGCGGTGGTGCTGCGCGTGATACTGGCCACGGCGGCGGCCAGCATCCTGGCCATCATCGGGCTGACTTTGGCCGGCGGCATCCTGCTTTTGTGGGTGTGCTGGCGGCTGTGGCGCGACATCGTTCAGTACAAGGAGAAAACCGCCGGCGCCGAGACCCTTACCGGGGAGCAAAGCATCGCCGGCAGCGCGCTGGCCACCATCGACGCCCAAAGCACCATGCGCCGGGCGATCGTGCAGATCGTGGTCGCCGATCTTTCCATGTCGCTCGACAACGTGCTGGCGGTCGCGGGAGCGGCACTGGGACACGTCTGGGTGCTCGCGGTCGGGTTGGCGCTATCGGTGGCGCTGATGGGGATCGCCGCCTCGCTGATCGCCAATTTGCTGCAGCGCCATCCCTGGATCAGCTATGCCGGCCTTCTCATCGTGCTCTATGTGGCGCTGCGCATGATCTGGATCGGCGGCACGCAGATCATGCATGTGGCGACGTAACCCTCACACCACTTCCAGCAGCAGCGCGGTGGCGTCGTCGTTTTTCTTGAAGCGCGGGTATTTGGTTCCGTCGGGGTCTTCGTCTTCGATGGCGCGAAGCTCGCGGCCGAGCGCGGCCAGTCCGTCCGCGTGCGCGGCCTTGAGCAATCCGTCGGCGTCGTAGCGGCCATATTCGCTGACAAGGGCGAGAAAGCCGTCGCTCGCCAGCAGCACGGCCGTGCCGGCGCGCGCCTCGACGCGCTTCAGATGGACGTGATCGCCGGCGTGGCTGTCGGGCGCGAAGAGGAAGCCGCCGGCCGCGGTGTTGACGCGGTTGCGGGCCGCGCGCAGGGCACCCAGATATTCGGGCCGGTTGACGCCGGCGGCCGGCGCCAGCCCCTTGGCCGCCGCCAGCCGGGCCGCGCTCTCACGCTCATTCGCCTTCTTGTCGAAGGCGTAACCCACAACCGCCGCCGGATTGCGCCCGCGTTTGACGAGCGCCGCGCAATCGCCGAACCACAGCGCATCGAAGCCGCCGGCGCTTTTGACCGCAAAAATCATCGAGGCACATGGCACCTCCCAGCGTTCGGCGGGGGGGCGGCGCCGCAGCCCCGCGAAGGAGCGCTCGGCATCCTTCAGCGCCGAACCCAGCGCGCGCTGGGCGGTGGCGCCTTCGCGCAGATGGGCCATCAGCCGGTTGACGCCGAAACGCGCGAGCCAGGCCGCGTCGCTCGGTCCCGGCAGCAGCGGCTCGCCCAGGCCGGTGGCGCCGTCGAGCAGCACGGCCGCGTTGTCGTCATGGGCGAAGGCATCCTCGTTGGGCTTGCCGGGATCGCCGGGGATGGAGAGGGAATCGAGAAGCTGGAATGTCATCTGGGCACGATGGTTTTGACGGCCGCCTTCAATTGCTGCGCAAGCGCGGTCTTGTCGTCGGGAAAATCGGCATCGATCCACCAGGCCTCGACTTCGGCCAGCACGCGGCCGACCGACGGGCCTTCCGGCACGCCGGCCTTGATGACATCGGCGCCGCCGAGCGCAAAGCGCGGCCGCTCATAGCTGTCGGCCAGCGCCACCAGCGCGCGCCATGCCACGGCATTGGAGGTCCTGGCATCCGCGGCCCAGCCCAGGAACACGCGGTCGCAGAAACGCTCCTTGCCGAGACGATAGAGAAGTTTGCGCGCCTCGCGCACCGAAAGATCGGGGACGATGTCCTCGCGCGCGGCGGCGAGGTCTTCGAGGCGATCGCGGTCCGCATTGGAGAGCTTCCAGCGATCGGCCAGCGCGCGCGCAGCGGCGCGATCGTCCGGCAGAAGCGCGGCCAGTCTCAGGCCCGCATCGGGCGAGAAGAAATTGGCCGCGTCGATGGCAACCAGGCGTTCGAGGCGGGCGAGCTCCAGCCCGCCCGGCATGATCTCCGGCAGGATCGCGCCTGCCGCCATCGCCTGCAGGCAGGCCATCGGGTCGGTGGCGGCGAGCAGCCGCAGCATCTCCTTGGCGATGCGTTCGCCGGAGAGTTTTTGCAGGCCGGCCCGTTCGGAGGCGGCGGCATGAAGGGCGGCTTCGTCGATTGCGCCCTTGCCGTACCAGGCGTGAAAGCGGAAGAGGCGCAGGATGCGTAAGTAGTCCTCGCGGATGCGGGTTACCGCATCGCCGACGAAGCGCACGCGGCCGGCTTCCAGATCGGCGAGGCCGCCAGAGCAATCGTAGAGCTCACCCTGGGCGTTCGCATAAAGCGCGTTCATGGTGAAGTCGCGGCGCGCGGCGTCTTCGGCCCAATCGGCCGAGAATGCCACGACCGCGTGGCGCCCATCGGTGGCGACATCGCGGCGCAGCGTCGTGATCTCGAAGGGCCTGCCATTCGCGATGGCGGTGACGGTGCCGTGTTCGACGCCGGTCGGCACCGCGCCCAGACCCGCCGCCTGCAAACGCTTGGTCACCTCATCGGGCACCAGCGGCGTGGCGATGTCGACGTCGCCGGCGTCGTGGCCGAGCAGGGCATTGCGCACGCAACCGCCGACGAAACGCGCCTCGCCGCCGTCCTTCGTCAGCGCTTCCATCACGGCAAGCGTTTCGGGCGCGCGCATCCAGGCATGGCGGGCGGGATCGAGCCGGTTCGTCATTCAGTGCGCGCCCTCGTCGACATGGCCAGGAACGATCTTGCCGTTGACATATTGCGGAGCCACATACAGGCCCTTGGTGGTTTCGCCGGTGGTCAGCCCCACATACAAGAAGCTCGCGATCACCAGAACAAGACCGGCTGCCGTCAGCCAGATCCAGGGCGTGTCGGGGCGCCGGCGCTGGCTGTAGCGGTGCAGATACCAGACATAGGCCGCGAACAGCGCGAACGGCAACGCGAACAGGACCATGCGTTCGAGCACGATGCGGATCATGGGCGCGTCAGCCTTTCGCCGAAATCGACCAGGATCGCCGCCGTCGCGCCCCAGATGTGATGGCGTCCGTAATCGAAGACGTAGAATTCGCGCAACACGCCGCGCCGCTCCATGGTCTTGCGCGCGCGATTGGCCGGATCGAGCAGGAAGCCGAGCGGCACTTCGAACACCTCTTCGACCTCCTCGGCATTGGGCGCGAGCGCGAAGCCTTCGCGCACAAGCCCGACCACCGGTACAATGGCAAAGCCGGTGCCGGTCTCATAGGGCTCCAGGAAGCCCGCCACGGAAATGCAGGCCGCGGCGATGCCGGTTTCCTCCTCGGTCTCGCGCAGCGCGGTCTCGGCGAGCGAGGGATCGTTCGCGTGGACGCGGCCGCCCGGGAAGCTCACCTGACCGGCATGGCGGGCCAGATGGGCGGTGCGCCGCGTGAACAGCACCGTCGGCTCGGCGCGGGCGACGATGGGCAGCAGCACCGCGGCCGGCGTCAGCGTGCCAGGTGCGGCCGGCTCGATCATGCGGTCAAGACTCCGGTCGCCGCGCGTCGGAATCAGCGGCGGCTTGGGCGCTTGCTGCAACAAATGCGGACGCAGCGCGGCCGTGCCCTCGGCAGCGACGCGGTCGGGCCATGGCGATGATTTTCCGTCCGCGCGCATTCAGCCGCGCCCCAGCGGAAAGAACCTGCGCTGGCTCCAAACGCCGAGGCTGCCTTCATGTTCGCCGGTGCCCGGCACCGCCATCTCGGCGAGCTGATAGAACACGGCCCGCGCGATCTTGGCCTCGAGTCCGTTTCGCACATGCAAATAGGGCGCGGGCTCGCCGGTTTCGAAACTGGTTTCGACGCGGATCGGATGGCCGGCGCCGGCCGTGACCTCGTCGCCGGCGTTGGTGGTGAAGACCAGGCGCTGGCCGGGACCGTCGCCTTCGCAGCGCAGCAACGCGGCGACGAAGGGCGCGTCGTCGACGGCGATGCGCAGCTTCTCCACCGGGGTCAGCAGATGAAAGCCGTCGCCATCCTTGAAGAGCAGCGTGGAGAACAGACGCACCAGCTCCGGGCGGCGGATCGGCCGTCCCTCATGGAACCAGGTGCCGTCGGCGGCGATGCGGATGTCGATGTCGCCGCAATGGGCCGGATGCCAACTTTCGAGCGGCGGCAGGGCGCGGCCCTTTTTCTGCGCCGATTGGGCCGCCTCGCGCTGCAGGCTCGCCAATCCGAGGGGAAGATCGCTACCGGCCATGATCCGTCCACAAGCTCCTGCCGGCGCCCGTTTTCACGGCGAAGTGTAGGGCCGAGGCCGTGCCGGCGAGGGGTTTTCGCTGTTGCGTGCCGCCCGCCAGGGTGCAACATAAACGCCTCGTCCGGCGGCCCGCCTGAAAAGCGAAGATAGGCGCGCGGCTTACGACCGGCAACCTTGCAGCCGGACGCGGGGGGGGCGGCCAAGCGATGCCCCGAGGAGGACCCGCGCCGGTCGTCGCGAAACAGCCAAGCGGAAAAGCTCTTAATGACGGATGCCAAACTCATGATCGGTGACGCCCCTGACAGCGCGCCCGTGGCGGAGGCCGAGAAGGCAGCCGCCATTTTCCACGATGTGCGCGCGGCCATCGGCAAGGTGATCTTCGGCCAGACCGAAGTGGTGGACGAAGCGCTGGTGACGCTGCTGGCGGGCGGCCACGGCCTTCTGATCGGGGTGCCGGGACTGGCCAAGACGCGGCTCGTGGAAACCCTCGGCATCGCGCTCGGCATGGATTGGAAGCGCATCCAGTTCACGCCCGACCTGATGCCGGCCGACATCATCGGCTCCGAAGTGCTGGAAGAGACCGAAGGCGGACGGCGCAGCTTCCGTTTCGTCAACGGCCCGGTTTTCACTCAGCTCTTGATGGCCGACGAAATCAACCGCGCCAGTCCGCGCACGCAATCGGCGCTGCTGCAGGCGATGCAGGAAAGATATGTGACGGTCGCAGGCAACCGCTACGACCTGCCGAGGCCCTTCCACGTGCTGGCGACCCAGAACCCGCTCGAACAGGAAGGCACCTATCCCTTGCCGGAAGCGCAGCTCGACCGCTTCCTGTTGCAGATCAATGTCACCTATCCCGACCGCGAGGCCGAACGGCAGATGCTGCTCTCGACCACCTTCGGCAACGAGCGGCAGGTCGCCGCCGTCTGCACGCCCGCCGATCTGATGCAGGCGCAGGCAATCGTGCGCAGGATTCCGGTCGGCGAGAAAGTGGTGGAGGCGATCCTCAAGCTGGTGCGCGCGGCGCGGCCCGACGACGACGGCGATCCGGCCTTGCGCGATTTCATCTCCTGGGGACCGGGGCCGCGCGCGAGCCAGGCCTTCATGCTGGCGGTGCGCGCGCGCGCGCTTATCGAGGGCCGCTTCGCGCCTTCGGTCGACGACGTGGTGGCGCTCGCCCATCCGATCCTGCGCCACCGCATGGCGCTCAACTTCTCGGCACGCGCGGAAGGCACGACCATCTCCGACGTGATCGACCGGCTGTGCCGGAGCATTCTTTGACGGGACCGCTCGAAGGCATGATCCCGCGCCGCGCCGGCAGGCATGAAGCCGTGCGCGACCAGGCCGAGGCGCTGGCCGCCACGCTGCCGCCGCTCTTGGTCGATGCCGAACGGCTGGCCTCGTCGGTGAGCCTGGGCGTGCATGGCCGCCGCAAGGCCGGCATGGGCGAGACCTTCTGGCAATTCCGCCGCTACCGCGCCGAGGACGCCGCCGCCGCCATCGACTGGCGGCAATCGGCCAAGTCGCAGCATCTGTTCGTGCGCGAGCGCGAATGGGAAGCGGCCGAGGCGGTGTGGTTCTGGCGCGACGGCTCGGCCGGCATGCGCTTCAAATCGCAATGGGTGAACGTCAGCAAGATCGACCGCGCCACGGTGCTGGCGCTGGCACTGGCCTCGCTGCTCATCCGCGGCGGCGAGCGCATCGCGCTTCTGGGCGACGGGCACGGGCCGGGCACGGGGCGATTGCCGCTGCGCCGCATCGCCCATGAGCTCGTCGATCTTCCGCCCGACAATGCCGCGCTGCCGCCCGAGGCGCCGATCAGCAAGTTCGCGCAATTCGTCTGGCTCAGCGATTTCCTGTCGCCCTTGGCCCAGATCGAGGCGACGATGAAGCGGCTGGCGCGCGCCGGCCTCACCGGCCATCTCGTCCACATCATCGATCCGGCCGAAGAAGACTTTCCCTTCACCGGGCGCACGCGCTTCGAAGCATTGGGCACGCGCGACAGCGAACTTCTGGGCCGTGCCGAGGGCGCGCGCAATTCCTATCAGGCGCGCTTCGCCGCCCATTGCGAGGCCGTGCGCACCCAGGCGCGGCAGATGCGCTGGAGCTATCTGGCCCACCGTACCGACAAGCAGCCGGAGACCGCGCTGGTCGCGCTCTATGCCGATCTGGGCGGCGCTCCTGTGACCACACGCGGAGCGTGAGGGCATGGGTGTGTTCGGCGCATTGAGCTTCGCATCGCCCTGGATCCTGGTGGCGCTCGCCGCGTTGCCGGCGATCTGGTGGCTGTTGCGCGTGACGCCGCCGGCGCCCCGGCGCGTGATCTTTCCGCCGCTGAGATTGCTGCTCGGGCTCGCAAGCCCCGAAGAGACGCCGGCGCGCACCCCGCCCTGGCTGATGGCACTCAGGCTGATCGCGGCGGCGCTCATCATCATCGCGCTTGCCGGTCCCAGCATCGGCGAGCCGCCCAAGGTCGCCGGCCAAGGCGCGCTGGTGCTGTTCATCGACAACGACTGGACGGCCGCACACGCCTGGAAGGCGCGTCAGGCCGCGATCTCCGACGCGCTCGACACCGCCTCGCATCAGGACAGGCCGGTCGCCATCGTGCCGACGGCATCGGGGCGGGCGCCGCAAATCTCGCTGCTCGACGCCGGCAGCGCCGCCCGCAGCGCCAGCGAGCTTGCGCCCAAGCCCTGGACGCCGGATCGCGCCCGCGCCGTCGCCGCCTTGCGGAAGGTCGCCTTCCAGCGCGCCCCGCAAATATTGTGGTTCAGCGACGGGCTTGATCACGGCGACGCGGACGCGACCGCGCGCGCGCTGGCCAAGATCGGACAGGTCACGGTCTATGAGGATGCGAGCGCGAATGTGCCGCTCGCACTCAAGCCGGAAACGAGCACCGCCGACGGCTTCAAGGTCCCGGTGATCCGCGCCGGCGGCGCGGGCGCCCGCAACGGCACGGTCGAGGCGCTCGGCGCCCATGGCGAAAGCCTGGCGAGCGCGCCCTTCGCCTTCCAGCCCGGCAAGAGCCAGACCACGGCAACGCTCAAGCTGCCGCTCGAAGTTCGCAACGAAACCCAGCGCCTCGTCATCGCCAACCAGGATTCGGCGGGCGCGGTGCGGCTGCTCGATTCTTCGTCGAAGCGGCGCAAGGTCGGGCTGGTCTCCGGCACCGCGCAGGAGAACCAGCAGCCGCTGCTGTCCGGTCTCTATTATCTGCAGCGCGCGCTTGCGCCTTACGCCGAGCTGAGCACCGGAACCATTGAGGACGGGCTCAAGAACAACGTCTCGGTGCTGGTCCTGTCGGATATCGGCAGGGTCGCGGGCGACGATCACGCCGACGTCGCCAAATTCGTGAACGACGGCGGGGTGCTGTTGCGCTTCGCCGGCCCGCGCATGACGCAAGGCACGGGCGACCTGGTGCCGGTCAAGCTGCGCACGGGCGGGCGCTATCTGGGCGGGGCGCTGACCTGGTCCAAGCCGCAGCATCTGGCGGCCTTTCCCGATTCCAGTCCGTTCCGCGGCCTGAAGGTTCCGGCCGACGTCACGGTCAGCCAGCAGATTCTGGCCGAGCCCAGCGTCGAGCTCAGCGAACGGACCTGGGCGCGGCTCGCCGACGGCACCCCGCTCGTCACCGCCGAGCATCGCGGCAAGGGCTGGATCGTGCTGTTCCACGTGACGGCGAGCCCGGACTGGTCGTCGCTGCCGCTGTCGGGACTCTATATCGACATGCTGAGGCGCGTGCTCGATCTGGCGGGCGGTGCCCATCCCGTCGGACTCGGCACCGACGCCAATGCGAGCTTCCCGCCGGCCGAGACGCTCGACGGCTTCGGCCGCCTGCGCAAGCCGCCGGCCGAGACGCTGCCGATCCGCGGCGATCAGCTCGCCAGCGTCAAGCTCTCGCCCGATCATCCGCCGGGGCTCTATGGCAGCGAGGGCTCGGAGGCAGCACTCAATGTCGTGCGCGCCGACACGAGCCTGACGCCGATGGGCGCGCTGGGCCTGCCGCGGGCGACCTATAGCGGCACCAGCGCCACGCAGCTCGCGCCCTGGTTCCTGACCGCGGCGATCCTTCTGCTGATGGCCGACGCGCTGATCTCGCTGTGGCTGCGCGGATTGCTCAGATTGCCGCGCGGATTTGCCGGCGCGGCGTCCATCGCGCTATTCGCGTTGATCGTGATCGCGCCCCACCACGCCCGCGCCGACGAGAGCTTCGACGAGAAGGCCGCGCTCGACACCAGGCTCGCCTATGTCATCACCGGCGTCCCCGACGTCGACGCGATGAGCAAGGCGGGGCTGACCGGGCTCGGGCTGTGGCTGAAAGCGCGCACCGCCTACGAGCCGGAAGCGCCGATGGGCGTCGATCCGGCGCATGACGACCTCTCCTTCTTTCCGCTGATCTACTGGCCGATGGACCCGCGCGAGAAGGACCTGTCGCCGGAAGCACTGAGCAAGGTGCAGGCCTATATGAGCAATGGCGGCACGCATTCTGATCGACACGCGCGATCTGTCGCTGGGGGCGCACGCGCGGCGCCGACAATCCGGGCGAACAGACGCTGCGCCGCCTGCTCGGCAAGCTCGATCTGCCGCCGCTGGAGCCGATGCCGTCCGATCACGTGCTGACCAAGACCTTCTATCTGCTCTCCAGACTTTCCCGGCCGCTGGGACGGCGGGCAAGTGTGGGTCGCAGGCGCTGCCGCAAGGGCGACGCCGCGCCACAGACCGCGCCCGCCCGCGGCGGCGACGGCGTCTCGCCCGTCATCATCGGCGGCAATGACTGGGCCGCGGCCTGGGCCGTCGATTCGAACGGCCAGCCGCTCGCCGATTGCGTGCCGGGCGGGGAGCGCCAGCGCGAAATGGCGATCCGTTTCGGCATCAATGTCGTGATGTATGCGCTGACCGGCAACTACAAGACCGATCAGGTGCACGCGCCGGCGCTTCTGGAGCGGCTGGGACGATGACGGCTTACGCCCTCGCATTCGCGCCGCATGTGCCCGTGATCGTGTTGTGGCTGCTGGCGGGACTCGCGGCCGCGCTGACGGTGTACGCGTTCTTCGACGCGCGCGCGCGGGGCCTGGGCGCGCGGCGCTCGCTTTCGCCATCCTGATCGCCGCGCTCGCCAATCCCTTGATCGTGCACGAGACGCGCGAGCCGCTGTCGGACGTGGTCGCGCTCATCGTCGATCATTCGCAGAGCATGGATGTGGGCGATCGCATGGCCCAGGCCGACAAAGCCGCGGCGAAGATCGCGGCCGAACTCAAGAAACAGAAGAATCTGGAGGTGCGCGAGACCACTATCGCCACCACCGACAACGGCGAGGACAACGGCACCCAGCTCTTCGCCGCGCGTCAACGCGGCGCTGGCCGATGTGCCGCCCGACCGCGTCGCCGGCGCCATCGCCATCACCGACGGCGAGGTCCATGACGCGCCCGCCCCGTCCAAGATGCGGCTTCAAGGCGCCGCTGCAGGTACTGATCGCGGGCAAGCACGACGAACGCGACCGCAAGCTCACCGTCATCGACGCCGCGCGCTTCGCCATCGTCGGCCACGATGCCCAGATCGAGCTCAAGGTCGACGATTTCGGCGACCACACCGACAGCGAGGCGGCAACCATGCCGATGTCGATTTGCGCATCGACGGCAAGGACGCACGGCACGCAGTCCGTGCCGGTGGGGCGCAAGACCACGCTCAGCGTGCCGATCACCCATGGCGGCGAAAACGTGGTCGAGCTCGAGGCCGCAAGGCCCGGGCCCGTCGGAGCTGACGCTCGAGAACAACCGCGCGGTCGTCGCCGTCAGCGGCGTGCGCGACCGGCTGCGCGTGCTGCTGATCTCGGGCGAACCGCATGCCGGCGAGCGGGTGTGGCGCAATCTGCTCTGAAGGCCGATCCGTCGGTCGATCTCGTGCACTTCACCATCCTGCGCCCGCCCGACAAGCAGGACGCGACCCCGATCGACGAGCTTGTCGCTGATCGCATTTCCGACGCGCGAATTGTTCGTCGAGAAGCTCGACCAGTTCGATCTGGTCATCTTCGACCGCTACCGCGAACGCGGCATCCTGCCGCTCGCCTATTTCGACAACATCGCCCGCTATGTCGAGAACGGCGGCGCGCTGCTGGTCGCGGCCGGGCCCGGAATTCGCCGGACCAGCAAGCATCTATCGCACGCCGCTCGCCGCGGTGCTGCCGGCGCAGGCCGACCGGCGACGTCATCGACGCAGCGATTCAGGCCGATGGTGACCGCGACCGGCCTCGCCCATCCCGTCACCCACGATCTTCCCGGCGCCAATGAGGGCGGCAAGCCGCCGAGCTGGGGCCGCTGGTTCCGGCTGATCGGCGCGAAAAGCGTCTCCGGCGAGACGCGTGATGGCCGGACCGAACGACAGCCCGCTTCTGGTGCTCGACCACGTCGGCAAGGGCCGCGTGGCAGAATTCCTCTCCGATCAGGCCTGGCTGTGGGCGCGCGGCTTGAGGGCGGCGGGCCCGACGCCGAATTGCTGCGCCGGCTGGCGCATTGGCTGATGAAGGAGCCGGAGCTGGAGGAAGAGCGGCTGACCGCCGCCATCGCCGGCGGCCAGATCGTCATCGACCGCCACACCATGGCCGAGACCGCCGAGCCCGTGACGCGTCACCGACGCCGTCGGGCAAGACCGAGACCGTCGACTCTGACCGAGACCGAGCCCGGCATCTGGCGCGGCAGCGCCAAGGCCGACGAGCTCGGGCTTTATCGGCTGACCGACGGCACGCTGTCGGCGGTCGCCGCCGCCGGGCCCGCTCAATCCCAAGGAAGTCGCCGACATGCGCGCGACCGATACGATCCTCAAGCCCTTGGCGCGAGACGAGCGGCGGCTCGGTGCATTGGCTGGCGGACGGCACGCCGTCGCATCCGCCGCGTCGAGCCGGGCGACGCATGCGTCCGGCGCGGATTGGATCGGCTGCGCGACAACGGCGCCTATCGCGTCACCTCGGTCGAGCAGGAGCCGCTGTTGCCGGCCTGGCTGGCGCTGATCCTGCTGCTCGGTACGCTGCTGCTGGCCTGGCGGGTCGAAGGGCCGCTAGCTCACGAAACCGGCGCGCCGTCCGCGCAGACCGGATCGTCGATGCGCGGCGCGGCGTACCTGTCCCGGAAAGATCGAGCAGCGCGCCGGGCTGCGAGCGACAGGCCGAGGATGCGCGCCGGATCGACCGGGCCCGGAAAGCGCAACCGCCCGGGCGGCAGCCGCGCGAAACCCACGCGCACATAATAGGGCTCGTCGCCGACGAGGATGATGCGCGGCCAGCCGGCCCGCGCGCGCCGCCGCGATGCCCCTCTCGCATCAGGGCGATGCCGATGCCGCGGCCGCGCTGATCGGACTGGACGGCGAGCGGGCCCAGGAGCAGCGCCGTCTCGCTGCCGACGCGAATCGGCCAGAAGCGCACCGAGCCGCGCAGGATCCCGTCCTCGATGGCGACGAAGCCGAGGCCGGCGACCGGCGCCACGCCCTCGCGCAGGCGCCAGGCCGATTTGGCGAAGCGGCCGGGGCCGAAGCTGGCCGCCACCAGAGCCTCGATCAGGGGGCTGTCCTCGGCCCGCTCGGCGCGGATCTGCCAGGGGCGGCTTTGCGGCTCACTCATGGTCCGTGTGCTTTCAGGGGCTCGGGCCGGCTCGACGAAACGGGCGGAGGTTAAGCCCATCGCCGTGGCCAAAGGCAAGATCGCCGGCCCCGAAGCCTACCAATAGGGCGCGGGGCCGGCCCCGCCGGTCAGTTCGGCCAGACGGCGCAGGGCGCCGGCCTCGGTTCCGGGCGGGGGCGCGGCCGGATCGGCCCAAAAGACCGCGACGATCTCGAAATTCGGCCGGAAATCGATCCGGACCCCGCCCAATTGGTAAACGGCAATGACATTGGTGGCCCAGCCAATCCGGCGGGTGTAGAGCCCGGCCAGACGCGGCGGCCCGCTCGCCGCCAGCCCCACCTCCTCGGCCAGCTCGCGCAGGATTGCGGCCTCGGGCGGCTCGCCCCGCCCCACGCCGCCGCCGGGCAGGGACCAGCCGGCGCCGAAGCGCGGCCGCACCAGCAGCACCCGGCCGGCCTCGTCCAGGCACAGGGCGCTGACGCCGAAGGCCAGCTGGGAGACGAAACCGCGAAGGACTATCGTGGCGTGCAGCAGGACCGTCCTGCGCAACCTGCGGATGATGTTCACGTTCTCAGCTTCCCACCGGCCGCGTAACAAATTGCTAACCCAACCGATCTAGATTCATAAGGGAATTGTCAGCACGGACAGAACGCTTTGCCGGTCCCAGCACCGCCGTTCCGAGCAGTTCATCGCGGCCGCCCGGCAGCGCGAGGGCATTTGCCATGAGCGGCCCCTCCTTCGACTATCTGCGCGCGCTGATCATCGAAGACAATCAGCATATGCGCGTCCTGTTGCGCTCGCTGATGCTGGCGCTGGGCATCAAGCACGTCTTCGAATGCAATGACGGCGCCGCCGGCTATGTCGCCTTGCGCGAAAAGAAGCCCGATTTCGTGCTGACAGACCTCTCCATGAAGCCGATCGACGGCATCGAATTCACCAAGATGGTGCGCACCGCCCCCGACAGCCCCAACCCCTATGTGCCCATTATCATGGTGACCGGCCACACCGAGCGCTCCCGCGTGGAGATGGCCCGCGACGCCGGCGTCACCGAATTCCTGGCCAAGCCGATCACCGTCCAGAATCTGCTTCTTCGCGTGGCCGAGATCGTCGAGCGTCCGCGGCCGTTCGTGCGCTGCGAGGGCTATTTCGGGCCCGACCGCCGTCGCAAGAGAGACGACGAGTATGCCGGCCCCTATCGCCGCCAGGACGATTACAAGGACGATATCGCGATCGCCTGAGCAGCGTGCGCAAGCGCTCGCCAACTTTCGACACCGCCGACACCTGCCCCAACGGCGCACAACTGCGCCCACGTTCATTGCTCTTTAAGGGCTCGTCTTAATACTAACGCCGATGCACGGCCGCCTCGTCCGAGGCCGCCAGACGGGGATATTCGGAAGTTCGGCATGCTTCAGATCGGCGGCATTGTTTTCCTGTTCGCGGCCGTGTTCGGCGGCTTCATCCTGTCGGGCGGTTCGCTGGGCGTGGTGATGGAGGCGCTGCCGCACGAGATGATCACCATCGGCGGCGCGGCGCTCGCGGCCGTGCTGATCGGCGGCTCGCTCTATTCGCTGAAGAAGATCGGCGGCGAGATGGGCAAGGTCGTCTCCGGCCCGAAATGGAAGCATTCCGACTACAACGATCTTCTGTGCCTGCTTTATCTTCTGACCAAGACCATGAAATCCAAGGGCCTGATCGCGCTCGAAGCCCATATCGAAAAGCCCGAGGACAGCTCGATCTTCAAGCGCTATCCGCGCATCGCCAAGGACCACTTCGCGCTCGCCTTCATCTGCGACACGCTGCGCATGATGACAATGAGCCTGGAGGATCCGCATCAGGTCGAAACGGCGATGGAGAAGCAGCTCGAAAAACACCATCACGAGGCGCTGGAGCCGGCCACCGCCCTGCAGACCATGGCCGACGGCCTGCCGGCACTGGGCATCGTGGCCGCGGTCTTGGGCGTGATCAAAACCATGGGCGCGATCTCCGAACCGCCCGAAATCCTGGGCGGCATGATCGGCTCGGCGCTGGTCGGCACCTTCTTGGGCGTGTTCCTGGCCTACGGAATTGTGGGCCCGATCGCGACCAGGCTCAAATCCCTGGTCGACGAAGAGGCCCAGTTCTATCACGTCATCCGCGACATCCTGGTGGCCCACCTGCACGGCAACGCCGCACAGGTCTCGGTCGAAATCGGACGCGGCAGCGTGCCGAGCGCGGCCCAGCCTACCTTCCAGGAGCTGGAAGCGGCGCTGGGCGAGATCCCGCCGGAAGGCGGCTGACGGCCAGATGCCGGCGAACGGCCAGTTGCCGGCGAACGGGCGACGCCCCTTGCGTCAATTGCGATTTGCGATCCGCCCCTTTTCGTGGGCATCGGCCAGCGCCATGAAGAATGTCGCCACCGCCCCGGCGAAAATGCCGAGTGGGACGGCGTAAAGCACATCCACATCGCAGCCGAGCACCACGATGGTGGTGACGACGATTTCCAGTCCACTGCGCGATCGTTCTCGGCATCGGTTCTGTTCCCCGGGCGACGGCGCGACAGTGTCGGCCGACTGTCCCAAAATGAAGCACCGAATGCGAACGCGGTTAACGGCGCGGAACGTGGCCGCGAGCGCTAAACATAATAACACCCGAAACGGTTGGCGAAGAAATCGGAAAGCCTGGCCAGCTCCTGCCGCACGAAGCCCGCGCGCGGCAGCTTGCCCTCGACCAGCAGATCGCTCATGGCGCAGATGCCGGCCGCAGCCGCGATCTGGATCGCGCTCTACCTCGACGCCGCACGGATGGTGAAGCCCGCGCTTTCGAGCAGCTTGCGGATTTCGGCGGCATGGGCGGCGTCGCGCGCCTCGATGGTCATGCCGAGATCGGCGAGCTTGGCCGAGGTGTCGGTGGCCATGCGGTTGTGACTGACTTCGAGGATGTTGCCGCCGGCCTCGCCCACCAGGGTCGCGAGCTTCGCAAGCTGACCCGGCCGGTCTTCGATCGCGACCACGAGCGACAGGATGCGGCCCTCGCGCGACAGCTCGCGCAGGATCACGTTCGAAAGCAGCCGCATGTCGATATTGCCGCCCGACAGCACGATGCCGACCCTCGGCCCTCGAACAGCGTGCGGTTGCCGATCACGGCGGCGTAGGCGGCGGCGCCCGCGCCCTCGACCACGGTCTTTTCGATCTCGAGCAGGCTCGCGATGGCGCGCTCGATCTCGTCCTCGCCTACCAGGAGGATGTCCTTCACCAATGCGGCGACGATCTTCCGGGTGAGTTTTCCCGGCTCCTTGACCGCGATGCCTTCGGCGATGGACTGGCCGGCGCAGGGCAGATCGGCGCCCTTCACCGCGTCGTACATCGAGGGATAGAGCTTGGCCTGGACGCCATAGATCTCGATGGCGGGCTTCATAGCCTTGGCGGCGATGGCGATGCCGGAGATCAGCCCGCCGCCGCCGATGGGGACCACCAGCATGTCGACGTCGGGCACGTCCTCGAGAAGCTCGAGCGCGATGGTGCCCTGGCCGGCGATGACCTTGGCGTCGTCATAGGGATGAACGAAGCGTCAGGCCCTCTTCGGCCTCGATGGCGCGAGCGCGGGCGAAGGATTGGGCGAGCGTCGGCCCGTCGATCACCACCCGGGCGCCGAAACCCTTGGTGTGCTTGATCTTGTTGAAGGGCGTGCCCTCGGGCATGACGATGGTCGCCGGAATGCCGAGGCGGCCGGCATGATAGGCCACCCCTTGGGCGTGATTGCCCGCGCTCATGGCGACGACGCCGCGCCTGCGCTCTCGGTCCGTCAGCGACAGCAGCTTGTTCAGCGCGCCGCGTTCCTTGAAGGAGGCTGTGAACTGCAGGTTCTCGAATTTCAGATGTATCTCGCAGCCGGCGATCTTGGACAGCGTGCGCGAATGATGGGTGGGCGTGCGCTCGATCGCGCCGGCGATGGCGGCAGCGGCCGCGCGGATATTGTCGATCGTGACATCGAATGTGGGAATTGCAGCCTTACTTGCTCCCGCCCGTCTGGCCAAGCGCATGCCTCCAAGCCGCCGCCGTGAGGCTGGTAGCAGCGGAGGGATTTGAACCCCCGACCAAGGGATTATGATTTCCCTGCTCTACCACTGAGCTACGCTGCCACGTGCCTCGCGGCCGCCGAGGCGGGCGATGTAAGGTGGGGGCCGGGGGCCTGTCAAGGCAAGCGGGCCAAGGGCTTGTCCGCAAATCCGTTATGCCGCCGCGCGGGCCGAATCCGACGCGACGATGGTGCCGCCGCCGAGCACGCGCGTGCCCTCGCGGGCATAGAACACGCAGGCCTGGCCCGGTGCCGCGCTTTCCTCCGGCATCAGCAGCTCGACCTCGGCGCCGCCGTCAGCGAGCGGGCGCACGCGCGCGGGCACAGGCTCCCGCATCGAGCGCAGCTTGACCGCGCAATCGAGCGCGTTGGGCGGCTCGATCAGCCAGTTGACGTCGCGCAGCGTTACTGTGCGCACGGCCAGCGCCGAGCGCGGACCGACGACGACGCGCGCGCGCGCGGCATCGAGGCCGATCACGAACAGCGCCTCGGCCGTGCCCGACAGGCCCAGGCCTTTCCTCTGGCCCACCGTGTAATGGATCACGCCGTCGTGGCGGCCGAGCACGCGGCCGTCGAGATCGACGATCTCGCCAGGCATCGCCGCGCCCGGCTTCAGCTTCTCGACCACGCTGGCGTAATTGCCGCTGGGCACGAAGCAGATGTCCTGGCTGTCCGGCTTGTCCGCGGTGGCAAGCCCGAGTTCGGCGGCCATCGCGCGCACGTCGGCCTTGGCGAGTCCGCCTAGCGGAAAGCGCAGAAACGACAGCTGCTCGGCCGTGGTGCGAAAGAGAAAGTAGCTCTGGTCGCGGGCGGGATCGGCACCGCGATGAAGTTCGGGGCCGCCGGCGCCGTCGCGGCGGACGACATAGTGGCCGGTCGCCAGCGCCTCGGCGCCAAGCTCCTTCGCCATGTCCAAGAGATCGGCGAACTTCACGCGCTCATTGCAGGCGACACAGGGAATGGGCGTCTCGCCGCGCGCATAGCTGTCCGCGAAATCTTCCATCACGGCGTCCCGGAAGCGGGCCTCGTAATCGAGCACATAATGAGGGATGGCGAGGTTTTCGGCGACGCGGCGGGCATCGTGGATATCCTGGCCGGCGCAGCAGGCGCCCTTCTTGCCGGCGGCCCGGCCGTGATCGTAGAGCTGCAGCGTGACGCCGACGACTTCGTAGCCGGCGCGCGCGAGCAAAGCCGCCGTGACCGACGAATTGACCCCGCCCGACATCGCCGCGACGATGCGGGTCGGCCGCGGCGGCGGCTCCAGCGCGAAGAGGTCGAGAGTGCCCATGGCGCCGCCCTATAGGACGGCGCGCCGTCTCCATCAAGCCGGTAGAGTCCGGAACCCGGCTATTTCAGGTAATTCAGGAGCGTGACCTGGTTCAGCTGGGAGGTGACCTGGAGCGCGGCCTGCAGCGCGGTCTGGTTCTGGTTCAGGTTGGTGATGGCCTGGCTCATGTCGACGTTCTCGATATCGGAGGTGAAGCCCTGATAAAGCGTCGACAGCGTGTCCTGATGGGTGACCATGTCCTTGAGCTGGTTGTACGTGCCGCCGTTGGCGCCCAGCACATCGTTGACGTTCTGGCTGGCGCTGGTGGCGGTCTGGATCGCACCCGACAGGAAATTGGACTGGGCGCCAGTCAGTGTCCCCGAAAGGGGGCCGCTGGCGCCGGCATTGAAGTCGGCGACGTCCTTGATCGCCTGCAGAAGCTGCGTGCCGGCATCGGAGGCCAGCACACCCACCTGGACGCTCTCGCCATCGGCGACGTTTACCGAGGCGGCAACCGTGCCGTTGGCGAAGGCGTCCGAAGCGCTGGGCAGCGCCGTCAGCGCCGTCAGCGAGGTGGCGGTGACCGGAGGGGCGTTGTTCTTGTCGCCGCCGAACAGGTAATTGCCGTTGGCATCCTTGGAATTGAGCACCTGCACGGCCTGGTCGAAGATGCCGCCAAGCTGGCTCATCAGGGTCGAGCCGTCGTTGTTGGCGACGGCGTCGGTGACAGCCTGGCGCAGCTGGCCGGCGAGATTGGAGAGCGTCGAAAGATTGGTGTCCTGAAGGTTGGCCTGATCGGTGGCGGCCTGGGTCGCGGCCTTGTAGGCGTCGGCGCGGGCCGCCGCCGAACGCGCCGATTCCAGCGCCGCAGTCTTGTCGCCATAGCCGGCGTAATCGCTGGCGACCTTGCCGCTGGCGACCTGCTGCTGGCTGGTGTTCAGATTGTTCGACGCCGTCATGATCTGATCGAGCATATATTGCGACTGGGTGCTGGTCGCGATGCGATCGATGGTCATGGCATTCTCCTTACTGGATCTGGAGCAGCGTGTCGTACATCGTCTGCACCGTCTGCAGGATGCGCGCGCTGGCGCTGTAGGCCTGCTGATAGGTCATCATGTTGGTCAGTTCTTCGTCGATATTGACGCCCGAGACCGAGGATTGGCGCGCCTGTGCCTCGGTGAGCCGGTCGGTCTCGGAGGTGTTGTTGGTCTGGGCCGTCTGGCTGCGTACGGCGACATCCTGATAGAAGGCGGCCGCGTAGTCGCTGAGCGAAGCGCTTTGCGCCGCCAGCCCGCCCGCCGCCGCGAAGCTCTGCTTGGTGGCGGAGACCTGCGACAGCGCCAGAAGCCCGCGTGCGTCGCCGGAGGTGACGACGGTGTCGCCGAAGCTGGCGCCCGACAGGCTCGCCTGAGCCAAGGCCAGACGCTGCGGCTGGGCGGCGATTGCATCGTTGACCGCGAAGCCCTGGGCCGGCGCGCCGGCTTCGGTGACGCCGAGGCCGAAGAGCTGGGTGAAGCTCAGTGCCGTGCCGCCGCGTGTGGTGGAATCGGACGTGACGTTGAGCTTGGCATTTGCATAGGCCGCCGACGGCGTCGCCGTGAGCGAGCCGTCGCTGCCGAGCGCGAAGGTGACCGCGCCGTTGAAGGCCGTGTTGAGGTCGGTGACGATGCCGCCGATGGTCTCGCCGCCGGTCAGGGTCACGGTCGCGGTCTTGTCGATCTGGCCGTCCGGCCCCTTGAGCGTGAAGCTCATCGCGCCGCCAGCGGCGAAGCCGGCCGTGTCGGAGGCCGAAAGCCCGGTGGCTGTGATGGTCGGCACCGAGGTGCGGAACAAATCGTTGAGGCCGAAGAACTGCGAGAAGCCGGAGCCGCCGCGCAGGGCCGGCGTCGCAGGATCGTCCTGGATGACGACGCCGTCGCCGCTGGCGCCGTCGATCGACAATTGGCCGTTGGCGAAGCTCGCCGAGCCGTTGGCGCCCAGCGCGCTGTTCAGCGCCGCGGCGAAGCTGCCGACAGTGGTGCCGATCGACGCCGTGGGGCCGCCATCGACGCTGAGGGTGCCGGCGTCGAAATCGACGTCGACGCGGCTGACCAGATTGCCGCTCGAATCGGTGACCGCGACCGTGGTCTTACCGGTAAAGCCCAGCGAGTCGGAAGCGAGCAGCCCGGTGTCGCGGCCGTCGAGCGTGCTCGGCGGCGGAAAGGCGGTATTGGCGTTGTGCTGGGCGTTGAACGAATTGGCGGTCTGCTTGGCGAACGCGCCCAGTTCGGCCTGAAGGTCGGACAGCGAGCCGTCGCGCATGTCGATCAGACCCTTGAGCTTGCCCGAATCCAGATGCGGATCGAGCACCATGGGCTGGCCGATGATCTGCCCGGTCCCTGGGTTCACATCGGACAGCATGATCGAGCCATAGGTGCCGTTGACCGAGCCGCCGGTGTAGCTGAGCTGGGCATAGCAACTGCCCACGAGCTCCACGCCGTCAGAGGTCGAAACCACGAGCTGGCCGTTCGGCCCCGCCGCCGTGCGCACACCGATGAGCTGCGAGAGCTGACCCAGCGCCTGGTCGCGCTGGTCGAGCAGGCCCGAAGAAGTGTCGCCAGCATTGGTTGCGGTCTGGATCTGCTGATTGAGCGTGAAGATCTGCTTGGTCAGCGTGTTGACGCTGCTGATCGAGGAGGACACCTGCTGGTCGACCTGAGTCTGCAGGTTGCTGACCGACGACGACAGGTTCGTGATCGTGGAGGACAGGCTCTGGAATGCGGCCAGCACGTTCTGCTGATTGGTCGAGGTGGTGGGCGACAGCGTGGCAGAGTTCAGCGCCGAGAACACGTCGTCGAGCTTGGAGGTCAGCGCGCTTCCGTCGCCGGGCTGGCCGAGCAGGCCGTTGAGCTGGGCGAAGATGTCGTTCTGCGCGCCATATTGCGAGGAACTTGCCTGGGCGTAGAGCGCTTCCTGATTCAGGAACTGGTCGGTCACGCGCTGGATGTCGGCGACATCGACGCCGGTGAGCGTGCCGACAGAGACCTGGGCCTCCTGATTGACGACGCGGCGGTCGTAGCCGACGGTGTTGATGTTGGCGACGTTGTTCGAGACCGTGCGCAGCGCGGTCTGGTTGGTCTGCAGCGCCGACAGCGCGCTCGACAGAATTCCGTTCAGTGACAAGGCCGCTCTCCGGGTGGTTTCGGCGCCTTCGTGGCCCCGCGAACACTTTGTCCCGCTGACGCTGTTCGCAATCCGCGTGCCAGCGCCGGAACCGCAATCGCCCAGTAAAACAGGGCTTTGTCGCGCAAGGCGCCGGCCGCGCGCGGCAGTGTTTGCCGAGCGGCGCGGCAGTTCGTGCCTGCCCGAATTCGTCAGGCACAGCGGGCGAGCGGCGAATAAGGCCGCGGAATCACAGCCATTCCGACTGGTCCGGCCCTTGCTACAGCAGCGACAGCATATTCGGATCACACGACGTGGCACATCTCACGGCACACGCCATTGCGACGCCAGCCGCTGCCGCGGGCAAGGCCCCCACCGCCGACGCATCGCCCAAAGATGCAGGCGGATTGGAGGCTCCGTTCGCCGCGCTCCTGGACGGCACCGATGCGGACGGCAACGGCACTGCACAGACGCAGGCCGGCGGCGCCGTGAAGGCTGCGCAAGTGCTCAAACTTGCCGTACATGCAACGCCGTCCAAGTCATCTGGCAAAGACGGCGCGACGCCGGTCAAGGGTCAGCCGAACGATCTGGCCGCCGCGGAAAATCCTTCGCAAGTCATTGCAGCGGCGACGAACAATGCCACCGCCGCGCATTTCTCCGCCGCGACGCCCGGCGATGCGGCAAACTCCAATGGAGACGCGGGCTCTTCGCCGGCACCGCAAACCGGCAAGGCCGCGAATGCAACGCGGACCGATAAGGTCGCCACCCTGTTCGCCGCCGCGCCGGCTGCAATCGCGGCGGGCGAAAGCAAGGCTGCAATCAAAGCCGCTGCTGACGTGCCGTCTGCCGCGCCGTCCAAGGCATCGCCCAGCGGCCAGAAGCAGACGAAGGCCGACACCAAGACGAAAGAGGATGTGCCGGCCGAGCCCCAGGCCGCGCCGCAAGTGCTGCCGGTGGTGGCTCAGCCGATACATATATTCCAGACCGCGTCCGCCGGCTCCGCGCCGACGCCGGACGCCCTGAAGGTGACGGCGGCGGATGCGAAAGCGTCTGCCGCCGCACCGCTGGGCCAGCACGACGCGCAGACCGATCAGAGCGGCGAAGCCGCGCAATCGGCGCAGAAGCAGCCCCCTTCAAGCCCGCATGCGGCCGGACAAGCCCAGGGCCGGCAGGGCCAGACTCAAAATCAGGGACAGACTCAAGCTCAGGGCCAGGCTCAAGCTCACGGACAGGCCAACAGCCTGCGCAATGTGCTGGCCGCCCTCAACGCCATGCCCGCGGCAAATGCGAAGCAGGTACCCGCCGCCGGCCAGTCCGCCGCGCAAGGCGATCAGACCGATTCCGGTAGCGCCGCCAGCAAGACCAATGGCAAGCCGGCCGCTCCGGCACACGCGCAAAACCAAATGCCAAGTGCCGCCAAACCGGCGCAGAGCAATGCGCCGATCCAGAAAATGGCGGCCGCCGCGCCTGCCGCGACCGCTGAAGCCAACGGCAAATCCGATGGCGGCAACGCCCAATCGGGAACCTCGGGCCATGGCCATCACGACGGTGCGCCGTCGTCGCACAACGCGCCGCCACAGGCCGCTTCCGCCAAGCAGCCGGCAGTGGCGGCGAACGTCCATGCGCAGCTCCAGCCCACGCACACCGCCCATTCCGCCGCGCCCGCATCCGATCCATCGCTGGCCGCGCAACCGAATATGGCGCCGCAGCCGGCGCAAGCCCACGTGATGGCGAACCTGCACCTGGCCGCGCAACCGCAAGGCGCCGGCAGCCAGCCTCTGCCGCTTTCCAATCTGGGCGCACTGGCGGTCAGCATCGCCGCGCAATCGAGAAACGGCACCAAACAGTTCAACATCGCGCTGCACCCGCAGGATCTGGGCAGCATCAACGTGCATCTGAGCGTCGATCACAACGGCACGGCGCAGGCGCATCTGAGCGCCGACAATCCGCAGACGCTGCAATTGCTGCAACGCGATTCGAGCCAGCTTGCCAATGCGCTCAAGGACGCCGGCCTCAATCTTGCTGGCGGCGGTCTCAGCTTCTCGCTCAGGGGCCAGGATCGCCAGAACGACGGCGGCGCCCAGCGCAGCAATTCGCGCAATCTTTCCGTCTCCGCCGTGGCCGCGACCGGCGCCGCATCCGAATCCGCTTCCCCCGTCTACAGCCTCGCGCCCGGTAGCGTGCGGCTCGACATCCGCGTGTGAGGACACAACATGACGACCGTCACTCCGACCATTCCGACCCCAGCCTCGACAGTCGCGCCCACGGGCACGACGACCAATGCCTCGGGCTCGGCCAGTGCGCTCAATCAGCTGTCGGGCAATTTCGACACCTTCCTGCAATTGCTAACAACGCAGCTGCAGAACCAGGATCCGACCGCACCGATGGACTCCAACCAGTTCACCCAGCAACTGGTCGAGTTCAGCGGGGTCGAGCAGCAGATCAACACCAACACCGACCTGCAGACGCTGATCTCGCAGGGCCAGAGCAGCGGCACCAACGGCGCCGTCAATTATCTGGGCAAGACGGTGACGCTGACCAACGGCAATGCCGCGCTGAGCAACGGCCAGGCGAGCTGGACCTACTCGCTCGCCGCGCCCGCCGCCTCCAATGCGCTGACCATCACCGACGCCAACGGCAAGGTGGTCTATGCCGGCAGCGGCGAGACCGGCCAGGGTTCGCATCAGTTCAACTGGAACGGCCAGGACAATGCCGGCAACCAGTTGCCGGACGGCACTTACACGCTCGCCGTCACACCCGCCGCCTCGGACGGCTCGACGGTCGGTTCGGCCGTGGCCTCGCTGGGCACCGTGACGCAAATCGACCTGACCGGCACCTCGCCGCAGCTGATGATCGGAAGCATGGAGTTCCCGATCAGCGCGGTCTCGGCCGTGTCCGGTTCGTAAGAACAGGCTTTGAACGACAACCGGTGCCGAGAACAGGCTCCATGACACGAAAATGGCCACACGGGGCGAAGTCCCGGCAGCCGGAAGGAAACTAAGATGAGTCTCTATGGAGCAATGGCCACCGCGGTTTCAGCTCTGGATGCCAACAGCACTGCGCTCAGCACCGCCTCGGCCAACATCGCCAACGTCAACACCATCGGCTACAAGGCCGGCCAGGCGAATTTCTCGACCCTGCTGGCCTCGGCGCTGGGCAGCGCCGACATCTCGTCGGCCAGCGTCACCGCCAACACCTCGCAGAACGTCTCCATGCAGGGCGACCTGCAGGTGACGCAATCGCCGACCGATCTCGGCATCTCGGGCAACGGCTTCTTTGTCGTCAGCAACACGCCAAGTGCGCCGGGAACCACCCAGGCGCTCTATTTCACCCGCGCCGGCAACTTCACGCCGGACGCCACCGGCAATCTGCACAACGCCGCCGGCTATTACCTCCTGGGCTGGCCGCTGGACCAGAGCGGGAATATCCCATCCGACCGCAACGATATGACGACCGTCAACGTCAATGCGCTGGCCGGCAAGGCAAATCCGACCAAACAGATCACCTATGCCGCCAATCTGCAGGCGAGCACGACCGCCGCGGCCAGCTATACGGCCGGCGACATGACCGCCGGCACGGTGACGCCCGACTTCCAGCGCACCATCAACGTCTATGACGCTCAGGGCGGCTCGCAGCCCTTGCAGCTGTCCTTCGTCAAGACGGCGGCCAACACCTGGGCCTATGAAGTCACCTATCAGGGCGACCCGGCCAATATCGGCGGCGCCGCCAACAATCCGATCTACTCCGGCACCATGTCGTTCAACACCGATGGCACGCTGGCCAATGCGGATACATCGATCTCGCCTGCCACCGGTAATCTCTCACTGACGCTGCCCTGGGATACAGCGGCCTCCGGCCTGGCGCCGCAGACCATCAACCTCAGCATGGGCACGGTCGGCAGCTCGGACGGCCTGACCCAGTTCGACACCTCCTCGAACCAAGTGTCGTCCAAGGTCGACGGCGCGCTGTTCGGCTCGCTGTCGGGCGTCACGATCGACAACACTGGCTACGTCACGGCGATGTTCTCCAACGGCCTGACGCAGAACATCTACAAACTGCCGATCGCGACCTTCGCCAATCCCGATGGCCTGGCCGCCACCAATGGCGACGCCTACTCCACTTCGCAGGATTCGGGCACCCCCACGATCAGCGAGGCCAACACCGGCGGCGCCGGAACCATCAAGTCCAAGTCGCTGGAAAGCTCGACCGTCGATCTGGCCAGCGAATTCACCAACCTGATCACGACCCAGCGCGCCTATGCCGCGTCGTCGAAGATCATGACGGCTGCATCGACCATGCTGGACCAGCTCCTGCAGGTCGTTCGTTAAGCGTTTGAAACGGAATTCGCCGGCGGTGCAGCGCAAGGGCCGCCGGCGAGTTCCGAATTCTAGAATTGGAGCGAACGCATTACGACTTCATTTACCCTGTGCCTTGGGCTTTTTTTAAAGCCGCAACGGTTAGCTTGCATGCGGGTAATGAGTTGGGAGCAAAAAGATAATGGCTGAAGACCGCAGAGGGCGCGTGAGCTACGTCATCGGACCGGATGGCAGCCCGCTGACGCTGGCCGATCTCCCGCCGACCACCACCAAGCGTTGGGTCATCCGCCGCAAGGCGGAAGTGGTCGCCGCCGTGCGCGGCGGTCTGCTCAGCCTCGACGAAGCCTGCAAGCGCTACACGCTCACCGTCGAAGAATTCCTGACCTGGCAACGCGCCATCGACCGCTTCGGCCTGGCAGGGCTGAGGGCGACGCGCGTGCAGCAATACCGGCACTAGTTGTCAAATCCTTAAGATGCGAACGGTCTGAACCGGGTCGCGAACGGGACGCATCGTCGCTACTCGCGATTCGACTTTGGCATTTCGCGCGCCGTTAAGGTGCCCTTTACCGAACTGTCGGCAATGTTTGCCTAGCAAGAGGGGCCGACGGCAGGCGCGCGCATGTTCGCGCCGCTGCCGCCGCGGTCCGACAGCGGAGGGCAGGCCTTGCCGGAATTCTTCAGGGGTGTGGGCGCCGCGCGGTTCGGCGTGATGGCGGGCGTGGCCGCCGCCCTCACCGCGTTCTTTCTTTATATCGCCGGCGTGATCACCACACCGCCGCAGTCCATCCTGTTCGCGGGCCTGGATCCCCAGGACGCCTCCCAGGTCACCGCCAAGCTCGACGCCATGAACGAGGCTTACACGCTCAAGGCCGGCGGCGGCACGATCATGGTGCCGGCCGACGATGCCACCAAGCTGCGCATGGAGCTGGCTTCGCAGAACCTGCCATCGGCCGGCGTCGGCTACGAGATCTTCGACAAAACCGACGCCTTCGGCACCACCGCATTCGTCCAGAACATCAACCGGCTGAGGGCGCTCGAAGGCGAGCTGGCGCGCTCCATCGAGACCATCGATTTCGATCGAAAGCGCGCGCGTGCACCTGGTCATTCCCGAGCGCGAGATCTTTTCCCGCGACACCGAGACCCCGACCGCCTCCGTCGTGCTGAAGGCGCGCGGCACGCTGGGGCGCGAGCAGGTCGGCGCCATCCAGCATCTGGTCGCCGCCGCGGTGGCCGGCTTGGTGGCGGGCCGCGTCGCCGTCATCGACGATCACGGCGATCTGCTGGCCGGCGGCGACGGCAAGGACGGCGCCGACGCCACCGCAGCCCAGGAGGACCAGTCGACCGCCGGTTACGAGGAGCGCCTGCGCAAGCGCATCGAGAACATCGTCACCAGCGTGGTCGGCGCCGGTCACGTGCGTGTCCAGGTCGCCGCCGACATCAAATACAACCACGTCCAGCAGACCTCCGAAACCTTCGATCCGGACACCAAGGTGGTGCGCTCGACGCAAAGCGTCGACACCACCTCCACCGACAATGCGAACAATGCGGCCAATGCGGTTTCGGTCTCCAACGCCCTGCCCGGTCAGCAGAACAGCACTCCCGACAACAACAGCAACAACAAGTCGTCCTCGACCCGCAACGAGGAGACCACCAATTACGAGATCTCCAAGACCACCCGCACCAGCGTCGAGAACGGCGGCGATCTGCAGCACCTGTCGGTCGCCGTGGTGGTCGATGGCACGCTGAAGGACCAGCCCGGCGGCAAGAGCAAATACGTTCCGCGCACCAAGCAGGAGATGACGCAGATCGAAGGCCTGGTGAAATCCGCCATCGGCTACGACAAGGCGCGCGGCGATCAGGTCGAAGTCGTCAACATGCCGTTCGCGCGCATGGACGTGAGCGACGCCACGCCGGCGCCCGAGCCCTTCCTCGGCCTCGATTCCGCCTACTGGTTCAAAATCATCGAAGCGGGAATTCTGTCGCTGACGGCGCTCCTGATCGGGCTGTTCGTGCTGCGTCCGCTGATCCGCAACATGTTCTCGCCGATGGCCGGGGCGGGCGCGCTGGCGGCTCCGCGCGGCGCGGGCCAGCTTCCGGCGCCCGGCTCCGATGGCGCGCTTGCGGCCGCGGGTTCGCCGGCGCAGATCGCCTCAGACGGAAGCGCGGGCGCCCTTCCGCCTCCCAACGATAGCCTCATGATCGATCTGCAGCGCATCGACGGGCAGGTGAAGCAATCCTCGATCAAGAAAGTCGGCGAAGTCGTCGACGCCCACCCCGAAGAGGCGCTGGCGATCCTTCGCAGCTGGCTCCATCAACCGGCATAGGCCATGGCTCCCAGATCCTCCAACGCCAAAGACGACATCCGCCAGCTCGGCGGCCCGGAGCGCTCCGCGCTCCTGATGCTCGCGCTCGGCGAAGAGCACGGCATGAGGCTGTGGCAGATGATGGACGAGGAAGAGGTCAAGGAAGTCTCGCAGCTGATGTCGAACCTCGGCACCGTCAACGCCGGCGTGGTCGAGAAGGTCCTGGTCGAATTCGTCTCGCAGATGTCGGCGACCGGTTCGCTGATGGGCTCCTACGAGGCCACCGAGCGGCTGATGTCGCGCATCCTGCCCGAGGACAAGGTCTCCAACATCATGGAGGAGATCCGCGGGCCGGCGGGCCGCACCATGTGGGACAAGCTCGCCAATGTGAACGAGACGGTGCTCGCGAACTACCTCAAGAACGAATATCCGCAGACCGTCGCGGTGGTGCTATCGAAGATCAAGCCGGAACACGCCGCCCGCGTCCTGGGCGCGCTGCCGGAGGAATTCTCGCTCGAAGTCGTGCAGCGCATGCTGCGCATGGAAAGCGTGCAGAAGGACATTCTCGACAAGGTCGAAAAGACGCTGCGCGTCGAGTTCATGTCCAATCTCGCCCGCACCGCCAAGCGCGACGCCCATGAGCACATGGCCGAAATCTTCAACAATTTCGACCGTCAGACCGAAAGCCGGTTCCTGACGGCGCTGGAAGAACGCAGCCGCGATTCGGCCGAACGCATCAAGGCGCTGATGTTCACCTTCGAGGACCTCGGCAAGCTCGATCCGGGCTCGATCCAGACGCTGTTGCGCAACGTCGAGAAGGACAAGCTCGCGCTGGGGCTCAAGGGCGCCACCGACACGCTGCGCGACGTCTTCTTCTCCAACATGAGCGAGCGCGCCGGCAAGATCCTGCGCGAGGACATGGAAGCGATGGGCCCGGTCCGCCTCAAGGACGTCGACGAGGCGCAGATGCGCATGGTCAACGTTGCCAAGGACCTGGCCAACAAGGGTGAAATCATGATCGCCAACAAGCAGGGCGAAGACGAGCTGATCTATTGACGGGCGATGACATGGCTGCGGTGAAGTTCACATTCGATACCGTTTTCTCCGGCTCGGCCGACGTGGCCAGCGATGCCGCTCGCGCGCGCAAGCGTCACACGATGACGCAAGCCGAGGTCGAGGCCATGCGCGCCGAGGCCCACAACGCGGGTCTCAAGTCGGGCGAAGTACGTGCGCTCGAGGCCATCGCCGCCGGCACCAACGACGTCGTCGGCGCCATTCGCGAGGCGCTGGCCCGCGCGGCAGGCGAGATCGAATCCTTGCGTGCGCACGCCACGGAAGTGGCGCTGGCCGTGGCCCGCAAGCTCGCCCGCCAGGCCCTGGCTTCGTTTCCGGCCGAGGAGGTCGAACGCTGCCTGCGCGAGGCCATGCACCAGGCCATCGGCGAGCCGCGGCTGGTGCTCAAAGCCGCCCCCGACGTCGCCGAGGCGCTCAAGCCGCGCATCGCCGACATTGCCCATGAAGAAGGTTTCGACGGCCGCATCCAGATCGCGGCCGATCCCACCCTTGCCGGTGCCGATTGCCGCATCGAATGGCGCGGCGGCGGCGCCGAACGGACCGAGGCGGCGCTCGAAGCGGCCCTCGGCGATCTCATTGCGCGGCGTTACTCGAACACCGCGCCAGCCCAGTTGACGGAGGATTGATCCATGGCGGACAACGACGAAGTCGATCTCCCCGATCTGTCTCAAGAAGGCGGCGAAGAAGCCGCCAACGCACTGCTGAACGCCGACGGCGCGCCCGAGACCGGGATCAAGCGCAGCTCGCAGGACCTCGAGGCGGTGTTCGACGTGCCGGTGACGGTCTCGGCGGTGCTTGGCAAGTCGGGCATGGAGGTCAGCGAACTCCTCAAGCTCGGCAAGGGCACGGTCGTGGAGCTGGACCGCAAGGTCGGCGAAGCCATCGACATCTACGTCAACAACCGGCTGGTGGCGCGCGGCGAGGTTGTGCTCGTCGAGGAGCGGCTGGGCGTGACCATGACCGAAATCATCAAGACCGGACAGTCGTGAATGGCGCGGCGGCAGCATAAGGAACCATAGTCATGCGGCTACTCATCATCGGCGGATTGCAGGGCCAGCTCGGCGCCGCAACCAAGATTGCGATGGAGCGCGGCGCCAAAGTCACCCATGCCGCCGACATCGATCAGGGCGTAGCCGAACTCAGGGCCGGCCGCGGCGCCGATCTGGTCTTGGCCGACATCGGCCAGGATATCGGCCGGCTGGTCCGCGCGCTCGCCACCGAACGCATCTGCACGCCGGTGGTCGCCTGCGGCATCGGCACCGACGCCCGCGGCGCCGTCGACGCCATCCGCGCCGGCGCCAAGGAATATCTGCCGCTGCCGCCCGACCCCGAACTGATCGCCGCCGTGCTCGCCGCCGTCGCCGACGAAAGCCACCAATTCGTCTACGAGGACGACGCCATGACTGCGGTGATCTCGCTCGCCGACCAGGTCGCCGGCAGCGAGGCCTCCATCCTCATCACCGGCGAAAGCGGCACCGGCAAGGAGGTGATGGCGCGCTACATCCACAAGAAATCGGCGCGCGCCGACAAGCCCTTCATCTCGGTCAACTGCGCGGCGATCCCCGACAATCTTCTGGAATCCGAACTCTTCGGCCATGAGAAAGGCGCCTTTACCGGCGCCATCGCCCGCCGCGTCGGCAAGTTCGAGGAGGCCAATGGCGGCACGCTGCTGCTCGACGAAATCAGCGAGATGGACGTGCGCCTGCAGGCCAAGCTGCTGCGCGCGATCCAGGAGCGCGAGATCGACCGCGTCGGCGGCGGCAAGCCGGTCAAAGTCGACATCCGCATTATCGCCACCTCCAACCGCGACCTGGCCGAAACGGTCAAGCTCGGCACCTTCCGCGAGGATCTGCTGTATCGCCTCAACGTCGTGAATCTGCGGCTTCCGGCGCTGCGCGAGCGGCCCAAGGACATTCTGGCGCTGGCCCGCCACTTCGCCCACAAATATGCCGACGCGAACGGCGCGCCGCACCGCCCGCTCGCCTCGACGACCGAACGGCTGCTGATCTCCCATGGCTGGCGCGGCAATGTCCGCGAACTCGAGAACACGATGCACCGCGCGGTTCTCTTGGCCAGCGGCGCGGAGATCGAGCCGGATGCCATCCGCCTACCCGACGGCACCCAGGTCAAGGACGCGGTCAACGGCGTCGTGCCGGCGGCGGCAAGGACCGGCGCGGATCAGGACTCCGGCGTGCTGACCAAGCAGGTCGGCCGCACCGTCGCCGATGTCGAGCGCGATCTGATCCTCGATACGCTCAGCCATTGCCTGGGCAACCGCACCCATGCCGCCAATATCCTCGGCATCTCCATCCGCACGCTGCGCAACAAACTGCGCGAGTACGGGCGCGCCGGTCTCAACGTGCCGCCGCCCGGCGAAGCGCGCATGGCCGGATGAGCGGACTCATTTGAACCGGAACGATCATGGCTGAGATTTCCGCCGCTCCCGTCGCGAACCGCGCAGGCTTCAGTCTCGCGCAGCTGTCGGAGCTATTGAAGCAGCGCAGCGATCTGGCGCTGGCCGGCGGGATCATGGCGATCCTGGTGGTGCTAATCATGCCGCTGCCGCCATGGCTGCTCGACGTCTGCCTGGCGTTTTCGCTGTCGGTCGCGATCCTGATCCTGATGACCGGCGTCTTCATCAAGAAGCCGCTGGAATTTTCGTCCTTCCCGACCGTACTGCTGATTACCACGATCATGCGGCTGGCTCTCAACCTCGCCTCGACGCGGCTGATCCTCGCCCATGGCAGCACCGGCACGGCGAGCGCCGGCTATGTCATCCAGGCCTTCGGCAAGCTGATCATGCAGGACAATTTCGTCATCGGCATGATCGTGTTCGCGATCCTGGTCACCGTCAATTTCGTCGTCATCACCAAGGGTTCCGGCCGTATCGCCGAAGTGGCCGCACGCTTCAGCCTGGACGCGATGCCCGGAAAGCAGATGGCCGTCGATGCCGATTTGAGCTCGGGTCTGATCGACGAGGCCACCGCCCGCGAGCGGCGCAAGACACTCGAATCCGAATCCAATTTCTTCGGCGCCATGGACGGCGCCTCCAAGTTCGTGCGCGGCGACGCCATCGCAGGGCTTCTGATCGTCGCCATCAACATTGTCGGCGGCATCATCATCGGCGTGGCCCAGAAGGGCATGAGCTTCACCGACGCAAGCCAGACCTTCACCGTGCTCTCCGTCGGCGATGGCCTGGTCAGCCAGATGCCGGCGCTCATCATCTCGACTGCCGCCGGCCTGATGGTGTCGAAGGCCGGCGTCGAGGGTGCCACCGACAAGGCGCTGATCGGCCAGTTGTCGTTCTATCCGCAGGCGCTCGGCATCGCCGCCGCCGTGATGGCGATCATCTCTGTCATGCCCGGCATGCCGACGCTGGTGTTCGTCGGCCTGGCGGCGGTGATCGGGGGCGCGGCCTGGATCGCCCACAAGAACAAACGCGTCGCCGAGGCGGCCATCCATGCCGAAGAGGCCAAGGCCGTCGCCGCCGCCCAGCCCAGCGAGGAACCGATCGCCAATGCACTGGCCCTCGACCAGCTCCGCATCGAGCTCGGTTACGCGCTCTTGCCGCTCATCAACGACGTCAAGGGCCAGCGCATCACCGACCAGATCAAGGCGCTGAGACGGCAGATCGCCCAGGAGATGGGCTTCGTGATGCCCTCGGTGCGCATCCTCGACAACATGCAGCTCGGCCCCAACGCCTATCGCATCTGCGTCAAGGAGGTGGAGACGGGCCGCGGCGAGTTGTTCCCCGGCAATCTGCTGGTGATGGACCCCCAGGGCCGGCCGATCGACCTGCCGGGCACGCACACCACCGAGCCGGCCTTCGGCCTGCCCGCGACCTGGATCAATCACAACCTGCAGGAGGAGGCCTCGTTCAAGGGCCTCACCGTGGTCGATCCCGGCACGGTGCTGACCACGCATCTAACCGAAGTGATCAAGTCCAACATGAGCGAGCTGCTCTCCTTCAGCGAGACCAAGAAGCTGCTGGACGAGTTGCCAGCCGAACAGAAGAAGCTGGTCGAGGAACTGATCCCCTCGCAGATATCGGTGACCGGCGTTCAACGCGTGCTGCAGACGCTGCTCACCGAGCGCGTCTCGATCCGCGATCTGCCGGCAATCCTGGAAGGCATCGCCGAAGCGGTCGGCCACACCAAGAACGCGCTCTACCTCAGCGAGCATGTGCGCACGCGGCTTTCCCGCCAGATCTGCCACCAGCATCTGGCGCTCGGCGGATATTTGCCGCTGGTGGCGCTGTCGCCGGGCTGGGAGCAGGCCTTCGCCGAGAGCATCATCGGCCAGGGCGAGGACCGCCAGCTCGCCATGGCGCCGTCGCAGTTGCAGCAATTCATCCAGGCCGTGCGCGACCGCTTCGACGAGGCCGGCCAGCACGGCGATGTGCCGGTGCTGCTGACGAGCCCGCAGGTGCGCCCCTTCGTGCGCTCGATCATCGAGCGCTTCCGTCCGCAAACCGTGGTCATGAGCCAAAACGAAATCCATGCCAGCATCAGGCTGCGCACCTTGGGTCAGGTGTAACGAATGAAACTGCGAACCTTCGTCGCCAAGGACATGAGCGAGGCGCTCGCCAGCGTGCGCGCCGAGATGGGCACCGACGCCGTGATCGTCTCCAGCCAGCGCGCCAAGGGCGGCGGCGTCATGGTCCGCGCCGCCGTCGAGACCCTCCCCGCCGATGCCCAGCTCGAAACCGCGATGGCCGCGCTTGCCGAGGCCGCCGAGAGCGAAGCCGCCCGCGGCAACGACTTCGCCCATCACTATCATCGGGTCCTGATCCGGCGCTTGCGCGAGCCCGGGCCCGAGGCGCCGGCCGCGCCGGCCCGCAATTTCAATCGCGCCGAGCTGCTTACGATCCTGCGCCGCCACCGCGCCCCCGACCGCCTGGCCCATGCGCTCGCCGAGGCCGCCGAGAAGTCGGATCTCTCCGACATGACGCTGGCGCTGGCCTCGGCACTCGACAGCCGCATGAAGACCCAGCCGGTCGAGTTGAGCCGCAGCACGGCGTTGCTGCTGGCCGGTCCACATGGCGCCGGCAAGACGGTTGTCGCCGCCAAGCTGGCGGCGGGGGCACGTCAGACCGGGCGCGAAGTGATTCTCATCGCCGGCGACGCCAAGGGCGCCGGCGCCGTCACGCGCCTCAAGACCTTCGCCGACCATCTCGAAGCGCCCTTCGCCGTGGCCGACGGCGCCGAAGAGCTCGCCAAACTGGTCCGCAAATCTGCCAAGGACAAACGGCTGGCGATCATCGACAGCGCCGGCTTCGATCCGCTGAGCGGCAAGGCGCGAAGCGCCTTCGCCGCGCTCGCCAAGATCGAGGGCGTCGAGGCGATCGGCGTGGTCTCCGCCACCATCGACGCCGAGGACATGACCGACATCGCCGCGGCCCTGACCGCGCTCGGGGCCGGACGGCTGATCGTCACCGGGCTCGACGTCGCCCGCCGTCTCGGCGCGCTGACCGCGGCCGCGACAGCCGCGCGCGGACTTGCTCATATCGCCCGCTCGCCCTTCGTCGGCGGCGGACTGGAAACATTGACGCCGTTGTCGCTGGCACGCGCTCTCATCGACGCCGGCGCCAGCCACTCTGGCCAGGGGACAAAACCATGAATATGCAGGCCATGCCCGCGCCAATCCTGACCGCGATCGGCTCCGGCAAGGGCGGGACCGGCAAGACGCTGGTCACCGTGACGCTGGCGCAGGCGCTCGCCCATCAGGGCGAGCGGGTGCTTTTGTGCGACGCCGATCTGGGCCTGTCCAATGTGCCCGTGCACCTGGGGCTGGAGGATTGCGGCGATCTGGCGGCACTGCTCTCCGGCGCATGCGCGCTCAGCGACGCTACGGTCCCGGTGTTGGGCGGGGCGGGTACGCGCGGCGGCTTCGATCTGATCGCCGCCCCGGCGGGCTCCGGCGCGTTCGCCAACAGCGGCGCCATCGCCGCCGAAGCCATGATCGCCAAATTGCGGCAGGGCTCGGCCTACACCCGCGTGCTGATCGACCTGGCGGCCGGCGTGGACGCGGAGGTGATCGCCTTTGCCGCCGCCGCCGACGAGACGCTTCTGGTGCTGACGCCCGAGCCGACCGCGCTCACCGACGCCTATGCCTTCGCCAAGCTGTTGCTGCGGGCGACGGGCACGCGCATGCCGCGCGTCATCATCAACATGGCCTCTTCCGTCGCCGACGGCCGCCGCGCCCAGGAGGCCATGGCCGCGACCTGCAGCGCCTTCCTCAACATGGTTCCGGAATTCCTGGGTACGATCCTGCGCGACTCCAATGCGCAAGAGGCCGTGCGCCGGCAACGCCCGCTCCTGACCTATTCCCCGCAGGCGCCGGCCTCCCGCGCCATGGTCGCCATCGCCCACCGGCTTCACGAGGCGGTCGAGGCGCCGGGGCCCTCGCAGGCCGCCGGCGCCCGCTGAACAGAACCCGATAGACGGGGCCGCCGCGACAGATTAGCTTTCGGTCATGATCTGGCTGGCCGTCATCGTCGCGGTTGTGGTCGTGCTCGGCCTTTGGGCCGTGAGCACCTATAACGGGCTGGTACGTCGCAAGAATGTCGTCGCCGAAGCCTGGAGCGGCATCGACGCCCAGCTCAAGCGCCGGGCCGACCTCATCCCCAACCTGGTCGAGACGGTGAAGGGTTATGCCACCCATGAACGGCAGACCTTCGACGAGTTGGCCCGGCTGAGGAGCCAGGGCCCGGCCCAGGCCGATCGCAGCCCAGCGCGCCCAGACCGAGGCGGCCATCACCGCGGCCATCGGCAAGGTGATGGCGGTGGCCGAGGCCTATCCCGAGCTCAAGGCTTCGGCGAATTTCCAGTCGCTGCAGAACGACCTGGCCAATATCGAGGATCAAATTCAGCTGGCGCGGCGCTACTACAACGGCGCGGTGCGCGACCTCAACGTGGCCGTGCAGCAATTCCCTTCGAACATCATCGCCCGCCAGACCGGCTTCACCATCGCCCAGTTCTTCGAGATCGAGGATGCCAAGGACCGAGCGGTGCCGCAGGTGTCCTTCGGCGCATGAGGCGCCTTGCCCTCCTTGCGCTGCTCGCCCTGGTCCTGGCGGCGCCTGCGGCGGCACAGAACGAAGAAGTCATCAACAATTTCGCCAGCGACATCGTCGTCCATCGCGACGGCGCGATGGACGTCACCGAAACCATCGCGGTGACTGCGGCCGGGATCGACATCCGTCACGGCATCTATCGCGACTTTCCGACCACCTACACCGACAAATACGGCCGCAAGGTGCGCGTCCGCTTCGACGTAACCAAGGTCACGCGGGACGGGGAGCCGGAACCCTACACGACCGAATCCCTCTCGAACGGCGTGCGTGTGCGCATCGGGTCGGCCGACGTGCTGGTGCCGCCGGGCCGCCACGTCTACGAACTCAGCTACACCACCGACCGCCAGATCGGCTTCTTCGACAAGTTCGACGAGCTCTACTGGAACGTCACCGGCAACGGCTGGGTCTTTCCCATCGAACATGCCGCCGCCATCGTCCATCTGCCTGCGCCGGCCGAGATCACGCAATACGCCTTCTACACCGGCGCGCAGGGCGCGAGCGGCCAGGATGCGACCGCCCGCAAGCTCGACGATCGCGACATCGGCTTCGAGACCACCGCACCGCTCGGTTCCCACGAAGGCCTGACGGTTGCCATCGGCTTCACCAAGGGCGCCATCGCCCCGCCCACCGCCGCGCAGCAAACCGCCAGCTTCCTCGCCGACAACGCCACCATTTTCGTCGCCGGTTCGGGCGCGGTAATCCTGTTCGTCTATTACCTGGTGGCGTGGTGGAAGGTGGGCCGCGATCCGGCACGGGGCACCGTGATCCCGCTGTTCGCCCCGCCCAAGGACTTTTCGGCCGCCGCCGTGCGCTATGTCCGCCACATGGCCTATGACCGCAAGGCCTTCGCCGCGGCTCTGATCGCGATGGCGGTCAAGGGCTATCTCAAGATCAGCGAGAACGACCACGAATACACCCTGACCCGCACCGGCAAGGAATGGAAAGAGGCCGGGCTCGGCAGCGGCGAGAGCGCCATCGGCTCGGCGCTGTTCGACGGTCCGCATGATTCCATCGTGCTGAAGCAATCCAACCACAGTGCAATCGCCAGTGCGATTTCCGGTCTCAAACGCGCGCTGGCCGACGAATATGAGCGCATCTATTTCGTCGACAATATCGGCTGGTTCATCGGCGGGCTCGCGATCCTGGTGCTGACGGGACTGGTCACCGCGCTCGCATCCGACGATCCTGCGGGCGCCGGGTTCATGTTGCTGTGGCTGTCCGGCTGGTCGGCGGGCACGGCCTTCCTGCTGCACCGTGCCGGAACGGCGTGGCACGACGTCGTCGCCGGGCCGGGATCGCGCATCGGCAATTTCTTCAGCGCGGTGTTTGCGAGCGTGTTCGCCCTGCCCTTCCTCGGCGGGCTGATCTTCGTGCTGATCGCCTTCGGCGGCGTGGTCTCGCTGCCGGCAATGGTGGCGCTGATCGTCGGCGGGGCGCTGGCTTACGTGTTCTATCATCTGCTCAAGGCGCCGACGGGGGCCGGCGCCAAGATCCTGGACGAGATCGAAGGCTTCCGCATCTTCCTCGATACCGCCGAGAAGGACCGGCTGGAAAAGCTCAATCCGCCGCAGGTGACGCCGCAGGTGTTCGAACGCTTCCTGCCCTACGCCATCGCGCTCGATTGCGAGAACCGTTGGAGCAAACGCTTCGAAGCCGAAGCGGCGGCGGCGGCTTCCGATCCTGGGCGGGCTTCGGCTTACGCCTACACCCCCTTGTGGTATTCCGGCCGCTCGTTCGACCGTCTGGGCACGGCCGGCTTCGTCTCGGCGATCGGCGCCTCGGTGGCGAGTGCGGCTGCGGCGGCCTCGACCGCGCCGGGGTCGAGCTCGGGCTCGGGCGGCGGCGGCTTTTCGGGCGGTGGCGGGGGCGGCGGAGGCGGCGGCGGCTGGTGATCAGCGCCCTTTCTTCTTCGTGAAGCGGTTGTCGATCGCGAACGGGCCCGGCCCCATGCCGACCAGCAGCAGAAGGCCGCCGGCGATGGCGACATTGGCCGCGAACAACTCATAATCGGAGGCGCGGTCGACAGCCTTGGCGAGATTCCAGAAGTCGTGCATCAGAAGGGTCACGATCACGGTGAATCCGAACAGCAGCATGGCGCCGTAGCGGGTGTGGTAGCCGAGGATCAGCGACAACCCTCCCAGGATCATGACGATCAGCGCCAGCGCGAGCAGCGGTGCCTGCAGCGGAATGTCCTTGAGCGCCATCAACTGGATGGTCGCCTGCCAATGTCCGGCACGATCCCAGGCTGCGCTCAGGAAAAACCAGGCCACTACCCAGCGCCCGATCAATGGCGAAATCTGTTCCGAAAACGACAATGCCCCATGCCCCCGGTAATCTGCCCGGCGCGGAGTGTATCAAATGGGGACAGGCAAGGGCCAGACGGCAGTGGGCTTAGACCTGCCGGAGCGCGTGCTTGCGCAGGTGGCGCACCAGCGCCACCTCGTCCATCTGGGACTGACTGCGCTGGGCCTCGGCCTCGGCGGCGCGCTTGGCCTGCTGTTCCATCGCCAGTTCAAGGCTCTTAAGGTCCTGAAAGGCGGCGGTGAGCTCGATCTGCGCGTGGGCGCGCTCGCGTTCCAGTTCGCGCAAGGTCGCGTTCAGGTTTTCGCGCCGGCCCTCGATCGAGCGTAGAAAGGATGGGAAGGCCACGCGGCCGATATCGCTTTCGTTCGCGCGCTGGCGTTCGCGGGCGACATTGTCCTCGAGGTCCGCGAGCTTGCGCTCGAGATCGGCCTTCATGCCGTCAAGGGTCCCCATGCGGCGCTTCAGCTCGTCGACGCGAAAGCGCCTCAAGCGCAGCAGTGTATCGCGGCGTTTCATGACGCTTTACCTTTCCCCGGTTTCCCCTGTTGGCGCGTCTGCATGATGGTATCGAGCGAAGCGTAGCCTTCCGCCAGAGTGGTTCGCTCGTCCTTGGCCTGCGCCAGAAAGGCCTCGATCTTGGGATAGACTTCTATCGCGGCATCGACCTGCGCGTTGGTGCCGGCTTTGTAGGCACCGAGCCGGATCAGCTCCGCCATATCTTCGTAAACCGCCAGCGTGGTGCGCGCGCGCGCGACGATCGCCTGCTCGTCTTCCGTGTTGCAGGCTGGCATCACGCGCGAAACCGATCTGAGAATGTTGATCGCGGGAAAGCGGCCGCGTTCCGCAATGGCACGATCGAGCACGATATGGCCGTCGAGAATGCCGCGCACGGCATCGGCGACTGGCTCGTTATGATCGTCGCCCTCGACCAGCACGGTGAAGAAGCCGGTGATCGAACCGCGCTCGCCCTCGCGGCCGGGGCCGGCGCGTTCCAACAGGCGCGGCAATTCGGCGAACACGGTGGGCGTGTAGCCTTTGCTCGCGGGCGGCTCGCCCGCCGACAATCCGATCTCTCTTTGTGCCATGGCAAAACGGGTCACCGAGTCCATCAGGAGCAGCACTTGCAAGCCTTGGTCCCGAAACTGTTCCGCAATGGTCATGGCGACAAAGGCGGCCTGGCGGCGCACCAGCGCCGGCTCGTCGGAGGTGGCGGCCACCACCACCGAACGCGCCAGGCCCTCCGGGCCCAGATCGTCCTCGATGAATTCCTTGAGCTCGCGGCCGCGCTCGCCGATCAGGCCGATAACGATGACGTCGGCGTCAGTATTGCGCGCCATCATCGACATCAGCGTCGACTTGCCGATGCCCGAGCCCGAGAAGATGCCCATGCGCTGGCCGCTGCAGCAGGTGGCAAAGGCGTTAAGGGCGCGGACCCCCAGATCGAGCTTGCCCCCGAGCCGGCCGCGCACATGGGCCGACAGCGGGGCCGCACGCAGCGCATAGCCGGACGAGCCCTGGGGCAACGCGCCCTTGCCGTCGCGGGGCCGGGCGAATGCGTCCACCACGCGGCCGAGCCAGGCCTCGCAAGGATAGATGCGGGCCGGCTGATCGTCGAAATCGGCCCGGGCTCCGAGCGCCACCCGATCGACCGCGCCGAGCGGCATCACCAGCGCCCGGCCGTCCCGGAAGCCCACGACTTCGCAAGGAATTTCAGTACCTTCGCCGCCACTGAGGCGGACCTGACCGCCCAGGCTGACGGCCCCGGCCGCGCCGGTCACCTCCACCAACAGACCCTCGATCCGGGCCACGCGTCCGAAGCGCCTCAGTGCCGGAACAGTCTCAATTTCTTTGAGCAATGCGTTCATCTGGGGTCCCGTGGGGCGTCCATACTGTGCGCCCGGTCAATTATCTTGACGGGAATGGTTTAAGTGGCGGTAAACTTAACGAAGCAAATCAAGGAGATGCCGCGGCCGGCGACACGATTGATTAGGGTCTGTTCGCGGACGCTGAAATCAGGCACAAGGGGGAAAGCGGATGTTAACCAATCCCGGTTACCTTCATGGCCGTCCGTTAACGATGCCCAGCTGGGGCGTATCGCTTGTGAGGGGGACCAGATGCGTGTGCTTCTAATCGAAGACGACAGCGCGATGGCGCGTAGCATCGAGCTGATGCTTCGCTCGGAGGCGTTCAACGTCTACACCACCGATCTCGGCGAAGAAGGGATCGATCTCGGCAAACTTTACGATTACGACATTATCGTTCTCGACCTTCAGCTTCCGGACATGAGCGGCTTCGAAGTCTTGAAGTCGCTGCGCGTCGCCAAGGTGCAGACGCCGGTCCTGATCCTGTCCGGCAACGCCATTGTCGAGGCCAAGGTCAAGGCGCTGGGCTTCGGCGCCGACGACTATATGACCAAGCCGTTCCACAAGGACGAGCTGGTCGCCCGCATCCAGGCGGTTGTGCGCCGCTCCAAGGGCCATTCGCAGTCGGTCATCACGACCGGCAAGCTCACTGTCAATCTCGACGCCAAGACCGTCGAGGTGGATGGCAGCCGCGTCCATCTGACCGGCAAGGAATATCAGATGCTGGAGCTGCTCTCGCTCCGCAAGGGCACGACGCTGACCAAGGAGATGTTCCTGAACCATCTCTATGGCGGCATGGACGAGCCCGAACTCAAGATCATCGACGTCTTCATCTGCAAGCTGCGCAAGAAACTGGCCGCGGCGACCGATGGCGACAACTACATCGAAACCGTCTGGGGCCGCGGCTATGTGCTGCGCGATCCGGCCGGCGACGAGGTCGCGGCCTGAACCCAGTTTTCCGAGGGGCGTGCCAGAAGAGGCGGCTTCGGCCGCCTTTTCGTTCGCGCCTGCGGCCTCGCGGTTAGCGTTTTCCGAGCCCACAACGCGGATGTCCTGGGCGGATAGCACAATGTTCTTCAACCGCTCGGCGTCATGATGGAACCCGATCGCGGGAAAGATGCGTGGACGACAGCTTCGACATATTCGGCCTGATCATGATGCTGGGCGTGCCGGCCTATCTCGTGCTGCAACCGCTATCGCTGTACTGGCTCACCGGCGGCTGGCGCAGGGCGGCCCTTGCGCCACTGCTGCTTGCGGTGCCGATCGCGGTGTGGTGCATGGCGGCGTTCGTGGCGCAATCGAATTTGTGGCCCCTGTCCTTCATCCTGTTTGCACCTCTTGGCGCGTTCTATCTGGCCGTCATTCTGGCGTTGCGCCTGTTCCGTCCGAACTGAGTGTCGGCAGCCCGACCCGCGCCGTTTTCGGCGCAGTCAGGATTTGCGCGGCGTGCAATCCAGCATCTTGGAATCAAGGGTGGGAGCCGATCAGCAGGTGGCCGCCGGCATAGGCGGCGGCGCTCGCCGCCCCGATCCGGCCGCCCGCCTCAGTATAGATCGCCGTGAAGCTCGACGGCTCGCCGTTCAGGGTGGCCACCCGAAACACCTCCGACGGCGAAGGCTGAGCCGGATTCTCGGCATAATCGGCATAGGCGAAGAGCTTGGGGTGTCCCGCCACCCACAGATTGCCGTTGGCATCGACGTCGATGTTGTCGAGCCCGGCCGGCAGCGAATACTGACTCTTGGGCTCCAGCAACCCCAAAACGGGCTCGATGTCGTAGGTCTGGATCTGGCGCCCCATCATCTCGGCCACGTAGAGCTCGGAGCCGTCATGGGAGACGGCGATCCCGCTCGCCCCGCGCAGCCGGTCGGCGACCAGGTGCGGAACCTGGCCGTCGAAGTAGACGATGGTGCCGGCCGCCAAGTGCAGATAGGCGCGCAAGATGCCGCCGAAACTGGTGCGGGGTAGCGCACCGTTGGTGGCGTAGAAGCGGTCCGCGCCGACCGCCACCACGCCGTTCGCATGGGACAGAAGCGAGGAACGCACGCTGCCGCGCTCCGCCAGCGACAGGCCCGGCCCGGCGCCGGCATCGGCTGCCGCATTGACGTCGAAGATGTCGATCGAGGTCAAGCCGCTGCTGCTCCTGGCCACCGCCATCAGCACCAACGAGCCGTCGGCGCCGCGATAAAGGCTGATGCCCCGGGGATGAAAATCCTCGGGCGTGCCGGAAAGCCGCGTGGGGGCCTGCTCCGGATCGGCCAGCCGGACGAGGTAGATGCCGTCGCGGTCCGAGGGACGCCGCCCCGACACCGAGATGAAGGCGAGCCCCGAAGGCCGGTCGACCGCGATGTCGTTGCCGCCGGAAAGCCCGGCGACCATCTGGCAGCTGCCGTCGAAGCCGGGCGTCACGGCGGCGAAGAGACCGGCGGTGCTGAGCGTGCGCACCAGGAGCGCAAGCGCAAGGACTGCGACCACGGCCGCCGCCATCGCGGCCACCCGCAACCAGCGATGCATAAGCTCCTCCCAGCCGGGCGCCCGCTGCCTTTTATGCTCGGCAGACGCCGGCACGCATTCGCATCCGGCCGGGGCGGGAAGATGGAGCCCGCCCGGCCGGATGGCGAGGTGACCGGCTTTGGGCCGCCCTCCCCCGCGATCTGCCGATGGCATCGCGTCAAGCTATAGCGCAGCGCCCGGGCCGATCGAATTGGACCCATCGCCGCGCATCTGGGCCGCGCATCTGGGCCGCGTATCGGCGCGCCATTGCCGGGCCGGCCTTGTCAGGATTTGGCCGATCTCCTATAAGGCCCGCCTCCAAGCGCGGTTTCGAGAAGGTTCGCAGGCCATGAAGAAGGGCGTCCACCCCAATTATCACTTCATCGACGTGGTGCTGAACGACGGCACGAGCTACAGGACCCGCACCACCTGGGGCAAGGAAGGCCAGAAGCTCACTCTCGACATCGATCCCTCCACCCATCCGGCCTGGACCGGCGGCCAGCAGCAACTGCTGGACCGTGGCGGTCGCCTGTCGCGCTTCAACAAGCGCTTTGCCGGATATGTAAAGGGCTGAGGACGGCGTTCAGTTGCGTTCGCTGTCGTTGCCGAAGGCCTCGTGCAGGCGCGCGATATGGGCCTTCACGGCTGGCGCGGTATCGCGGCCCTGGAAGATCACCTCGTCGAGCCTGGCGATGCGGCGGTAGAGATTGTCGCTGCGCGTGAGCAAATCCCTGAGCGTGGCGGGCAGGACTTCGGCGGCTGCTGAACTGCCGCCCAAGCAGATCTCCTTGGAGCCCAGCCGGTAGCGCTCGCTGCCGGCCTCGTCGGCGCGCATGTCGCCCTCCTGGACTGCGCGCTGCACCAAGAGCCAGCTCGCCGCCTGCATCAGCCGCGTGGTCACGCGCATGCTCTCGCCGGCATAGAGAAGGGCGGCCTTGCGCGGCAGATCGCGCGCTTCCTCGCGGCCGCGGCCGTCGAGATAGCGCGCGGTCTCCTCGACCAGCGACATTCCTTCCTCGAAGGTGCGCTCGAACAGCGCCGAGTTCGTGAACGTCTGCAGCGTAACGTCGTAGATGTCGTTGTCTCCGGTATCTTGCAGCGACATTGCGGCGGCTCCCCTTTCGCCGTTCACAGGCTATCAACTTGTCATGGGCGCGCAAAGAGCGCGGCACATGCGGTTTGTGTGGCGCGGCGATGTTGCCTACCTGCGCATGGCAGGCACAGCCTTGTCCGCGTTAATGGTTAGCGTGGAGCGTGCCGCTCTCCCCTCAGCCCTGCCTGAAGAAGGCCGCGGCGGCGGATTTGGTGGCCTGACGCGCCTTGATCGCCTCGCGGCAGCGCGCGATCTCGGATTCGAAGACCTCGATGCGGGCGGCCAGCTCGTGCTCGGACATATCCGACAGATCCTGGCCCAGCACGATCTCGGTCTTCGGTTTGCGCGGCTGCAATTCGTCGGGGTCGATGGCCATGTTTCCGCTCCGCCTTGGAGGCTGTACTGTCCTGCGCCTGTCCATACCGCGCAAGCATGAGGAGCCCGTCATGGCCGATACGATGACCGCGATCAAGGTGGATGCGCCGGGCCCGCGCTATCGGCTGGTCATGGCCCAGATCGGCAAGCCCGTGCCCGGCCCCGGCGAGGTGCTGATCGAGGTGACAGCCGCCGGCGTCAACCGGGCCGATCTGGCCCAGGCCATGGGCGCCTATCCCCCGCCGCCGGGAGCGCCGCAGACGCTGGGGCTGGAGGCTTCGGGCCAGATCGTTGGGATCGGAGCCGGCGTCACGGGCCACAAGCCCGGAGACGAAGTCTGCGCGCTGCTTCCGGGTGGCGGCTATGCGCAATTCTGCGTCGCCCCGGTCGAATGCGTGTTGTCCGTGCCCAAGGGCGTGAGCCTGATCGAAGCGGGCGCGTTGCCGGAAACCGCCATGACCGTGTGGACCAACCTGATGGATGCAGGCCGGCTGAAACCCGGCGAAAGCGTTCTCATCCATGGCGGCTCGAGCGGCATCGGCACCACCGCGATCCAGCTTTGCGCGGCGCTGGGCCACACTGTCTTCACGACCGCGGGTTCGGACGAGAAATGCGCGGCCTGCAAAGAGCTGGGCGCGGCGCACGCGATCAATTACCGCAAAGAAGATTTCGTCGAGGCGGTGACCAAGGCCACGGGCGGCCGGGGCGTCGATGTGATCCTCGACATGGTCGGCGGCGGCTATATCGAGCGGAATTTCCAGGCGCTGGCGATCTGGGGCCGGCTCGTCAATATCGCCTTCATGGGCGGGGCAACCGCCGAGGTGAATTTCAGCCTGATGCTGCGCAAGCGCCTGAGCTTCATGGCGACGACACTGCGCCCCCGCAGCAACGCCGAAAAGGCCCAGATCCGAGACGCGGTCATGCGCGAAGTCTGGCCGCTGGTCGAGGCCGGCAAGATCAGGCCCATCGTCGACCGCGTCTTCGCGCTGGCCGAGGCCCAGGCCGCCCACGAGCGCATGGCGGCGAGCAGCCATATCGGCAAAATCCTGCTCGCGCAAAACCCTTCCCCTGGCGGCTGACGCAGGGTAAGAAGGCATCCAATCCTCGAAAGGTAGACCTGCCTTAAGAGTTGGGATGGGGCCAGAACCCCGCCCCGGAAAGGAAAAGCTCATGGCCAACGACAAGCCGCTGATGCCAAAGGCAACCGCCGTCTGGCTCGTGGAAAACACCTCCCTGTCCTTCGAGCAGATCGCCGATTTCTGCGGGCTGCACCCGCTGGAGGTCAAAGGCATCGCCGACGAAGATGTGGCCAAGGGCATCAAGGGCCAGGACCCCGTCAGTTCAGGCCAACTCACCCGCGAGCAGATCGAAGGCGCCGAAGCCGATCCCAGGGTGCGGCTCAAAATGGCGCCGCCCAAGCACAAGATCCCGGCTGTGAAGCTCAAGAAGGCGCCGCGCTACACGCCGGTCTCGAAACGCCAGGACAAACCGGACACGGTCTATTGGCTGTTGCGCAATCATCCCGAATTCACAGACTCAGATATCGTCAAGCTGGTGGGCACGACCAAGGCCACGATCCAGAAGATCCGCGACCGCTCGCATTGGAACATCAGCAACATCAAGGCCGTCGACCCGGTGACACTGGGGCTGTGCACGCAGCTCGAGCTCGATCTCGCCGTCGAGCGCGCCCATCAGCGCCGCGAGCGCGCAGCCAAACGCGCCACCAAGACGGGCCAGACACTGAAACCCATCGAAGAGACGACCGCCAGACCGGAAGCGGCCGGTGCGGCCGAGCCAGCCGAACCGGCTCCTGAAACGCCCGAAGCCGGCGGCGAAGTCTGATCAGGCCGGCGCTGGTCCGGCGTCGCCGACGTCGCTTTCAGGCCCGCGCGGATCGAGTTCGAGCGCCACCGGCGAGGCCTGGTGGGAGACCGGCGCATAGGGTTCGTGGAACTCATCGCCCGGCGCTCCGACCTTGCGGATGCGCCACAGCACATAGCTGACATGGATCAGATGGACGCCGGCGACGAAGGCGAAAAGCGCCGCCGTCGTCGTCCATGTGGTGATCAGCGCCGCCAATGTCGGTCCGATGACCGAAGCCACAGCATTGACCAGCAACAGCGTCGCCGAGGCCTCGACGAAATCTTCGCGCGGGATACGGTCATTGGCATGAGCGACCGACAGGCCGTAAATGGGCAGCGTCATGGCCCCGTAGATCGCGAACAGCGCGATCGCCAGCCCCGTATTGCGTCCGCCGAACAAGGCCAGGACGAGGCCGGTGATCCCAGCCATCAATGACATCGCGGCGATCAGGTAACGCCGGTCCATGCGGTCCGACAGCCGGCCCGCCGGCACCTGGACCAGCGCGCCCGCCGCCGTGAATGCGCTCATGAAGGTCGCCAGCAGGACATTGGTAAGGCCGTGGGCATGGGCGTAGACCGGCGCCAGCGTCCATACCGCGCCGTTGGTGAATCCGACGGCGATGCAGCCGGCAACGCCGACGGGTGCCACGCGGAACAGGCGGCCGGGGCGGAGCTTCAGCACGCTGGCCGCGTGCGGCTGGGGCAGACGGGTGAGCCCCACCGGCACCAGCCAGAGCGCGTAGAAGATCGCCGCGATGTTGAAGAGCACGAAACTCGTCGGCGGCGCCGAGGTGTAGAGCCACTGGCCGACGACGAGGCCGCCGAAATTGACCGTGAGATAAGCGGCAAGAATGCGCCCGCGCGTCTCGTTGGTGGCGCGGTCGTTGAGCCAGCTCTCGATCACCGTGTAAATGGAGGCCGCTGCAAAGCCGAAAAGCAGCCGCGCCAGGCCCCACAGCACCTCTTCGATGACGAGCGACTGCAGCAGCGCCGTTGCTGCGGCGATGGCGCCGGCAACCGCGAATGTGCGAATATGGCCGATCCGCGCCAGCATCGACGGCGCCAGAAGGCAGCCGAGCACGAAGCCGGCATAATAGGCCGAACCGATCAGGCCGATGGCGAGATCGCCGAACCCCTCAAGATTGCCGCGCACGGGAATGAGCGTGACGAGCAGCCCGTTGCCGATCAGGAAGATCGCCACGGAAAGCAGGATGGCCGCGATTGCGCGTATCTGCTGAGTCATCTCGGCGAACTAGACGGCGTAGCGGGCGATGACAAAACCGGCCACGATTGCCACCAGCAGCCCAAGCATCACAAGCTCCAGACGCTTTTCGATGAATGCGCGCACCGGCTCGCCGAACCAGTAAAGAAGTCCCGCCACGATGAGGAAGCGGCCGCCCCGCGTGATAATCGACAGCACAACGAACAGTGGAAAATTGTAGCCGGCAAAGCCCGAGGCGATCGTCACCAGCTTGTAGGGAATGGGCGTCATGCCCTTGATGAGGATGATCCAGGCGCCGTATTCCGCATAAAGCGCGCGGAACTGGGCAAGCTGGTTGCCGTAGCCATAGAACTGGATCAGCCAGTGGCCGACGGAATCGTACAGCAGCGAGCCGATCGCATAGCCGAGCATGCCGCCGATGACCGACATGACCATGCACCAGCCCGCGAGCACGAAGGCGCGGCGCCGGTTGGCCAGCACCATCGGCACCAGCATCACGTCCGGCGGGATCGGGAAGAAGGAGCTTTCGGCAAAGGCGATCGCACCCAGGAACCAGAACGCGTAAGGACCGGCCGCCTGACGCATCACCCAGTTGTAAAGAACGCGGATCGGCCCGGCGCGGCGCGGCGCCAGTTCGGTACTCTCGGACATCGCTTCGCTCCGAAACCGGGACCTTCCTAGCAATCCGCGTGGGCCCAGTCCATGCGGCGGCGCTTGCCCGCCGCATACCGTTTCATTAGCTTTTGGCGCCTCGTTACCGCTCCTGCGAATTGCCCATGGCGCCGCGCAAGAAAGCCCGTCCGAAAGCCAAGCCCGCGCCCAGGCGCGCGGCCAAGCCGTCGGCCAAGACGTCCAAGAAGCCTGAGAAATCTAAGAAGGCGCCGGCAAAGCCCGCCAAGACCAAGGCAAAAGGGGCCAAAGCAAAAGCACCCAAGCACAGTGCCAAGCCCTCGCCGCCGCCGGTGACTGCGGCGCGGCCGCGCAAGGCCCACATTCGTCGCGGCGCCGCATCGCCGCGCCCGGCGCCGCGGCTCAAGCCCACGGTCGGCGGCAGCCCCCACGAGACCGATCTCGACCGCAATCCCGCCAATTATCAGCCGCTGACACCGTTGAGCTTTCTCGAGCGCGCGGCGAGCACCTTCCCGGACCGCATCGCAGTCATCCACGGACGGCGCCGCACGAGCTATCGCGAGTTCTATGCGCGCGCGCGCAAACTTGCCTGGGCGCTGGCGCGCGCCGGCATCCGCAAGGGCGACACCGTCGCCGTCATGCTTTCCAATACCCCCGGGATGCTGGAGGCCCATCACGGCGTGCCGATGACGGGAGCCGTGCTCAACACGCTCAACACCCGGCTCGATCCGGCAGCGCTGGCCTTCATCCTCGACCACGGCGAGGCCAAGGTGCTGATCACCGATTGCGAATTCTCCTCCGTCATGCGCGAGACGCTGAAGCGCGCCAAGGCAAAGCCGCTGGTGATCGACTATGACGATCCCGAATTTCCCGGTCTCGGCGACCGGATCGGCGAGATCGAATACGAGGCCTTCATCGCCGAAGGCGACGGCGAATATGCCTGGGATATGCCGGCCGACGAGTGGAACGCGATCTCACTCAATTATACCTCCGGCACCACAGGCAACCCCAAAGGTGTCGTCTACCACCACCGCGGTGCGGCGCTGATGGGCTACGGCAACGTGTTGGCCGGCGGCATCGGGCGCTTTCCCGTCTATCTGTGGACGCTGCCGATGTTTCATTGCAACGGCTGGTGCTTCCCTTGGACGATTTCGGTCGTGGCCGGCACGCATGTGTGCCTGCGCTGGGTCCGAGCCAAAGCCATGTATGATGCCATAGCCGACCACAAGGTCACGCATCTGTGCGGCGCGCCCATCGTGATGTCGACTTTGATTCACGCCAAAGACGAAGAACGGCGCGAACTGCCCCACCGCGTCGAATTCCTGACCGCTGCGGCACCGCCGCCGGAAGCGGTTTTGGCGGGCATGGCCGACGCCGGCTTCAACGTCACCCATCTCTACGGCCTGACCGAGACGTATGGCCCGGCCGTGGTCAACGAATGGCAGGGCGAATGGGATGAACTCGACCGCCCCGGCCGCGCGGCAAAAAAGGCCCGCCAGGGCATCCGCTATCATGCGCTCGAAGCGCTGACGGTGATGAATCCCGAAACCATGGAACCGGTGCCCGCCGACGGCCAGACCATCGGCGAGGTGATGTTCCGCGGCAATCTGGTGATGAAGGGCTATTTGAAAAATCCCAAGGCCACCAGGGACGCCTTTGCCGGCGGCTGGTTCCATTCCGGCGATCTGGGCGTGATGCATCCCGATGGCTATATCCAGCTCAAGGACCGCTCCAAGGACATCATCATCTCAGGGGGCGAGAACATCTCCTCGATCGAGATCGAGGACGCGATCCTGAAGCACCCTGCGGTCATGTTTGCGGCCGTGGTCGCCCGTGCCGACGAGAAATGGGGGGAAACCCCTTGCGCCTTCGTCGAGCGCAAGCCCGACCGCGAAGACGTCGGCGCCGAAGACCTGATCGCCTGGTGCCGCGAACATCTGGCCCATTACAAATGCCCGCGGCACGTGGTTTTCACCGAGCTGCCCAAGACCTCGACGGGCAAGGTGCAGAAATACAAACTGCGCGAGATGGCCAAGACCATCTAGGCTCCGCGAGCCAGGACCGGCTTGTCTTGCGCCCGCATTCGGCTAACAATCGAACAAACGGGGGGAATAGATGCAAGATCTTCTGGCCGCCTGGCAGACGGCGCTGGGGCATTGGCCGATCGGCCACGATGTCAGTGGCATCGTCTGGGTCAAGGTCGTGCTGGAATTGCTGCATATCATAGCGATGGGCTTCGTGCTGTTCGCCGTCGGCGTGATCACGCTCAGATTCGCCGGCATCTCCGGGCAGTACGAGCCGGTCGGTCAAACCGTCCATCGCTTCATGCCGATGATCTGGGCTGGGCTGGCCGTGGTGCTGATCACAGGTTTCATTCTGTTGACCGGCGCCGGATTTGGCCGCGGCATGACCACGCCGATGTTCCAGCTCAAGATGATCGCGATGATCATCGCCATCGTCGCCACCGCGGCGCTGCAGCTTTCCGCCGGCGGCGGCCGCTCCTTTTGGGAGATGAGCCCGGGACGGCGCATGGCCATCAAGGTGATCGCGCCGGTCTGCCTGCTCTTGTGGATGTTTACCGTCTGCGCCGGCCGTTGGCTGGCCTATGGCTACATCCTGTTCCCCAACGGCTGAGGAGCTCTGTTGTCATGGCTTATCTTGAAGCGCTGCGCGCGCTTGACCGGACGGACTTGGCTACATGGGTGCAGTCCAACACATATGCGTTCCCGGTTCTGGACGCGACGCACGTCATTTCGGCGATGCTGTTGTTCGGATCGGTGGCAATTCTCGACTTGCGCCTGTTGCGCGCGTTCGCGCCCAATTATGCCGTAACCAAGATCTCGGATCAGGTGCTGCCCTGGACCTGGGCCAGTTTCGTCGTCGCCGTGATCACGGGCTGCCTGCTGTTCGTGGCGCAGGCATCATCCTATCTCGACGATCAGGAGTTTCAGATCAAGATGCTTCTGATGCTGCTGGCCGGCGTCAATCTGGCGATCTTTCATTTTTTCAGCTGGAACAGCGTCGGCCGGTGGGACACGGCCATGCCCCCGCCTGTCCGCGCCAGGGTCGCAGCCATGCTCTCGCTGGCCCTGTGGGCCGGTGTCATCGTCACCGGCCGCTGGATCGGGTTCACTCTGGTCGCCTCGCCGTTCTGATCGTGTCAAAGCCAAACACACAGCGTGGCCTGCCTCATGACGAGGCGGTCATTGGCACGAATACGACGGTGACTGTGTCAATGGAGGCCGGCTTTGATGCGCTCCAACTCGTCCTTGATGCGCAGCTTTTCTTTCTTGAGCGCGGCGATGCGGATTTCGTCCCAGTCGGGATGCGTCATCTCCGCATCGATAATTTCTTCCAACTTCCTGTGCTTTTCGCTGAGTTCCTGAATATGCCCTTCCAGCGCCATGAAACACCTCTCGTCAAGCAAGGCCAAGCTATTAGAGCACCATCGGAGCGGCCTGTCACGGCCCTCTTCCACCCATCCTTTCCGGCCTGTAAAGCTGAAGCATGACCGAGACTTATCCAGCCCGGCCAGGCGCGCAACGGCTGATTGTGGGGATCAGCGGCGCTTCGGGCGTCGCCTACGGAATCCGCCTCCTGGAGGCGCTTTCCGAGCTCGGCCTGGAGTCGCATCTTGTCGTCAGCAAGGCCGGCGAGATGACCATCGGCTATGAGACCGGCCTCACGCCCAAGGCCGTGGCCGCCAAGGCCAGCCATGTCTATGCCGTCGGCGATATCGGCGCCTCCGTCGCTTCGGGCAGTTTTAGAACCGGCGGCATGGTGATCGCGCCGTGCTCGGTACGGAGCTGGTCCGAAATCGCCACCGGAGTGACGTCGAGCCTGCTCACGCGGGCGGCCGACGTCACGCTCAAGGAACGCCGGCCGCTGGTGCTGCTGGTGCGCGAGAGCCCTCTCCATCTGGGCCATCTTCGCACGCTGGCCCAGCTTGCCGAGATGGGCGCAATAATCCTGCCGCCGGTGCCCGCCTTCTACGCCGAGCCCAGAACGCTTTCCGATCTGGTCGATCAAATGGTGGGCCGCATGCTCGATCTTCTGGGGTATGATTGGCCGCTTCAGCGGCGCTGGGGCGAAGACCTCGCCAAAGGCCGGCGCAAGGCGCGCGCGAAGCCGGTGAAAGGCAAACGGACGTAATCCCGGCCACAGTCATGACCGAAGCCGAAGAGCAGGCGTTGCGGGCAAAGCTCGCCGAATTGGTGCAGGAGCACCGCGACCTCGACGAGGCGATCGCCGCCATGACGGCTTCGGGGCCGGGCGATCAGATCCGGCTGACGCGGCTGAAGAAGCGCAAGCTCCAGCTCAAGGATCAGATCGCGCGGATCGAGGACCAGCTTCTGCCCGACATCATTGCCTGAAGGCATCGTCGCCTGAAGACACATCGCCTGAAATCGACACGTCAGCGGATATCGCGCTTTTTTTGCGCGTACATCGCCTCGTCGGCACGGGCAATCGCCGAGTCGGCATTCTCGTCCGCCACAAGCTCGAAGGTCCCGTAGGAGAAGGCAACCGGTATGGGCTGGCCGAGATAGCCTGCGGGATTGGCGGACAACGTTTCCGCCAGAGCGGCGGCCTTGCGGTGCGCGATTTCCTGGGTGGTGTGGGTCAGGATGACGCCGAACTCGTCGCCGCCCAGCCGCCCGACGATATCGCTGTCGCGCACATGATCGAGCAGGGTGCTGGCAAAATGCGCGAGCACCGCGTCGCCGGCGGCATGGCCGTGGGTGTCGTTGATCTGCTTGAAGTCATCGAGATCGAAATAGACCAGACTCGACGGTGTGCCATAGCGGGCCGCCATGCCGATCGTCTGCGTCAAACCTCGGACGAAGGCGCGGCGGTTGAGCAGCGGAAGCAGATAATCCTGATCGGCATTCTTCTCGGCTTCCTCGAGGCGCGCGCGTGTGTGCTCGAGCTCGCGGCGCAGCGAATCCACTTCCTGCATCAAGGCCATGATGGCGTCGCGCACGCTGGGCGTGAATTCGGCTTCGGCGATACCCATCACCGTGGTGACCGTGGTGACCGCGCTGGGCGCCAGGGCGGTGCGCGCGGCTGCCGCGGTCTCGCTGCCGCGCCCGTAAGCCGCCCGGCCAGTATTGCCGAGGGCCGCGGCGCGGCCCGTTCGCTCGATCTTCATGGCTGCCCGGCTCCGTTCCGAATGGGGCATGGTTATTTTTGGGAAACCTTGATTAAGACTTCGTATACGGCGTTGACCAAAGGTTAACGCCCCCGCGGGGCTTGAGCCGGCCGGCCGCCTCTTTCCTTGGCGTGAACGGCCCATATAATGCGCCGCTTCCCGCCGGGCGCCCTGCCCGGCCAGCCCGCGAAGGCCGAAGCACGCATGACCAGCCCCCAGATCGGGATCATCATGGGCAGCCAGTCCGACTGGCCGACCCTCAAGCCGGCCGCCGAGATCCTCGATGCGCTGGGGATTTCCTATGAGACCAGGATCGTCTCGGCCCACAGCACGCCCGACCGGCTCTATGCCTATGCCAAGGGCGCCAAGGACCGGGGGCTCAAGTTGATCATCGCCGGCGCCGGCGGCGCGGCCCATCTGCCGGGCATGGCCGCGTCGATGACGACACTGCCGGTGCTGGGCGTCCCGGTCGAGACCAAGGCGCTGAAGGGCATGGATAGCCTGCTCTCCATCGTCCAGATGCCGGGCGGCGTGCCGGTGGCGACCTTCGCCATCGGCGCAGCGGGCGCCAAGAACGCCGGCCTCCATGCCGCCGCCGTGCTGGCGCTGTCCGATGAGGCGCTGGCCGGCGGCTCGAGGCCTGGCGGGCGGCGCAGACCCAATCGGTGGCCGAGACCCCGGCAGACGCCCAATGACATCGCCCAAGCAGTTCTCGTGCGCCCGTGTCTGCCGGGCGGCACCATCGGCATTCTCGGCGGCGGCCAGCTTGGCCGAATGCTGGCCTTGGCTGCGGCCCGGCTCGGGCTGAGGACCCATATCTATGCCGACGACGCCGATGCGCCGGCATTCCAGGTCTGCGACGCCCGCACGCACGCGCCTTACGATGATCGCGGCGCGCTCGAGGCCTTCGCCGCGGCTTGCGACGCCGTCACCTACGAGTTCGAGAACGTGCCGGCGGACGCGGCGGCGATCCTGTCCGAGCACAAGCCGACCAATCCGGGGCGCGCGTGCTCGCGGTGGCGCAGGACCGGCTCGCGGAAAAGAGCTTCGTGCGCGGGCTCGGCCTTGCGACCGCGCCCTTCGCCGATGCCGGCTCTGCGCAGGCGGCGCGGGCGCGGATTCGCGGGGCTGGATCGCGGACCTGCGGTGCTCAAGACGCGGCGCCTCGGCTATGACGGCAAGGGCCAGGCGCTCGTGCGCACGGCCGACGAGGCGGCGGCGGCCTTCGAACGCTTCGGCGGCGCGCCGTCGATCATCGAGGGCTTCGTCGACTTCGCTTTCGAGGCCTCGGTGATCGCGCGCGCGCGCCGCCGACGGCAGCTTCGCCGCCTACGATCCGCCGCAGAACATCCACGAGCACCACATCCTCAGGCGTTCCATCGTTCCGGGCCGGCTCGATCCGGCGCAGGCCGACGCCGCCAAGGCCATCGCCAAGCGCATCGCCGACGCGCTCGATTATGTCGGCGTGCTGGCGGTCGAACTGTTCGTGACCAAGGACGGCCCGCTGCTCGTCAACGAGATCGCGCCGCGCGTCCACAATTCCGGCCACTGGACGCTGGAGGCCTGCGCGGTCAGCCAGTTCGAGCAGCACATCCGCGCGTGGCGGGCTGGCCGCTTGGGCGACGCCTCGCGCCATTCCGACGCGGTGATGGAAAACGTCCTCGGCGAGGAGGCGGCCGACTGGCAAAAGCTCGCCGCATCGGGCGGGGCGCTGCATCTCTACGGCAAGAGCGAAATCCGCCCCGGCCGCAAGATGGGCCACATCACGCGTCTATCGCCGAAAACCGCCAGGCCTTGACGCGCCGAGAATTTCGCTCGAGCGACGGCCAGTCCTTCGTCCGCTTCTTCACATCGGCCTTGAGCTTTCTCGAAACGCATCACCTCGTCGATGCGGCGGTCGAGAAAGGCGCGCGTGGCGCCTTCGTCTTCGCTGTCATCGGTGAACCAGCGCATCAGCGTCGCCGAATAGACGCCGGCCAGGATCGCGCGCTTGGTGTAGAAATTGAAATCGGTCGAGGTGTCGCCGGCCGCCCGCCACATCTTGTCGACCGTGCGCGCAGAGCAGCTTCATGCCCAGCGCCGCATGCGGCGGCAGCGTCAGCCAGGCGGCGGCGCGGCGGGCGGCATCCTTGTGGGGACGCAGAACGTCGAGACGCGCGAGCACCGCGGTCTTGATGCGGTCGCGAATCTTTTTCGACGGCAAATCGGCCTTTTCGAGGCGCCCTTCCATTTCGCCATCGGCCCATGCGGAGAAGGCCGCGACGAGACTGAGCCCGCCCTGGGGAAAGAGACGGGCGCGCGCGACCTCGTCGGCGCCGGCCTCTTCGGCGGCGCGCGCCAGCACCGCATCGGTGAAGCCGTCGAACGGAATTCCGGCAGCGCCGCCATCAGCACCGCCTGCTTCAAGGCGTCGTCGGATTTGGGCGCGGCTTTGCTTCGCTTTGCCTTGGGGTTGGCCTTGCGCGCGGTCATTCCTCGGGCTCCTCCCGTTTCATCCAGTGGCGAGCTTCGCTTTCGAAGATCAGCTTCGACAGATCGTCCATGCGCTGGGGATAGAGGATGCCGTCCAGATGATCGAGCTCGTGCTGGACCACGCGGGCGTGGAAGCCGCGCGCGCGTGCGCACGATCTCGTTGCCCTTGAGATCGAAACCGCGATAGCGGATGTGGGCGGGGCGTTCGACCAGCCCGCGCAGGCCCGGCACCGACAGGCAGCCCTCCCAGCCGGCCTCGGTGGTGGCGTCCAGCACCTCGATATTCCGGGTTGATCAGGACCGTCAGGGGGGCGGTGCGCTCGAAGGCCTCGGCCTCGTCCAGGCCTGGGTCGCTGCGCTCGGCCGGAGCCTGGAATACCACCACCCTGAGCGGCACATGGACCTGGGGAGCAGCCAGCCCGGCGCCATTGGCGTCTTCCATGGTCTCGATCATGTCGGCGACAAGCGCATGGATCTCTGGCGCGACCGGGTCGAGAACCGGCCGGGCCTGTTCGGCGAGCACCGGATGGCCCATGCGGGCGATTTTGAGAATGGCCATGGGCGAACTATGCGGCTTGGCGGGCGCCGATCAAGATCAGCAACATTGTTTCAAAAATCTCCTGTCATTCAACCTTTAATTGTTATTCGCTTTTCGGGCGACTCCCCCGGGGGAGGGGGGTTGGTGCCCGCGGCCGCCGCCGCGCCCAGATTTCTCAGATGGGCATTCGCGCGGGGCCCGGCAAGGCCTGCTGGACAGGGCAAATCGCCTCTGTTATCAAGCCCGGCCTTACGAAACGGAGTTCCCTTTTGCAAATCATCGTCCGCGACAACAACATCGACCAGGCGCTCAAGGCGCTGAAAAAGAAGATGCAGCGCGAAGGCATCTTCCGCGAGATGAAGCTGAGGGGCCACTACGAAAAGCCGAGCGAGAAGCGGGCCCGCGAGCGCGCCGAGGCCATCCGCCGCTACCGCAAGCTGCAGCGCAAGCGCATGCAGCGCGAGGGGCTTCTGGCGCGCCACTGAGCCGGGATTTCCTGCAAATTTCCTGAGGCCGTCCGTTCCGGGCGGCCTTTTTGGTTTGGGGCCGCAGGCTATCCCAGGTTGCGGGGCGCCGGGTCCAGGACCTACGCTGCCGCCAAACGACCGGCACCCAAAACGAAGGTGCCCCACACAGGAAGACGTAGGCATGGGCATTCTGCGGTGCGCGGCGGCATACGCCGCCCTCATCTTCCTTGTTTCGTGTGCCGCCGCGGCAGCCGCGCCGGTTCGCGTCGATGGCGGGCTGGTGCAAGGCGAGACCGTCGATGGCATCGCCGTCTACAAGGGCATCCCCTTTGCCGCGCCGCCGGTGGGCGAGCTGCGCTGGAGGCCGCCGCAGCCGGTGGTGCCTTGGGAAGGCATCAAGACCGCCACGGGCTACGGACCGGCCTGTGCGCAGGCGCCGGTCCGCGGGCGTGCGCCGCCGGCCGCGATGAGCGAGGACTGCCTCTACCTCAACGTCTGGGTGCCGCCGCATGCGCCGGGCGCCAAGCTGCCCGTGATGGTGTGGATCTATGGCGGCGCTTTCGAAATCGGCTGGACGTCGAACCCCGTCTATGACGGCCTCGATCTCGCCAGGAAGGGCGTCATCGTCGTCAGCGTCGCCTATCGCGTGGGCCCGCTCGGCTTCCTGGCAACGCCGGAACTGTCGGCGGAATCGCCGCATCACGTCTCCGGCGATTACGGCCTGCTCGACCAGATCGCCGGACTCGAATGGGTGCAGCGGAACATCGCCGGCTTTGGCGGCGATCCGATGCAGGTGACGATCTTCGGCGAATCGGCGGGCGGCATGTCGGTCAACATGCTGGGCGCTTCGCCGCTGGCCAAGGGCCTGTTCGCGCGCGCCATCTCCGAGAGCGGCGGGGCCACGATCCCACCACGCCGCGCCGAGGAAGGCGGGCTGGTCGTCGTCTCGCTCGCCCACGCCGAAGCGATCGGCAGCAAATTCCTCAAGGCCCTCGGCGCGAACACGCTCGCCCAGGCCCGCGCGCTTTCGGCCGATAGAATCGTCGATGCGCCAGGCGCCGGCTTCACGGGCGACGACACCGGCATGATCGGCGGCAATTTCTGGGCCGTGGCCGAAGGCTATGCCCTGCCCGACAGCGTTTATGGCGTCTACGAAGCCGGACGGCAGAACGACACGCCGGTCCTCATCGGCACCAATTCCGACGAAGGCGCGGTCTTCCCCCATCCGCGAACGGCGGCGGCGTTCCGGCGCTACGTCCGCGCCAAGTTCGGCCCCTATGCCAAGGACATCCTGACTGCCTATCCGGCGGACAGCGACGCCCAGGCGGAAAAATCCGCGTCCGCCCTGACCGGCAATGCAATCATCGTCTGGCCCAGCCGCACATGGGCGGCGCTGCAGGCCAAGACCGGCAAGTCCAAGGTGTTCGTCTATGAATTCACCCGCCATGTCGCGCCGGCCAATGCCAGGGAACCGACCGGCGCAACCCACGGCTCGGAAATACCGTATGTCTTCGACGATCTGAGTTCGCGGCCGGGCCTGGACTACACGCAGGCCGATCGGCAGCTCGCCGGTCTCCTATCCAGCTATTGGACCAATTTCGCCAAGACCGGCGATCCCAACGCAGCGGGCCTGCCGGCCTGGCCGGACTATACGAATGCGAGCCCTCGCATGCTGCTCCTGAACACGCAGCCGGCCGTGGCGGCCATTCACGACGGCGCCCGCATGGAGACGCTGAGCCGCTATTTCGCCTGGCGGCGGCAGCAGGAGCGCCGCGCGCCGTGAGGTGACGGCCTCACGCCGCGCATTCGTCGCAGATTGCGATCTCGATCGTCACATGGCTGAGCGCGGGAAAGCGGTCGCGCAGCGCCGTCTTCGGCATCCTGCCGAAGCCGTAATGGCTGCCCCGCTGCCCCACCTTAATGAGACATCCGGCGTGGCGAGGTACCTGCCGACAACGATACGCGGCGATGCGATGCCATAGCGATGTCGCGCTCGCACACTTACGCAGACGGCCACCGACCGTTGGGTCGGTGGCCGCCTCCGCTGTCTTCGTCAGCGTTCGGGCAGCTCGTGTCGTGAGTGCGGTTTGTGGAAGAAGTGTCCTATCCGCGTTTCTCTGCCACACACACGAAATTCTTCGCATCGTTAATGTCACCCTGGCCCTTGTATTTTTCAAAGGCCGGATATCGACAGGCCGGCCTTGTTCTGGACCCGTCAGCAGTCGCACTCGGAAGGGTACCAGGCGGAATCCGCTTTTCAACCCAATTGACGAGCGGGGTAACCCAATCGATTTGGTTGCAGCTGCCGTTGGCGCCGCCCCCGCAATGCCCCATGCCGGGGATCATGTACAAGGCCAGCGACGTGTTTGCTTGCGGAATGACTTTCATCACGTTCTCATAGTACGCGAGCGAATTGACGGCGGCGTTTGAGACCACATCCGCCCAGCCGTGGTACATGATGAGTTTGCCGCCGTGCTGGAAGAAACGCGACAGGTCGGGGTTGGTGGCGTCAAAAAGCTTGCCCCTGTTCGCCGTAAGAGCCGGGCTCGTATCCCAGTTCCAGTCCGTGAACGGATCGTATGAGGGCTGAGCGGTGTCGAACATCAGATAGTTGAACGCGTCTCCCACGACGCGCCAGTCTGCCGTCGATTTGAGATGCGCGCTTGCGAGCCACAAATCCCAGCCTCCGCGATTGCCTTCCGCACCTGGTAGCAGCCCGTGTAAAACGAGCTTGCCCTTGGAGTTGAACGCGCCCGCATATATCTGCTTGATCGCTGTACGCTGGGCACTCGTAAAGCAGTCGGTTGGCTGCGAGGTATAGGGGCTGTAAGTTTCCTGCGGACAATGCGCAAGGTCTTTTTCAACATCGATCTGACACTTGCGGGGATCGTCGATAAGACCGTCTACCACCCCGTCAATACCATCGCACTTGGCATAGACGACCCCGCCGAGATAGGCCATGTTCGCAGGCGGCAACTGCGGACCACCACAAAACTCGTTTCGCGTGTCGCAACCCGGGACGTATTCTGGGCCCAGATCCTCGGCGGCGCTCATCTGCTGCGCCATGTATAAATCGACAGCGCTGCCGACGGAAATCCCATCGAAGTCGGTGGGATAGCGTTGCGCCTCCATCAGTCCCTGGCGCCCGCCCGTAGAACAGCCGAACCAATAGGTAAATTTCGGCCCCTCGCCATAGTACGCCGTCACCATTTTCTTTGCGACGCCGATGGTCTCATGCACCGAGAGGTAAGCAAAATCGACCAGCTTTTTGTACCAATCCGGGTTTGCACCGGCCGTTGGATAGTCTGCGTACGCGAATGTGGAACCAGGATATTGGGCCGAGCTGTGCCCGGTATCCGTGCCCGTTGCCGCGTAGCCCAGCTTCAGTGCTCCCAGGATGCTTCCTCCCCCTGTGGCTGATGGGTCGCCTTTAGGAAGGGTCCCGGCTTTTCCCCCATTCCCCGACATGACAAGATCGTGGTTCCACGTTGTGGTGGGGAGCGCGACCTCGAAGGTGATCGTCGGCGACATCGTGCCGACCACATCACAGTACTCGGGAACGCCGTTGGCCGCGGGAACGATTGTCGCCGAAGTGATGACCACCTGCGCGCCTTTGCCGTGCACCGGTGTGTTGTTTACCCAGTCTGTCTCATCGCGGAGATGGAGATTCTGGAACGCGCTTACTGAACAGTCCATGGCCTGCGCTGACTTCGGTGACACCGCAAGGCCCAGCACCAAGAAAAAGAAAAGAAATGCAGTTTGCAGATCCTTTCTTCTTAATTGCATCGCCACGTCTTTGAGCAACATGCTCTGCCTCCCCAGTTCTTTATAAAGCTCCGCTTAAGGTTCGCACTTGCAAACAGATGAGAATTTCAGGTCGTCAAAATGCATGTGCTGCGACGGGTCGCATGTTCTAGTACCAGTGCCAGAAATTCAAGGTACCGTGCCACTTGCTTAGATATAGCTGAGGCACGGTGGCGACGCTCCGACAGATAGGTGCCGAAGTCCTTTGCTGTCATAGCGCTTAGGACGCGGTCTTTAGGGACGGCACCCTTGCGCGCCATAAATACGCCCCACTTCATCCGACATTCCCCATATGACCGGTCGATCCAGCCACCGTGGCGAAAGAATTGCGCGCGCATCCCGACGCGCCATGGGCGCAAACGATGTGCGCGGGCGTCAACCGCTATCTGAATACGCCCATGAAACGCCATCACGGATTGCGCACCGCCCGCCAGGCGCTCGATTTCATCGCGTCGGAGAACTGAGTTTTACGCCGCGCATTCGGCGCAGATTGCGATCTCGATCGTCACATGGCTGAGCGCGGGAAAGCGGTTGCGCAAGCCGCTCTTCACCGCCTCGGCGGTGACCTCGGTCGGGCTCACCAGCGAGACGATCAGGCCCTGGTGGCCCGGCCCCAGCCGCCACAGATGCAGATCGGCGACGCGGGCGCCGAGCTCGCTCTCGATCATCTGGCGGATGTCCCCGGCCAGTTTCGGATCGTCCTCGGCGTCGAGCAGCACCAGGCCGGAGGCGCGCACCAGCCCCAGCGCCCACGAGCCGATCACCCCGGCGCCGACAATGCCCACCAGCGGATCGAGCCAGTGGATACCGAAGAAAAGGCCGGAGCCCAGCGCGATCATCGCCAGGACCGAGGTCGCCGCATCCGCCATCACATGGGCGTAGGCCGCGCGCATGTTGAGATCGCGGTGGCCGTGGCCGTGGCCGTGGTCGTGGTCGTGGTCGTGGTCGTGGCCGTGGTGATGATCGTCCTTCAGGATCCACGCGCAGGCGATGTTGACGCAGAGGCCGACGGCGGCGATCGCCAGCGCGTCGCGGTAATTGACGGCGACCGGCGAGATCAGGCGGCCGATCGACTCGCCGGCCACGGCAAGGCCCGCGATGCCCAGCGCGATGGCGCTGGCGAAGGCGGCCAGATCGCCGAACTTGCCCGAGCCGAAGGTGAAGCGCGCATTGCCGGCGTGGCGGCGGGCCAGCCAATAGGCGCCGGCGGCGAGCCCGAGCGCGCCCACATGCGTGGCCATGTGGATGCCGTCGGCCAGAAGCGCCATCGAGCCGAAGAGGACGCCGGCCGCGATCTCGACCACCATGAAGACGGCGGTGAGCAAGGCGGCAGCGCGGGCGCGGCGCTCTGCGCGCTCATGACCGCGGGCGAGGAAGACGTGATCGTGCGTCCACACCCCGTGGTCGTGCCCGGCATGATCGGTCGGCGCCATGGCCCGAGCATAGCCGCCGGGTCCGGCCGCGCAAAGCTAGGGCGTGGGTTCGAGGAACTGCGTGCGCTGGAAATCTGTGGCGCCGGTCGAATCGGCGACCTTGTCGATCTGCAGGCAAGCGGACTTGGTCATGTCGCTGCAGACCTGCTCGACGGTGACCGTATAGGTGGTGGCGCCGTCCTTGACCGAGCAGTTCACGCTGTTGCCGGTGCCGGTCTTGGTGGCATCGTTGGAGACGAGCGTGGAGGCCGACGTGGTGATGCCGTAGGCCTGCACCAGCGCCAGCGTGGCGCCGCAGACGTCGGTCGCGACCGGGGCGGCGGAGGCCGTCGTGCCGGCGGCGGCGGTGGCCGTGGCCTGGGGCGCAGTCGAGTGGCTCGTACCCAGGAAATAGCCGCCGACCGCGGCGGCGATCACCAGCACGGCCGCCCCGCCGAGAATCAGGGGATTCCGGATCAGGCCATTCATATCCGCCATCAGGCTCTCCTCTCATGCCGGCCGGGATCGCCGAGGCTTCGCAAACCCTTGTCCGGCACAGATTATTCGGCCGCGCACATTAGAGGGGCGAAAGCCCCGCGCCAAGCCCCCAGGAGCCTTGCAAATCGGACATATTTGGCAAGCCGTTCGGGTGTAGTTTCCGCACCGAGGCGTGCACCCGACGCGCCCGAAGGGAGAAGCCGATGGCGACCAGCGATATCTTCAATCTCGACAAATCGATCGCGCCGCGTCTGATCAGGATTCTCTACGTCCTGGCGCTCATCCTGATCGCGCTGGGCGTGATTTTCGGCGTGGGCCGCGGCATCGCCATCATGGCGGCGCATCCCGGCCCGCGGGCGGTGGCGGCGGCGCCTGCGGCCGATCGGGCCGCGCCGGCCCCCAACAATGCCCAGACCGCAGCCCCGGCGGCGCAGGCCGGCCGGGTCGCCAATCGCCCATCGCGCTTTGCACGACGGGGCTTCCGCGGCCGTCGCGGCATTCGCGGGCGCGGCGCCTATGCGATGGCCCGGCGCGCGCCGGTGCTGTTCGGCACGCTCATGATCGTGCGCGCGCTGGTGATGGGCGCCATCGCGCTGATGGTGGTGCGCATTTTGGCCGAACTGGCGAATGCAATCCTCAGGATGCCGCAGCGCGAGTAGGGAGCGACGGCCAGCAAAGTGTAAAGCGCTTTTGCGTCCGGACGCGCGACAGAACAAATTCAATCCAGCGACTTGACGATCTCTTCGGTCATCTTCTTGGCGTCGCCGAACAGCATCATGGTGTTGTCGCGGAAGAACAGCTCGTTGTCGATGCCGGCATAGCCGGAGGCGAGGCTGCGCTTGACGAAGAGCACGGTCTTGGCCTTCTCGACGTCGAGGATCGGCATGCCGAAGATCGGCGATTGCGGATCGGATTTGGCGGCAGGATTGGTGACGTCGTTGGCGCCGATGACATAGGCGACGTCGGTCTGGGCGAAGGCCGAATTGATGTCCTCGAGCTCGAACACCTCGTCGTAAGGCACATTGGCTTCGGCCAAGAGCACGTTCATGTGGCCGGGCATGCGGCCGGCCACCGGATGAATGGCATAGGAAACCTTGACGCCCTCCTTCTTGAGCGCGTCGGCCATCTCGCGCACGGCGTGCTGGGCCTGCGCCACCGCCATGCCGTAGCCCGGCACGATGATGACGGAGCCGGCGTTCTTCATGATGAAGGCGGCGTCCTCGGCCGAGCCCTGCTTGACGGGGCGCCTCTCGGCTGCGGCGCCGCCGGCCGCGACCTCGCCGCCGAAGCCGCCGATGATGACCGACACGAAGCTGCGGTTCATGCCCGCGCACATGATGTAGCTGAGGATCGCGCCCGAGGAGCCCACCAGCGCGCCGGTGATGATGAGGGCTGTGTTCTCCAGCGTGAAGCCCATCGCCGCCGCCGCCCAGCCCGAATAGGAGTTCAGCATCGAGATCACCACCGGCATGTCCGCGCCGCCGATGGGGATGATGAGGGTGATGCCGAAGACGAAGGACAAAACCGCGATGGCCCAGAACGCCCACGCCGGCTGGTGCATCGCGAAGAAAACGATCAATCCGACGATGCCGAGCGCGATCAGGATATTCAGCGCGTGGCGCGCCGGCAAAAGAATCGGGGCGCCGCTCATGTTGCCGTTGAGCTTGGCGAAGGCAATGATCGAGCCGGCGAAGGTGATGGCGCCGATGGCGACGCCGAGCGACATCTCGATCAGGCTCTGCATCCGGATCGCGCCTTCGGCGCCGATGCCGAAAGCCGCAGGCGAATAGAAGGCGGCAGCGGCAACCACCACGGCGGCCAGACCGACCAGCGAATGGAAGGCGGCAACGAGCTGCGGCATGGCCGTCATGGAGATGCGCCGCGCGATCACCGCGCCGATGATGCCGCCGATGGCGATGCCGGCCACGATCATGCCCCAGGTGAGCGGATCGGTGACGCCCGCCACCCACAGCGTGGTGGCGATGGCGATGGCCATGCCGATCATGCCGTTGCGGTTGCCGGCGCGGGACGAGACCGGCGAAGACAGCCCGCGCAGCGCCAGGATGAACAGGACCCCGGAAACGAGGTAGAGAAGGGCGGCGATGTCCGCTTTCATCGCTTACTTTTCTTTCTTCTTGTACATGGCGAGCATGCGCTGAGTGACGAGAAAGCCACCGAAGATGTTCACGGATGCCAGGATCAGCGCGAAGAAGCCGAGGAGTTTGGAAGTCCAGGCCTGCGCGCCGACGGTGGCGACCGCGACCGCGATCAGGGCGCCCACCACGATCACCGACGAGATCGCATTGGTCACGCTCATCAGCGGGGTGTGCAGCGCAGGCGTCACCGCCCAGACCACGAAATAGCCGACGAAGATCGCCAGCACGAAGATCGAGAAGCGGAACACGAAGGGATCGATCAATTCCATGGCTGCATCCTATTTGGAGCCGATGATCTCGGCGTCGAACGCCATGATCTCGCCAATATGCCAGGCGGTTTCGGGTGGGCCGTACTTGCCCTCGATCGTCAGCATGCTGCCCTCCCGGTAGGCCTTGATGGCATCGGTGTCCTTCAGCACGACCTGCATGCGCGTGCCCGTGGCCTCGCCGAACTCATCCTTCACGCAGACCGACTTCGCCAGAATAACGAAGGGCACATGGATCGCAGTGCCGTTCGGATGCGTGCTCGACGCCCAGGCGAACTTTCCAGTGACCGGCTCGCCGTCCTTGAGGCATCCGGCAGCATGCGCGGCCGGCGCCAAGGCAAGCGCGCTGATCGCGGCCGCGAGCAGGAGGGCTCTCATGACTTCACCGCCGGATGGACGATCTCGCCGTCGCGGGTGAGCCCGGCGCCCTTGACGATGTCGTCGTCCCAGTCGAGCGCGAGCGCGCCCGTCTTCTTGTCGACGATGAGAGCCACGAAATTGAACAGGTTGCGGGCGTAGAGGCTGGAGGTGTCGATCGCCAGCCGCGACGGCAGGTCAGTGTGGCCCATGATGATGACGCCGTGGACCTCGACCACCTCGTCCGCCTTCGTCAGCGGGCAGTTGCCGCCCTGCTCGGCCGCCAGATCGACGATGATCGAGCCCGGCTTCATCGTCTTGACCATCGCCTCGGTGACCAGCACCGGCGCCTTGCGGCCCGGGATCAGGGCGGTGGTGATGACGATGTCCTGCTTCTTGATGGTCTCGGCGATCAGCTCTGCCTGCTTGGCCTGATATTCGGCGCTCATCGGCTTGGCATAGCCGGCGGCGGTTTCGGCCTGCTTGAACTCCTCGTCGATCACGGCCACGAAGGTGGCGCCCAGCGATTCGACCTGTTCCTTGGTGGCGGGGCGCACGTCGGTGGCCGAAACGATGGCGCCCAGACGCCGCGCGGTGGCGATGGCCTGAAGCCCGGCAACACCGACCCCCATGATGAAGACGCGCGCCGGCGCGATGGTGCCGGCCGCCGTCATCATCATCGGCATGGCGCGGCCGAAGGTGGCGGCGGCGTCGATCACCGCCTTGTAGCCGGCGAGATTGGCCTGGCTCGACAGCACGTCCATCGCCTGGGCGCGGGAGATGCGCGGGATGAACTCCATCGCGAAGGCGGCCACGCCCTGGCCCGCCAGCTTCGCGATCGTGTCTTTTTCGGTGTGCGGAGCGAGAAGACAGGCGAGCACCGCGCCCTTCTTCATCTTCGCGATTTCGGCCTCGCCGGGTCCGCGCACGGCCAGCACGATGTCGGCCTCGGCGAGCATCTGCCCGGCGTCGGGTGTCACCACCGCGCCGGCGGCTTCGAAATCGGAATCGGAGAAGCGGGCGCCCGCGCCCGCGCCGGCCTCGACCAGGATCTCGAGGCCGAGGCCCTTCAGCTTCTTGACCGTGTCCGGCGATGCCGCAACGCGCCTTTCGCCGGGCCGGCGTTCCTTGAGAACCGCGAGTTTCATGGGCCGCCCCCCAGCAGCTGTGGCGTCACTGATGGGTGCGGAAGATCGCCAGGAAAACGAGGATGAGAATGTTGCCGATGATGCCCCACTTCACGAACTTCATGAAGCCATGCCAGGTATCCAGATGTTCGCGCATGTCCGCCGCGCTGGCGGGGGTATGTTCGGCGCCGTGAGCGTGGCCGGCACCGTGCTCCGCTGTACTCATGTCTGTTCCTTGAAAAGCAGATAGATTTGCAAGCGGTGCGGACTATAGCAAAGCAAGCCCGCCCGGCAACCGGAGCTTGCCTGATTCGCCCATGATTCTGGTGCGGATTCAGCGCGCCCACCGCCGGGGTTGCCGAAGCGTTCCGTCAGGCCAGCCATTCCAGCCAGCCGCCGTGCGACTGGCACAGTGCCAGCCTGCGGGTATGCCGGGTGCCGTCGCGATATTGGGCGAGCGTGAGCGGGTAATGGCCGTCGTCGTATTCGCAGGCCAGCCGCCACACCGGCCGTCTCAGTCCCGCCACCGTCAGGATGTCGTCGAGTGCCGCCTTCATCGGCCGGGCAAACTGATAGAGCGCGATGGTGTGATAGACGCAGACCGTGCCGTCCCGCGGCAGATCGGCCAAGGCCTGGGCCAGCAGCTCCACCGCGTCGCCGCGGCGGATATCCGGCGGGCCGGCCGCGCGCGCCAGCGCGATGGCGTGATCGAGCCGGGAAAGGCGGGCCTTGTGGTCCGGCCACACCAGCGCCCGCAGCCAGTCGCGGTCGCCGGCATCTTCGAGGTCGACCGGATTGAGTTCGAGCCCGATGCGGCGGCCCAGTTCGGGCGCGGGGCCGAGCGGCGGCATTGCGGCCCCACGCAATTCGGCCTCGATCACGAGCGCCGAGCCGGGGGCGAGTTCGGCGGCCGCCGAGCCATCGCGCAGGAAGCGCACGCCATAGCTGTCCCACACCATGTTGAGGCCGGCGCTGGGACCGATCTCGATCACATGGAACGGCTCTTGCGCGTCCTGCGCCAGCGCGCGGAAACCGGCCTGGAGCCAGACCGAGCGGCCGACCTCGTTGGTGTTGGTGACGCGCGAGCAGACCAGCCTCTCGATCTCGGCGCGATGGCGGGCCACGAAATCGACGAAGAGGGGAAACGGATCGGCATCGCCGGGCTTCGCGGTGCCGCCCAGGCTCGCATAATAGTCCCCGAGCGGATGCGCGGCGCCGCGCAGCAGCAGGAAATGCACCGCGGCCAGCAGCATGTTGGCGTGCGGCTGGCCCTTCCTGGCGAGCTGGGCGATGGATTTCAGATCGCCGTCGCCGGCAATGCCTTCGGCCAGCCGCGCATAAACTTCGCAGCCGCTGCGGCGGGCATCCGCCGCCAGCGCCACATATTGCACGCCGATTCCGCTCATGCGCCCTCCGGCATCGGCACGCCGGTCTGCTTGAACGCCGCGCGCTGGCGCTTGGCCAATTCAGCGATATCGAAATCGGCGATCTCCTCCTCGAACAGGCGATGGAAATTGAGCCGCGCGCCCAGCCGGATCAGCGCCCCGCCAAGGCCGATGGCGGCGCGGTCCATGAACACGAATTCGCGCGGCGGGCGGATGCCGCCCAGCTCCTTCAGCTTGACGAACACGTCGTTGGCTTGTCTCAGCCCATATTCGGCGGCCGGCACGCCGTCATCGACTACCCGCACGCGGTCGTCGAGCAGCGGCGTGAAGATGAAGCGTGCCCACATGTTGAGAACGCCCACAAGCTCCGGCGTCACCTTCCTGAAGCCCCATGCGCGATAGGCGGCCGCCGCCATCTTGTCGTCGTGCGTTTTGAGCGCGCGATAGAGCCCGATCACGCCGCCGACGAAATCCGGCGTGAAGGTGCGCACGCAGCCATAATCGAGCAGGTTGATGCCGCCGTCCGCGCGCACGGTGTAATTGCCCAGATGGGGATCGCCATGGATGACGCCGTAGCGCGCAAACGGCCGCCACCATGCCTTGAACAGAGCGGTCGCGGCCTGGTTGCGGAGCTTGAGGGCGGCATCCACATGGTCGAGCACCGGCTTTCCTTCGAGCCAGCTCATGGTCAACAACCGCTTGGTCGAAAGCTCCGGCACCGGCAGCGGCACGGCGATATCGGCGCGGCTCTCCAGCATCAGCGCATAGAGCCGCATATGGGCGGCCTCGCGCACGTAATCGAGCTCTTCGGCAAGACGGGCGGCGACTTCTGCGCCGATCTCGCTGGTGTCGATGGTGCCGCCGAAGCCGCGCTGCAGCGCCAGCGCGGCCTTGAACTGGCGGATATCGGATTCCACCGCCGCGCCCATGTCGGGATATTGCAGCTTGCAGGCGAGCAGGCTTCCGTCCTTGGCCACGGCGCGATGGACCTGGCCGAGCGAGGCGGCGGCAGCGGCCTCGCGCTCGAAATGCTTGAACTTCTTTTCCCAACCCGCGCCCAGCTCGGCCGCCATGCGGCGGCGCACAAAGCCCGCGCCCATGGCGGGGGCGCTGGTTTGGAGCGTGAGCAGCGGGGCGGCCACTTCGGGCGGCAGAATGCCGGGCACGGTGGCGACGAATTGCGCCACCTTCATCACCGGCCCGCGCAACGTTCCGAGCACGCGCGTCAGATCGGCGGCATTGGCGGCCGAGAAGGTGCGCCCGCCCGCAAGCGCCCGTCCCGCCCCGCGGGCAGCCACGCCCGAGAGCCCTGCGGAAACCCTGGCAAACCTGGTCAGCCGGCGGCCCAGCCCGTCCTCGCGGTCATCCTCGTTCATGGTTCTTGGCTAGCAGAAATCCTGGATTTTCGCGCGGGGCCTGCGACCGCCGAATTCCCGCCTGCCCCGGCCCGCCTCCCCGGCCCGCCTTGCCCCGGCCCGCCTGCCCCGGCCCGCCTGCCCCGGCCCGCCTGCCCCGCAATGGCACGTCGCGTTGCGGGATATCTTAAGCGGGCCTTTACCGGTTTTGCGCGAGCATAGGCCCTCACAAAGGACAGGGCGCGTATGGCGCAAACCATTCTCATTGTCGACGACGATCCTGTGCAGCGCAGGCTGCTGGAAGCGGCGATCAGCCGGGCCGGCATGCATGTCGTCACCGCACCGGGCGGCCAGCCCGCGCTCGATCTCGTGAACGGGCCGCGCGGCGAACAGATTCAATTGATGCTGCTCGACCTCGTCATGCCCGACATGGACGGGCTTACCGTTCTTGCCAAACTGCGCACGGTGCATCCCGAATTGCCGGTGATCGTCCTGACCGCCAAGGGCGGCATCGATTCCGCGGTCGAGGCGATGCGCGCGGGCGCTTCCGATTTCCTCGTCAAGCCGGCCAGCCCCGAACGCATCACGGTCTCGATTCGCAACGCGCTCAAGATCGGCACGCTGTCGGGCGAAGTCACGCGCCTGAAGAAGAAAAGCGAGAACCGCCTCGCCTTCGAGGACCTGATCGGCAAGAGCGCCGAAATGCGCCAGGTCATCCGGCTCGGCCAGCGCGCGGCGCAATCCAACATCCCGATTCTGATCGAAGGCGAAAGCGGCGTCGGCAAGGAACTGATCGCGCGCGCCATTCAGGGTTCTTCCGAACGCGCGGGCAAGCCCTTCGTGACCGTCAATTGCGGCGCCATCCCCGAGAACCTCGTCGAATCGATTCTGTTCGGTCACGAGCGCGGCTCCTTCACCGGCGCCACCGACAAACATCTGGGCAAGTTCCAGGAAGCCGACGGTGGCACGCTGTTCCTCGACGAGATCGGCGAGCTTCGCATCGACATGCAGGTGAAACTCCTGCGCGTGCTGCAGGAAGGCGAAGCCGATCCCGTCGGCAGCAAGCGCCCGGTCAAGGTCGATGTGCGCATCATCTCGGCCACCAATCGCGACCTTGCCGACATGACGCGCGATGGCAGCTTCCGCGAGGACCTCTATTACCGCCTCAACGTCTTCCCGATCTTCGTGCCGTCGCTTAAGGAGCGCAAAGCCGACATCCTGGCGCTGGCGCAGCACTTCATCTCCCGCTTCTCGGCCGAAGAGAACAAGCCCGTCAGCACGCTCACGCCGGAGGCGCAGGACCTGATCGAAGCCTTCAACTGGCCCGGCAATGTGCGCCAGCTCGAGAACACGATTTTCCGTGCCGTGGTTCTGTGCGACGGCGAGGTGCTCGACACCTGCGACTTTCCGCAGATCGCCGCCGCCTTGGGCGTCGAAGCGGCAACCCGCAGGCCGGTGGCCAGCGCACGTGCGCCGGTCCATTCCGAACGCGCGGCAGGCGAGCCCGAAACGCAAGCCTATGCGAGCGCGCAATCGACGCCTTACAGCTTCTCGGCGCTCGGTCAGGCCGGTCACATGCGCAAGCTCGAAGAGATGGAATCGGAAATGATCCGCATGGCCATCGCGCGCTATGACGGTCACATGTCGGAAGTGGCGCGCCGGCTCGGCATCGGCCGCTCCACGCTCTATCGCAAGCTCAAGGATTTCGGGCTCGAGCAGGTCGCTTCCGAGAACGGCGGCGAGCACGACGCCGACGACGACGCCCTGCGGGCCAGCGCCGGCTAGGCTCGCTCGCGCATTCCCAGCGCCGACAGATAGAGATCGAGGATCGCTTCCTGCTCCTGGCGCTCGGCGGTGTCGAGTTTGCGGATGCGCACCACCTGACGCATGATCTTGCCGTCGAAACCCTGGCCCTTGGCTTCCGAATAGACTTCGCGGATGTCGGCGGCGAGCGCGGATTTTTCTTCTTCCAACCGCTCGATGCGCTCGACCAGGCTGCGCAGTTGATGCGCGGCAAAGGCGGGCTTGTTCATGATGCACCCCATCGACTTTGGTCCCGACACTTAAGGGACCGAAGCCGCCTCACGCAATGCGGGCGGGCCGTTCTAGCTGTGAGTTATTTTTCATGGCCTGGCGCTGCGCTGCCCAAGGCCGGTTTCTGGGACTGCTCGAAGGCCTTCTGCTGCGCGGGCGTGGCGTCTTTCTGGTAACGCGTCTTCCATTCGGCCGGCGTCATGCCATAGACGAGGCCGCGCGCCTCGTCCTTTTCCAGCGCGATGCCCTTGTCGGCGGCGGCCTCGCGATACCAGTCGCCCAGGCAATTGCGGCAGAAACCGGCCAGGGTCATCATGTCGATGTTCTGGACGTCGGTGCGTGCGCGCAGATGCGCGACCAGCCGCCGAAACACGGCGGCTTCGAGCTCGGTACGGGTGCTCTCGTCCATGGCGTGTGCTCCTTTGGGCGCAGCGAGCGGCCGCGAGAAACGGATCTGAGGCGCCCCCATCGCCGCCAGCGCCGCATCGATAGCAGGCTTGAGGCGAAGCGCGAAAGCCGTGGCGGCCGCAGGCGTCGCCACCAGATCCTGGCGCATCTCGATCAGCGCATGCGGCAACCCGTTCATGGTGCCGTGGCTGTACATGCAATCGTTCTCGAGCGCGCCGGTATAGGGCTCGTTGTCGCCGACGGCGAAACCGGCCCGCGGCGAGGGCATCCATCAGCGGGCGGGCAAGGCGGCCGTCGCGATCCCACAGCACGCCCAGCTGCCAGGGCCGCGGCCGGCCCTTCCAGGCCGGCGTGAAACTGTGCATCGAGATCAGCACCGGAACGATGCCGCGCGCACGAAACTGCGCGATCGCCGCCTCGATGGCGCCATGATAGGGGCGGTGGAACCTTTCGAGGCGCGAGGCGATTTCTTCGGGGCCGGCGTCGCGGTTTCCCGGAACGATGCGCCCGTCCGACAATTTCATGACCAGCGTGGGATCGTCGGCGCCGCGATTGAGATCGATCAGGAGCCGCGAATAGCGCCCCAGGATCGCCGGCGCCCCGTAAGCCGCCGCCAGCGCCCTGGTGGCCGCGGCGGCGCCGATGTCGTACGCGATGTGGGCTGAAAACTCGGCCCTGTCGAGGCCCAGCGTGCCATAACCCGCAGGCAAGGCGTTGGAGGCATGGTCGCAGACGAAGACGATGCCGCCGCCCGACGCCGAGGCCGGCACGGATTCGAACGGCGTCTCGTCCACGGAACCCCGACTCACCACCTTGCACGCTCCGCGCGTTGACACGGATGGGACCATAAGCGACACGTCATAGCATCGATGCGACCGATTCTTCGCCGTCTTCGCGCTCCTTCTGCTGGCTGCGCCCGCGCATGCCGGTCTGACAATCTGCAACAAGACCGCCGCCCCCGCCAAATTCGCGCTTGGCAGCTTCGACGGCACGCGCTGGGTGAGCGAAGGCTGGTGGTCGCTCGACAGCCACCAGTGCTCGAGCGCCATTTCGGCGCCGCTCAAGGCGCGCTACTACTATCTCTACGCGACCGACGGCGGCCCGGGCAGCTGGGACGGCGGCCGCGATTTCTGCGTCAGCACCGCCGGCCGCTTCAAGATCGCCGGCCGGCGCGACTGCGCGGCGCGCGGCTTCGAGCGCAAGGGCTTCTTCGAGGTGGATACGGGACAGAAAACCGACTACACGCAAACCCTTTCGGATTGAACCATGCGCCGCACTCGCAAGACCAAGATTCTGGCCACATTGGGGCCCTCCTCCTCCGAACCCGCCACGCTCAGGGCGATGTTCGAGGCCGGCGCCGACGTCTTCCGCATCAATATGAGCCACACCGAGCCACGACGAGCTCGCAGTCCTGCACGGCCGCGTGCGTGCGCTGGAGCAGGAAAAAGGCAGACCGATCGGCATTCTGGTCGACCTGCAGGGCCCCAAGATCAGGCTGGGCACGCTGCCGGGCGGCCGGATCACGCTTACCGACGGCGAGCGGCTGAAGCTGGTTTGCGCGCCCGCAAGCGAGGATCCCAAGGTGCTGCCGATCCCCCATGCCGAAGTGTTCGCGGCATTGAAACAGAAGCACACGCTTCTGATCGACGACGGCAAGATCCGGCTTCGCACTTTCGCCTCCAAGCCCGATTCCGCCGAAGCCTTCGTCGAGGTGGGCGGCGTCTTGAACGACAGGAAGGGCGTCAACCTGCCCGACACGCTGCTGCCGGTTCTCGGCGATGACGGACAAGGACCGCAGCGACCTGGCCGCGGCACTGGCGCTGGGCGTGGACTGGATCGCGCTCTCCTTCGTGCAGCGGCCCGACGATGTGGCCGAACTGAAGAAGCTGGTGCGCGGGGCGCGCCGCGGTGATGGCCAAGATCGAAAAGCCCAAGGCGCTCGAACGCCTCGACGAAATCCTCGAGCTTGCCGACGCGCTGATGGTGGCGCGCGGCGACCTCGGCGTGGAGCTTCCGCTCGAAACCGTGCCGGGCCGGCAAAAGGAGATGACGCGCATGGGCCGGCGCGCTCGGCAAGCCGGTGGTGGTGGCCACGCAAATGCTGGAATCGATGATCAAGGCGCCGGGGCCGACGCGGGCCGAGGTCTCCGACGTGGCCACCGCGGTGTTCGAAGGCGCCGACGCGGTGATGCTGTCGGCGGAGACGGCCGCGGGCGCCTATCCGGTCGAAGCCGTCACGATGATGGACAAGATCGCCAATGCCGTGGAGAGCGATCCGCTATACCAGTCGATCCTCGATGCCCAGCGCGGGCCGTCCCGAACGAGACCTCGCCCGACGCGATCCTCGCCGCCGTCCATCAGGTCACGCACACGATCCACGCCCGCGCCATCGTCTGCTGGACGAAATCGGGCTCGACGGGGCTGCGCGCCGCGCGCGAACGCCCCGAGGCGCCCATCCTGGCGCTCACGCCGAGCATCGACACGGCGCGGCGGCTCTGCCTGGCCTGGGGGCTTCACTGCGTGAATACCGAGGACGCCCACGATCTCGACGACGTGGCCGAGCGCGCCGCCGAAATCGCCTATGAGCAGGGCTTCGCCAAGCCGGGCGAGCGCATCGTCATCACCGCGGGCGTGCCGCTGGGTACGCCCGGCGCCACCAACCTGCTGCGCGTGGCCTTCATCGGCGGACGCTGAGAGCGGCTAGATCCGTTGGCCTTCGACTGCCCGCGTGAGCTCGCGCACATGGCGGGCGACCTCGTCGAGCGTGGGATCGAGCGCCAGCGCCTTCCTGAACATCGACAGCGCACCGGACTTGTCGCCGTAATCCTCGAGCATGCTGCCCAGCTCGGCGAAGGCCTGGAATTCATGCGGGTTGAGCATCACCGCTTTCTGCAGGCTCAGCATCGCGGCCTGATCGTTGCCGGCGACCTGCTCGACACGGGCGCGCTGATGCCAGCCCTCGGCGAAATCGGGCGCGATCGCCGTGATCGATTCGAACAGCTGCCGGGCGGTGGCGATGTCGCCGGCATCGAGCGCCTTGGCGGCGTGGTCCATCAACAGATCGACGCTGGGGCTGCCCGACTGCAGGAAGACGTTGAGGATCTGGGTCTCGACGGGCTTGGCCTCGTCGGACGAGGCCGCCATCGCCAGTTGGGAGAACAGCTTGTCGAGCTCCTTCCTGGCCGTGGGCACGTCGGCCCCGGCATAGGCCGGAGTGGTGGACGCAGTCGCACCCGGGGCTGCATCCGGAACTGCGGCCTGGGCCGCGACGGCACCACCGAACACAAGAAGGCACACAAGCGCAAAAGCCAGACGCATGACGTTATCGTAACGTGGCTCAGCCACGTCCGCCAGTCCGCTCAAGCGCCGCAGGCACAGGCCCGCCTTCGGACCAGTCGATCAATTCGGCGAGATGGACGAGCGGCGGCGCGTCCGGGCCGGAAAGATGGTCGAGGCAACCGATATTGGTGCTGACGACCGCGTCGGGCCCCAGCGCGGCGATGTGTCCGAGCTTGCGCCCGCGCAGGCTTGCCGCGAGCTCGGGCTGGAGCAGCGAATAGCTGCCGGCAGAACCGCAGCACAGATGGCCTTCGCCGATCTCGGACACCTGGTGGCCTGCGGCGCCAAGCGCGGCGGCGCCGCCGTCCGTCAGGCGCAACCCGTGCTGCAGCGAACAGGGACGGTGGAGGGCGAGGCTGAGCCGCCACGGCGGGATGGCGGCGCGTGGTTCCAGCAATTCGCGAAAAATCCCTGACCTTGGCGGCGAAGGCGGCGGCGCGGGCCGACCATTCCGGCTCGTCCGCCAGAAGATGGGCGACATCGTCCAGATGGGCGCTGCAGCCGGTCGCGGTGATCAGCACCGCCTCGAAGGCGGCGGCGCCGCCGGCGGCTTCGAAGGCGGCGATCGCCTGCCGGGCCCAGGCCTTCGCGGCGTCCGTCTGGCCCAGATGATGGGCCAGCGCCCCGCAACAGCCGGCGCCGGCAAGCGGCACAAGCGCCAGTGCCGCGCCGCGCAAGCGTGCGCGCGGCGGCGGCGTCGATCCCGGGCGACATCGCCGCCTGCACGCAGCCCGGCATCAGCGCCACGCGCCTGAGCGCCGGATCGGGCTCGGGCAGAGCCGCAGGCTTGGGACAGCGCACGGGCGCCCTTCCTGGCGAGCGCCCCCAGCCGCCCCGGCAGACGCTTCGCCACCGGCGCGAACATCCGCGCCAGCGCGAAGCCGCGGCGGACGCAGCGCGGGGTCCGTCAGCACTTCGGCGATAAAGCGGCGCAGCAGACGCTCGCGCCCGCGGCCGGCGGTAATGGCGTGCGATATGGGCGCGCGCGGTGTCGATCAGGCGCTGGTAATCGACGCCCGACGGACAGGCGGTGCGGCAGCCGAGACAGGACAGACAGCGGTCGAGATGAAAGACGGTCTCGGGCGCGGGCGCCCCGCCCTCCTCCAGCATGCGCTGCATCATGACGATGCGGCCGCGCGGGGAATCGCGCTCGTCGCCCAGCAGCACATAGGTCGGGCACGTCGCCGTGCAGATGCCGCAATGGACGCAGGCGCGCAGATTGGTCTCGACCTCGGCGAGCGCCGGCTCGGTGCAGTTGTCCGGCGCTGAAATGCGTGCGCATCACAGCCCCTCGAACATGCGGCCGGGATTGAACAGGCCGTCTGGATCGAAGGCGGACTTCACCGCACGGCTCAGCTCAAGCTGCTCGTGCGACTGCGGCGGAAACACATCGATTTGTGCGCGGACCTGCGCGCTCGCGCGCAAGAGCGTGGCATGGCCGTCGGCACGCCAGGCGATGTGGCGCAGGCGTGCGGCCGCCGCCTTGTCGGTTTGGGACATGCCGAGCCAGAACAGCCCGCCCGCCCAATCGGCATACCAGAGCGCGCCGGCAAGTGCCTGCGCCGTCGCCGCCGCGCGGGCCGGCGCCACCGCCAGCCGCCAGACATCGACATCGCGGCCGATGAAGGCCGCGCCCGCGCCGATGCGTGCGAAGACGCTATCTCCCTGCGCGAACTCGAAGGCCTCGCGTCCGGCCAGCGGAGCGCGCAGGGCGGAGCGCTTTTCGGCAAGCACGGAGCCAGCGCCTTCGAAGCGCATCAGCGCCGCGCCGGCACCGATGCCGTCAAGCTCGTCGAAGCTGTCGGCGACGCAGGCCGGAATGAATGCGAGACCCGTCGCGCCCAACGGGCTCATCCAGATGTGGCGGATCAGGGCCAGGCCGTGGTCGGGCGCGATGTCGCGCACAATCAGCGTGATCGCCCGTTCGCTGCGCGGAAAAGTGCGCAACGTCACTTCGCTGAGCGGTCCAAGCGTGCCCATGGCGCCGCACATCAGCTTCGGCAGGTCGAAGCCGGTGACGTTCTTCACCACGCGGCCGCCGCCCTTGTAGCTTTCGCCGAAGCCGTTGACGGCGCGAAAGCCGAGCAGATGATCGCGGGCGCCGCCATAGCGCACGCGCGCCGAGCCCGAGACATCGGCCGAGAGCGCGCCGCCGATGGTGGCGATGCCGGCCGCTTCGCCGAACAGCGGTCCCCAATCGGCGGGATCGAAGCCGAGGCATTGATGCTTTTCGGCGAGCGCGTGTTCGATCTCGGCCACCGGCGTGCCGGCGCGCGCGCTCAGCACAAGCTCGTCGGGTTCATAAGTGAGGATGCCCGAAAGGCGCGCGAGATCGAGCACGTCGTCGCATTGGACGGCGCGGCCGAATTCGCGCTTGCTGCCGGCACCCAGAAGTTCGAGCGTGCGATGGCGCGTCCGGGCATCGCGCACAGCGGCCACCAATTCGTCCTCGTTCGCGACCTTGATCTCGACCATCTAGAGCCGCGGCAGATTGGGATAGGGCAGCCGCCCGCCATGGACATGCATGTGGCCCTGCTCGACGCAGGCCGACAATGTCGGAAACACCTTGCCGGGATTGAGCAGGCGCTTTGTGTCGATCGCGCATTTGAGGCGCTGCTGCTGCGCCAGATCGGCTTCGGAAAACATCTTCGGCATCAGATCGCGCTTTTCGACGCCGATGCCGTGTTCGCCCGACAGCACGCCGCCGACGGAGACGCACAATTCCAATATCTCGGCGCCGAAGGCTTCGGCGCGTTCGAGCTCGCCCGGCGCCATGGCGTCGAAGACGATCAAGGGATGCAGATTGCCGTCGCCGGCATGGAAGACATTGGCGAAACCGAGGTCGTATCTTTTGCTCATGGTCGCGATGTCGGCGAGCACGCCCGGCAGCGCGTGGCGCGGAATGGTGCCGTCCATGCACAGCATGTCGGGGGCCATGCGGCCGGAGGCCGGGAAGGCCGCCTTGCGCCCGGCCCAGATGCGCGCGCGTTCGGCCTCGTCGCGGGCTTCGCGCACCTCATGAGCGCCGGCGGCTTTGGCGATTGTGCCGATGCGATCGGCGGCGTCCTCGGCTTCACCGGCGGTGCCGTCGGTCTCGACGATCAGGATGGCCTCGGCGTCCATCGGGTAGCCCGGGGCGCAATAGGCTTCGACAGCGGCGATGCAGCGCCTGTCCATGAACTCCATCGCGGCCGGAATGATGCCGGCGGCGATGATGTCGGCGACGCATTGTCCGGCACCGGGCACCGAGCCGAAGGCGGCCAGCAGCGTGCGGGCGGCGGGCGGCCTGGGCGTGAGTTTCAGCGTCGCCTCGACGACGATGCCCAGAAGCCCTTCGGAGCCTGCAACGATGCCGAGCAGATCGAGCCCGCCGGCGCCGGGCGCCTTGCCGCCCAGCTTGACGCGTTCGCCGCCCGGCAGTGCCAGCTCGACGCCCATCAGATTGTGCGTCGTCAGCCCGTATTTGAGGCAGTGGATGCCGCCGGAATTCTCGGCGACGTTGCCGCCGATGGTGCAGGCGATCTGGCTCGACGGATCGGGTGCGTAGAAGAAGCCCTTGCCTTCGACCGCGCGGGTGATGGCGAGGTTGGTGACGCCGGGCTCGGCGACAACGCAGCGATTGTCGATATCGACCTCGATGATGCGGTTCATGCGCGCAAGACCCACCAGGATCGCGTCGCCGCGGGGCAGCGCGCCCCCCGACAAAGAGGTGCCGGCACCGCGCGGCACGATGGGCACACCCTCGGCGGACGCGAAGCGCAGAAGGGCCGAGACCTCGTCCTTCGTCTTGGGCAAAACGCAGACGAGCGGCGACTGGCGATAGGCCGTCAGCGCGTCGCCGTCATAGGCGGCAAGGCCCTCGCGGTCGGCAACCACGCCGCCCGGCACGAGCGCCTTCAGCGCCGCCACGATCTGGGCGCGGCGGGCAAGGATGGCGGGATCGGAGGGGGCAAGCTGCATCGGCGCTCCGCTTTGGGCCGGGCGCTAGATTAAGCGATTGGGAGAAAATGGCGAAAGCGGCGGGCCGCTCAGCCCTGGCGGGCCTTGAAGCGCGGGTTCTTCTTGTTGATGACGTAGTTGCGGCCGCGCCGGCGGATGACGCGGCAATCCTTGTCCCGTTTCTTGAGCGAGCGCAGCGAATTGCGGATTTTCATGACACGCCTTCGAACCAAACCGGGCGGCAACCGCCCCAAAGAAGGCGCGGAAGCTAGTTGCAGACCCCCCGGCCTGTCAACGCTTGGGGCCGGCCGTGCTAAGAAGGGCGAATCGCGGGCGCGAGCGACCGCCCGAAACTACGGTAACTAATTGATAGTATTTGGTTTAAATCTTGCGCCGAGGTGCTGCCCGGCGATCCTGGCCCGCCTCGCCGGCCTGGCGCTGGCGAGCCTTGTCCTTGTCGCCTGCACCACCACCGGCTCGAACGCGGCCCATCGCAGCCGGGCAGCGGTCGCCCAGCCCCAGCCGGCGCCCGACGAGGACACCAAATTCTACGATTTCGTGCGCAGTTTCCGGGCCACCGCCCTCGGCGACGGCATCACGGCTTCGGTCTACGACCGCGCCATGGCGGACATCTCCCTTAATGCCCACATCATCGATCTCAACACCAAACAGCCCGAATTCACGCGGGCGGTCTGGGACTATCTCGACAGCGCCGTTTCGGATCTGCGCGTCCAGAACGGCCGCGACGCCCTTGCCGCCAACGCCACGACGCTCGCCAATCTCGAATCCCGCTACGGCGTGCCCAAGGAGATTCTGGTCGCGATCTGGGGCATCGAGAGCAATTACGGCAGCCAGATGGGCCATTACGACATGTTCGAGGCCCTGGCGACGCTGGGTTACGACGGCCCGCGCGCCGATTACGCCCGCCACGAACTGATCTCCGCCTTCCGCATGGTGCAGCAGGACGGCTTCGATCCCAGGGCCATGCCGTCGTCCTGGGCCGGCGCTTTCGGCGAAACGCAATTCACCCCCAGCGCCTTCCTCGATCATGCGGTCGATGGCGACGGCGACGGCAAGAAGGACCTTTGGCATTCGGTGGCCGACGCGCTGGCCTCGACCGCCTCCTTGCTGGCCGAAGCCGGATGGCGGCGCGGCGAGCCATGGAGCTATGAAGTGCGGCTGCCGCAGAACTTTCCCTATGCCGAAGCCGAGCTCGGCGACGTCCGCCCGCTCGATCACTGGCGCGAGTTGGGCGTGACCACCGCGCTTGGCCACATGCTGCCGGGCGGGCCGGCGGACGGCGCGATCGTGTTGCCGGCCGGCGCGCGCGGGCCCGCCTTCCTGGTGTTCCACAATTTCGGGATGATCCTTCGCTACAACAACGCGACCTCTTATGCGCTGGCGGTGGGGTTGCTCGCCGGCCGCATCGCAGGAGACGTGGGCGTCGTCCATGCCTGGCCGCGCGACGAAACCCCCTTGAGCCGCGACGAGACGATGGCCTTCCAGCGCGATCTCAAAGCTCTCGGCTACGATCCCGGCGCCATCGACGGGCGCATCGGCGCCCATGTGCGCGCGGCCCTTCGCGCCTATCAGCGCGCGCGCGGATTGCCGCCGGACGGTTTTGCGACCCAAGATCTGCTGAAGCGCATGGAACGCGAGAGCGCCGAAAAAGGCGGTTGAAACAACAACGGGAGGAATTGCGATGACGGCTTCGAATCTGTGGCGGTTCTGCCTTGCACTCGGCTTCGCGCTTGCATGGGCGGGCACGTCGCAAGCCGCGATGCTGCAAGGCTCCGCGCTCATCGCCGCGCTCGACGGCGGCGGCTATGTGATCGTGATGCGGCACGCCTCCTCGCCGATGGCGCTGCCGACGAAAGCGGAGGCCTCGCCCGGCAACACCGGTCTCGAGCGGCAACTGGACGCCAAGGGCCGCGACGCCGCCGCCGCCATGGGCCGCGCCTTCAAGCGGCTCAAGATTCCGGTGGGGCTGGTGCTATCGAGCCCGGCCTATCGCGCGCGCCAGACCGCGCGCCTCATCGGCTTTCCGACGCCGGCGACAAACCAGGAACTGGCCGAGAGCGAGAATGGCATGGCGGCCGGCGTGAGCGAAGCCAAGGCGCAATGGCTGCGTCTGCAAACCGAATCGGTTCCGCAGCCGGGGACCGATACGCTGATCGTCACCCACACGCCCAATCTCGTCACAGCCTTCGGCAAAGAGGCCGCCGACACGCAGGCCGGCGAGGCGCTGATCTTTCATCCGCAGGGCGGCAAGACCGCGCTGGTCGCGCGCATCCAGATAAACCAATGGCCGCGTTGATCGACAGAAGTCTGGCCCCGCCGCTTTCGCTCAGCCTGCGGCGGAACGGACGTGATGGCCGCCGCCGATGCGGCGGACAACGAGGATGAGCCCGCCCAGCACCGTGCCGACACCGAACGGCAGGACGGCGACGGCGAGTTCGAGATAGGATTCGGCGGCACCATCGTCTTTGGCGTTGACGACGGAAAGCACCAGCGTCCCCAAAACCCCGATTACGAGGATCGGCGTGAGGAGCAGCCAAGTCGGAAGTGCTCCATAGATCATCGTCGTCTGCCGGAACACAAGGAATATTGCCAGACTCGAAGCGGCAGTCACGGCCGTACCCGTCGTCGTGACATAGTCCGTCGTGGCGAACGCGACGAAGAAAACGATCAAGGCAGCAAAAAGCCCGGCCACCATCGGGCCGGCGATATCGCCGCCGGCCGCATAGGCCGCAGCGGCCGCAATCGCGACCGCGATCGCAGCGATGGTGCTTGCTTTCCAGAGCTTGAACATCTCGACACCTTTCGATCGGGCCGTTTGTTGCGCGGCCTGTTGCATCTCGTGGCGCAACTCTCCAACAAGGGGACATAGGTTCGCCTTGATCAAAATCAATGCTCTGTGCGGCATGCCGCCGCCTATATTTTCTTAACCGTCAGGTGAGACCGCCGCGCCCTGGAATGAGAGGCGCCCGCAAAGCGCAAAAACGGCGCGCATTCCGGCAATTCCTGCGCGACAGACCGCCGCACCGCAATGAAACAGGCTTCAGCGCGCGGACATCTTCACGGCAGGCGCTTGAAGCGCACTTGCGACGAATCGCTGCGGCCTTCGGCATCGACGACGGTGATGCGCGCAAAGCCCGCGCCCGGCGGGGCGATCAGCACCGGCTGAAAGCGGGTGAAGCTGCCGAGAAGACGGCCGTCGACGAGCCATGTCAGCGGCTCGCGCCCGCCGCTCGCTTTCAGTTCGATGGTCTTGTCGCCCGCACCGGCTTGAGGAAGCGGCACCGTGGCGCCGTTGGGCGGAAACGCGATCGAGGGCGGCGGAATCTGCGCTTGGCGCCGCGGACGCGGCGCCTCGTCGCTCAGGCGAAACACGCGCAGGCCCGCCGGCAGATCGGCGCTGGCGCGCGCTTCGATGGCGCCGGCGGGCGCGCGCAGCGGCGCGCTTCCTGTCCGGCGGCAAGAGCTCGAAGGCTTTCGAGCAGAATGGGTGCCGCCGTTTCGAGCCCGACATTGCCGGTGCGTGGGGCACCGTCGGCGCGGCCGACCCACACGCCCACGGTGTAATCGTTGGAGAAGCCGACCGACCACGCATCGCGGAAGCCGTAGGATGTGCCGGTCTTGAAGCCGATGGTGCGCTGGCGGGCGAGCCCCTGTCCCATCGCCCAGCCGTCCGGCAGCGCCACGCCGTCGAGGATCTGGCGCAGATAATACGCCGCCGCTTTGCCGAACAGCCGATGCGGCGGCCCATGCGGGGCGGCCTTCAGATAGCGCAGCGGCCGCGCCTCTCCGCCATCGGCGATGCCGGTATAGAGCATGGTGATGTCGGCCAGGGTGATGCCGAGCCCGCCCAGCGCCACCGGAAGCGTCGGCTCCGCCTCGCGCGTCGGGAAAGCCAGATGCGCGCCGGCATTCTCGAGCGCCAGCGTGAAACGCAAGGGACCGACGCGGTCGAGCACCATCACCGCCGGCACGTTCAGGGACTTCGCGCAGCGCCTCACTCGCCGTCACCGCGCCCTGGAAGCCGCCCGAGAAATCGCGCGGCGCGTAATCGCCGAATTGCGTCGGCTCATCCTCCATCATCGTTTGCGGATGCAGGATCAGATCGTCGAAGGCGAGCCCGTAGATGAAGGGCTTGAGCGCCGAGCCCGGCGAGCGCGGGCGCCGCGCCAGATCGATCTGGCCCGACGCGCCCCAATAATCGGTGCCGCCGACGTAAGCCAGCACGCCATGAGTCCTGTTGTCGGCGACGACGATGGCGAGGCTGCCGCCGTCGCTGAGATAGGCGCGTTCGTTTGCCGCCATACGTTCGAGCGCGCGCTGAAGCGGGGCATCGAGCGTGGTGACGATGCGCGGGCCCTTGATGCTGCGCGCCAGCCGGCCCGCCAGTCGCGGCGCGGTCATCGGCATGGCGAGGCGCTGCCAGGCCACGCCCTCGGCCATGGCGACGGCCGCATCGGACCCAGCGATCACGCCATCGGAGACCATGCGCGCCAGCACCTTGTCGCGGGCCCGCTTGGCGGCGAGCGCATGGCGGTCGGGGCGCTGGCGCTCGGGCGATTGTGGCAGCGCCACCAATGTCGCGGCCTGCGACAGATCGAGCCCACCGGGTTCCTTGCCGAAATAGGCGAGCGATGCGGCACGCACGCCTTCGAGATTGCCGCCGAAGGGTGCGAGCGTGAGATAGATCGAAAGAATCTCGTTCTTCGAATAGCGCTCTTCGAGTTGCACCGCGCGGGCCATCTGGACGAGCTTGGTCAGCACCGTGCGCGGGCGGCCGGGCTCCAGAAGGCGCGCGGCCTGCATGGTGAGCGTCGAGGCGCCGGAGACGACGTGGCCGGTTGTGACGAACTGGAACGCGGCGCGCGCCAGCGCCAGCGGATCGACACCGAAATGGGAGTCGAAGCGCTTGTCTTCATAGGCCTTGAGCAAAGTGAGATAGCGCGGATCGACCTCGGCGGGCGTGGTCTTGAGCCGCCAGTAACCGTCCTTCGACAGGAAGGGCCTGAGCAGCGTGCCGTCGCGGGCGGCCACTTCCGGCGACAGCGTTTGGTAACGCGTCATGTCTGGGGGATCGATGCGGTCCGCGGCGATGAGTGCGAGCGCCACGGCCGCTGCGACGATCGCCAGCTCGCGCAGATGCGGCTTGAAGCGGCCCATCTTCCCTCGCCCCTTTCGGGGGAGAGGGTCAGGGTGAGGGGGTATCGGTATCGAGCGCATGTTTCAAAATATGGAGCGTGGTCGCGGCATCATTCGCCAACTGGTCATTCGTGAATTGCAAGACGCGATAACCGAGCGATTCCAAATGTGCATCGCGCGCCGCATCGTAGTCTTTGCGCGCGGCATGGAACGGTCCGTCCAATTCCACGATTAGCTTTCGTTCTGGACAAACGAAATCGACGATGTAGCCGCCGATTGGAACCTGACGTTTGAACCTATATCCGCCGAGGGCGCGGTTGCGCACGAACGACCAGAACAGAGTTTCCATCGCGACCGGCTCATGACGCATGCGCTTTGCATGCGCTCTGGTTTTCGTGAGCGCGTCGCGGTCTCTCTCGGTGTCCGGACCAACCATCCCCCTCACCCCGCCCTCTCCCCCTGAGGGGGAGAGGGTGATTTCGACACAGTCCTCACTTCTCCGCCGCCACGGCCATCTTGCCCATCGCCGTGCGTGCCATCAGGCCGGGGGTGTACATGTCTTCCACCACGGCCGCTGGCATCGCGAAGCTGCCGGGCGTCACCGCGCGCGCGATATAGGCGAGGCGGAATTCGGGCTGCGGCTCGGGGCCTTTGCGGTTCACCGGGCGGTATTGCGAGCCGATGTCGAAGGCGGCGACATAACGGTCGTCGCGGGCTTCCTGCACATTCGTATCGCTCAGCTTGCCGAGCCAGGGATAGGCTTTGGCGTCGTCGCCTGTCAGCACCGAATCGATTTCGAGGCCCGCGGGCAACAGATCGGTCGCGGCCATGCGGCGGTAGAAATTGTTGTCCATGCGGCCCTGCAGAACCACGACCACGCGCGCGTTCTGCCTGAGGCTGGCGAGGTCGGCGGGCTGGCCCGACATCGTCCACACGCTTTTCGTCAGCGTGAGCCCATGCGCCTCTTCGGGCAGGGGCGATGACGGCGTGCCCTGAACCGAAACGTCGCGCCAGATGCTGGCATCGGAATTGTTGGTGACGGTGACGCCCTTGCCCAGCGCGGCCAGGCCCGGCGCCACATGCACCGCGCCCGCCGTCGCTGCGGCCGGTTTGCCGTCGACGTTCACGTCGAGCTTGGTCTGTTCTTTCGACAGCTCATAGGCGGCAAGCAGCATCCAGGCCTTGTCCTGCGTGGTGGTGGCGTTCAGGCGCATGTCGGCGGCGGAGGTGCGCTGCATCAGCGCCGGCACGATGGCCGGCTCGCCGCCTTCGATGGCGAGCGCGGTGGTGGCGGCGAGATCGCGCGTGAACGAGCCAAAATTGGCGTCGGTATAGGCGGCGGGGCGCGCCGTCAGCGCGATCTCGCGCGCGCGATCGAAGGCGTAAGCCGCGCGGCTGCGGTCGCCGGCTTCAGCCGCGGCGGCGCCGGTCAGCGCGGCGGCGATGGCCGTCTTCCATTGGCGCCCGCGCGTGTCGCTGAAATAGCGCAGATCGGACAGGTTCACCTGCCCCGCCCGCGCCAGCACATAGAAGGCATAGGCGCGCACGCCATCGTCGAAGCCGTCGGAGCTCGCCGTCTGCTGCAGCCAGTTCAGGCCGCGTGCCAAGGGCTGATCGGCGACGACATAGCCCTTGTCCTTGGCCTGTTCGAGGAAATCGAGCGCGAAGACGCTGATCCACGGCTCGGCGCTGGCGCCCGGCCCCCACATGCCGAAATCGCCCGAATAATTCTGCATGTCGAGCACGCTGTCGATGGCATCCTGAACGCGCTGATGCAGCGCGGCGTCCTTGGGCAGTCCGGCCTGACCGGCCAGATCGTTGAAATAGAGCAGCGGCAGCGCCGCGCTCGTGGTCTGCTCGATGCAGCCATAGGGATATTTGTCGAGCCAGCGCAGAAGCCCGGGCACGTCGCCGTAGCCGTGGGCGGCCGAGACATTGAGCGAGACCGAGGCCGTCGAGGGCACCAGCCCCGCGATCAGCGATGTCGTCGCCGTGTAGCTCCTGTGGGCGCCGAGCGCGGCGACCTCTTCGCGCGACACGTCCATCTGCGGCGCGCGCACCTCGATCGGCCAGACGCGGGACACGTTGAAGCCGCCGGGGCCGGTGAGCTTGAGCGCAGATCGTGGCGATGCCCAGGCCGGTCGCGTTCAGCGGCACCGGCACCAGCAGGCGCTGGCCCTTTGCGAGATCGCGGGTGATCACATCCTGTCTGGCACCAGCCTCGAGACCGACGGGACCCGACGCCGTGATCGTCGCGGTGTAGCTTCCGGCCGCGCCTTCGACATTGTTCATGTCGAGGGCGGCGTCGGCGCGATCGCCGGGCGCCAGGAAGCGCGGCAGAACGACATCGGCCACCACCGGATCGCGCACCGTCAGCGGGCGCGAGGCTTCGCCCAACTTGTTCGCGCTCATGACCACCGCCATCAGGCGCAGCTCGCCGTTGAAATCGGGAATCTCGACGGGAATGTTTGCGATGCCGCCGGCGCCGACCTTCACCAGACCGGAGAACAGCGCCACCGTCTTTTGCGGCACCACGGCGAGCGGGCGGCCGCCCAGCATGTCGCCGCCTTCGCGCAAGGAGCCGATGGCGCCCTTTTGCGCCTTGATAAGCCGGCTGTAATCGTCGCGCATGCCGACGCCGAGGCTGCGCTTGCCGAAATAGAAACCCACCGGATCGGGCGATTTGTAATCGGTGAGCTGCAATATGCCTTCATCGACGGCGGCAAGCGTCAGATAGGCGCTCTCGCCGCCGTCGAGGCCCTTGATCGAGACCGGGACGGTGATGCGCTGGCGCGGGCGGATCACCTTGGGTCCGCCGATGGTGACGGCGAGCGTGCGCGGAGAATTGTCGACGCCGAGCCAGGCCACGCCGATCGAACGCACCGGCTCGCGGCCGGTCGCCTGATCGAGCGGCCGGTAATCGGTCACGAGCACATAGGCCCCCGCGCCCCAATCGGAGGAAACCGGAATGTCGACGCTGGTGCCGCCCGCCGGCGCGGTGATGATCTGCGAAGAAAAGAGCCGGTCGCCGGCCACCACCACCAGCGCCTGACCGTCGGCGGCGGGCTTGATCGTGACATGCGCGACCTCGCCGGGCGCATAGGACGGCTTGCCGGCGGCGACGGCAATGCGGTCGGGCCGGTCGCCGGCCGCGCTTGCCGCCCAGCCGGAATAGAAGCGGTAGGCGGAGGCCGCGCCGGTCTTCGGATCGGTGATGGTGAGGCGATAGGCGCCCCAGGGCATCGATTGCGAAAGCCGCGCCGGCGCGCTCGCGGAAATGTCCATGGTGCCGGAGGCGATCAGCCGGTCGCGCGTCGTCGCCTGGTACTTCCACTGGCCCTTGTCCTGATACCATTGATAGGAAGTGACCTCGCGCACCCACGAATAGCTCGCGCCCGAAAGCGCGATGCGCTTGCCGTCCTGATCGACGGCGATGGCCTCAAAGCCGGCCTTGGCGCCCTCATTGACCGAGCCGCCGTCGAAATCGGGACGGATGCCGATGGCGACAGCGCGCGTGGCAAGCGGCACATCGACGGTCTTGTCGGTGGTGCGCCCGCCCGGCTCGTGCAACGAGATGCGGATATGCGCCTTCAAGGGCAGCGTGGTGTCGGCGAGTTCGCCGATCGTCGCCGACGCCGTGGTGATGCCGCTGGCGTCGGTATCGGGCACGTCCAGCGCAATGACGACATCGGAAAAGGAATCGTCGACGCGGCCGAACTGGTATTGCGGGAAAGCGGCGAAGGGCTTGGCGTCGGTGGTGATGCGCGCTTCGCCTTCGCCCGACAATCCGCTCGCCGGCGCGCCGTAGAGGAAGCGGCTTTCGACTCCCACCTTGATGGCGCCGCCCGGATGCAGCAGCTGCTCCTGCGGCGTCAGCGTCACCTTCAGGCGCTGCGGCACGAAATCGGCGACATCGAACTGCACGCGCCCGACCGGCGCGGCCTTGGGATCGACGTAAGCGGCGATCTGCCAGCGGCCGTGAGGCGCGCGCGCATTGAGCTGCGGTGTCCCAGACCGCCGCGCCGGCCGCGAGCGAAGCGCTCGCGCACCACGGTGCGCGCGGCCTCGACGCCGTCGGGCCGCGTCTCCACCAGCGTCAGCGGCGCAGCCGCCGCCACCCCCAGCCGGTCGCGCAGCATGGCGACGGCATGGACGGTCTCGCCCGGCCGGTAGACGCCGCGCTCGGTGTAGAGATAGGCGTCGACCGGGCCCGGCGAAGACCGGCCGCCGACGCCGCGGTCGGTGAGATCGAAGGCCGGCCGCCTGAGATCGAGAAAGCTGAAATCGCCGCCCGCCCCATAGGCCATGACGACGACCGGCTCATTGCCGCCGGTGCCGCCGAACAGGCCCGGCGCGAAATCGGCGCGGCCGATGGAATTGGTCTTGGTGGTGGCAAGGATGTTGTTGTCGCGCGCGACCAGCGTCAGGTTGACGCCGGCCAGCGGGCTTGCGCTCGCGTAGGAGCGGGCGAAGACCGTGAGCCCGCTCGCACCCTTGAAGCTCGTCAGCGCGACGTCGGAATCGACCACCCATTGGGCGGCGAGCCCGCCAGACTGGAAATCGTTCGCGGTCGATTTTTTGGCCGCGTCCTCGGCGATCAGCACATAGGCGCCGGGATTGCTCGCCTTCAGGATGGTCTTGATCGGGATCAGCGTGACGACGGATGTGTTGCGCACATTGGCCACGTCCATGCTGCCCGACCACACCACATGGCCCTGGTTCTTCTCGAGCTGGTCCTCGTCCCAGGAATAAAGCGTGGTGCGGTCGACTAGCCCGGCCTCGATCTGCGACAGCAACCGGTCGCCGACGCGGATGACCTTGAGGTTCAGCTTGTCGATATTGATGGTGGTGACCGGCACGCCGTCTTCATTGTCGCGCGGCAGGATGATGCCGCCGGAGAAACGCACCAGCGCCGGCTTGTCGCGCAGCTCGACCGGCACGGTCTCGCCGGCCGCGAGCTTTTCGCCCGTAGCCGCGGGAAGGCCGGGCTTCAGGCTCACCTGATAGGTGCGGTTGAAATCGAGGCCGGCGATGCAAAGCCGATCGTCGAAGGCGCGGGTGACGATCGTGGTTTGCGGCGAGATCGAGAGATAATCCTCGTAATGGGTCTGGCCGCTGTCATCGAGCTTTCTGGTGAAGACGAGGCAGGCTTCGGCTTGCGGCTTGGAGGTATCGATCTCCAGCCTGTGGAAGGCGAATTCGGCGGCTTCAGGCGGCTGTGGCGAGCCCGTCCCGGTCGCCGTCGAGATGCCCCGCTGGATGCGGGCGATGATGCCGCTCTGTTGCGGCGCGGCCGGACTGACCGGCGGCGAATTCCCGCCCAGAAGATAAAGCGCGCCACCCAGCAGGGCGAGCACGACGATGGCGGTGCCACCGATGATGAGAATGCGGCGCTGCATGTCCGTCCTCTTGGCTCGCGTCCCCGCCCGCCGCGACCTTGGGGTAGCCTATGCCCTTGGGCCCCGAAGCGGCAATCGAGGCGTCAGGCTCGGCGTCAAAAATGGCGGCAGAATGACGGTGCGCGGCGGCGCGGGATGACCCGTGGGATGACTCGGGCGCCCGATTGGTTCTAAGGTCGGGGCAACAAACCGCCGGTTGCAAGACCCAAAGGGGCGGATGGCCGCCGTGGACCCGCGTCCCGCGCGGCCTGCCCGGCGACACATGGAGGGGAGGCCTAAATGATCCAGCGTCTTATCGTGGCAATCGTGGCGATCGCCGTGTTGGCCATCGCCGTCGTCCTCCTGCTGGGTTACACGGTCGGCTCCTATCCCGAGATCGCAGCGGTCCAGACGCCGCAACGCTCCGCCTTCGGCGAGGCGACAATCGCCCGCGGCCGCGAACTGGCGTCGATCGGCAACTGCGCCGCCTGCCATAGCGCCGACAATCGCGAGCCGCTGGCGGGCGGACGGCCGCTGGAAACGCCCTACGGCGTCATCTATGCCGACAACATCACCCCAGACACCGGCACCGGCATCGGCGCGTGGTCGCTGGCCGCCTTCACGCGGGCGCTGCGCGACGGCATCGACCGGCAGGGCCACCATCTCTACCCGGCCTTTCCCTACAATCACTTTGCCAAGCTGACCGACGCCGATATCGGTGCGCTCTACGCCTATCTGATGACGCGGACGGCCGTGGACGCCACAACGCCGGCGAACGGCCTTTATTTTCCCTTCAACATCCGCTCGCTGATGACCGAATGGAACCTCTTGTTCCTCGACAAGAACCCGGTCGAGCCCGATGCCGCGCACACGGCGGAGTGGAATCGCGGCGCCTATCTGGCCGAAGCGCTGGCCCATTGCGGCGCCTGTCACACCCCGCGCAATTTCCTGCAGGGCGAGGAGACGAGCGCCGCGCTCAGCGGCGGCGAGGCCGAGGGCTGGAACGCGCCGGCGATCGATGCCAGTTCCAAGGCACCCGTCGCCTGGACGGTGGACGAGCTCGTGACCTATCTCGGCACCGGGATCGAGTTGCATCACGGTGCCGCCGCCGGACCGATGCAATTGGTGGCCCGGCAGCTCGGCCAGGCTTCGCCCGCGGACATCCACGCCATCGCCGTCTATGTGGCGTCGATGATGCCCAAGACGCCCATGAGCCACCCCACGGCGAGCCCGCCGCCGGCCGATGCCACCGCCGAGGCCATCGTCGAAGGCGTTTGCGCCAATTGCCACGCGCCCAACGCACCCATCGCCGAGGGCCGCTGGCCGGCCTTCTCGGCTTCGACGACGCTGCAGGAGGATTTGCCCCGCAACGCCGTCCAGATCCTGCGCAACGGCATCCCGATTCCTCCCGGAACCGGGGGGCCGTTCATGCCCGGCTTCGCCCATATCCTGAACGACGCGCAGATCGCGCAGGTCGCCAATTACCTGCGCGGACATTTCGCCGGCCGCCCGGCCTGGGGCAATGCCGGCGACGTCGCCCAGGACATCGCCGAGGAACAGGGCGCCCAGCCTTAGGCTGCCTGCCTACGGTCGTTACCGCCGTCCCGCGCGCGCGGCGGAGCCGTGACTGTTGCCGTGACCGTTAACGATAAATGCGAAAGGGCAGCGTGCGGCGCCCGCACGGTGCTAGACTGTGTCAAAATGGGATTGGGATGCACCCGCGTGCGACGCTGCGGGCGCGCCGATCGGTGGCGGTGCAATTCAAGAGGAGGTTGCCATGCTGGCAAGATATTCGCTCGCGGGCGTGCTCGCGGCGCTCGTGGTGGCGGGATTGTGCGCAGGCAGCCATCCGGCGCAGGCCAGCGAAACCATGGTGCGCTGCGACTGGCGGGGCTGCCAGCGCATCGACTGCAATGACGAGCGCACCCGCTGCCAGAACAATGAGTATTACGACCGCCAGGCCAGCGCCCGCTCCGACTATCGCGACCAGCGCAGCGACGATCGCCGCTACGATTCCGCGCCGGATTATCGCGATGGCAACCGCGGCGGCGATGCCTATGACGGCGGCTATGAGAGCCAGTACACATACACCTCGCGCGACGGCTATGCGCGGGAGCAGTACCAGCAGCACGTCTACAGCCCGGCACCGGCGCCCGAGCGCGTGCGCCACTACGACCGCGGCGGCTGGCATTACGACTGCAATTACCAGGTCACGCGCTGCCTGGTCGAGCGCGACAACGGCGGCGATCATCGCTGAACGGATGGCAGGAATGGTGGGCGGTACTGGGATCGAACCAGTGACCCCTACGATGTCAACGTAGTGCTCTCCCGCTGAGCTAACCGCCCTGATCGAATGGGGCGGTTTCTATAGCGCCCGCCCCGCGGCGCTGGCAAGCAGCAAGCCGGCTCAGGCCGCGATCATGCGCTCCACCTCGGCGACGATCTCGCGCAGGTGGAACGGCTTGGACAGCACCTTGGCCTGCTTGGGCGCATTGGAGGACGGATGCAGCGCCACGGCCGCGAAGCCGGTGATGAACATGATCTTCAGCGCGGGATCCATCTCGGCGGCGCGCTTGGCCAGCTCGATGCCGTCCATGCCCGGCATCACGATGTCGGTGAGCAGCAGATCGAAGCGGAAGCCCTTGAGGCATTCATAGGCCTCGGCGCCGTCGCCGAAATCGGTGACCTCGTGGCCGGCCTTGACCAGCGCCTGCGCCAGGAACCTGCGCAACGATTCGTCGTCTTCCGCCAGCAGGATTTGCGCCATGACCGCCCCTTCCGCCCGACTTAAGCCGTATAATCGGCAAACCGTAAATGCCGGTTAACGAGCCGCAGCCGGTGCCGCGCAGGCGACAAGGCGCTCGATCGGGCAGGCTTGATCGGGCGCTGGCTTGGCGGTGTCCACTTGGCGCCAGCAGGCAGCCGAATCGCAGGAAAGCACGGCACCATGTGGCCAGGCCACAGCATCCCGGACGACGCGAGCGCAGGCCACGGACCCGGCCTGCGACGCCGCGCCTGTTCCGCGGCGAACCGTTCCGCATCGTGCGGCCGGTCGCGCAGCGCGTCCCCTTCGTCTTCGCCTCGCCGCATTCGGGCCGGCTCTATCCGCAGAGCTTTCGTGCGCAGCAGCCGGCTGAGCGCCACTGGCGCTGCGCCGCTCCGAGGACGCCTTCGTCGACGAGTTGTTCGCGGGCGCGGTGGACGCTGGGCGCGCCGTGATCGCGGCGCGCTTCCCGCGCGCCTTTCTGGACGTCAACCGCGGCGCCGGGCGAACTCGACCCGGCCATGTTCGACGGCGCCCTGCCGGTCGCGGTCGATGCGCCGAGCCCGCGCGTCGCAGGCCGGGCTGGGCGTCATCCCGCGCATCGTGCGCGACGGCGCGGAGATCTATCGCGGCAGCTTCGCCCGCGCGAGGCCGGCGAGCGGCTGACGCGGCTTTACCGGCCCTATCACGCCGCGCTTGCCGGCGCTGGTCGAGGAAACACGCGCCCGCTTCGGCGTCGCGGTCGTGATCGATTGCCATTCCATGCCGTCGGCCGCGGCGGTTCCCGACATCGTGCTGGGCGACCGCTACGGCGTCTCGGCCTCGCCGGCGCTGACCGCGCGCGCCGAACGGGCCTTCGAGCGCAGGCCTTCACGGTCGCGCGCAACGTGCCCTATGCCGGCGGCTATCACCACCCTGCTCTATGGCCGGCCCGCGACGCGGGCGTCCATGCCCTGCAGATCGAGATCAACCGCGCGCTTTATCTCGACGAGGAGCGCATCGCGCCGGGCCGCGCTTCGCCGACGTGCGCGCGCGCATCAGCGAGGCGCTGGCGCAGCTCGCCGCGATTGCGCCTCGAGGCGCTTGCCGGCTCGCGCCGCCGCGTCCGCTGCCCTGGGCCGCCGAATGACGGCGCTCGCCAGCGGCGCCTTCACCGACAATCCGCCAAAGAAAAATGGCCGCTCCCGAGGGAGCGGCCAAGTTCAGGGAGGAAACGCCCAGGAAGGGCGGCGGCGTCGCAGAGAGGAAGTCCGCAATGCCGCGCTGCAACAATATGGCAGACTTCCCCCCTGGCTGCAAGCGCAAAATGGAAGCCCACAGCCAGAAAAAATCCTAAATTATTTTCCATAAGAATTCGCGACATATCCGCCTCGAGAACGCATACTCATCGTAGCGTTTGCCGACTCGTTGTGCAACGCAGCAAGACCGCTCCGGCGACCATTCCACGAGCTTCATGAAAGCAATGATTGGCACTGCCACAGCAGCCGTCGCGATTCGGCGGGCAGGCATAGAGCTGCCGGATCGGCAAGTTGATTCGCAAGAGGCCGAACCGGAGGGCCGCTATGGCCGAGACTGCCTGGTCAGACCGAGCGCTTCCGCCGCGCGCCCCTGCGCGGCGACTTGCCGGCGGCGCTCGCAGCCGCCCGGCGCCCGCGCCCGACCGCTCACGCGGCCGTCCCGCAGCGCCACCACCGCACGATCTTCATTTCCGACGCTCCATCTGGGCACGCGGGGCTGCAAGGCGGAGCTGCTGGCCGATTTCCTGGCGCGCAATGGCTGCGAGACGCTGTATCCTCGTCGGCGACATCGTCGACGGCTGGCAGCTCAAGCGGCGCTGGTACTGGACCGAGGCGCACAGCCGCGTCGTCGCAGGAACTGCTGCACAAGGTCGATGTCGGCACGCGCGTCATCTATCGTGCCGGGCAATCACGACGAAGTCCTGCGGCCCTATTGCGGCCGCGACATCGCCGGCATCGAAGTCATGCAGCGAGGCTGTCCACGAGACCGCCGACGGCAGGCGGCTGCTCTGGTGCTGCACGGCGACCAGTTCGACGGCGTCATCGCCTATGCGCAACTGGCTCGCGCTGCTTGGCGACTGGGCCTACACCGCCGCGCTGCAGCTGAACGAAGTGTTCAACGCGCGTGCGCCGCGCGCTCGGCCTGCCCTATTGGTCGCTGTCGGCCTATCTGAAGCTGAAGGTGAAGAATGCCGTCGATTTCATTTGCCGCTTCGAGGAAGCCGTGGCACGCGAGGTCCGCCTCAAGGGACTGGACGGCGTCGTGTGCGGTCATATTCATCACGCTGCGATCAAACAGATCGCCGGGATCACCTACCACAATGACGGCGACTGGGTTGAAAGCTGCACGGCCCTTGTCGAAGATGCGCGCGGACAGCTGGAGATTCTCTGCTGGGCGTCTTCCCGCCGCGAAAGCCACGAGCGCGCCTTTGCCACGGGCGCGGCCGAAGCTATTCCCGCCTGAGGCCGACACCATGACGCCGCGCGAAAGCGCGGCGCCGGCGGAAGGTGTGCCGTCGGGGCGGACCGCGTTCGAAAAAATTCTGCTCGTCACCGATGCCTGGGCGCCGCAGGTCAACGGCGTCGTGCGCACGCTGGAAATTCTCGGGCGAGATCTGGCCGCACTCGGCCACGACGTGCGTTACGCGACGCCCGAGGGCCGGTTGACGCTGCCGCTTCCGACCTATCCCGAAATCCGGCTTGCCCTGTTTCCGCGCCGCAGCCTGGGAGCGATGATCGATAAGTTCCAGCCCGACGCCATCCACATCGCCACCGAAGGCCCGCTCGGCTTCAGCGCGCGCGCGCTCTGCATCCGCCGCGGCATTCCCTTCACCACCTCTTTCCACACGCGCTTTCCCGAATATGTGCACGCGCGCCTTCCGTTCGTGCCGGAATCGGCGGTCTACCGCGTCCTGCGCTGGTTCCACGGACCGGCGCGCGCGATGATGGTGGCCACGCCTGCGCTGAAGCCGCGAGCTCGAGGCGCATGGCTTCGACAATGTGCGCATCTGGTCGCGCGGCGTCGATGTCGACATGTTCCGGCCAATCGAAGGCGCGAACCTGCCTTATCCGGGACCGATCTGGCTTTATGTCGGCCGCGTCGCAGTGGAGAAGAACCTCGAGGCATTCCTCAAGCTCGACCTGCCCGGCACCAAGGTGGTGATCGGCGAGGGCCCGGCGAGGGCGGGGCTGGAGCGGCGCCACCCGGACGCCAAGTTTCTCGGCTCCAGGACCGGCGAGGACCTCGTCCGTCATTACGCCGCCGCCGACGTCTTCGTGTTCCCGAGCAAGACCGACACCTTCGGCCTGGTGATTCTGGAGGCGCTGGCCTGCGGCGTGCCGGTGGCGGCCTTCCCGGTGCGCGGTCCCTGCGACGTCATCGGCGACGCGCCGGTCGGCAGCGCTGCGCGAGGATTTGGGCGAGGCCTGCGCGCGGGCGCTCGCCATCCCGCGCGAGGCCTGCCGCGCCTTCGCGCTGACCCGGTCCTGGCGCGCCTGCACCGAAGAGTTCCTGGCAAACCTGCCGCAGGCCTGAGTCCGCCGCGGCCCGGTGCGCCGTGCCGCAATATCGCCCATAATGCATTGCACGACTCTCCGCGCCGGGCGCGCGCCGGTCCGCGCGTCCAACCCGTGCCAGAGCATGCGGGGCGGTGCCGGCCTGTTCCCGGCCAAGACCACGCGATGATGCGCACACCCACCCAGATGACTGTCCAAAGCGCCACACAGCAGCTCCCCCGGACGATGACGGCACCGTCGCGGCAGGGGACCCGGCTGGCGCCCTGGGAATGGCTCTATCCGATGCTCGTCGTCCTCGGCTGGGCCTCCCTGGTGATCTGGCTCGGCAAGGACACGTCGTGGGACTTCCGCAATTACCATTGGTACGCGCCATATGCCTTCCTGCACGGACGCATGGGCTTCGACATCGCCGTCGCCCATCAGGCGAGCTATTACAATCCGCTGCTCGATGTCCCCTTCTATTGGCTGGCAACGCACACGCCATCCTGGTTCGCGCTGGGCGCGCTGGGCGCGGTCCAGGGCGCGAGCGTGGTGCCGCTGTATTTGATCGCGCGCACGCTGCTCGCGCTCGGCGACAACCGTGCCGCCGCGATGGCGCTCGCCGCCCTGTGCATGGCAGGCGGGCTCACCATCAGCCTGGCCGGCACGACCTATTACGACAATGTGATGAGCCTGCCGGTGCTGTCGGGGCTGGCGCTTGTGATCAGGCGGCGCGAGACGCTGGTTTTTGGCACATTGACGCGCGCGGCGGCGGTGGCGGCGCTTGCCGGCCTCATCATCGGCGCCGCCATCGGCCTCAAGCTGCCCGAAGCGCCTTATGCCTTCGGATTTGCGGCCGCGCTCGCGGTCCTGCCCGGCGACGGCAGGCGGCAGTGCGCGCGGCTCGGCGCCGGTGCGATCGGCGGGGTGATCGGCGTTGCCCTGACGGCAGGCTACTGGTTCTGGCGCATGGACCTGGTGACGGGTAATCCGCTGTTTCCCTATTTCAACGAATTCTTCCATTCGCCGCTGGCGCTGGCGGCTTCCTATCGCGACACGCGCTTCCTGCCTCACGACGTGTTGCACGCGCTGCTCGATCCCATTCTTTTCTCCATCGACTGGCGTGTGGCCGACGATCTTCCGTACACAGACATTCGCGTCGGGCTCGCCTATGTGCTGCTGATCGCCACCGGGATCATGTGGCTCGCGCGCAAGCGCACGCGCGATCCCCTGACCGCGGCCGATGGCACGGCGGCTCTGATCGCCTTCGTGGCCATGTCCTACGCGGCGTGGCTCGCCGTCTTCGGCATCTATCGCTACATCCTGGCGCTGGAGATGCTGGCGCCGATCGTGATCGTGGCCGCGGTCGGGCGCTGGCCGCTAGGCCGGCCTGCGCGCTGGGCGGTGCTGGCGGGCCTGGCGGTCGCGGCGGTGGCGACGACGCGGGTCGATTTCCTGGAGCGCGCGCCTCTGGGCGATCCCTATGTGCAGGTGACGTGGCCACCGATCCCCCATCCCGGCCGCACCATGATCCTGATGACGGGCGAGGCGCCGATGGGATATCTCGTGCCTACGCTGCCGCATGGGATCGCGATCATCCGCATCGACGGCTGGCTGATCCAGCCCGACGACCACTCCCGGCTGACGGCGCGGGCCGAGGCGCGCGTGGCCGCCTTCAAGGGCGATCTCGAGCTTCTCGCCAATCCCTACGAGGTCAACCGCGCGCGCGCGGCGCTGGCCGATTACGGCCTTGCCTTCAAGCTCGAGCAGTGCGGAGATGTCGAGGCAAATCTCGGCGGGCCCTATATCTTCTGCCCGCTGACGAGAAGGGCGCGAGAATGAACGACGCCACCAGAACCGCCGAAGCGGCGCCTTCCGCCCGCGAAGACGAGGCGCTGGCGCGCGTCGCCGTGATCATCCCCTGCTACAATGAGGACGCGGCCATCGCTGGGGTCGTGACGGCGTTCCGCGCCGCGCTGCCATACGCGCGGATCTATGTCTACGACAACAACTCCAAGGACCGCACGACCGAGCGCGCGGCCGCGGCCGGCGCCATCGTGCGCGGCGAATTCCGTCAGGGCAAAGGCAACGTCGTGCGCCGCATGTTCGCCGATATCGAGGCCGACATCTATGTGCTGGTGGACGGCGACGACACCTATGATGCCGCCGCCGCGCCGGAGCTGGTGCGCAAGCTCGTCGATGACGACCTCGACATCGTCTGCGGCCGGCGCGTGGCCACCGGCGAGGCGGCCTACAGGCCTGGTCATGTGCTCGGCAACCGTCTGCTGACCGGGCTGACGGCGGCGATGTTCGGCATCGAAGTGAAGGACCTTCTCAGCGGCTATCGCGTGATGTCGCGGCGCTTCGTCAAATCCTTTCCCTTCACCGCGGAAGGCTTCGGAATCGAGACCGAGATGACTGTCCATGCCGTGCGCCTTCTGATGCCGATGGCCGAGGTCGAAACCGCGTACAAGGAGCGGGCGGCCGGATCGGTCAGCAAGCTCAACACCTGGCGCGACGGCTTTCGCATCCTGCTCACGATCACGAGCCTGGTGCGCGAGGAACGGCCGCTGATCTTCTTCACCCTGATCTTCATTGTGCTGGCCGGGGCGTCGGCGATTTTGGGCATCCCGGTCGTCACCGAATATCTGCGCACGGGATTGGTGCCGCGCCTGCCCACCGCCGTTCTGGCGACGGGGCTGATGGTGCTCGGCTGGCTGTCGCTGGCCAGCGGGCTTATTCTCGACACCGTGACGCGCGGGCGCTGGGAGCTGAAACGGCTGGCCTATCTCGCCATCCGGGGGCCGCAGGGCCTGAAGCTGCCGTGATCGGGCCGGCAACGTCCGAAACGCGGCTGCGGGGCCAGTTCGCGCGCTTCGCGCTGGTCGGCGCGGGCGGCTTCGTGGTGGACGAAACGGTGCTGGCGCTGATGCACGGCGCCATCGGGCTCGATCCCTTCAGCGCGCGCGCGATCTCTATTCTTTGCGCCATGACGTTTACCTGGTGGGGCAATCGCAACCTCACCTTCCCCGCCCATGCCGCCACCGGGCTCGCGGCCGGATTGAGGGAGTGGCTTCGCTACGTCACCGCCAGCAGCCTGGGCGCGTCGCTCAATTACGGCAGCTATGCCGCCCTTGTCGGCTTCGCACCGGCGCCCTTCGACAATGCCTATCTGGCCACGGCCATCGGCGTCGCCATCGGCATGGTGTGCAATTTCGCGATGTCGAAGACGGTGGTCTTCCGCCGCCGGCATGGCGGCGGCGCGGATTAGCTCGGATCATCGTTTCACGAAATCGACGATCCGTTCCAATTCTTTGTTTTCACGCAATTCCGGACGGAGTTGGTAGCGCCAGCGTGCCAACCGGTTCCCACTTTTCCTGGAATTGCTCAGCTGGCGCTGCCGACAAGGCTGTTGAGCGTCGCCATGCCGCCCGAGGCATCGATCTCGACGCGGGTGGTCCCGGTCAGCCGCGCCGCCATCATGTAAAAGCCGGCCGTCGTGACGATCTCGACGATCTCCTGCGGCGAGAAATGCGCGGCGGCGGCCGCCACATTGGCTTCGCTGGCAGCGACGTTGCGCACCACGTCGGCGGCGAAGGCGAGCAGCACCTGCTCGCGCGCGTCGAAGCAGACTGCCGTCAGATCGTCTTCCTCCAGCGCGGCGATCTGTTCGGGGCGGCAACCGAGGGCCTCGGCAACGACCACATGCTGCGCCCATTCGTAGTCGCCGCCTTCGAGCCGCGCCACCAAGAGGATCACAAGTTCGCGCAAATTCGCTGGCAGTTTCTGGCGACCCAGAATGGCGCCGGCATAGCGAACGGCGTGCACGAAATTGTCCGGCGCGTTCGCCCACATGCGGAAGATGTTGAGCTTGCTGGGCAGCGCCTCGAAGGCGGCGCGTGCCTCGGCCGGCAGCTTGTCGGGATCGGCATAGGGAATGAGGGGCATCGTCGCTCTCCGGAACCGCAGAATAGCGAACAGTGGCCATGGACGCGGCCCCGGCGCAATCTTCACTCTTCGGGCGCAGGCACGATCCTGGGATCGACGGTCACCGATTTGACGATCGCGAACACCGCCATGCCGGGCGCGAGCCCGAGGCGCGCAACCGAGGCCCGCGTGATGCGCGCGACCAGCTTGGCGCCGCCGCAGGCGAGCTGGACATCGGCCCGGGCCTCGCCTGCCGGATGGATCGCCGTCACCACTGTCTTCAGCACATTGTTGGCGCTGATCGCCCTGGGTTCCTCGCGCGCCAGCATCACGTCCTCGGCGCGCATGCGCACGCGCAGATGGGCGCCGAGAGGCCGCTCGAGGCGGCCCACCACCAGTTCGCCGCCGTCGAAAGCGAGCACGCTCAGATGGTCGGCGTCGCGATGAGCGGCAACCGTGACCGCGAAGACCGCGCCATAGGCCGGCTGTCCGAGACCGGCCGCGAATTCGAGATCGCCGACCAGATCGAACACCGAGCCCTGCGCGGTGACGTGGCCCTCCTTCAACAGGATCACGTGGTCGGCCAGCCGCGCGACCTCGTCGAGCGCATGGCTGACATAGAGCATCGGCAGCCTGGTCTCGTCGCGCAGGCGTTCGAGATAGGGCAGGATCTCGGCCTTGCGTGCGGCATCGAGCGCCGCCAGCGGCTCGTCCAGCAGAAGCAGCTCCGGCGACGACAGCAGCGCCCGGCCGAGCGCCACCCGGCTCTTCTCGCCGCCGGACAGCCTCGCAGGCCGGCGCGCGAGCAGACCGCCCAGGCCCAAGAGCGCGATCACGTGGGCGATCTGCTGCTGGTTCACGCGGCTCTTCGCCGCGCCGCCAGCCGAAGCGCAGATTGGCCTCCACGCTCATATGCGGGAACAGCCGCGCATCCTGGAACACGTAACCGACGCGCCGGTCTTGCGCCGGCACGAACAGGCCCGCGGCTGTGTCGAGCACGGTCCGCCCGCCGATGGCGATGCGGCCCTGCGCGGGTCGCAAGAGCCCGGCGATGGCGTTGACGATGGTGGTCTTGCCGGCGCCGGAAGGGCCGAACAGCGCCGTCACGCCGGCCACGGGAATCTCGAAGATGCGTCGAGCGCGAAACGCCGAAAAGGCGTGGCGGATCGAAACGCTTGACGCTCATGGCCCAAGCATCGCCCGGCCCGGCGCTGGGCGAGTTCGGCAAGCCCCACGCCGACCAGCGCCAGCACGATCGCCAGCACCGTCAGCCGCGCGGCCTCCGCCTCGCCGCCGGGCGCCTGCAGCGCGCTGTAGATCGCCAGCGGCAGCGTGCGGGTCTCGCCGGGAATGTTGGAGACGAAGGTGATGATGGCGCCGAACTCGCCGAGGCTGGCGGCAAAGGCGGTGATGGCGCCGGCGAGGATGCCGGGCAGCGCCAGCGGCAGGGTGACATTGAAGAAGCGGTCGAAAGGGCCGGCGCCCAGCGTCGCCGCCGCGTCGCCGAGCCCGCGATCGACCGCCTCGAGCGCCAGCCGGATCGCGCGCACCTGGAACGGAAAGGTGATGATCGCCGAGGCCAGCGCCGCGCCGGTCCAGCTGAAGGCGAAGCGGATGCCGAAATGTGCGAGCAGCCAGGCGCCGACCGGTCGCCGCGCGTGCCCAGAAGCACCAGCAGCAGATAGCCCATCACCACCGGCGGCAGCACCAAGGGCAGATAGACGCCCTCGACCAGCGATTTGCCCGCGAAACGGCGATGAGCCAGCACGAGCGCCGCCGCCAGCGCGAAGGGCAGCGCCCAGCACGACCGCGACCAGCGAGACCCTCAGGCTCAAGCAGCAGCGCTTCGGTTTCGGCCGGGCTCAACACGGCCGCCGGCCGGCCGGGATCGTCACGGGCTCGCGCCGCGGAATTGTTCATTTCAGCCCCTTTCCTGACCGCAGCGTTATATCCGAATGGAGACTTCGCTACGAGCCGCCGGGCGCCGCCTTGACCCGGCGCCTGCGGCGTTTACCGTGCCGGGCCACGGGAAAGGGGGGACGGCCATCCGCTTCGTCACCACCGCATTGGGCGCGGCCGCGCTTGGCGCCGTCCTCGGCGGGGCCGGGATGGCGCGACGTCGCGACCCAGCCGCCGCCACGCCGCACTGATCGTCGTGCCCGCGCAAGCATCTGCATCACAGCCCGCGCGCGCCATCACGATCTCACACGCCGTGCCAGCCGATCGCGCTGCGAGCGCGCCGCCGGGCACGGCCGAGGCCGGCTGCGGCCGCAAGCTCGCTCGCTCTATGTGATCCGCTACGACCATTGGAGCGAGGCCGACGAGCGCGGCTTTGGCGAATTCATCGCCGCGCATCGGCGAATTCGGGTGCAGCACCGTCAATTCCTGCCTGCACGAGTCCGGCCAATCCGTTCCGCGCCACCGATCCGCCGGGCGTCATCTTCCGCGCCGACTGCGCCGATCTTCCCTATGTGCTGCGCGCCTATTACGCCTGGAAGCGGGGCCTGCCCTTTTCCTATGAGAGCGAAGTCGAGCCGCGCGGGCGCACGCGCGACATCCGCTACACCGCGCGCGGCAATCGCGTGGCCGAGCGCACGCGACGTGCTCAGCGGCTCCGTGACCGGCTACGGCTTGCTCGACAGCACTGCGCGACGCGATTTCCTCGGCGACCTACCGCATCCATCCCGATCTCGATGCGCCGCTTCCGCCCGACTACTATTCGCCCGCGATCACGCCCAGATCGATCCGCCCCGGCACGGTGATCTACGATCCCAACGGCCATCTCGCCACCGTCTGGCGCGTCGATCCGGACGGGCGCATCCACTACATCGATGCCCATCCCGACAATTCGGTGACGCGCGGCGTCTATGACCTGCGCTTCGTGCGCGCCCGGCCGGCATGGGCGCGGGCTTCAAGAACTGGCGGCCCGTGCGGCTCGTGGGCGCGAGACGGCGCGCCGACGGCACCCTCATCGGCGGCCATATGGAGCTCGCCCGCAACCGCGACATCGCCGATTTCTCCGATCGAGCAATTTTTCGGCAACGGTCCGCGGCCGGCCGACGACGGCGACTGGATGACCGGCAACTTCATGCTGAACGGCGAGCCGCGTCGATTATTACGATTTTGTGCGCGCGACGCTCGCCGGCGGCAAGCTCGAATTCGATCCGCGTCAAGGAGCTGGGCGACATGGTCGCCTCCAATTGCGACGACCTGCATTACCGCGTCGACGCCGTCGATGTGGCCGATCGCCGCCGGCATCGAGACCCTGCCCGAGCCGGAGCGCCTGCCGCCCAACATCTACGGCACCGAGGGCGTGTGGGAGACCTATTCGACGCCGTCGCGCGACGCCCGCCTCAAGACCGCCTTCAAGGAGACTGCGCGATCAGGCGGCGCGCTTCGTGCGGCTGTACCGCGCCCACGATCCCAAGCTTGTCTATGGCGGCAGCGACCTGGTCGGCGATCTCTTGCGCCTCTACGACGCCAAGGCCGCGCAATGCAACGTCACCTACACCCGCAGCGACGGCTCGGTGGTGACGCTTCGGCTATGAAGAGGCGCAGGCGGCGGCTGTTCGCCATGTCCTTCGATCCCTATCAATGCGTCGAGCGGCGCTGGGGCGCGACGGCGCCGTCCGAGCTTTCCACCTGCGAGCGACGGCGCGATCAAGCGCGCCTGGTACGAGGCCGAACAGAATCTGCGCAACCAGATCGACCGCACCTATGAAGCGCGGATGGATTTTACGCTGGCCGAACTGCAAGCGGCCCGGCCCGGGCAAAGGCGTGGCCGAGCCGCCCGATACCGATGTGCGCGGCTTTCTTGTTGCCGCGCCCGGCCAGGCCGCGCTGACGCGCTAGAGCAACGTGCGGGCAAGTGGGAACCGGTTGCCCGCGGAAAGTTGCGGTCAATGAAAACTCCAGAGCACCGCGGTGGGTCCGAAGGAATGCCCGATGCTCTAGCGACGCTTATTTGCGCCTGCGGGATTTGGTTTCGGCGGTTTTGGCGGGTTGGGGCTTTGGGGCGCGGGCATAGACCGACCACAGATTGGCGACGGCCTTGTCGGTTGGGGAGGCGGTCTTGGCCAGCTTGGCCAGATCGCGGGCGGCGTCGCGGGTCTTGTCGAGCCCGATCATGGCCATGGCCTGGACGATCTGGGCACCGTCGGGATCCTTCTTGACGCCTTTGGCGATGCCGGCCTGGGCGGCGTCGAGGGCCTGCTGATACTGGCCAAGGCCCCAATAGACCTCGGCCAGATGCACGCTGGCGTCGCCGCTCTTGGCGGCGGCGGCGTCTTTGGCCATCGCCGCCATCTGGGCCTGCTGCGCGACGGCGCGTTGCTTGGCCAGCGCCAGCAGCCGCTGCGCGCGCGCGCCCGTCAGCACCTGCGCGTCGAAGCCCTTCTGCCCGATGGCCAGCCCCTCCTGGGGATAGCCCAGCTGGATGGCGAGCTCGGTGGCGGCGGAATAGTCGTCGGCGCCCCGCATGTTGCCGGTCAGGAGCCTGAGCCGGAACAGCTCCAGCGTCTGCTCGTCGCTGAGCCCGCTCGAACGGTCGGCGGCGGCGAACAGATAGGTCCAGAACTGCGCCTTGCCGCTCAGCACCAGCTTCTCGGCGGCTTGGGACTGGGCGGCGTCGTCGCCCAGCTTGGCGGCGGCGGCCATCTTCAGCGTCAGCACATCGTCGCTGTCGCCCAGATGGCCGAGATAGGCCATCGCCCCCTTGTAGTCGCCGGACTGGTAATAGGCCTGGGCCACGATCAGCTGGCTCTGGAAGTCCAGCGCCCCGTATTTGCGCAGGAAGTCCTGATCGGCGCCGATGACGTCGTGATATTTGCGCGCGTTGTAGTCGGCGGCGAACTTGGCCTTGGCGGCGGTGGCGCTGTTGACCCCGCCGGAGAAGTTGCCGGTCTTGACCGCGATATATTCCTCGGTCTGGGAGATCACCTTCTTCTCGTCGGCCGTCAGGTCCTTGACCCCTTCGGCCTCGTGCAGCTTGGCCATGGCCTCGCGGCTCTTGCCGGACTTGGCCAGGTCGATGGCGTCCTGCAGCGGCTTGCCCACCGCGGGGCGCACGCCCGCGGCGTGGGCGGTGCCGATGCTTGCGGCCCCGACGGTTCCGGCCAGGCCTGCGATGACAAAGGCGGCCGCGATGCCGCGCAAGGACTTCAGCGTCATCTTTACTCCTCGTTTCTCAAGTGCCCATCCGGGCCCCATCCGAGTCAATGTGCGAGCCTCGGCCGCAACTTTGGCCAGATTTGGGCTTCCCCGAAGCGCAGAAGCCGGCCCGACACTGCCCCGTTACCTGTGTCCCGCCACTTGGGCCCGCTACTGGACGTATTGCTCGGTGCCGACGATGCCGATATGCACCACGCCCCGGCGCTGGGCATTCGCCATCACCTTGGCCACCGTGTCGTATTTGGCCAGCCGGTTCGCCGTCAGATGAATCTCCGGCTGGGATTCGGGCGGCTGCAGCCCCTCGGCATAGAGATACTGGTCCAGCGTCTTCATATCCACCGGCATGCCGTTCCAGTAGACCGTGCCGTCGAAGTCCACCATCAGATCCACCACCGGAGGCGGCGTCGTGGGCTGCTGCGGGTGCGGACGCGGCATGTCCAGCTTCACCGCATGCGTCTGGATCGGGATGGTGATGATCAGCATCACCAGCATCACCAGCATGACGTCGATCAAAGGCGTGGTGTTCATCTCCACCATCACCTCGCCTTCGACCTGGTTCTCGCCCACATTCATGGACATGGCAAATACCTTTCTAGCTCGCGCCCGCCGTCACTCGCCCGTATCGACGGGAATCGGATCGGTGATGAAGCCGATCTTGGGAATGCCCGCGCGCTGGGCGTCGTAGACCACACGACCGATCGCCTCGAAGCGCGCGTTCTGGTCGCCGCGGATATGCACCTCCGGCAGCGTCTCGCCCTTGGCCGCGGCCGCCTTCAACGCATTCTCCATCCGCCCGATCATCTCGTTGCCGTTGGCCACCGGCTCCTGGTTCCAATAGACGTTGCCGTCCTTGTCCACCGCGATCACGATGTTCTGCGGCTTGGTCACGGTGGCGATGTTCTTGGCCACCGGAAGCGTCAGCTTGATGTTGTGGATCACCACCGGGATCGTGATCAGGAAGATGATCAGCATCACCAGCATCACGTCCACCAATGGCGTGGTGTTGATGGTGGTGTTCAGGTCCGTGTCGTCTTCCGGCGCGGCGACGCTCATGGCCATGGCGGGTTGCTCCAGTTCGCTCGGTTCAAACGAGCCCTCATTTCTTGTTGGTCACCAGATAGGTCTGAAGGTCGGCGGCAAAGCTCCTCAGCTTCTCGTTGATGATCTTGTTGCGCCGGACCAGGAAGTTGTAGAGCAACACCGCCGGCACCGCCGTCGCCAGCCCCAGCGCCGTCATGATCAGCGCCTCGCCCACCGGGCCCGCAACCTTGTCGATCGAGGCCTGGCCAGCCACGCCGATCGCCACCAGCGCGTTCAAAATGCCCCAAACCGTGCCGAACAGACCCACAAACGGCGCCGTCGAGCCCACCGAGGCCAGAAACGCCACCCCGCCCTGCAGCCGCGAATTGATCTCTTCCAGCTGCCGGTTCAGCGCCATCGCCACCCAGTCGTTGAGATTGACAAGCCCCGTCGCCGTACTCGCCGCCGAGCGAACACCGGTCTCCGCCACCGAGCGGAAAACACTCACCTTGGCCAGCTTGTCGACGCCCTCGTTCAGCGTGTTCGAACTCCAGAAGCGACGCTCCACCTGCTTGGCCTGGCCCAGCATCCGCGACTGTTCCCAGAACTTGACGAAGAAGATGTACCAGGTGCCCGCGCTCATCAGACCCAGAACCACGATGATGCCGCGGGTGACGAAGCCGCCGGTGTCCCACATCGCACCGATGCCGTAGGGATTGGCCTTCTCCTCGGTCGCAGGCGGCGTCACCGCCGGCGCGCCCGCGGCCGCCGCCGCAGCACCCTGATCGGCAGGCGCCCCAGCTCCCTGATCGGCAGGCGCCCCAGCTCCCTGATCGGTCGCGCCAGCCGCACCCTGATCGGTCGCGCCAGCCGCGCCCTGATCGGCGCCCGCAGCACCCTGATCGGCCGGTGCCGCGCTCTGGTCGGACGGCGCCGCCGCCGGATTGGCCGGGGCGGCCTGCGCCACCTGGAAGGCCTGGACGGCATCGCTGGCGGCACCGCTCTTGGCCAGGGCCTGACCGGCGCCAAGGCCGGACAGCAGGACGATGGCAGCTGCAATCGTCAGACGTTTCGAGATCATGTCTTGGCTACTCCGTAAGTAAGAGGATTGTCCGGACGCCCGCTCGCGCCCCTATTGAAGTTGATAGACCACCGAGATTTCCGTCGCGATCGTGATCGGCTTGCCCGCCTGCGTCGCCGGCGCGTATTGCCAGCCCGACACGCACGACACCGCCGCGGCGTCCAGCCGCGAATAGCCGCTCGACTTCACCACCTTGGCGTCCTTCACCGCGCCCGAATCCGTCACCGTGACCCGCAAAAGCACCTTGCCCTGTTCGCCAAGACGCTTCGAAATCGGCGGATAGCCCTCGTAGCAGTCGTGACGGCGACCCGTCGCACGCGGCGGCACGATCCTGGCCTCCACCTTCGGCGGCGGCGGCGCACGCTTGCCCGTCACCTGCGAGATCGCCGTCGACGACGGAGCGTTCGACTGAATCGAAAATTCCGGCGGCGGAACAAACGGCGGCGGCGGCTTCACAAGCTGCGGCGGAGGAGGCGGCGGCGTCTTCGGCTGAACCTTCGCCTCCTGAACAACCTCCGCCTTCAACTCGTCGGGAAGCTTGTTCACAAATTCCGTCGCCAGCCCCGAGGCCAGCGCGTAAATCACAAAGAGATGCAGCGCCGCTACGAGCCCAATGCTGATCATCCGTCCCGGAGTCAGCGGCTTCTGCTGCCCAAACGGCCGGCTGTGTTCTGGCTGCTTCATCGGCTATCGCGACCAAATATCCGCTCGCCCGGTACCAAAGCACCAGGCCA
>CAVZHX010000009.1:0-25498 GCA_963775165.1 uncultured Pseudomonadota bacterium | reverse complement strand
CGGCAAAGGAGCGAGCGGCTGAGCGACGCAGGAATCCGTCCGCCTTTTGTGCTTTGACTGCGAACGGAGGACCAACCTGACCCGCAAGACGACCAAGCCGGCCAAAAAGCCTGCCGCCAAAAAGCCCGCCGCTAAGAAGCCCGCCGCCAGAAAGGCGGCCCCAGCCAAGAAATCCGCTCCGAAGAAAAAGGCGCCCGCGCCGATAAAACCGCACGTGCAGGACTCTTCGCTGCTTTCCCGCATCCTGGCGTCGCTCGACGACGACAAGGCGGAGCAGCTCGCGGTCATCGACATGGAAGGCCGTTCCTCGCTCTGCGACACGATCGTGATCGCCAACGGGCGGTCGTCGCGCCATGTGGCTTCCATCGCCGACCATCTGGCGCGGCGGCTGAAGGAGGTCGGCTACGGCACCTGTCACGTTGACGGCCTTGCGCAAGGCGACTGGGTTCTGATCGATGCCGGGGACGTGATCGTCCATGTCTTCCGTCCCGAAGTCCGCGCCTATTACGACCTCGAAGGCATGTGGCGGGTGGACGAAAAGCCGGTGCGCGCACGGCGCGCCGTGCGCTGATGCGGTTGACCATACTGGCCGTCGGCTTCGCGCGCGGTACCTCCGAAGGCGCTCTGATCGACGATTACATCCATCGCGCCGTGCAGATGGGCCGCAACATGGGTTTTCCCTCCGTCGCGGTAGAGGAAGTCTCTCTCTCCAAGGCGCGCGACGCCAAGACGCGCATGACGGAAGAAGCCGCGAAGCTGACCGCGCGCATACCGGCCGGCGCGCACATCGTTCTGCTCGACGCCAAAGGCAAGGGCATGACATCCGAGGATTTCGCCGAGATGCTGGGTGCGCTGCGCGACGCGGGCACCAAGGATCTGTGTTTCGTGGTCGGCGGGCCGGACGGTCTGGCGCCGCTGCCCGGCAAGAAGCCCGGACGCAGCCTTGCCTTCGGGCCGCAGACCTGGCCGCATCTGTTGGTGCGCGCGATGCTGGCCGAACAGGTCTATCGCGCGATCACGATTTTGGCCGGACATCCCTACCATCGGGCGTGAATCGCGGCCCAGGCTTATGGATTACAGGTTGTTCCTCTCAACCACTCTTTAACCACAGTAGGCGATGCTAACGCGTCGCAGTGGGACGAGAGCGGCCATGGAGATCAAGAGCACCGGCAAGATCGACTCCGCCATCGTGCGCCGCGCCGCCAAGGGCGCGACGACGGCCGACGGTTCGTTCTCGGTTGCCAGCGGAGTCGAGGCGCGCGCGCAGGTCGTGGCGGGCCCCGGTCCGATCGCGGCGTTGGATTCCATCCTGACGCTGCAAGGCATGAACGATTCCACCGACGGCCGTTCGAAGGGTCTCAAGCACGGCGAGCAGTTGCTCGACATGCTCGATCAGGTGCGCGACGGACTGTTGGCGGGCGGCATTCCGCGCATGACACTCAACCGCCTTGCCTATGCGGTGACGCGCCGCCAGGAGAGTTTCGCCGATCCGAAACTGCAAAGCGTGCTCGACGAGATCGAACTGCGCGCCCATGTCGAGCTGGCCAAGCTCGAGATGATGGACAAACGGGTGGCGTAACGCCCCTCGGCTTCAAGCTCGCTTTTGCCTCCTTTCGCTCGCCCGCCCCGGGCCCAAACCGCCTGCCGAACCCGGCCATTGGCTCGCTTTTGCCCATTTTCCGCGCTCGACAGGCTTAACGGCGCGCCCATCCCGCGCTATATCATCGGCCTCGGTACGCGTTGGGCGAGTAGGCGGGGCCCGGATTCGAACGATCCTCTCATCCGGAGAAACTACAATGCATGAGCATCTCGATAATCGCTGCTTTCTGTCAGGCAGGACCGGCTCGATTGCCGGACTTTTCGCGGTCGCGGCTTTAGGCTTGGTCCTGACCGGCTGTTCGAGCTGGTCAGGGTTATTCGGCGGCGGCTCGGACAATGCCCAACCGGCGGCGTCCGCCTTCAACCAAGCCCTGGCCAAGAACTACGACGCACTGTCTCGGTCCGTCATCACCGGCAATGACACGAGCGAGGGAGGTTTCTTTTCGAGTCCCTTTACCCATATGGGCGTGAATTTCTGGTCGGAAAGTCCCAGCGATAAGCTAGTGAAGGCCTTTGCCGCCAAGGCGCAGCTCGCCGCCAACGGTGAGGATGTCACGCCCGAGCCGTCGATTCGATTCGGCCTCGGAGTTGGCCCGCGCCCGCCTCGTCATGGCGCTCGAAGCCGGCAAGGACCGATTCCCCGACGATGCGGCCCGCGCCCAAGCCGACTACGATTGCTGGGCGCTCGACGCGATGGTCGCATCGCAAGCGAACGCCGCTTACGGATGCCGGTCCTCGTTCAGCGGCAGCCTCGCGAGGCTGGAGGCTGACCTGCGACCGGTACCGCCTCCTCCGCCGCCGGCGCCGGAGCCGGCACAGACGCCGGCACCCGCGCCCACGGCAAGCAACAACTACACCGTCTATTTTGACTTCGATTCCTGGACGCTGACGGCCGAAGACCTTGCGGTGATCACCCAGGTCCGCGACACGGTGCGCGCGGGAGGTCAAACCCACATCACGGTCGTCGGCCACACCGACACCTCGGGCCCGGCCGATTACAACCAGCACCTGTCCGTCGAGCGCGCCCATGTGGTGGTCGAGGCCCTTGTCGATCTGGGCGTGAAGCGCAGGTATTTCAAGGCGTCGGGCGTGGGAGAGAACGATCTCGCGGTGGAAACGGGGGACGGCGTGCGCGAGCCCAAGAACCGGCGCACGGTGATCGACCTGGCGCCCTAAGGGAATTTTAGTGGTGGATGGTGTCATCGGCGAGTTGCAGAGCGGGCGTTCCGCTTTGTAACTCGCCTTTCGCCCCTTAAATCTCCAGCAGCAGCCGCTGCGGGTCTTCGAGATTTTCCTTCACCCGCACCAGGAAGGTCACCGCTTCGCGCCCGTCCACCAGCCGGTGATCGTAGGACAGCGCCAGATACATCATCGGGCGGATCTCCACCTTGTCGCCCATCGGCGACGGGGCGCGGCTGGATCTTGTGCATGCCGAGAATGCCCGACTGCGGCGAATTGAGGATCGGCGTCGACATCAGCGAGCCGAACACCCCGCCATTGGTGATGGTGAAGGTGCCGCCCTGCAGTTCCTCGATCTTCAGTTTGTTGTCGCGCGCGCGGGTGCCGAAATCGTTGATCGCCGCTTCGATCTCGGCCAGGACTGCTGTCGGCGTCGCGCACCACCGGCACCACCAGCCCGCGCTCGGTCGAGACCGCCACGCCGATGTCGTAATAATTCTTGTAGATGATGTCGTCGCCTTCGATCTCGGCGTTGACGTTGGGCAGTTCCTTCAGCGCGGCGATGCAGGCCTTGACGAAAAAGCCCATGAAGCCGAGGCGCACGCCGTGCTTCTTCTCGAAGCTTTCCTTGTATTCGGCTGCGCAGCGCCATCACATGGCTCATATCGACCTCGTTGAAGGTCGTGAGCTGGGCGGCGGTGTTCTGCGATTCCTTGAGGCGCAGCGCGATGGTCTTGCGCAGCCGGGTCATGGCCACGCGTTCCTCGCGCGCCGCGTTGGCGCGGGGCGACGGAACCGCCGCGGCACGGGACGCGCGGCGCGCTGCTGCGGCGCGGGCTTCGAGCGCCGCCAGCATGTCGCCCTTGGTGACCCGTCCGTCCTTGCCGGTGCCGGCGACGGCGCCGGATCGAGGCCGCTTTCCTCGGCGATGCGCCGGACGGACGGCGCCGCGCCGATGGCCGCATGAGCCGCGACCGCGGCTTGGCGCCGAAGGAGCCGCGACCGGCTTGGGCGCTTCCGGCGCGGGCGCGGTCTTGGGCGCGACGGCGTCGGGGTTGCGCGGCATCACCGGCGTGGCTTTGCCGGCCTTGCCTTCGGCGATGGCGCCCAGAACGGCGCCGACCTGCACGGTGTCGCCTGCCTTCACCGAGATGCTTTCGATCGCGCCGTCGGCGGGCGCGGGCACTTCCACCGTGACCTTGTCGGTTTCCAGTTCGAGCAGCGGCTCGTCGCGGGCGACGGCGTCGCCTTCCTTCTTGAACCAGCGCGCGACGGTCGCTTCGGTGACGGATTCGCCCATGGCCGGAACCTTGATCTGGATGCTCATGGAGCCTCTTCGGTCCTCATGCTTCGACAGGCTCAGCATCAGGGGATAGGACGCTCACCCTGAGCTTGTCGAAGGGTGGGGTCATTGATCAGCGTCAATGCCTCGTCGAGGAAGGCCTGAAGTTCGGCATTGTGCTGGCTCATCAGGCCGGCGGCGGTGGAGGCGTATTCCGGCCGGCCGATATAGCGCGGACAGCGCGCATGGCCGGCCATCAGGGTCAGGATTTCCTCGATGCGCGGCCGCACGAAGGTCCAGGCGCCCTGGTTCTTGGGCTCTTCCTGGCACCAGACGATTTCGGCCTTGGGGAAGCGGTCGAGCTCCTCGGCCAGCACGGCGTCGGGGAAGGGATAAAGCTGCTCCAGGCGCAGGATCTGGATGCGGCTTTCGCCCCTCTTCTCGCGCTCTTCCATCAGATCGAAATAGACCTTGCCGGTGCACAGGACCACGCGCTTGATCTCGTCGTCGGGCGCCAGCTTGACCGTGGTGGCGCCGGGCACGCATTCGGCCTGGTCGCGGAACACGCGGTGGAACGACGAGCCCGGCCCCATGTCCGAGAGGAACGAGACGCAGCGCTTGTGGCGCAGCAGCGATTTCGGCGTCATCAGGATCAGCGGCTTGCGGAACGGCGGTGCATCTGCCGCCGCAGGATGTGGAAATAATTCGCCGGCGTGGTCGGGCAGGCGACCTGCATATTGTCCTGGGCGCAAAGCTGCAGATAGCGCTCCAGCCGGGCCGAGGAATGCTCCGGCCCCTGGCCTTCGTAGCCGTGCGGCAGCAGCATCACGAGCCCGCACATGCGCAGCCATTTCATCTCGCCCGAGGCGATGAACTGGTCGATCACGACCTGCGCGCCGTTGGCGAAATCGCCGAACTGCGCTTCCCACAGCACCAGCGCCTTGGGCTCGGCGGTGGAATAGCCGTATTCGAAGCCGAGCACCGCCTCTTCGGAGAGCAGCGAATCGACGACCTCGAATTCGGCCTGGCCCTCGCGGATATGATTGAGCGGCATATAGCGCTCTTCGGTTTCCTGATCGACCAGCGCCGCATGGCGCTGGGTGAAGGTGCCGCGCGAGGTATCCTGGCCCGACAGGCGCACCGGCATAGCCCTCCTTGAGCAGCGTGCCGAAGGCGAGCGCTTCGGCGGTCGCCCAGTCGATGCCTTCGCCGGTTTCGAACATCGCGGCCTTGGCTGCAGCTGCCGGGCGATGGTCTTGTGCGGCGTTGAAGCCCTCGGGAATCGTGGTCAGCGCCCTGCCGACATCCTTGAGCGTCTCCATGGCGGCGCCGGTGTCGCCGCGGCGGTCGCCCTTGGGCGCGATGGCCATGCCGGTCCAGCGCCCGTCGAGCCAGTCGGCGCGTTGGGGCGGTGGGTCTTCGAGGCGTCGAATTCCTCGTCCAGCCGCTTGTTGAAATCGGCGATCATCGCCTTGACGTCGGCCTCGGTGAGCGTGCCTTCGTCGACCAGTTTGGCGGCATAGAGTTCCAGCGTGGTGGGATGGTCCTTGATCGCGCGGTACATCAAGGGCTGGGTGAACGACGGCTCGTCGGCCTCGTTGTGACCGAAGCGGCGATAGCAGAACATGTCGATGACGACGTCCTTGTGGAACAGCTGGCGGAACTCGGTGGCGATGCGCGCGCAATGCACCACCGCTTCGGGATCGTCGCCGTTCACATGGAAGATCGGCGCCTGCACCATCAGCGCCACGTCGGAGCAATAGGGCGAGGAGCGCGAATAGATCGGCGCGGTGGTGAAGCCGATCTGGTTGTTGATCGACGAAATGGATGGTGCCGCCGGTGCGGAAGCCCTTGGTGCCCGACATGGCGAAGCATTCCGCCACCACGCCCTGGCCGGCGAACGCCGCGTCGCCGTGCAGCAGCAGCGGCAGCACGCTGCCGCGCTCGATCTTGTCGCCGAGCTGGGACTGCTTGGCGCGCGCCTTGCCCAGCACCACCGGATCGACGGCTTCCAGATGCGAGGGGTTGGCGTCAGCGACAGATGCACCTTGTTGCCGTCGAACTCGCGGTCCGACGAGGCGCCGAGATGGTATTTGACGTCGCCCGAGCCTTGCACGTCGCTGGGCTTGGCGCCGCCGCCCTGGAATTCGTGGAAGATCTGGCGGTAGGGCTTGGCCATCACATTGGCGAGCACGTTCAGCCGCCCGCGATGGGCCATGCCGAGCACGATCTCCTTCACGCCCAACTGGCCGCCGCGCTTGATGATCTGCTCCAGCGCCGGGATCATGGCTTCGCCGCCGTCGAGGCCGAAGCGCTTGGTGCCGAGGAAGCGCAGCGCCGCGAATTTCTCGAAGCCTTCGGCTTCGATCAGCTTGTTGAGGATCGCCTTCTTGCCTTCGGGCGTGAAGACGATCTCCTTGTCGGGGCCTTCGATGCGCCGCTGCAGCCAGTCCTTCTGCTCGGCGTCGTTGATGTGCATGAACTCGTAGCCGATGCGCCCGCAATAGGTGCGCTTGAGGATCTCCACCATCCGCCGCGGCGTGGCGGTTTCCATGCCCATCACGCCGTCGATGAAGATCGGGCGGTCGAGGTCCGGCCCGTGAAAGCCGTAGAAGCCCGGGATCGAGCTGGGGATGCGGCGCGCTTGGGCGCGAGCTTCAGCGGATCGAGGTCGGCTTCCAGATGGCCGATCACGCGATAGGCGCGCACCAGCTGAATGGCGCGGATCGATTCCTGCGCGGCCAGGCGCATATCCTGCTCGCCGGCGGCGGTCCTTGGCGGCGCCTGGCCGGTGAGCGCGCCGACCAGCTCGCCTTGGCAAGCTCGGGCCTGCAGATCGCGCGCCCAGGCGGGCCCGCGGCCGATTTGGGCCGGCGTCAGCCTCGTCTGGCCCAGCTCGGCGAAATAGGCCGCCAGGAGGGTTCGACCGAATCGGGGTTCTCCAGATACTGGGCGTAGAGGGCCTCGACAAAGGCCGCGTTCGATGCCGAACAGGAACGAGGTCGCCTCGAGGATGTCGTTGGAAGCCCGGTTGAGCCGTTCGTTGGCAGATTGGCTTGTCATTTCAGAGCGTTAAGGGCTTGCGCTTGTTAGGCTTCGGGCCCATCCGGGAGAATTCGAATGGTTCAAAGGTAGGCATTTAGCGCATCCGGGCATCGAATTCCATGCCCAAACGCGTCATGAAGCAACCTGTGCCGTTAAATATGGGTTCAATGAGACTGAATTGCGATCGGGGGCGCGGCTCTGAAGCGGCCCCGCTCCATGGATGGCGCGTCAAGTCTGGCGTTCCACGCAGCGCCGAGCGGACTTCCACCTAACCGCAGAGTTCACATTGTCTGGATGTCGGTCTGCGACGTATGGCCGGCGGCCCGTTCCTCCAGGGACGGTTTGCCGCTGTTGACGAGAATGTTGCCCTTGTCGAAATGCAGCATCCCGCCTTCCGGCGATGGCACCATCGTATCTTTGCGCCACGCTCCTTCACGACCGGCATCGCCATCCAGATCGAGCCGCATTTCGTCATCCGGGCTGGGATTTGAGGTTCGGCATAGCCCGAGGCGCCACATGCGTCGCGGAATTTGGCGCCCGGCCGATCTGCGACCTTAAGGCGTCTTTCGGCTTCGATCCGCGGCCTTTAGCGCCGCCTTGTCCACGTTATCGTCCTTGGCGTCGGATGACAGGTGTGAGATGTCGGTGCTCTCGAAGAACACCACATAGACCGGCGGTGTCGGCGCCCAGAGATCTGAAGCTGGCGCAGGCCGAATAGGCCCAGGCAAGCCGCCGCTATCTACGATCGTTCTTGCATCGCAAACTCCCCCTCTAGTGCGATCCGGGAAGTATACACGTGCGGTGTCGCGAGTTCTCGCGTGCCGGGTTAACTCCCCTGCTCAAGCAACTCCACCAGCGTGGTGCCCAGCGCCGCCGGATTGGGCGAGACGCGGATGCCGGCCGATTTCATCGCCTCGATCTTGGATTCCGCGTCGCCCTTGCCGCCGGAGATGATGGCGCCGGCATGGCCCATGCGCCGGCCGGGCGGGGCGGTGACGCCGGCGATGAAGCCCACCATCGGCTTCTTGACCTTGGAGTGCTTGATGAAGTCGGCGGCGTCTTCTTCGGCGCGTGCCGCCGATCTCGCCGATCATGATGATGCTTTCGGTTTCGGGATCGGCCAGGAACATCTCCAGCACGTCGATGATGCTCGGTGCCCTTCACCGGATCGCCGCCGATGCCGACGCAGGTCGATCTGGCCCAGGCCCACCGCGGTGGTCTGCGCCACCGCTTCATAGGTCAGCGTGCCCGAGCGCGACACGATGCCGACCGTGCCGCGGTTGTGGATGTGGCCGGGCATGATGCCGATCTTGCATTCGCCGGGCGTGATGACGCCGGGGCAATTGGGCCCGATCAGCCGCGACTTCGAGCCGCACAGCGCGCGCTTGACCTTGACCATGTCGAGCACCGGAATGCCTTCGGTGATGCAGACGATCAGCGGGATTTCCGCGTCGATGGCTTCCAGGATCGCGTCGGCCGCGAACGGCGGCGGCACATAGATCACGCTGACGCAGTCGCAGCCGGTGGCCTCTCTGCGCCTCGCGCACCGTGTCGAACACCGGCAGGCCCAGATGCGTGGTGCCGCCTTTGCCGGGCGTGGTGCCGCCGACCATCTTGGTGCCGTAGGCGATGGCCTGCTCGGAATGGAACGTGCCCTGCTTGCCGGTGAAGCCCTGGCAGATGACTTTGGTGTTCTTGTCGACGAGGATGGACATGCTTATGCTGCCCTTCACCGCTTTGACGATCTTCTGCGCGGCGTCGGCGAGGTCGTTGGCCGGAGACGATGGGCAGGCCGGACTTGGCGAGGATCTCCTTGCCCTTCTCCACATTGGTGCCTTCCAGCCGCACCACCAGCGGCACGGTCAGCGAAATCTCCTTCGCCGCGGCGATGATGCCTTCGGCGATGATGTCGCATTTCATGATGCCGCCGAAGATGTTGACCAGAATGCCCTTCACGTTGGGATCGCGACACGATGATCTTGAAGGCCGCGGTCACCTTTTCCTTCGATCGCGCCGCCGCCGACATCGAGGAAATTCGCCGGCTCCTCGCCATAGAGCTTGATGATGTCCATGGTCGCCATGGCCAGCCCCGCGCCGTTGACCATGCAGCCGATCGCGCCGTCGAGCTTGATGTAGGAGAGATCGTATTTCGAGGCCTCGACCTCCATCGGGTCTTCTTCGTCGAGATCGCGCAATCCCGGCACGTCCTTGTGGCGGATACAGCGCGTTGTCGTCGAAATTGATCTTGGCATCGAGGCAGATGACGCTCGCCGTCCTTGGTCACCACCAGCGGATTGATTTCAAGCAGGCTCATGTCCTTGGCGAGGAAGGCGTCGTAGAGCGTCTTCACGATCAGCGCCGCATCTGCTTGGCCTCGTCGCCCTTCAGCCCCAGCGCCGCCGCGATGTTCAGTTGCCGACATAGGGCGAATAGCCCGCCGCCGGATCGACCTGGAAGGTCGTGGATCTTCTCCGGCGTCTTGTGCGCCACCTCTTCGATGTCCATGCCGCCTTCGGTGGAGGCGATGAAGGCGACGCGGCGTGGTCGCGCGGTCGACCAGGGCGGAAAGATAAAGCTCGCGCGCGATCGCCGAGCCGTCCTCGATATAGAGCCGCTTGACCACGCGGCCCTGCGGGCCGGTCTGATGGGTCACCAGCGTCATGCCCAGCATGCGCTCGGCTTCCTTCTCCACGTCCTCGATGGATTTCACCACCTTGACGCCGCCGCCCTTGCCGCGCCCGCCGGCATGGATTTGCGCCTTCACCACCCAGACCGGGCCGGGCAAGCTCCTTGGCGGCCGCAACCGCTTCTTCGACGCGTGAAGGCGGCAATGCCGCGCGGGCACCGGCGCGCCGAAGGCGCGCAGAACCTCTTTGGCCTGATATTCGTGAATGTTCATGGATGGACCTTGATGGGAGCGGAATGTGCGCACGAATGCTTGGGACATGCCGCAGAATAGCAGCCGACCTTCGCCGTGCAAGCGCTTCGCGCGCCCCGTCAGGCCCTGGGGACTTTGGGTGACTGGGGCAGCCTTGTTTCTAGTTTCCGCTGCCTTCGCCCACGCCGCCGTCGAGCGTCATGCCGGTGAGTTCGAGATCGCGTGTTTCGCGCGCGGTCGTTCTTGTGGCGCTGACGCAGACCGATGCCCGATAGGAGAAGAACATGTCGCTCGTCCCGTAACGGCGCAGATTGGTGCGCTCTGTGCAATCAGGGACCGGCACGGCGGGCGCGCATTTGAGCATGCCGTCCTTGTAATGGCGCAATGCTTCGCGCGGGCCGCATTCCAGCACCTGGCCGCTGGCGTAGGTCCCGACCATGCCCTGGTCGCTCTCCACCACGTCGCCGATCACCACCTTGAGGGTCGAACCGGGGATGCAGCGCATCACCTCGCCTTCGTAGGAGGAATCCAGCCAGGTATCGCCCGTCATGTGCGAGGCGGGGAATTCGCGTCCGTCCGTCGATACGCAGACGGCATGGATCGATTTGACGACGTTGGCTTCCTGCATCTGGCACTGCTGCTGGGTCTGGATGCCGGAAATATCGCCGCCATGATTGTTGACGGTCACATATTCGTAGCTGCCGCCGCCGTACATGACGACGCTGTTGTTCGCGCTGGCGCTGGCGTTCGCGCTAGCGCTCGCCATGGCTTGCGCAAACGCCGAGGCTTCCGCCGAACCGCCGCCGCCACCGCCGCCCTTGTTGATCACGATCGTTTTGTTGATGTTGATGTTCTTGTTGATGTTCACATTCTTGTTGATGTTGATATTTTTTGAATTGTCGATGTTCTTGTTGATGTTCATATTCTTGTTGATGTTGATTTTCGAATTTCGATGTTCTTGGTGATATTGATGTTCTTGTTGATGGTGGTCGGCTTGTAGACGTTGATGCTCTTGTTGATGGTCACGGGTTTGTAGACGTTTACGTTGTTGTTGATCGTGGTCGGCTTGTAGACGCTGATATTCTTGTTGATCCAGACCGGCTTGTTGACGACGACGGACCCGCCGCCATTATTGCAGCCCGGGGTCATGCCGCCGTGAAAGCCGCCGCTGTTACCGTAATGGGAGCCGCCGGTATTGCCGTAATTGGCGCCGCCGCCGGCCAGGGCAGGGGCAAAGGGGGTCGTCACCATGGCGGCGCTGGTCAGCGCGGCGGTGATGTAGCTGAAAGGCCTGCGCGGCATGCTATTGCTCCTTCACTCCGGTCATCTTATGCGTCCGATGCCCGGGAAAGAGCCCAGGACATGGAACATGCCTCGATGAACGCCCGTCTCGCTTCACGAAATATGCCAACCTGGGTCTTGAGAATGCCACCTTCTACGGCTCGAATTGGCACAGGTTCAGGCTTAGGCTGGACCGGGGGAAAGCCATGATCCCGATCTCGGACGACAATCCGGCGCGCCAGACGCCGTTTTTCACTTGGGCGATCATCGCCGCCTGCGTGGCCGTTTACGTTTGGCAGGTGCGCCAGGGCCCCGAAATGGGGACGGTCTTCCTGCAATACGGCTTTACGCCCAAGTCGTTGATGTCGCCCCCGCTTTCTCCGGCCGATGAGACGGGGTGGTCCGCGCTCATCACCATCTTCACTTCGATGTTCGTGCATGGAGGCATCTGGCACCTTGCCGGAAACATGCTTTATCTCTGGATATTCGGGAACAATATCGAAGACGCCATGGGGCATTCGCGCTTTGTGCTGTTCTATCTTCTATGCGGCGTGGCGGCGGCATTAACCATGGCGTTCATGGATCCGGCGTCCGCCGTGCCGATGGTCGGCGCCTCGGGCGCGATTTCCGGCGTGCTCGGCGCCTATATGCTGCTTTACCCCAGGGCGCGGGTCACGGTCATCATCCCGATCGTGATCATTTTCTACCCGTTCCGCATCAGCGCCGTGTGGGTGGTGGGCGTGTGGTTCGCCATGCAGCTTTTCAGCGCAGCGGCCGCCACGCCGGACAGTCCGGGGGTCGCTTGGTGGGCCCATATTGGCGGTTTTGCTGCCGGACTGATGCTCACGCCGTTCCTGAAATCCTCGCACGTTCCCTTCTTCGGGCCGCGCTCCCTGCGGGGTCCCTGGGGCTGAAGCAAGAGATGGCACGGGTTTCGCTCTCCCGTCCTTCCGAGAACGCGACATCGTTTCGATCTGGGTCAAGACGGAACAGTCGCCTGACGGAGCAACGGGACGGGCGGGTCATGAAACACAAGAACAGTCATTTGCTGGTGGGGTATTGGAGCAGGATCCGCAAGGGCCGGGATGTCCCCGATCAGACCGACATCGATCCGCGCGCGATCAAGCGCATGTTGCCCTATGTATTCATCGTGGACGCCGAAGACCCGTCGCGGCCGATCTACCGGCTGGCCGGCACCGCTCTTTGCGAACGCTTCGGCTTTGAACTCAAGGGCACCGGCTTTCTCGCCCATTGGGAGGCGAAATCGGGCATCGCGCTCGGTTCGCTGCTCAAGCAGGCGCTGCGGCTGAGACAGCCCGTATGCCTGTCCTCGATCGGCGCCAGCGCCGATTGCGGCATGGTGGAACTCGAAACCGTGCTGGCGCCGGTGACCTTCGGGCCGGGCGGGCCGACCCGCTTCGTCGGCATGATCCAGATTCTGAGCGATGTCACCCAGCTTCACGGCCGCCCCATTGCCTTCCAGCGCCTTGTCGCTTCGCAATTGATCCGCGAGGACGAGCCGATTTCCGCCTATGACAGTCTGCCGCCTCCTCCGCCGCCGCCCGCGCTGCGCAGCCACCCCAAGGCACCGCATCTGCGCCTGGTGATCTCACAGGACAAGCCCGCCGCGGCGCACTTCGACGCCGACCAGCTCTTGGCAAAGATGTTCGATGTGTTCGGTGCGGGGCTGACGGCGAGCTGACAGGCTAGGGCGACTTACCGTCCGTCGCCTGCGGCTGTTTGGTCTTGTCGCCCGGATCCTTGTCGATCGGATCGTCGTGCAGGATATCGCGGTCGAACCGCAGCTTCTGTTCCTTTCTGCTGCAGATACGGAATCTCGTAGCGCTCCACGACCGCGCGATAGGCTTCGAACGCCTTCAAGTCGTCCGGCAGGCGCTTGTCGCAGCGCTCATAGGGCAGATGCTGCTGTTCCGTGCACCACAAATCGAAATCCATGGTCTTGACGTTGTAATGCATCGTCTGAGCTTGCGCCGCCGCGGCGGCAAGCAAAGCTGCGCCAAGAATTGCGAGACCTGTACCTCTCATGGCGCCAGCATACGCCTGCGGCGGCGGCAGCGATAGTTGCCAACGGATATTCCGTCGGCCAAGCACCGTCTTTGGCGACATGGACGTGTTCCTGCGGCAACAGTGCGTCGTCGTACCGCCGACGCTTAACGAAGCAGGCTCCTAAATCACCAGCGTTATCACTGCGCGGCGGTTCTCGGCGTTAGGCACGCCGTCGCGGGTTTGGACGGCGAGATCGGCTTCGCCCACGCCTCTGGTCTCGATCGCCTCTCGTCTGGCGCCGAGGGCGACCAGCGCGTTGCGGACGACGTTGGCACGTCTGGTCGATAGGTGCAGGTTGTAGTCCTCGCCGCCTGCAGTGTCGGTGTGGCCGACGACTGCGATCGTCGGCTGGCCGCCGGCGCGCGCGTCGGTGATCGCCCGCCGCAATATGTTCATGGCGTCGGGGGTCAATTTCGTGGAATTGAAGGCGAAGTTTACGACATAAGTCGGCGCCGATGGCGAAGACTGCGGCTCGGGCGTCGCCGGAGTGGGCGTTGCCGGAGCGGGCGTTTCGGCCGCCGTTTCTGTCGGCGTTGCGGGCTCCGACGTTGCCGGGGTCGCGGCTTCCGTAGGCTTCGGCTCGGTCGTTTGGACCTCGCTTTCGAGCCGGGGCAGGGTCACCTCGAGGGACGCGCGGCACTGCGCGGCCGCCGGCGCTTGCGAGGGCAGGGCCGCGTTCAGCATCCAGCAATCGTAATCGGCCTGGGCGCGGGCGGCGTCGCGCGGGAACGTATCGCGTCCCGAAGTGAGCGCGCGCACTAGCCTGTCGCGCATCGCGTGGGAGGTGCGGTCTCTGCTCGTTTCGGGGTCGGCCATCTGGCCGTTCGACAGCAGTAGCGCCTTCGCCGCGTAGGCATTGGCAAGGCCCGCGATGTCGTTGTCGGTCCGGGCCAGCGAGATCGATCCCTCCTCGTCGAACGTCGAATAGCTCGCCTGCCCGACGTCGCCGAAGGAGTGCGCCAGGAAGGCGTAATTCTGGAACAGAGCGAGGTCAAAGGGCGAGCCGGTCGGAGGCGGTGCGTCCTTGAGGTCGTCCAGCGGGCTGAAATTGACGCAACCGGCAAGCAACAGGCCGGTCGCGGCCCCCGTCACAATCGCCATAAAACGCCGCGATAGTCCAATTTGAGCCATGAAGAGTCTCCGAAAGATGCCGGGATCGGGCAGGGGAGCAAGATTTGTGTGCTTCCTATAACCTTTTGTGGGGTCAAGGTTAAGTGAGTGTTTAGACATCGAAATACTGATCGCGGGGCGCAACCGTAAACCCTCCGTTGACGTTCCTTATCGCACAATCGGCCGTCCTTCGGGAATGCAGGAGGGGCGCGTGCATGCCCATGCGCTGGTAATGAAGAATATCGAGCCTGTGATCAGCAAGGCGCGCGCCGAGCGGCGCCGCTTCAGGCGGGTCCACGTCGACCTGCCCGGTAAGCTGTTCATTCCCGCGAACGGCCAGGAAGAACTCCTGCAAAATTGTCGATCTGTCATCCGGAGGGGCGCAGGTCGAAGGCAATCTTACGCTCGCGCCGGAAACCCAGATCGTTCTCTACATCAACGGCTTCGGCCGCTTCGAAGGAACCGTCGTGCGCAGCGACGGCAACGCCTTCGGCGTCAGGTTCGTCTGCACCGCGCTCAAGCGCGAACGCACCGCGGAGCAGCTCACCCTTTTCATGAACCGCTCGCTGGTCGACGAATCCGAGCTGCGCCGCCACGACCGCACGCCGACCAAGGGTCTGACGCGCTTCACCCGCGCCGACGGCCAGCTTGTGCCTTGCGAAGTGCTCGATCTTTCGGTGAGCGGAATCTCGGTCAGGACCGATCTGCGTCCGCCGATCGGCGAATTCGTCCTGATCGGCCAGATGGCCGGGCGTGTCGCCCGTCACCACGGCGAAGGCATTGGCATCGAATTCGTGGGCGGAGGCGCCGGCAATTCCGAGCGCCTGCGCGCCCAGTTGGCGGTCGTGCGTTAACCTGCCGACGCTTCGGCGATGCCCAGCATTGCTCTCTTCTTTTTCGAAAGCCCCGCCGCCACCAGCGCATGCGCGCGTTCGAGATAGGCTTTCAACTCCTTCGTCCCCAGGGCGTCGAGCCGCTCCAGATACACCCAATGCGCCCGCGCTAGGTACGGAGCGGGGATGATGTGGGGCAACTGCGTGAGGATATGGAAGCTCGTCTCGCCGGCCTTGAAGAACAGATGGTGGGGCTTGTCGTCTTTCGGCCCCAGCATGGCGAACATCTTGCCGCCGATTTTGTAGACGCGTTCGCCGCCCCATTGGACGACAAGCGTCGCGGCGGTCAGCGACAAGCAGAACTTTTCGATCTCGGCGTGGCGCATCAGGAGTCTTCGGGAAGGGCGGGAAGTTCGAGCGCCGCGCGGGCGCGCTCGCGGTGGCGCGGTTTGATGTGACCGGCCACCAGTCCGATGGCCGTCGCCAGCACGGCGGCGTCGTCGGTGAAGCCGAAGCCGGCGATGAAATCGGGAATGGCGTCGGTGGGGATCACGAAATAGGCCAGCGCCGCGATCAACACGCCTTTGACGCGGCCGGGCGTCAACGGATCGATAGCGCAGAAATATGCCGCCGCCAGGTCCTCGGCGAAGGGAATGCGCCCCGCCACCTTGAGCAGCTTTTTCCAGAAACCGCGCTCGACCGTGCTGCGGTTGCGGGCAATGACGGCGGGCAGCTGGATCGCCGCCGGATCGGGAAGGGAGCTTGTCATCGCCTTATCATCGCGCCCGATTGAGGCGATGCAAGGGCATAATTGCCAGAACGGAGGCGACGGTTGAACCGGCGGATTGCGACATTTGGCGACAGTGGCATTAGGATGCCAAAGCGGATTTCCCAGGCAAAGGCGACGACGTTGTTAGAGCGCGTACTTGCCAAATGCATCATCGTTGCCGCGGTCATCTGCGGCGTCGGGGGCATCGCCCTCCTTGCGGTATTCCCGGCCGGCTTGCCGTTCTTCCGGTTTCATTGGCCGCTGGCGGCCGCGCTCTGCTGGGACGCCGCCCTGTCCATGATGTTCTTCGTGCAGCACAGCGGCATGGTGCGCCAGCGGTTCCGCGCGCGCATGGCCGTTGTCATTCCGCCGCGTTATCACGGCGCCGTCTACGCCATCGCGTCCGGCGTCGCGCTGGCGATTGTGGTGGTGTTCTGGCAGGCCACCGACTATCGCGTGCTGGTTCTCGAAGGCTTGCCCCGCCGCGCGGCGCAAGCCTGTTCGCTTGTGGCGATTGTCGTCTTCGTTTGGGGTGTTCGCGCGCTGCGAGGCTTCGATCCCCTCGGCCTTGGCCCGATCAAGGCGTATCTGCACGGAAAGCAGCCGGCGCCGTTCCCCTTCGTCGTCCGAGGTCCCTATCGCTGGGTGCGCCACCCGCTGTATTTCGGCGTTATCCTGCTGATCTGGTCCAACCCGGACGTGACCGCCGACCGGCTGCTTTTCAACCTCCTTTGGACGGCGTGGATCTACGTCGGAGCGCGGCTGGAAGAAGCTGACCTGGTGGGGGATTTCGGCGTCGCCTACGAAACCTACCGCCGGAAGGTCCCCATCCTCATTCCTTGGCGCGGCCCCGTAAGACTGTAGGCGCGCTGGCGCTCAATGTTCCGCCAGTTCGTGGATCTGGCTGTTGGCCAGGGTCAGCTTCGCCACCGACAATTCGCCCGTGCGCTCCAGCGCATCGAGGAACGATTTGGTGCGCCCCAGCGCGTCGGCCTTGCTCGCGGCCCACAGCTTCACGGCTTCGGCGCCGTCGCTGCGTCCGCCCCTTCTTCTTTCGGGCGGCAGCAGCGCCAGGGCGGCGGCCGTCAGCGCGCGCTGACCGGCGAACAGATCGTCGCTGATGCGCCTGATCGCCAGGCGGTCCCAATGCTCGCCGCCGGCGATGCGCCCGGCCTGCCCGCGCAGCCGGTCGAGGCCCACTTCCGCGCCCATCGCGAAATAGGCGCCGACGACAAGATCGAGGTTGAGCGACTGGTTGTGGGCCAGCAGCGCGACTTCGGGCGCGGCCGCCATCAACGGCAGCACGCCGATGTCCTCGGCCACCTCGAGGGGCGCGCCGGCCGTCGTCAGCGCGGCGATGCGCGCTTCGGTGTCGTGCGCCTCGTAAGGCGAGATCAGTCCCGAGAATGTGCCGCGCAGGTTCTCCATGCCGCTTCGATATAGCGCCACCGTGTCGCCGAGATCGGCGTCGGCCGGAACGTTGGTGATGAACCACAGGCCGAGCCGGCGCAGGATTTCCGCGATGTCGGCGACCATGCCGATTTGCGCCGCCGCGTCCATGCGTGCCGTCCAGCGCGTCGATGCGCGCCTTCAGCGCGGCCGAAGCCGAAGGCGCCGTCGGCCACGGCGAAGGCGCGGACGACGCGCGCGGCGGGCGCTCCCGACATCTCCTTCATGCGCGCCACGAACACCGGCCCCGCCAGATTGATCACGCGGTTGGCGATGGCGTCGGCGACGATCTCGCGCTTCAGGCGATGGCGTTCCAGTTCCTCGCGGAACTTCGCGGCGGCGGCGGGCGGGAAATAGCCGGTCAGCGCCGGCAGGAAATGCGGATCGTCGGGCAGATCGCTTCCGATCAATTCCGCCTTGAGGTCGAGCTTGGCGTAAGCCAGCAGCACCGCCAGTTCGGGCCGCGTCAGGCCCTTGCCGTTCTGCGCGCGGCGGCGCAGCTCGCCATTGTCGGGCAGGAACTCCACGGCGCGGTCGAGCCGTCCGCGCGCTTCCAGATCGCGCATGAAGCGGCCTTGGGCGTCGAGGTCCTGGGCGCCGCGCGACTGCGCCACCGACAGCGCCAGCGTCTGGTCGTAATTGTCCTCCAGCACCAGGGCGGCGACGTTGTCGGTCATCTCGGCCAGGATCGCGTCGCGTTCGGCAGCGGAAATTTCTCCGCGGCGCAGCGGTCCGCCCATCAGGATCTTGAGGTTCACTTCGTGGTCGGAGGTGTCCACGCCGGCCGAATTGTCGATGGCGTCGGTGTTGAGCCGCCCGCCGGCCAAGGCATATTCGATGCGGCCGAGCTGGGTGAGGCCGAGATTGGCGCCTTCGCCGATCACCTTGGCGCGCAGTTCGCGCGCCGTCCACGCGCACCGCGTCGTTGGCGCGGTCGCCGACGTCGAGATTGTTCTGCGCGGCGGCTTTGACGAAGGTGCCGATGCCGCCGAAGAACAGCAGATCGACGTCGGCTTTGAGCAGCGCCTTGATGAGTTCGCCGGGCGTCGCCTTGGCGGCGGCAAGCCCCGTCAGCGCCTTGACCTCGTCCGTCAGCGGGATTTGCTTGAGCGTGCGGGCGAAGACGCCGCCGCCCTTGGAGATTTTCGCCTTGTCGTAATCGGCCCAGGAGGAGCGCGGCATGTCGAACAGACGCTTGCGCTCGGCCCAGCTCGCAGCCGGGTCGGGATCGGGATCGATGAAGATGTGGCGATGGTCGAAGGCCGCCAGCAGGCGGGTCTCTTTCGACAGCAGCATGGCGTTGCCGAACACGTCGCCCGACATGTCGCCGACGCCGATGGCGGTGAACGGCTGGCTCTGGATGTCGCGGCCGAGTTCGCGGAAGTGGCGCTTCACCGCTTCCCAGGTTCCCTTGCGCCGTGATGCCCATCTTCTTGTGGTCGTAGCCGTGGCTGCCGCCGGACGCGAAGGCGTCGCCCAGCCAGAAGCCGCGCTCTTCGGCGATGGCGTTGGCGATGTCGGAGAAGGTGGCGGTGCCCTTGTCGGCGGCGACCACCAGATAGGGATCGTCCTCGTCGTGGCGCACGACATGCTCGGGCGGCACCACGCTGCCGTCGGGATGCAGATTGTCGGTGACGTCGAGCAGGGCGTTGATGAAGATCTTATACGCGGCGATGGCGGCCGCCTGAACCTCTTCGCGCGTGGCGCCCACCGGCAATTGCTTGGGATAGAAGCCGCCCTTGGCGCCCACCGGCACGATGACGGCGTTCTTCACCTGCTGCGCCTTGACCAGGCCGAGCACCTCGGTGCGGAAATCCTCGCGCCGGTCGCTCCAGCGGATGCCGCCGCGCGCGACTTTGCCGAAGCGCAGATGCACGCCTTCGACCGCGGGCGAATAGACGAAGACCTCCACATGCGGGCGCGGTGCGGGCAGTTCGTCCAGCTTTTCGGAGTCCAGCTTGATGGAGATGTAGGATTTGGGGCGGCCGTTCTCGTCCGGCTGATAGAAATTCGTGCGCAGCACGCTGGCGATGACGTTGCGCAGGCGGCGGATGATGCGGTCGTCGTCCAGGCTTTGCACGTCGGTGAGCGCGGCTTCGATCTTCTGCTCCAGAATCTCGCCGCCGCCGCTGCCGTCGGGCGCGCAGCGCGCATGGAACAGCGCGACCAGCAGCCGGGCGATGTCGGGATTGCGGGCCAGCGCCTGCTCCATATAGTCCTGGCTGAACTGGATGGCGGCCTGGCGCAGGAACTTCGCGGCCGCGCGCAGAATCGTGACATCGCGCCAATCCGAGACCGGCGCCGATCACCAGCCGGTTGAAGCCGTCGCTTTCGGCCTCGCCGGCGGCGACCGCGTGGAACGCCAGTTCGAGCGGCTGCTCTGATCTCGGGGAGATCGGCGGGGCCCTGGTCGGCGCGCTCCATCAGGAAATCGAGCACGAAAGCGTCGCCCATCCCGCCGTCGTCCGCCTTGAGCGCGACGCTGTAGGCGTCCTCGGCGATCACCTTGAGGCCGAAATTCTCGAAGATCGGCAGCGACACCGAAAGCGGCAGCGCCGACCCCAAGCCGTAGAGCTTGATGCGCAAAACGCTGTGCGCGTCGTGCGGCTGGCGCAGAACGCGCGCCTCGATCGCGGGCGCTTTGGGCGCGCGCGCCAGCGCCCGCAAGGCGGCGAGGTCCTCCACCGCCTCGGTCGGCGAGAAGGCGTCGCGATAGCGCGCGGGAAAGCCCTGCGTCTGATCGTGAAACAGGTGCAGCCCTTCGATTTCGCCGTAGCGCGCGCGCAGCGCTTCGGAGAAGCCGTCGTCCCAGGTGCGGACGGCGGCGCGGATTTCGCTCTTCCAGCGCGCGCGACGTCGACGGACGGGCGCGGGCCCTCGTTGCGCGCGACGAGGTAATGGACGCGCGCCAGCGCGGTTTCGTCGAGCGCGGCCGTCGCCGAAATCGGCCTTCCGTTGAAGGCGCGCGCCAGGATGGCGTGGATCTTTTCTCCCGCACTGGCCGCTATAGCGTTGCTGCGGCACGAAGACGAGGGTGGAGACGAAACGGTCGAAACGGTCGAAGCGCACGAAGGCGCGCACCTTGGGCCGCTCGCTCAGCCTGAGGATGCCCAGCGCGATCGTGTACAGCTCGTCGTCGGAAATCTGGAACAGCTCGTCGCGCGGAAAGGTGTCGAGGATGTGGACCAGGGTCTTGGCGTCATGGCTGGCCGGCGCCAGGCCGGCGCGCGCCATCACGGTTTTCACCTTGCGGCGCAGCAGCGGGATGTCGCCCGGCACGCGGCTGTAGGCGCCCGAGGTGAACAGGCCGACGAAGCGCCGCTCGCCTTGCAAGGCGCCGTCGGGGCCGAAGAACTTGACGCCGATATAGTCCATGCGCGACGCGGCGATGAACCAGGCTCTGCTTGTTCGATTTGGCGACGATCAGCGGCGTGGGCTCGATCAGGAAATCGCGCACCTGCGGCGTCAGACGGGCACGGTCGGGCCGCTTGTGCAGCACCAGCGCGTCGCTGTCGGCGAGCACGCCGAGCCCGCTGCCCTCCACCGGATCGAGCCTGCCGTCCCCTTCGTTCGAGAAGCTGTAATCGCGGCAGCCCAGGAAGGTGAAATGATTGTCGCCCAGCCATTCGAGGAAGGCGAGGCTCTCGGCCAGTTCGTCGGCCGGCGCGCGCGGCGGCTGCGCCTTGAGGCGGACGACGGCGTCGTTCAGCCGCTCGCGCATGGCGCGCCAGTCGCGCACCGCCACGCGCACTTGCGCGAAGACGGCTTCGGCGCCGCGCACCAGCGCGCCACGGCGCTCCTCGCCGACGAACATGTCGAACACCAGAACGATGACGCTGGTCGGCTGTCCTGCCAGGACGACGACGGGATGGAACACGGCGCGCAGCCGCGCCCCCTGGGCGGTGACTTCGCCGAGCAGGGAATCGAAGAGAAACGGCGAGTCGTCGTTGACCGCGACCAGCACCGTGTCGCTGTGCGCGTAAGCGGGCATTTCCGCGGCGGGATCGAACAGCGTGACCAGCGTGGTGCCCGGCTTGTGCTGCACGGCGCGCGCGAACGCCAGACGCGCCAGCGCGGCAAGTTCCTGCGGCGCGTAACGGGCAACGTCTTCCGGCGCGCCGTTGCGGTAAAGCGCTTCGAAGAAGGCGCGCAGCGCAGGATCTGTTTCGCCGCTTAGCGCCAGCAGCGTGTCGGATTGCCGATCATTGTCGGAGTGCTGTGGCGAGAACCATTGGGTGTCCAGTGCGAGGACGGCGAATGCCGTTCCGCGGCAGCTTAAGCTTCCGCGCTTGCGCTTAAAACCCTTTGGCGTTTGGTGTTTACGTCAGAGGCAACATGGCAGGCCTGACGAAATCGCCGTCCCGGCGGTCCCGCAGCACGACGGCGGCGGCGATGGCGGCACAAGCGATCAGGATCAGTCCCGCGACAAGGGCGCCGTCTGCGAAGGGCCGCAACACGCTCGCGAAAGAGGCGAGGGCGGCGACCGGCGCAAGAAACAGAAAGACGGCTTCGCGCTCGCGCAACAAAGCGGCAATGGCGATGCCCGGCACCGCAGCGAACAGAATGGCGGCCGCCGCGCCGGTTCCCGCCGGCAGCGCCAGGAAGGCGCCGGCGCCCCAGGCAAATCCCGCATAAAGCAGGATGACGCTCATGTCCTTGGCGAAGGATTTCAGCGCCACGCGCTCGAAGGGCTGGCCGATGGTATGGGAATAAGCGCGCAGCATGGCGATCGCCGCCGCCGCCACGAAGGCGCACCAGACGAGCGGACGCGCCAATCCCGTGCCCCCGGCCAAAGCGATGGTCAGGACGGCCAGCATCGGCAAGGCGATGGCGGCGTAAAGGCTGCGTCCGAGCAGGTTGGCCAGCCGCGCGGTTTCCGCGGCTTCCGCGTGCAACAGCGCCAGCTTGACGATGCCGCCGGATTGCTCGCTTTGACCGTTCGGCTCTCGCCGGATGTGCAGTTCGACGGTCTGGGGTGTCGCCTGCGTGCGCGCATATGCAACCATGAGGCTCTCCGTCGAAGAAATTAATCGACCCCTAGCCTGGGTCGGGACTGTTAAGAATGTCTTAATTCGCCGCCAAGGACTGATTCGGGTGACGCCAATGGCCGCTTCTTCACAGATTCGTCCGCCCGCCGCGGTGGTGTTCGATCTCGAATTCACCGCCTGGGAAGGTTCCCTGGAGACTCGCTGGCTGCGGCCGGGCGAGTTCCAGGAGATCGTGCAAATCGGCGCCGTGAAGGTGGACGGTAATTTCAACGCCGGCGAGACCCTCGACATCCTGGTGCGCCCGCGAGATCAATCCGGTGCTGTCGCCCTATCTCGAAAGCCTGACCGGCATCGCCAACGAGGAGTATCCGCGCCAGAGGCGTGGATCTCGCCGAGGCCTATCGCGCGTTCCTGGAATTTGCGGGCGGCTTGACGGTCGTCGCCTTCGGCCGCGACGACCTGGTGTTCGTCGACAATCTCCGGCTCTACGGCCTGAGCGATGCGCCGCCGTTGCCGCCCTATGTCAACGCCAAGGCTTGGATGACGGAACAGGGACTCGACATGCGCGGTCTGCACGCTTGCGACGTGGCGCTTCTGCCGGCGTGCCGTTCAGCGGACACAAGCATAATGGCCTCGACGATGCGCTTTCGGTGGCCGCCGGCATCGCCGCCCTGATCGCCCGCGGCGCGCGCGCGCCGCTTGCCGCATGACGAACGCCGAACACATTATCGCGGCGCTTGAATTGTCGCCTCATCCCGAAGGCGGGTATTACCGCGAGACGTTCCGCGATGGGGCCGGGCCGTCGGGCCGCGCCCATTCGACGGCGATCTATTATCTGCTGCGCGAAGGCGAAGTATCGGCCCCGCATCGGATCGATGCGGCGGAGGTCTGGCATTACTATCGCGGCGCGGCGCTGGAATTGACGATCTGGGAAGAGGGCAAAGAGGCCGTGCGTTTGGTGCTGGGGCCGGACGTCGAGAACGGCGAGCGCCCGCAAATCGTCGTGCCGCCAAGGGCATGGCAAGGCGCGCGGTCCCTGGGCGCCTGGACGCTGGTGGGCTGCACGGTGGCGCCGGGGTTCGAGTTCTCGGCTTTCGAATTGGCAACGTCCGGCTCTGGACCGCGCTAAGCCGGCTTTCGCTGAGCGGCCAGGCTATTCTTATCGATGAAATCCTGGTGCGTGCGGCATCGCCTCGGCGCATTTTCTCACCACGGCGCGGATGTCGTCCAGGTTGGCCTTGATCTTCTGCGGTTCGCCAGCGCTGTCGACCAGCGGATCGTAGCCGCGGGGGAGGATGTTCTGGCCGATCATGACGATAGAGCCAGCTCTGGGCGGGGAACAGCTCGGTGTCCTCGCGCAGGATTCGGCCATGGCTTTTGAACAACTCGATCTTTTCGTGCAGGGTGTCGGTCAGGGGTATATTGCGGCAATGGTCCCAGAACGCGCCGTGACGCTCGGTGTGGGTGTAGTGCAGCAGCAGGAAATCGCGCACGCGCCCGAATTCGAACTCGAAGATCCTGTTGTAGCGGTCGATATCGGCCGGCTCGAAATGGCGGTCGGGGAAGAACTTCAGCAGCATGGCGATGCCGCGCTGGATCAGGTGGATGCTGGTGGATTCCAGCGGCTCCAGGAAGCCCGACGCCAGCCCCAGCGCCACGCAATTTTTGTTCCAGGCCTTCTTGCGCCGGCCGGTGGTGAAGCGCAGCGGCAGCGGTTCGGCCAGCGGCTCGCCTTCGAGATTGGCCAGCAGCGTCTCGCGGCGCCTTCGTCGTCGCCGATGAAGCGCGCTGCAATAGACATGGCCGTTGCCGATGCGGTGCTGCAGCGGAATGCGCCATTGCCAGCCGGCGTCCGCGCCGTCGCCCGGGTGTAGGAGGCGGCGGCCCGGCATGCGTCGCACGGCACGGCCACCGCGCGGTCGCAGGGCAGCCAGTGCGTCCAGTCCTCGTAGCCGGTCTTCAGCGCCTGCTCGATCAGCAGGCCGCGAAAGCCGGTGCAGTCGATGAACAGGTCGCCGGCGATGCGTCTCGCCGTTTTCCAGGTCACCGATTCGATGAAGCCGTCCTCGCGGCGCAGCGACACATCGACGCACCTTGCCCTCGGTGCGCACCACGCCGCGCGCCTCGGAAAATCCGCGCAGATAGCGCGCGAACAGCGAGGCGTCGAAATGCAGCGCATAGGTGATCTTGTTCAGCGGCGTATTGGGCGCGTGCACCGGGCGCATGAACTGGCCCTGCTGCGGCGGCCATGCCTGCATGGAATATTCCTCCAGCGCGCGCCGCCTCGCCCTCCAGGAACATCTTCAGCCAATAGGCGGTGAAAGGAGACCGCCCCCATGCCAAACCCGGTCGGCCCGAAGGGATGGAAATAGAAATCGCCGAGCCGGGTCCAGTCGCGATAGTCGATGCCGAGCTTGAAGGTGGCCTTGGTCTGCGCGGATGATCTCATTCTCGTCGATGCCCAGCATCGCGGATGAAATCGATGATCGGCGGAATGGTGGCTTCGCCCACGCCGACGGTTCCGATCTCCTCGGACTCGATCAGGCGGATGCGAACGTTGCATCTTTTCCAGGAACTTGGCGAGGCTCGCGGCCGCCATCCAGCCGGCGGTGCCGCCGCCGACAATCACGATGCTGCGAATCCGTTTGTCCATCATCAGCGATGCTCCCTGGCTCCAGTTAATAACAATGACTTAGTCACGATGCACCGGTGTTTCGCGCCAATGGTCATTTTAGAATTGCATTAATTCTAACACTCAGGCTATAGTGGGTTGTGGACGCGTGCTCGAGGGCCGCGACGCATTAATCCAAACATTGAGCACGGGGTACCCGCTTTGCGGGTGGGGAACACATATGCATTCGTCGGTCCACGCAACCGAAAATCTGCTTTTCATCACGCTGCTGCAGTTGATCGTGATGATCGCCGCGGCGCGTGCCGGGAATAGGATCTCGAAGAAACTAGGCCAACCGGGCGTGATCGGCGAGATCGTGGCCGGTCTGCTGCTGGCACCGCCGCGCG
>CAVZHX010000008.1:0-414730 GCA_963775165.1 uncultured Pseudomonadota bacterium | reverse complement strand
CAGGTTTCACCATAAGGCTCACGCGCACCCCTCCCCGGCGCCGGTCCGGCGCCGCCCATTCTTCGTCTGCTTTTGTATCTATCGTAATCATCGTTTTCGCCTCGGTCCAGCGCTTCGAATGGCAAGCCAGGACCGACTGAACAATTCTGAAACTATTACCGACCGAACTCGTTCGCCGACCCACTCAGGGTGCGCCGGCGCTTACGCCTCCAGCCGATTCCTTGACTGCAATGCTGTCCGCAGCGGCCATATCGGCTTGCGGGCATCCCCCCGGAACTTCGATCAGCCGCATTCCTGCCCACTTGCAGGGGGCAATGGGATGCGGCGAATCGTTCCACCTAGGCGTCCTCCTGCCTCCCTGAAACATTGGCGGCGCACCATGGCCAAAATGAGATGGAAGATGCAATCGTCCGGACAGATTTTTTTTGCCGGGCACGCTCCCTTTCGCTGCGAGTGCGAGCTAGGGCGGCATTGACGGCAGCGAGCGCCTGCGCCTAGCGTTCAACTTCGCGCGAGGTTCCCGAAAGGGATGCCCGAGTGGGTTCAATGGGAACGCGGTGTGACACCGCGGCTGCCCCCGCAACTGTGACCGGACAGCGAACGTCCAACACGCCACTGAAGTGCAACACTTTGGGAAGGCGGACGAAAGCGAAGACCCGGAAGCCAGGAGACCTGCCTCGTGACGTCGTCCTGTTTTTGGCCGGGGTGCGCCAGAAACTGCGGAGATCACCGCGGCGACGACGAAGTGGGAGTCGTTGCGGCGGGGAAACTTCGCGATGAGATTTTGTCAGCATCATTCGTTCCGCGCTCCGGCTCCCGGCCCAACTCCGGGAGACCCGCATGCACAAATTATCGGCACTTGCTTTTCCAGCCTTGCTTCTCGCCACCGCAACGGCGGCCGCGGCGGACGACAATCCGATCGACACCGTCGTTGTCACCGCGACGCGCACCGCCCAGCAGCAGATCCTGACCGGCAACTCGATCTCAATCATCACCGCCGACCAACTCGATGCCGGCCAGAACTCTCGCCGTTAGTGATGCGTTGCAGCAAAGCCCCGGCCTGACCGTGGTGCGCAATGGCGGTACCGGCCAGACCACGACCATCGGCTTGCGCGGCGCCGAGGCCGGCCAGACGCTGGTGCTGATCGACGGCGTGCGGCTCAACGATCCCAGCACGGTCGACGGCGAGGCGCTGTTGGGCGACCTGATGGTCAACAACATCGCCCGCATCGAAATCCTGCGCGGACCCCAGAGCACGCTGTACGGCAGCGATGCGATCGGCGGCGTCGTCGACATCTTGACCAAGCGCGGAGGGACAATGCCGGTCGCCGCTACCGCCAGCGCCGAAGCCGGCTCGTTCGACACCTACCGCCTCAATGCCGCGGCGAACGGAACGATGGACAAAATCGCGTATGGCGCGGCGCTCAATTATCTTCACTCCAACGGCATCTCGGCCGCCGATTCGCGCAACGGCAATCCCGAGACCGACGGGACCAGCAATCTCGGCGCGACGCTCAACACACGCATTCCACTGGACCCGCAATTCAGCATCGATCTGCGCGGCTATTTCATCGGTGCGCGCACCGATTTCGACGACAATTACGCGCCGCCGAGTTATGCAATCGCCGATTCGCCGGTCTATGAACGCAATCGATTGGCCGCCTTCTATGCCGGGGCCAATCTGGCGCTGTTCGGCGGACGCTTCCGCAACCGTCTGGCCGCGATCGGCAGCGACAGCACGCGCAAGACCTTCGATTCGCCGTTCTATCTGCCGCTGACCGAAGACTACGCCTATCGCGGCCAGGCGTTGCGCTTCGAATATCAGGGCATATTCGATATCGACGCCGGCGATCAGCTGACATTCGGCGCGGAGAGCGAACGCACCACTCTGGCCTCCACGATTGCCGGCGCCGCCGATGCCGCGGGCCACCGGCGCATCACCGGTGTCTATCTGCAGGGCCAGACCACCCTGTTCTCCGAGCTCACCTTGACGGCGGGCATCCGTCACGACTCCGATGCCGAGTTCGGCGGCCGCAATTCGCTCAAGCTGGCCGCGGCCTGGAGCCCGAATGGCGGCGCCACCGTGGTGCGCGCCAATTACGGCGACGGCTTCAAGGCGCCGACTCTCTATGAACTGTTCTCGGTCTACGCCAATCCGGTCGCCAAGCTCATGCCCGAGATCGCCCATGGCTGGGAGGCCGGCATCGACCAGAGTTTCTGGGGCGGCCGGATTCGCGCCAACGCCACCTATTTCGAGCGGCGCACCAGCAATCTGATCGACTTCTTCTCATGCTACGGCGTCAACTCGCCGGCTTGCGCCCTGCGCGCGAACCAGGGCGGCTACTATTATAATGTTGGCCGGACGCGGGCCCGAGGACTCGAACTCAGCGCCGAGGCCCAGCTGTCGTCCACGATCGGTGTGGCTGCGGATTTCACCGACATGCACGCCAGCGACGAGATCACGCACAGCGATCTGGCGCGCCGTCCGCATCTGACGGCCAATGGGCGGCTCCAATGGACACCGCTCGAAGGCTGGTCGTTCGGCGCCGCGGCGGTTTATGTGGGGCGCCGCTTCGATGGGGCGAAAAATGCGACGCCGCTCGCCGGCCATTTCACCGCCGATGTCTATGCGTCGCACCGGCTGAACGAGCATCTGGAACTGTTCGGCCGCATCGAAAACCTGTTCGACGCGCATTATGAGCCGGTCGCCGGTTATGGCGCGCCGGGACGGGCAGCCTATGTGGGGATTCGCGCGAGCGGATGAAGCGGGGGACCGGCCCGCTCAGATCAGGCCGACCTGCCGCAGCTTTTCGGCGATGACGGTGCGGTCGAAGGGCTTGAGCACATATTCATTGGCGCCGGCCGTCATGGCGCTCTTGATCTCGTCGTAGTCGTTCTCGGTGATGGTGAAGACGACGACCGGCCGCTCGCCATTGTCGCCGGAACGCAGCCGCTGCAGGAATTCCAGACCGCCCGAACCGGGCATGTTCCAATCGAGCAGCACCAGTTCGGGCATGCGCTCGTGGCAGGATCTGAGCGCGGCGTCGCCGTCTTCGGCCTCGGCGGTGTCGAATTCCAGATCTTCCAGGATGTTGCAGGCCACCGTGCGGACCACGCGGCTGTCTTCGACGACGAGACAGTGTTTCATGCGGCTTCTCCCAGGCGCGATCGTGGCGTGGGATGGAGCCTAGCCGCCCAGCCGTAAATGCCGGTTAAAACAATAGCTGCGCAGTTTAACGGATCGGCGGATTCAGCCGGCGGCGATCTCGACCATGCCTTCCGAGGCGTTGAGCACAAGCCCGGCATTGAGGCCGCGTGCGAGCTTGTAGGTGAGATAGGCCTGGATCGAGCGGCCATCGAGCGAGGCCGCGCTCTGGCCGCGGACGGCATGGTCGACCTCTTCGAGGATGCGCGCATTCTGGCCTACGGCCTTGACGGCAAAGGACGGCGCGGTCGCATCGGCGTTGGTCTCGACCGTGACGCGGCCACCGCGCGGCAAGCAGTCATGGGCCAAGAGGGTCGCGTTCATCAGCAGCTTGGCCCAGTCCTTGGGCCAGTTGAGCACGGCCGCCCGCCATTCGATCTCCACCTTCGAGCCCCGCACCAGACCCTCGACGATGCGGCCCACTTCGGTGAGATCGAGCTGGGCGCCGGCCGAGCCGGCGGCGCCGAAGGCCAGCCGCGCGAATTGCAGACGGGCGGCGGCCTGGGCAGCGCTGGAGGCCACAAGCTTGAGGGCGTCGGCCCGCATGGTCGCGTCGCGCTCGTCCTCGAGCACCTCAAGGCCGTTGACCACCGCGCCGATGGGGCTCACGAGGTCATGGCAGAGGCGGCTGACGAGGAGGGCCGCAAATTCGATATCGGTCATGGTCTCCTCTCCGCCCGATCATTATGGTTTGCAAGTTGTAACAGTGCGCAGCCCGCCTTAAGGAAGGATTAATGTCTGCGTTGCTTGCGCCGGGGCAGTGGGTTCGGCTTCCTTCCGCGCCGGAATGGGGGATCGGACAGGTGCAATCCGTCGTCGGCGCGCGGGTCACCGTCAACTTCATCCACGCCGGCAAGCGTCTCATCCACGCCGACCGCGTCGATCTCCAACCCGCAGATCCGAAGAAAGCCGATCCCAAAAATGCCGATCACACAAATGAATGACAGCTCCACATCCAAGTCGCCGTCGCAATTCGCCCGGCAATTGGCCGAGATCGCCTGGCACGCCGGCGAGGTCATCCTTGCCCATTACGAGGCCGGCGTCGAAGCGCGCCAGAAGTCCGACCACTCCCCGGTGACGATCGCCGACGAAGAGGCCGAGCGCCTCATTCTGGCAGAGTTGAAGACGCTGGCACCTGACGTTCCGGCCGTGGCGGAGGAGGAGGCCGCCGCCGGCCGCATCGCCAAGGTGGGGCGGCGCTTCTTCCTCGTCGACCCGCTCGACGGCACCAAGGAGTTCCTCAAGCGCAACGGCGAGTTCACGGTCAACATCGCCGAGATCGCCGACGGCGCGCCGGTGATCGGCGTCGTCTATGCGCCCGCGAAGGGGCGCATGTTCGTGGGCGAGGCCGATGCCGGCGCCTTCGAACTCGAGACCGAGCCTCATCGCGCCCCGGATTTCGCGCGCGCGCGACCGATCCATGCCCGGCCCGCGCCGAGCGACGGCCTCGTCGCCGTCGCCAGCCGCTCCCATCGCGACACCAAGACCGAGGAATATCTGGCCCATTATCCGGTCAAGGATTTCCTCGCCGCCGGATCGTCGCTCAAATTCTGCCTGGTCGCGGCGGGAGAGGCCGACATCTATCCGCGCCACGGCAACACCATGGAGTGGGACACCGCGGCCGGCCATGCGGTGCTGGCGGCGGCGGGCGGCCGCGTCACGGGAATCGGCGGCGAGCCTTTCGTTTACGGCAAGGCGGAGGCGGGCTTCCTCAATCCCTACTTCGTCGCGCGCGGCAAGCCGGCGGCGGCGGACGCGATTTAGAGCTAATCATCGTTTCACGGAATCGACGATCCGTTCCAATTCTTTGTTTTCACGCAATTCCGGACGGAGTTGGTAGCGCCAGCGTGCCAACCGTTTCACACTTTTCCTGGAATTGCTTTAGAACGCACCGTATTCGTATTCGTCGACATCGATGCCGTAGCGGGCCTTGAGCCCGGCATTCGATTCGACGACATAGCCGGTGAGGAATTTCCTGGTCTCGTCCGACAGCGCGAATGAGGTGGGTGGCCGGCTGGGCAGTTGCGTGGCCAGATTGCGCAGCGACTGCAGCGTCTGCTCCTTGGCCAGCGCGGCGGCGAACACACTGCCGAAATAGGGCAGATTGCTCTGGCAGACGAGCCGGTCGGCCGGAGACATGACATTGAAATCGTCGTCGGCGAGGGTGTCGCCGAAGGGTGCGTAAAGGCTCCTGAAGTTCTCGAACTTGTCCGTCGCCATGCCGGCGTTCTCGTATGGCAGGCGGTCGGCGCCGTCGGCTCCCATCTGCCGCAACAGCGACAGCAGGCAGTCCGGATTCTCCTCGATCTCTTCCATGGCGACGATGCGGACGCTGCCGAAGATATGGCGGGCGGCCTCGGCATAGGCGAAATACTTGACCGTGGAGAGGAAATAGGTGTCTTCGAGCAGAATGAGGCGGCGCAGATAGTCTTCGAAGCTGACCGTCATGCCATTGATGATGGTGCGATATTTGTAGACCGATTTCAGATAATCCTCCGGCCGCCGCACGATCATCAGCACGGTGGTGTCCGTCGGCATCATCTCCTTCAGGCGCAGGAGCCGCTCGTAATAGGAGGTGTCCGAGCGGCCATAGCCGATCGGAAAGGGGATGGTCTCGTCGGACAGCGCGAACAGACCCGCGCCCATCTCGGTGGCGCGGCTCAGGCATTTGTCGAAGACGCCGGCCACGAAATCGCGATTGTAGAAGAGCGTCGGCGTGCGCACGATCTGGCGCTGGAATGCGAGCAGCACGTCCGGCTCGACGAACTTGCTGGGGCCGATGCCCATGAAGAACACGTTCTTGGCCTGGCGCAGATAGGCCTGGAGGGAGGTCGACATGCATTTGCCCATGCCGATATGCAGGATGCTCTTCATCGCCTCGCCCCCTCTCGGGCCGCGCCGGACGCGGCCACATGAAGCCTCGCCTGTTAACTTTAATTTTGGGTTATCGGTGCGCCCGCACCGGAGCGTGATCCCGCTTCGTTGCAGCGGTCCCCCGCTCTGTTTGTCCGTTCGGCCGCGCGATCGGACGCCGAACCGGTTCCCACTTCGGCTGATCGCGCTCTAGGCCGCGCGCGAGGCCGCCATCTCGTCCTCGCCCAGAAGCTCGCCCATATGCGCAGCGAGGTTGGGATAATGGCCGAGCATGCGCCGGAGCCTGGCGATATGGTCGTCGCCGAAATAGCTGCGGCCGCGGCCCCGCTCGCCCTTGTTGAAGCGGTAGGAGTCACGCACATCCCAAACCTTGTCGAGCGCTTCCTGGCATTGCTCGCGCGTGCGCGGCAGACGGGCATGGGCGAGCGCGCACTCCATCGTGGCCGCCGGATCGGCCTTGAAATCGCGATAGCGCAGCACGCAGACCCGTTCGGGCTCGGCCTCGGCATAGGCCATCCAGGTGGCGAAATAGCTCGCATACCAGGGGCCCATGATGTCGACCATGAAATCTGCCTTGGCCGCCTTCGGCAGCTCGGGGAAGCCCGGCGGGATCAGGCAGTTGAGGCCGTCCTTCTGGGCCACCGGGTCACGATCGAGCATGTCCCAGTAGGAGGCGAGCATGTCGGGAATGCTACGCGTCATGACGATCGGGCGGATATCGAAGGCCTCGAGCATGTGGACGTTCGCCGGCAGCGCCTGCATGTGCACGTGGCTGACGAGCGTGTGGTTCGAAATTCCGCCCAGATAATAGGCGGCCAGCGTCGGCAGATAGAGCTGGGCGTCGCGCCCGCCCTGGGCGTGAACGACGCGCACGAGCTTGCCGTCGACGGCATGGATCACGGCCGTGCGGAAGAAGGTGCCGGCGGCCTTGGGCGGGAAGACCAGGAGCACGCAGGATCTAAGCCGGCCGAGCTTGCGCAGATGCAGCCGCGCCTGGCCGAAGAAGGCGCCATCATTGCCCGGCTCGTAGAATATCGCCTTCAGCGTGTCGTCGGTGAGATGGACCATCCGCCGTGCTCCCCAAAATCGAGCCCGTATGGTTAGGGGATATGGTTAGGATTTCCTGAACCGGCGATGACGGCAGAGATATCTATTGGTCATAATGGTGGCGGCTCGAATAGAACACGAGCGCCATCAGCCCGCCGCCGACGGCGAGGGTGAAAAGCGCACCCAGCGCCATGAAGATCCAGCCCGCGGGACTGATCTGGACGCCGGCGAGCCGGTTCCAGGCGTGAAGGCCGTACCAGGCCGCCCAGGCCAGGAAGCCGAAGAGAACCACGAGCGCGATCCATCCGGCGGGGCCGAGCCGGCGCCGTTCGCTGTCGCCCGGCGGTTGCGGTGCGCTCATGGACCACCTGCGCTCATGCGCCACCAATGACAAATTGTGCGGCGTGCGTCAAAGCCGGTTGCCTCAAAATTGTCGCGGTACCGATCGGGACCATTGGTTTAACTCTTTACCGCCGCTGTCGTTTCCAGCCGTGATAAACTCGATTCCCGTTCATCCAGGAGATGATGATGATGAAAGCCACCCGCACCCTGCTCGCCGCCCTGACCTGCCTGACGCTGGCGGTCGCAGCCGCGATCCCGGCCAGCGCGGCGAACTCCGCCCCACCGGCGCCGGCCGGCAACAAGGGCGACAAGTTCACCCAGAACGAGGTGGTGCAGGCCGCCGCCGGGTTCTTCGGCGCCACCAGCGAGGCCGTGGCCAAGGCCGTGCAGAAGGTCTTTTCCGAGAATGGGCTCCCCGACGCCTATATCAAGGGCGACGAGGGCTCGGGCGCGATCGTCGTGGGCCTGCGCTATGGCTCGGGCTGGCTGATGCGCAAGGGCTATGAACCGGTCAAGGTCTATTGGCAGGGGCCGAGCATCGGTTTCGATTTCGGCGCCAACGCCTCGAAGAGTTTCATGCTGGTCTACAATCTGGGCAATGCCGACCGGCTTTATCAACGCTTTCCCGGTGTCGACGGCAGCTTCTATTTTATCGCCGGTATCGGAGTGAACTATCTGCGCTCGGACGGCATCACGATTGCGCCCATGCGCACCGGCGTGGGCCTCAGGGCGGGCGTCAACGCAGGCTATCTGCAGTTCACCCAGCACAAATCGATCAATCCATTTTAAGTGGCGGCTTCGGCCGCACCGCCCCCGGCCGTGCCCGCCGGCGCCGGCAGATAGAGCAGAAGCGCCGAGGCCACGTAGATCGACGAGAACGTGCCCACCACGATGCCAAACAGGATCGCGGCGGTGAAATCGAACAGCGCCGGGCCGCCGAAGATCAGAAGCGGAATGATCGAGGTCGCCGTCGAGACCGAGGTCAGAATCGTCCTGGTCAGCATCTGATTGGTCGAAAGGTTGATCAGGTGCCCAGGTCCATCCGCTTGTATTTGCGCCGGTTCTCGCGGATCCGGTCGAACACCACCACCGTGTCGTTGATCGAATAGCCGGCGAGCGTCAGAAGCGCGGCGATCGATGTCAGCGTGAAGTCCCAGTGCAAGAGCGAGAACAGTCCTGCCGTCACCAGCACGTCATGGCCGGTGGCGACCACGGCGCCGACGCCGTATTGCCACTCGAAGCGCACGGCGACGTAGACGGCGATGGCAAGGACGGCCAGCACGGTTGCCAGAATGCCGTCCTGGAACAATTCGCTGGAGACCTTGGGGCCGATCACCTCCGCGTTGCGGGACGTGAAGGTGGGACCGAGCTTGTCGCGCACCTGGGCGGCTGCTTGCTCGCCGGTCTGGCCGGCCCTGGGCTGGACGCGGATCAGAACGCAGGAATTGGCCGGCGTCTCGCAGGCGCCGCCGCCGATATATTGGATTTCGGTGTCGCCGAAGCCCAGACTGTCGATCTCGCTGCGCACAGGCGCAATCTGGATCGTGTGCTCAGTCTTGACCTGAAGCGCCACGCCACCCGTGAAATCGATGCCCAGATTGAAGCCATGAATGGCGATCGAGATGATTGTTGCCAGCAGCAGCAGCCCGTCGATGGCGAAGGCGAAATAGCGCACCCCGACGAAGTCGATGTTGGCGTGGTCTGGCAGAAATTTGAGCAGCGGCATGAGCGATCTTGAATTGGGGCGGCGCCGGCGCAGACATAGCCGCTGGCAAAGGAGCCGACAAGCGCGGCATCGGCAGGCATGCGCCGAATCGAAATCTTACAATTCTTTCAGTCATGTAACTCTGCGTCACGGCCGCTCCCGCTTTATTTTCCCGGCGCGCGGCCCCATGCTAGAAGCCGTCACGGTGTCGTGAAGCCGGGTTGCAGTCCGGCTTGCAGAGCGCCGTTGAATTCTCGCGGGAGGACATCCGGTGTTCAAGACGATCCTTGTTCCCGTCAATGGCGTCGACAAAGACGAGATGGTGCTGGGCGCCGCGCTGGCCGCGGGGCGCCTGTTCAATTCCCATCTCGAGGCCCTGCGCGTGCGCCTGGGTCCGGCAGGGCTGGTCTGGGAAGGCGAGCTGTTCGATGTCTCCGAGGGCGTGCTGAGCGGCGATGTGGTCAAGGCCCTCGACGAAGCAGCGCAGGAGCGCAGCCAGCGCGCGCAGGCGAGCTTCACCCAATTCTGCACCCGCGAAGGGATTGCCATTGCCGATGGCCCGCCCGGGCCCGAGGCGGTGTCGGCCGCCTGGCGCGAGATCCGCGGCAGCCAGGTCCAGGAATTGATCGCGTATGCCCGGCTTCACGATCTGGTCGTGATCGAGAAGGACCTGTTGCGGGAAACCACGCCATCGGCGGACCTCGCCGGCCGCATGGTGCTGCACTGCGGGCGCCCCGTGCTGATCGTCCACGATCCGGTGGCGGAGAATTTCGCGCACACCGTCGCCGTCGCCTGGAAGGACAGTGCCGAGGCTGCGCGCGCCGTGGCCATGGCGATGCCGTTTCTGGCCAGGGCCAAGGACGTCGTCGTGCTCAGCGCCGATGAAGGGGAAGGCTCCGCCGCTTCGGCCTCCGGTCTGGTGCGGACATTGGCCTGGCACGGCGTCGGCGCCCGGGCCGAGACGATCGCGCCGGGCGGCCGCAAGCCCGCCCATGCGCTGGCCGATGCCGCCAAGGCGGCGGGCGCGGGCCTGCTCGTCGCCGGCGCCTATGGCCACCAGCGGGCGCGCGAGCTCATCTTTGGCGGCTTTACGCAGGATGTGCTCGACTATTTCCCGATTCCCGCCCTGCTCAGCCACTGATGGCCGGCTGCTGCCGCCTTTCCAGACGCCCCGATTTCACCGATAGTTGCCGGCGGCCGGCCAGCGACGGTCCAATTTCGATCGATATTGGGCGCAGGAGATTTGGGATGTTGTTGCGATACGCCGTGATCTTGGCCGCGTTTGTCCTGGCCCCGTTTGTCCTGGCCCCGTTTGTCCTGGCCGCACCGCAAGCGCACGCCGCGCGCGAAAAGGGAAATGCCGAGGCGGGGCAGCGGCTGGTGATGGCGTCCTGCACCACCTGCCATGCGCCCGCCGGCACCACGACGGCATCGGACGCCGTGCCGCCTCTGGCCACGCTCGCGCGCGACAACAAGAACGACCCCACCTGGACGCGCGCCTGGCTGATGGATCCTCATCCGCCGATGGAGGGCATCATGCTCTCGCGCCAGCAGATCAACGACGTGGTCGCCTATCTCAACTCATTGTCCGCGAAGTAGGCCCGGCCGCGAACAGGGCCGGCAGGCTCGCGGGTCGTAACAGAACGGAGGCAGGAGGATGAGACACCGCGCCTCGATCCTTTTCGCGTGCGTGTTGCCGTGGCCCGCCGGCGCGACGGCTCAGCCGCTGGCAGCTGGTTGTCGGCCCATCGCGGGCTATTTCTGCTCTGACCCCAAATTTTTTAGTGGTGAACGACCACGATTTTCGTGGGTGCCGCGGCAGCGCCGCCGCCGCTCTTGTAATTGTCCCACATGAAGAAGCCGCCAATGCCCACGGCCACCAGCACGGCCCCCAGAATGAGGGCGAGGAAAACATTGGTGCCGTTACCAGGGTTGTTCTCAACGATCATGATTGTGCGTCCTTGTGGCAAGCAAGCGGTCCGGGAGGGGCCACATTGCTGCCGGCGAGTGCTGGCTATGCTTCGGGCAGAACCTCTCCGCCGATGAATACGGACGGCAGATTACTGCGGCGCGACTGGGCGCGTTGAGCAATACGGCTCATAGGGAATTGGGCACCGGGAGACGATCGTTGCCCATCGTGGGCTATTTCTGCTTTGACCCCAAATTTTTATTGTGTCCTGGAAATTATCTGGAGAATATTGGCTGAGTGGAAGGCGGCGTTTGGAGCGTGGCGCGATGATCCAACGGCTTCTGGCTGCGCTAATCGTGATCGGTCTGTTGGCAGGTCCGGCTTCGGCGGCCGAGTTGCGGCTGACGATCAAAAATGTTCGCTCCGACAAGGGCGAGATTCTCATTGCGCTTTATGATGACCCCAAGGGCTTCGCGCACGCCATCGCCCACCAGTCGACACGAGGGCTCATGCCCGATAGCGGCCGCCTCATTGGCACCTCGATCAGAGCGCTGCCCGGCACACAGAGCACCGTATTTACGGACCTTCCACCGCGCCGATACGCGATTGTCGTGATTCACGACGAAAACGACAACGGCTACCTCGACAAAAATTTTCTGGGTATCCCGACCGAGGGATACGGCTTTGGCAATGACGCACAAGGATTTCTAGGCGCTCCCTCCTTCGATGCCGCTTCTGTCGTCGTCGGAACTGCCGATGCGAGCGCCACGATCACTCTGCGCTATCCGTGAGAATCCTTCTAAATTCTGGTTATAAGCAATTCCGGGGACACGGCACGTGACACGGAATTCCGCCGGCCCGCCGGATCAGGTCTGCTCTTTTTTGCGGCGGCGTGCCGAGAAGTTGACGTAGAAGCTCATCGCGCCAAGGGCGTAAAGCGGCCATTGCACGATGTCGTTGACCCGGTCCGGCAGCACGAAATAGGCCAGGCCGAAACAGAGCGTCGCCATCAGCGACAATTGCCGCCAGGGAATTTTGACGGTCGCCGCGCGAGGCCGCTCCGGCGGTTCGAAATCGAGCGGGGCAAATCCCGTGTTTTGCAACGGTGGCGGCGAGGGCGACACGGCGATTTCGCCGGGCGTGGAAATCGGAACCGCCGCCGCAACCGGGACCGGTGCAGCACCCGCCAATTGCCGCTTCACAGGCCGAGGCTCAGGTTGGTGCGTGGCACGTCGGCCGAATGGAGGGGCTGTCGCCATCGCATGATCCCTGTGACGCCCGCCAATGCTGCCGCACCGGGCTTAGGGATCGCTTAAAAGATCGATGAAAATCCTGCCATACGGGGCGACCCGCAGCGCAAATCCGCATATCTGGCGGCATGTCGGCAATGGCGCACCGGACGGGATGAAAATGGGAGCTGGAAGGTGACTATCGCCCTTCGGGGGCCATTTCCACTCTGACCCCAAATTTTATTACTTTGAGGAAGTTGGAAAACCCCACCGCCGCCAGTAAGAGCGCTCCCACTGCCCACATTGTAGGGCTAGGACGTCTGCTCGCGGCACGAGAAGGGCCATTCGAGAACTTGGAAATCACCACAAGATAGACACCAACTCCCGTCGTTAGAAGCCCAATGGAGTGAATCAGAAAACTATTGGACCAGAGGAACACCGTGGCGATGCCTGCCAGAATCAGAACGACAGCCAGCGCAAATATTCCAGCCCTCTTCTTATTATTCTGATTCTGCGTGGTCATTGACACACCTGATTTGCCTTCGGAATTCCGGGGACACAATACTTAATTCTCGGGTCACAGAAGCGGCATTTGCGATGCTGTTATACCCGGTTAGGCCGTGCATCATAAATACCGCGTCCCGGCCGATGCACAAAATCGCGCGCACAAATGCAATACCCAAGTCCTTGAACGGCCGGTGTTATTCGCGGGCAGCGTGACGCTGCTTTGTCACGGCGCATATCGTCCGTATACAGATGAAAATGCAAGTCCTTGAAATCGCGCCGCAATTCGCAGCCGCGGTGACACCGCCGGCTTGATGACTGGAATCTTTTTGTCAATTCTTGAAGGCACATTCCTTCACCCCATCTCCTTCGCACAACGGCCGCAATGGAGATGCCGGACAAGAGAATTCGGTAGACGCAGGACCATACAGGACGAGGATGCGGATCTTGCGCGCATCCACGTGAAGCGAAAGGACATGCCGGATCGGCGCGGGTGCGGATGAGCAGCCCGGCCTTCGGCCCCGGCGCCAGCGAAGTCCGAGGCGGGACCAAGGTGCGGAGCCCCGCGCGCGTGAAATCGCGTGAGGCGCCGCCTGCCGGACTCCCGAAGGTCCGGGCGGGTATCGGCGGGCGAGTTGCGGCGAAAAAAAGAAGCCGCGCGCGTTCCGCGTTCCCGCCCTCGGTCTATGGGGTGAGGAGCGGCGCGCGCAAGCGTGCGAAACGGTCCGGTGGAACGTGGTTGGCTCAGACCGGATCGACGGCAAGCAAACGTTTCTTTGCAAATGCTTTCCCCGAGCCGGATTTGAAGTAGCGCTCCAGCCGGCGTGCCGCTTTCTCGCCGGTGACGGCGACATAGGCGCCCAGCGCCAGTGGCCGTCCATCGCGCGTTGAAACGACATTGCCACTTTGATGAGACTTAAATCGACGCCTCAGATCGTTCGTCGATCCGACGTAAACGTCGCCATTGTTCAAATGTTAGAAATAGACATACCACAATGTCGGTCTCTCTTCGCTCCTAACAGAGCTTCGGGAGACACCCTTCGCCGTGTCAATGTTGGGGTGGCCTGCCGCCCGAAGCCCGTCAGGGCGAAGGGTGGCGCACCGGACAGGATGAAACTGGGCACTGGGTAGTGATTGTCAAACGGTCTTAGCTGCATCCCAGCCGCGCAGTTCGTGCCCCCAAATGTGAACAGCAACAGTTTGGCCCACCGTGCCGAAGAATTCTACTCTGACCCCAATTTCCGCTTGACCCCAATTTCCGCTGGATCAATTCCTCTTCGGTCTCACCATCGAGCGGCAGGCGAACCGTCTATTCGGTGCGCGGGCCGTCAGCCGGTGAGCGGCGCTGGTGTCGGGGGCACGGAATGTGAAGACGAAGGGGCGCACGAGCCTATGGATGCTCACCGACACGCCCGTCCAAGCCGGGGCCTGCAAGGCGGCGTGATCACACCGTTGCCAGCTTCTCCACCGCTACGATGTCGTGCCGGGCGTCGGCGGGTTCTCGCAAATCGGCAGAGAGCCGATCCAGCGGCAACACGTAGCAATACACCCATTACCCGAATCTACGTGTGTGGCTACTATCCGATCACACCGTACCCGCGAAGCAATTCCTCTCGCCATCGAGCAGTCAATATTCCAAATGGCGGTTGTGCACCCGTTCCCATCTGCATCAAGTTGTGAATCGATTCTGCGTGAAGAGATTCGAGCGATTCCTTAAATTTCTTTGGGCCCTCTTTACCTCGAAATCCAATCACAGCAACGTCATTTTCACGCTCGCAGTATATGCACCATTCACCCCTGTCTGACGAACACGCATATCGATCCATGAGATAAAGCCAGCCTTCGTTTGGGCCGCCCTTTTGAAGTTTATTTTCATAGTCATTTCCGGTCACGCCATCTTCAAAAGTGAACGAATTTGCCTCTTGGAACTCCATCAAATGTGTCCGTGTAATATTGAGAAGATAGCATAGCGCCGCCCTTTCCACATCAATGAATTCGTGCATGACCTTAACAAAGGCGCCTGAAAATATATGGTCGGATTCGAAGAATGAGAAAGAAGACCACTCCCCGAGAAATACTTGATTGGGAAGATGCTCATCGACGTTGATCGCCGTCGTTATGTTATGAAAGGCAGTTAGGCGGGCTGTCCCTTTGTCCCGCGTGCCGTGCGACATTGCTTGATCCTCATCAGCGCCCATTACGGTCCACCCAGAGTGTATTTGACGACGATGTTTCCATTGGGTCCCACAAGCTGTGCCCCTGATGTGCCGGTGCTACTACGCGTATATATTGTCCAAGTCGAGGAACCGTCTGTGAGAACGGTAACTTCACCGTTTGATCCGTGGACCTGCTGGACAACTCTGTAGCCATTGGCTTGCAGGTTTGACTGAAACTCCGTTGCATTGACGTCTGTCCGAGCATTCAGATAGCGACTGCCCGGCTTGGTAATCGTCGTATCATAAACAGAATATTCTGACTTATCGGTGAGCAAATCATACAGAGTGATCGCGCCATTGATGACTCTTCCGACCGCATTCGCCCCGAGAATGAACTCTTCTGGCCCCCACCATTGGTGTATGCAGTCGGGAGCGTAGGCTGGACAGCCTGTATTTACATTATCGCCGAAACCCAACTCGCTTATGCCGCCCAAATCCACTCCACCTGTGCTGCCGATATTCGGCTGCCAGATGTGTACCGGGTTCCCGACAGGGTTCCCCTGGGCGTCATAGTTTTGCGATGTGCTCCAGAATCCAGAATCCTGAGAATACACAACGTCACAGCTTCCGGCATAATCCGAATTGCAGACACCGCCTGTCGGAGCCAATCCGCTCGGGTCGGTCGCATTGACGGGATCGTTTCCGACATAGGCATAGAGGTTGAGCCCCGCGCTGTAGCCGGCGGGATCGGTCTGCAGGAAACGGCCGATGGCGGGGTCGTACATGCGGGCCTTGAAGTCGTAGAGCCCGACAGCAGCGAGCTGCATCTGACCGGTGTAGCGGAAGGCCGGTCCGCCCGAGGCGAAGCCGCCGGAGGGCTCGCCGGTGGCGGAATACGCATAGGTCGCCGTCACCGTGCCCGAGGAATTGGTGGTGGCGATCACCGAGCCCAGCTGGTCGGTCGTCAGCCATGACGGCGACGACAGGTCCGAGCCCTCGTACCAGACCAGCGTTTCGTCGCTGCCCTGGCCCGGCACATAGCGGCGCAGCACATTGCCGGAGCTGTCGTATTCGGCGATGAGCTGGCTGCCGTCATAGAGATATTGCTCGGTGGTCGAGCCGGCCACGGTCTGATGCAGCCGGCCCAGCGGATCGTAGCTCAGCGTCATCGAGGCCGAGCCGGAGACGCCCGTCAGCCGGTTGTCGAGATCGTAGCTGAAATCCCGCGAACCGTCGGAGGTGAGATTGCCGTTGGTGCTGTAGGAATAGCTCGTGCCGCTGGTGCAGGAGCTGCCGGAGCCGCCGACCTTGTTGTACTGGTTGAGGCCGTTGGGGCAATAGGGCGTGGTCGCCGCCGAGGGCGCCCCATATTCGTAATTGCCGTTGTTGACGGTGCGGTCGGTGAGCTGGCCGCCAGGCGTGTAATCGAAGCCGAAGGTGACGTTCTTGGATGGCGCCCCGCTCTGCGCCAGCGTCCAGTGCTGGGAGCTGGCGGTATAGGTCATGGCGGTGCTGATGCTGTTGCTGCGGTCGATGCCGGTCTCGCGGCCGAGTGGGTCGTCATAGGCGTATTGCGCCAGCACCGTCGAGCCCTGCTTGACCTCCGCCATGCGGTTCAAGGCGTCGTAGGTGTAGTCGATCTCGTCGCCGTCCGGATAGAACAGCTTGTCGCGGTTTCCGTTGTCGTCGTAGTGCGAAGTCACGGTGCGGCCGTATTCGGTCTCGGCGGTCTGGCGGCCGAGCGCGTCATAGGCGTAATCGACGCCATCGCCGCCCGCGCTGCCGGTATGGGCATAGAGCAGATCACCGACCAGGTCGTAGCCGTAATAGACGTCGTTGGAACTGCCGCTGTTGAAGATTTTGGAGATCTTGCGGTTCAGCGCGTCATAGGCGTAATGCACCACATCGCCGCTCCTCAGCGTCACCGTGAGCCGGTTGCCGTTGTCGTCATAGGTGAATTGTTCGTTGTCACCGGTGTCGCAGGTGTGGGCCGTCGACTTGTCCGGGAACTCGGTTTCGGTCAGCCGGTCCAGGCCGTCATAGGTGTAGCAGGTGCGGTTGCCGCTGCCGTCCTCAACATATGAGGGCTGGCTGTTGGCGGTATAGGCGTTGGTCTGGGTGATGGTTGTGCTGGTGCCGACGCCTGTGGTGACGGTGAGCAGCCGGTTGGCGGCATCGTAGCCGTTCTGGCTGATCTGGTCGGGGCCGTAGCTGCCCTCGGTGGACTGGTCGCAGGCCGATGACGGCAACGAACCGAACACCGCCGAATTCTCCCGCACCGCCGTGCATTCGAGATTGCGCGCGCCGTCATAGGTGTATTGCGTCACCGCGGTGTCATAGACCGTGCCGGACGAGACATAAGACGAGGTGACCTTATCTTTGAGGCCGCTATAGGCGTCGAAGGCGTAGGTGACCTGCGAGACCGGTGTAAAGTCCGTGGACCAGTTGGTGCCCTGGGTGTCGGTCGTGCCCTGCTCCACCTTGGAAACTTTGCCGTCCACGTCGTAAGTGGTCCGCGTCGCCGGATAGGAGCTGTTCACTTCCGGCCCAATCTTGCCGATCAGGTGGCGGTCGAGGTCGTAATAGAAGGTCGTCGTTTTCATATTGGCGTCGGTGGTCGAGGCCACGTTGCCGTACATGTCGTAGTCCGTCGAAGAGGTCGCCGACACCGAATCGTCGCCGGCCGCGGTCGTGGTCGAGACCAGCTGCAGATTGCTCGGCGTTGACGAATTGCCGGCCTGATAGGTGTAGGTGGTGACGATCTGGTTGGCCGTGCCGTCGCAGGAGCCGTCCGAGGTCCAGGTGACGTTGCCCCATTTGGTGGGCGAGCCCCAGTCTCCGGCGTCGATCTTGCATTTAACGATCTTGGTCAGCTTGTAGACGCCGGTCGAAGCCTCGACGATGGTCCCGGAGCTGTCCTTGTACCAGGCATTCTCCTGCGTATAGGTGTAGGTCGTCAGCGGCCGCTGGCCGTTGACCGCAGGACCGGTCACGGTCGCCACCTGGCCGTTGTCGGCATCGTAGGTGTAGTCGGTCTCGTTGCCGTTGGCGTCTGTGACTGAGGTTGCCTTGTTGCAATAGCGGTAATTGCTGGAATCGCAGCTCGACGGATAGCTCGCCGTCGTCGTGATGGTCGGGGAGCCGCTACCGGAAACAGGGACCTTGTCGATTTCCGTCACATTGCCGCGGCTGTCGTAGGTGTATGTCGTCTTGTTGGCTTCGGGGTAGGTAATAGTGCTCAGCCGGCTGTCTGTGTCGTAATCATAATAAGTCTGCAAATCGAGACCCGATGGGTCGAGTTTGTCCGCATCCGGCAGGCCGAGAGAGGTGTCCGTTTCGACATAGCGTTCATGCGATAACGGATCGGTGATTGTCATCGTGGTATCACCGGACGACAGGTGGGCGTATTCATACTGCCAGGTGTTGGCGCCGTCGGTCACATCCTTATGGAACGGATCGCATGCACCGTTGGTGCAGTTGGTGTCGTTGTACTGCAGATAAAGCCCGGAAGGCTGCGCAATCTTATAATAGTAGTACGTCACCCCGCCCATCGTGGTCGTGACCAACGTGCTCGCGGTGATATTGCCCAGCGCATCGGAGATGGATTCCGCATCCGTGGCGGGATAGGTGTATGCCATGGTCGGCCAGTCACTCGGCGAGCAGGTCTCTGCCGCCGGATTGCAATAACCGAGATTGATCGCCGTCACGCTGGATATCTGCGTGTAGCAGCTAGAGCCCATGGTATCGCAGGCGAAGTTCACCTTCAATTCATAACCGAGATTGCTGGTGACCGACTGGACCGCAAAATTGTTGCCGTATGCCCGCATCACGAAGCTCAGCGTCTCACCGTCCGCGTAGGTGAGCGTCGAGATAAGACCCTTGGTGCAATAGTAGTTGCAGGTCAGTGCCGGGCTCGGGACCGTGAAGACGGCGACGTCACCGCCGCGGTCGGTATAGGTGTAGACCGTGCCATCGAAGGTCAAAGAGCCGCCTGTGCCGTAAGTCGGCGTAAAGGTTCCGCTCGAATCCGTGAACGTCTCCGGCTGGCCCATCAGCGTGACCGTGTAGATATCCGGCGTATCGACACTGTTTTTGATGTTGCTGGCCCAGTCCGTGGTCCAACCCAAATTCTTCGTATAAGGCGCCCACGAAAGCCCGCCTTGATTGGGTAACCCTACCGACACGCTCGGCCCGTATCGCTTGACCGATCCGCTGGTTAGGTTGACGCTATTGGAGTCGATGACCTGGGCCATTGGCGGCGGCGGCAGGCCGGGATCGTCGGCAAAGGCCGGTCCGCCGCACAACACTGCGCACCACGCCGCAATGGCCGCGATCAGGACTTTTCCGATCAGGCGCACGCGAAAGGCGGCTTTCATCTCAATACGGAATCGGTGGGCAATGCTGGACATGCTGCGGCCCCTTCGGAAGGCTGTGCGCGAACTCAGCTGCAGGTGGTTTGGCTGACGGTCGATGTGAGATTGCCGGCGCTGTCGTAGGTGTATTTCACGCACGATCCGTCGGTGTAGGTGACCTGGGTCAGCCGGCCATAGGCGTCGTACTTGTAGCTTTCGGTGTCCGTGGCCGCCGCGCTGGAAACCATGGCCGCTCCCGCGATCAGGAACGCGACGACCAGACAGGCAATGCGCCGTCCCCAACTTGCCATGGCTCGCCTCCCCTACTTCGACGCTGTGTGGATTCGGACCTGGTGTTGAAGCCCGGCGACGGCCGCCTGCAGCTGCTTGATCGCCCCCGCTTGGTGGTTGATCAGCGCCGCTTGCCGGCGGTTGTTGGCTTTGAGCCCTTCGATTTCCGCCTGTTGCTGCTGGATCGCCTTGGTCAGAACCGGGACGAATTCGTCATATTTGACGCTCAGGGTCTTTTCCGGATCGCTTGCGGCGACGACCAGATTAGGAACCACCGTCTGCACATCTTGGGCGATAAAGCCGATCTGGCGTCCTCGCATCCCTGCGCTTGTCGCCTCCTTCCAGGAGAAGGTGACCGGCTTAAGCTTCTGGATCAGGCCGAGCGCGTCCGTGTCGAGGGGCGCAACGTCCCGCTTCAGCCGTATATCCGAGCGCGTGAGATAATCAGTGGCGCGCACATCGCCGTTTACATCGAGAGGATAGCTCGGTGACGAATCTCCAATGCCCACATTGCCGCCATTCAGATAGCTGACACCATCCCCTGCCACGTATGCCGTTGTGTTCCCCGAATCGTCCTCCAAAAGGAGGTTGTGGGCGTTCAAGCGCGAATGAGCCGTGTTGGTTCCCGAATAGTCATAGACGTAAACACTGTTAGCCAAACTCGCCTCGGCGACGTAGACGCGCGCCCCGGTCGGCTGCAGATACAAATATCCGCTGCCGGCCGTTTTGAGGTCCGAATAGATCGATGCGTTAAATTGAAGTTCCAACTAGGTGTCAGTGTTGCGGACAGTCAGCGGCACACTGGGCGTTGACACCCCGATACCGACGTTGCCGGTGAAGTTCGGGCACCCGAGTATGTAATTGAAGTTGTCCATCACCTGGCTGGCATCGGCGGTGGTGCCGTTGGTCAGGGTGTGGAAGGTCGGACAGGACTGGGCGAGTGCACCGGTTGGCAACCACGATGCCGCGAACGCACCGACGATAACGGCAAGAATTTTCCTGTTCATCAGGCACTCCATATTTGCTGCGTTCGGCGGGAGTGAGGGCGCAGGAGCGGCGCACGGGTTGCAAACGGGCTGGACTGCGGACCTCGACAAGATTTCGTGAATTTTGAATACGCAGAACCGCTTCGCCTGACGTGCACATGGTCAGACGCTTTGGCAGATACTCAAAACAGGATGGGGCACGCCTCACGAACGCGAGACTATTCGTTGCTATCTATGCGAGCATACCGCTTCTATACCTGCAATATATTCTGACAAATATTCACAGCTTTGTTGTTACGAACGTATGCATTGATAAAATGATGGTGCCTGGCGTTCATCATTACGGAGATGTTGGCGCATGAGCAGCGCGACGATGCCTGCTCTTAGCATCACGCCCTGACAGGGCGTTGACCGGGTTCGGTGGACGCTGCGAAAGGCCAAGACGCGATGCGCCGTCATTTGCAAGGCACTGCCCGGTACCGCCAGGCCGGGCCTGACATCGGCGCAGAGCCCCGCCTGGACATCATGGCATCCGATTGACCCGGGGCCTGCCATAGGCGGACCTGCGACAAGGCGATCATGGCGACAGACGGTGTGGGCGTCACCGCCCGGCCCCGCCGGGGCCCCGGACACGGTCTTGCCGTGGTGTCTCCTGCGGGTGACGCGACCGAATCACTCCCCCGCAGAGCCGCGAGTTGGATCGCGGGTTGCGCCATTAGACCCCTCATGAGGGGTCTAATGGAGGGTCCGATAGACCCCATCGAAGAAATTTTTCGTCTGTGCCCGAAAATCCGCCAAATCGCCTGTCCAAGTGACTTGCAAGTGACTTGGCAGGTGACCTGTCACCCCCCTTGTTGACCCCTGTGTCCCCTCTGTTTGACCTCTCCGCCATTTAGACCCCCCTTGACTGTGGGGCCCGAGCCGGCACCCTGAACCCATCGCAAGGCCGTTCTTTCCGATTGTGTTTTGTAAGGAGAGAACCGCCATGCCCTTCCCCGAATTGCTATCCGCTCGGCCGCCTTGGGCCTGCACGCCATGCCGCTCCCCTGGTCGCGGGCCAGGCTTGCAGGCGAGCGCGAATCATGTTGGGACGTTAGCAGTGGTATCCCGCGCCATCGAACCTAATGCGTGGGGCCCTATGTCATCTAAAGACAATCCCTCCCTCCATCCGAGACGTTGCCCTGAAGTCCACGACTTCGGCATCGGGCAACTCTCGGCGCGTGCGTGCTCCGCCAATCGCCCGGACTTCGCCGTAGCCCGGCGACAGCTCTCTCAAGCTCTGGCGTTCAGGCCCTGTATCGGCCCTGCATCCGTCCTGTGCCGGTCCTGTATTTGGCCTGTATTGGCCTGCGTTGGCCCCGATATCGAGCCTGGATGCTCGCTGCATCGTCGCAGCACTGGCCGGTGCAGTCCGCAACGCCGTGGCCGGTCAACGGACGCAGTGTTTCCCGCATTCTCACTTGACGGCGCCGCCGGACGGGCTCAGCCTGCCGCCTCAGCTACTCTCACACTGCCACTGCGCCACTTCATTCCTTCTATTCGCTACAAAGGAGTGAAGTCGTGAGCCGTCATCGGCAAAGCCCACCTATGCGCCTGGCCCCGCCCGCCAACGACAATGGCGGGCCCGAGGCAGCTCCGGTCCAAGAGGCAGGCGCCCCTAGCGCTGCCAAGCGTGTGCCGCCAGTGACTGAGAGCTGCCCTGACAGCCCTGGCCAGGCCAAGGTGAGTCCTGCGGATCGTGGCTCCGATATTGTCCCAAGCCCTGCCGAGCCCCTGTCTCAGGTGACCGGCAGCCCTGCCGGCAAGAGCTGCCGCAGGTCTGGCAAGGCCTTGCGCGCCGAAGTCCGCATCTCGCCAGACCTGCCCGTCCAGCCGGTCGAGGTTGAAGTGTTCGCTCAGCTGCTGGAAGCTCTCGGTCCTGCCGCCAACGACAACGAGGATTGCCCATGAGCAAGCGCGTCGCGGTCTATGCCAGGGTCTCCACCACGCGGCAGGCGGAGAACGACATCTCCATTCCCGACCAGCTCGCCCAGGCCAGGCGCTATTGCCAGGCCAAGGGCTGGCACGTGGTGCGGGAATTCGTCGATCCCGGCGCCAGCGCCCGCGACGACAGGCGCCCCGAGTTCCAAAGGTTGATGGACACCGCCTGCACCGATCCCTCGCCTTTCGATGTGGTGCTGGTGCACAGCCAGTCGCGCTTCTTCCGCGACGCGGTGGGCTATGTGGCCTCCAAGCGCCGCCTGCAGAAGCACGGCGTCACGCTGGTCTCGATCACCCAGAACTTCGGCGAGGGCGCAACGGCGGAGTTTGCCGAAACCATCATGGCCGCCGCCGACCAGTACAACAGCGCCGAGACCGCCAAGCATGTCACCCGCACCATGCTGGAGAACGCAAGGCAAGGTTTCTGGAACGGGGCCAGGCCGCCCTTCGGCTATCGCACCGTCGTTGTCGAACAACGCGGCCAGCGCACCAAGAAGCGCCTTGAGATCGAACCCCGCGAAGCCGAGACCGTGCGTTTGATCTTCAAGCTGTTCCTCAAAGGCGACGGCAGCAAGGGCCCCATGGGCATCAAGGACATCGCCTCATGGCTCAATGCGCACGGTCTCACCCATCGTGGCACCGCCTTCTACACCGGCACGGTCCACCGCACCTTGACCGCCGAGACCTATGCGGGCACCCACCACTACAACCGGCATGACAGCCGGACGGGCAAGAAGCGGCCCCGGGACGAATGGGTGGCAATCGCCGTTCCCAAGATCATCCCCGCCAAGGACTTCAAGCGGGTCCAGGCGCGGCTGCACCTGCGCCGCCCCAACGTCACCGCCCCGCGCCTCGTCAACAGCCCTGTCCTGCTCACGGGTCTTGTGCGCTGCCACAGATGCGGAGCGCCCCTGATGCTGCGCACCGGCAAGAGCGGACGCTATCGCTACTACACCTGCGCCAACGCACGGCTGAAAGGCCGCGCCGCCTGTCCCGATCCCGTCACCGTGTCCATGCCGCAGTTCGACAAGCTTGTGATCGCAGCGCTCGCCGAGCGGCTGCTCACGCCCGAGCGACTTACAAACCTCTTGGCCGAAGCCCACCGTCATCGCCGCGCCATCGCATCGAACGGTGCCCAGCGCAGAACAGCCTTGCGCAAGCAACTCACCGACACCGGCAAACAGCTGCAGCGTCTCTACACGGCGCTGGCCGAAGGCACCGTCACAGACACCGCATCGTTCCGTGAAATGGTCGAGGGCCTTGAAGCCCGGCGCGACCAAACCGTGCGCCTGCTCGACACCTTGGACAAGGAAACGCCGCCGCTCCGCCGCACACTCTCCAAAGCGCAGGCCGCATCGCTCGCAGCCAAGCTGCGCAACAGCCTGATCGAAGCACCGGCCCAGCTGCAGCGCCGCTACGTGCACGGACTGGTGTCGGAGATCGTCGTGAACCGCGACAAGGCCGTCATATCCGGCCCCAAATCCGCCATCGCGGCCGCCATCACATCCGGCGACGTTCCAGCCGCAGTGCCCACTTTTGTTCGGGAATGGCGCTCCCAAGGGGAATCGAACCCCTGTTTCAGCCTTGAGAGGGCCGCGTCCTAACCGCTAGACGATGGGAGCGAAAGCGGCAGGTGGCGCCGCTTATAGCGTCGGGGGCCGCTGGCGGGCAAGCTCCGGGACCGCGTGCCCGGCGCCCCGCGCGCGGCAGGCACCGCCGCCCAGGCTATTCGGCTGCTCGGGACGCGGCCGGCCTGGCGAGCGCGGCGGTCAGCTCGTCAACTGTGACGACGTCGCCGAAGATCTCGCACATGACATTGAGCGTGGCGTTGTGCAGTTCGTCCGAGAGGGCAGCCGTGGCGTCGGCCACGAACAGCACGCGATAGTTCATCTGCATGGCGTCGCGGGCCGTCGATTCGCAGCAGCAATTGGTCAGCGTGCCCGAGACGATCAGCGTGTCGATGCCGCGCGCCCCAAGCACCTCGTGAAGATCGCAGGTGCCCGGGATGAAGGCGCTGAAGCGCGTCTTGTCGAGCGCCAGATCGCCGGGCTGCACATCCAGCGCCGGCCACAGCTGCCAGAAATGGCTGCCCGCGGCGAAGGTGGCGAGATTCTTCTCCATGCCCGCCTCCGGCAGCATGGCGCGGTAGAAGCTCGCCCAGGAATCCGGCGCGGCCGCATCGGCGGTGAAGCGCAGGAAGACGTTGAGCCCGCCCGCCGCGCGCACGGCGGCGCTGATCGCATTCACATTGTCCACGATCTCGCGCGCCACCGGCACCTCGACCAGCGCGCCTTCTTCCATGAAGCCGTTCTGCAGATCGACGATCAGATGGGCGGTGCGGGCCGGATCGAGACGATCGAGGAACACGTGCCGCCGGCCGTGGCGTTTCTGCGCGCGTTCCAGCGACCCTGCGGAAAGTTCGATCCTGTGCATGGCTGGCCCTCCCTTCGATGCCCGGAACAATAGAAGTCCGGGCTGCACGGTCAAATCGCCAGCGGACGAAAATCGCCCGTCTCGAAGACGAAGGCGGCCAGTTCGCCGGGCCCGGCTTCGCTCACCGCCTGGATCAGCCAGACGAAACGCTCGTCGGCTGCGCCTTCGCGGTCGCGCGGCGAGGGCTGGGCCGGCCCACCGGGATGGGAGTGGTAACAGCCGACGATGCTGCGGCCGGTCCCGCGCAGCGAACGCAAAAGCGCGATATGGGCGGCCGGATCGATCTCGAAGCGGTCCTGGGCGGCGGCCAGATTCGCGGTGGGATGGAGCGCGAGCGCGATCACGGTTTCGCCCGACCTTGTGCCTTCGATAAGGCCGCAGCATTCCTCGGGAAAGGCTGCCGCGGCGAACGCCCCGATCTCGTGGCGCAGCGCCTCGGGCAGGATCAGCGCCTGCGGCATCGCTAATGGGCGGCGGGCGCGGCGGCGATGCGCCGGATGAGGCGGCCATTGGCGGTGTCGACGATGTCGACCTCCTCGCCGGCAGCGGTCGCCACGCGCAGCACCAGCCGGTCGCCGGAGAGCTGCATCGCCTCGATCCTCGCCCCGGCCGGCAGCGCCCAGGATTCGGCTTCCGCAGCCGCCGCAGGTTCTGGCGCCGTGGCCGCCGATTCTGGCGCGGCGGCGGGGGGCCGTGCCGCCGGCGGGTGCCGCAATTCGACGGCGAGCCCGATCACCACCGCCGCCACGCCCGCCACCAGCAACACGCCCAGGAAGATGACGAGAAACATCAGGGCGCGCTGGCCGGGCGTGCGCTGGGCGCTGGCCGGCCCGAACGGATTGACGGAAGGCCCGCCCCGCTTCACATCATTGGCTGGCATGTCGGGCACCAACAACTCCTCCGTAGACGGATCGATACGCCGGGCCGCCGTGGCCGCCGCCGAGGCGGGCTGGCGGCTGGACCGCTTCCTCGCCGCCAAGCTTGCCGATCTCAGCCGCGCGCGCATCAAATCGCTGATCGAGGCGGGCGCGGTGGCGCGCGGGGCCGCGACCATAAGAGACGCCAATCACAGAATCAAACCCGGGGAAACCTATGCCGTGACGGTGCCGCCGCCCGCCCCCGCCGAGCCGGTGGCGCAGGCGATCGCGCTACATATCGTCTATGAGGACGACGATCTGATCGTTATCGACAAGCCGGCCGGGCTCGTCGTCCACCCTGCCGCGGGCAATCCGGACGGTACGCTGGTCAATGCGTTGATCGCCCATTGCGGGGCCTCGCTCAAGGGTGTGGGCGGGGTGGCGCGGCCGGGCATCGTCCACCGCCTCGACAAGGACACAAGCGGCCTCATCGTTGCCGCCAAGACCGATCAGGCGATGGCGGGGCTGGCCAAGCAATTCGCGGCCCATACCGTCGAGCGCGCCTATCATGCCGTGGTTTGGGGAGCCCCGCGGCAATCGGAAGGCCTCGTCGAAGGCCAGATCGGCCGCAGCCCCTTCGATCGCAAGCGCATGGGGGTGCTCAGGGGCGGCGGCAAGGCGGCGCGGACCCGCTACCGGGTGGTGGAGCGCTTCGGGCCCGAGGCCCGGCCCTTCGCCAGCCTGATCGAATGCCGGCTCGAAACCGGCCGCACCCATCAGATCCGGGTCCATCTGAGCCATCTGGGTCATCCCCTGATCGGCGACCGCACCTATGGCCGGGCGCGGACGCCGCCGCGGCCCAAGACGGAGGCCGAGGAAGCGGCCTATCTGGCTGTGGCGGAGTTCCCCCGCCAGGCCCTCCATGCCTGGCTACTGGGCTTCCGCCACCCCACCAGGAGCGCGGATGTGCGCTTCGAATCGCCTTGGCCGGGGGATTTTGTGGCGCTGGTCGGGGCCTTGCGCCTCTTGTAGATCGCGAAAGAGTTCCCACATACCTAGTCCGGATTCGGACAGATTGCCCGGGATGGCTTTCGATTGTCCGGCTCAGGCGTTGTAATGGGGAAGGAGCCCCATCGGCAGGCGTGGCGGCGGGCGCCACGAGATGCAGGCAAAGGGGGTCTGAAGATCATGAGCAGCCGAGGATTGCCGGCACTGCAGGGTGAAAGCGGGCTTTCGCGCTATCTCGCGGAAATCCGCAAATTCCCGCTTCTGCAGCCGGAAGAGGAATACATGCTCGCCAAGCGCTGGCGCGAGCATGAAGACCCGCAAGCCGCCAGGAAGCTGATCACCAGCCATCTGAGGCTCGTGGCCAAGATAGCCATGGGCTATCGCGGCTATGGCCTGCCGGTGTCCGAGATCGTGGCCGAAGGCAATGTCGGGCTGATGCAGGCGGTCAAGCGCTTCGAGCCCGAACGCGGTTTTCGGCTTGCCACCTACGCGATGTGGTGGATCAGAGCCGCCATCCAGGAATACATCCTGCGCTCCTGGAGCCTCGTCAAACTGGGCACGACGGCGGCGCAGAAGAAGTTGTTCTTCAATCTGAGGAAGGCCAAGAGCCACATCAACGCGCTCGAAGAAGGCGACATGACGCCAGAGCACGTGGCCCAGCTCGCCGACCGGCTGGGCGTGAGCGAACGGGAAGTCGTCGACATGAACCGGCGGCTTGCCGGTCCCGACGGCTCGCTCAACACGCCGGTGAAGAACGAATCCGATGCCGAATGGCAGGACTGGCTTGTCGACGATGGCCTCGATCAGGAGGAAATCCTGGCCGCGACCGAAGAACTCGACGAACGCCGCGAGCTTCTGAGCGGCGCGCTCGGCGAGCTCAACGAGCGCGAGCGCGCAATCATCGAAGCCAGGCGCCTGCGCGACAATCCGCTGACGCTCGAGGAGCTTTCGCAGCAATTCGGCGTCTCCCGCGAGCGCGTGCGCCAGATCGAGGTGCGCGCCTTCGAGAAGCTGCAGGACCAGATGATGCGCGCGCTGGCCGAAAAGCGCAGCCACCTGAGAGGCGGCACCGAAGCCGGCACCTGACCGGCGAAATCGGCAGGGCGCGCATGCATGCCATCGGCTTGCTCCGGCCGCCCGAACGCGCCAGCCTTGGCCCATGACGGCCAACCCCCATGTCAGTCAGGACCTGCTGATCTTTCTCGGCATCGCCGCGGTGATCGTGCCGCTGTTCGGCCGCATCAGGGTGAGCCCGGTCCTGGGGTTCCTGGCCGCGGGCGTGATTCTCGGTCCCTTCGGCCTGGGCGCGCTGGCCGATCGGGTGCCCGTGATCGCCAGCATCACCTTGAACGACATTTCCGCCATCGAGAGGCTGGGCGAATTCGGCGTCGCCTTCCTCCTCTTCATGATCGGGCTCGAACTGTCGTGGGACCGCCTCTTGCGCATCCGCAAGCTCGTCTTCGGGCTGGGACCGGCGCAGGTGGTGGTCTGCGGCGCGGCCATCGCGCTGATCGCCTGGGCATTGGGGGCGCTGCCGCGCTCGGCCTTCGTGTTCGGTGCAGCGCTTGCGCTGTCATCGACGGCGATCGTGCTGCCGGCGCTGGCCGAACGCAAACGCCTCAACAGCGCCGCGGGCCGGGCGAGCTTCGCCATCCTGCTGTTTCAGGACCTGGCCGTGGCACCGCTCCTCTTCATGGTGACGTTGCTGGCGACGCGGCCGGGAGGCGGCAACGGCGTCGCTGCGATCACCGCGCTTGCGACAGCGCTGGCCGCACTGGCCGCGCTGGTGATTGTGGGGCGGCTGGTGCTCAGGCCACTGTTCCAGCTGGTGGCCCGGAGCAAAAGCACCGAATTGTTTGTCGCCGCCTGTCTTCTGGTGGTGATCGGTGCGGCCTCGATCGCCGCGGCGGCCGGCCAGTCCATGGCGCTGGGCACCTTCATTGCCGGGCTGCTGCTCGCCGAGACCGAATTCCGCCGCCAGGTCGAGGTGACGATCCAGCCCTTCCAGGGCCTGCTGCTCGGCCTGTTCTTCATATCGGTGGGAGCGCGGCTCGACCTTTCCCAGGTGGTGACGCGGCCCGGGCTGTTCCTGGGGCTCGCCTTCGGCCTGATAGCGGTGAAGATTCTGGTGGTGGTGCCGCTCGCACGTTTGATGGGGCTTGGGCGCCCGGTCGCCCACCAGCTCGCGCTGATCCTGGCGCCGGCCGGCGAGTTCGCACTGGTCCTGATCGGCACGGCAATCGCCGACCGCATCGTCCCGGCGACGACAGGCGGCGCGGCGATGCTGGCGGCGACCTTGTCGATGTTCGCGATCCCCCTTCTGGTGCGCGCCTCCGAAAGCCTGAGCCTGCCGGCTTCCGACGAGGCCGATGTGCTGGCCCTGATGCCGCAGAGCGAGGACGACACGGGCGGCGTCATCATCGTGGGCTATGGGCGGGTCGGGCAACTCGTGGGCCAGATGTTGAGCCGGCATGGCATCGCTTTTCTCGCCATCGACGGCGACGCCGATCTCGTCGCGCGCGAACGCGAGCGCGGCACGCAAATATTCTATGGCGACGCCACCCGGCTCGAACTCCTGAGGCTGTGCGGAATCGCGACAGCGCGTGCGCTGGTGGTGACGATGGACGCGCCCGCCGCAGTCGAGGCTGTGGTGGCGGCCGCACGCGCCGAGCGGCCGGATCTGACCATTGTCGCCCGCGCCCGCGACGCCGGCCATGCCGCCAAGCTCTATGGCCTCGATGTCACCGATGCCGTGCCCGAAACCATCGAGGCGAGCCTGCAGCTTTCCGAGGCGCTTCTGATCGACATCGGCGTGCCGATGGGGCCCGTAATCGCCTCAATCCACGAAAAGCGCGATGAATTCCGCAAGATGTTGCAGTCCCCGGCCAAAGAGGGACGTGAGCGCATGGCCATCCGCAACGCGCGGCAGACGGAAAAATTCTGAAAGGACGTTCGATGACTTTGAGAATGTGGCAGGTCGATGCCTTTGCAGGCGCGCCGTTCGAGGGAAACCCCGCCGCCATCGTGCCGCTCGAGGCCTGGCTCGACGACGGGCTGATGCAGCGCATCGCCAATGAGAACAATCTCGCCGAGACCGCGTTCTTCATCGAAACAGCTCCCGGCCGCTACCAGCTTCGCTGGTTCACGCCGGCCGCCGAGGTCGAGTTGTGCGGCCACGCGACGCTCGCCAGCGCCTGGCTGATATTCGAGATGCTGGCGCCGGACCTCAATCGCATCGATTTCGAAACACGATCCGGCACGCTCAGCGTCGCGCGCGGGACCGACAGCTGGCATGTGATGAGCCTGCCCGCCGATCATGTCTCGCCCTTCGACCAGCCGGGCATTGCCGCGGACATCGGCACGGCACTGGGCATCCCGGCGCCGTCGGAAGTCCACAAGGGCCGCCACCTGGTGGCGGTGTGGAAGGATGCGAAGGCCGTCCGCGCCATTTCCGGCCCGGGCGACATTGCGCGCGTTCTCGCTGCCGCCGGGATGTGGGGCCTGATCGCGACGTCACCCGGCGACGAGCATTACGATTTCGTGTCGCGCTTCTTCGCGCCGGAAAAATCCGTGCCCGAGGACCCGGTGACGGGTTCGGCTCATTGCGCGCTCACCCCGTACTGGGCCAAACGGCTCGGCAAGACGACGCTGAAGGCGCGACAGGTCTCCCCGCGCGGCGGCGACCTCCTCTGTACGGACGATGGCGCACGGACAATTCTGTCCGGACCATGTGCGCTTTATATGACGGCCGAAATCCTCGTCTGAGGCTGCATCACCACGCCGCAATTGACGCTCCGCTGCCAAAAGCCTATATCGCGCGTGGGCCACGCCCCCCCAACGGGGCGCTTTCATTCTGAAAGGAATGATTATGACCGGAACACGTCCGGCCGTGCGCCCCGCACGGCCTTTTTTTTCGTCTGGACCTTGCGCCAAGCGGCCGGGCTGGACAGTTGAAGCCCTGAACGACGCGCTTCTGGGCCGTTCGCATCGCTCCAAGCCGGGCAAAGCCAAGCTCAAGGACGCCATCGACCGCACCCGCGCGGTGCTGGGCGTGCCGGACGATTACCGCATCGGTATCGTGCCGGCCTCGGACACCGGCGCCGTCGAGATGGCGATGTGGTCGCTTCTGGGACCCAGACCCGTCGACCTTCTCGCCTGGGAAAGCTTCGGCGAGGACTGGGTGACCGACGCGGTCAAGCAGCTCAAGCTGAAGGACACGCAGCTTTACAAGGCCGGCTACGGCGAACTACCGGACCTGACGCAGGCCAATCCCAAGCACGACATCGTGTTCCTGTGGAACGGCACCACGTCAGGCGTGCGCGTGCCGAATGGCGACTGGATCGCCGACGACCGCGATGGGCTCACCATCTGCGATGCCACCTCTGCCGCTTTCGCCATGGACCTGCCGTGGGACAAGCTCGATGTCGTCACCTTCTCCTGGCAGAAGGTGCTGGGCGGCGAGGCCGCGCACGGCATGCTGATCCTTTCGCCCCGTGCGGTGACCCGCCTCGAAGCCTATAGCCCTCATTGGCCGCTGCCGAAAATCTTCCGCATGACCAAGGGCGGCAAGCTCAACGAAGGCATCTTCCAGGGCGAGACCATCAACACGCCCTCGATGCTGGCGCTGGAGGATTATCTCGACGCGCTCAAATGGGCTGAAAGCGTGGGCGGTCTTGAGGGACTGATCGCGCGCGCCGATGCCAATCTCGCGGCGATGGCGGATTTCGTGAAACGCTCCGACTGGCTCGGTTTCCTGGCAACCGATCCGGCCACGCGTTCCAACACGAGTGTCTGCCTCAAGATCACCGACCCCTGGTTCACGAAACTGACGCCAGAGGCCCAGGCCGATGCCGCCAAGAAGATCGCAAGCCTTTTGGACAAAGAGGGCGTCGCCTTCGACATCGCCGCCTATCGCGCCGCCCCGCCAGGCTTGCGCATCTGGTGCGGCGCCACTGTCGAAACCAGCGATCTCCAAGCCCTGATGCCCTGGCTCGATTGGGCTTGGGCGCAAGTCAAAGCGAGTTGATTCCCATGCCCAAAGTCCTGATCTCCGACAAGCTGTCGCCCGCCGCGCTCGAAATCTTCAAGGAGCGCGGCATCGAGGCCGATGTGAAGACCGGCCTGTCCAAGGACGAGCTGATCGCCATCATCGGCGATTACGACGGCCTTGCCATCCGCTCGGCCACCAAGGTCACTGCCGAGGTGCTGAAGGCCGCGAAGAAGCTCAAGGTCGTGGGACGCGCCGGCATCGGCGTCGACAATGTCGACATCCCAGCCGCCACCGCCGCCGGCGTCATCGTCATGAACACGCCCTTCGGCAATTCGATCACCACCGCCGAGCATGCCATCGCGCTGATGATGGCGCTGGCCCGCGACCTGCCGGCCGCCAACACCTCCACCCAGGCCGGCAAATGGGAGAAGAACCGCTTCATGGGCGTGGAGCTCTATGGCAAGGTTTTGGGCCTGATCGGCGCCGGCAATATCGGCTCGATCGTTGCCGACCGCGCACGTGGCCTGAAGATGCGTGTGATCGCCTACGATCCCTATCTGTCCGCGGAGCGGGCGGAAAATCTCGGCATCGAGAAGGTGGAGTTGAACGACCTTTTGGCGCGCGCCGATTTCATTACCCTGCACACGCCGCTTACGAACGATACGCGCAACATCATCTCGGCTGACGCCATCAACAAGATGAAGAAGGGGGCGCGTCTCATCAATTGCGCCCGCGGCGGCCTGGTCGACGAGGCCGCACTCAGGGCCGCCCTCAATTCGGGCCATGTGGCAGGCGCCGCCCTCGACGTGTTCGAGGAAGAGCCCGCCAAGTCGAACATTTTGTTCGGCAGCGACAAGGTCATCGCCACCCCGCATCTGGGCGCTTCGACGGTCGAAGCGCAGGAAAACGTGGCACTTCAGGTAGCCGAGCAGATTTCCGATTATCTGCTCACAGGCGCCATCGTGAATGCGCTCAACATGCCCTCGATCTCGGCGGACGAAGCGCAGAAGGTCCGGCCCTGGATCGCGCTGGCCGAAAGGCTGGGTGCCTTTGCCGGGCAGGTCACCGATTCGAGCATCGACAAAATCGAGATACTCTACGAAGGCACGGCCGCCGAACTCAACCTGCGGGCGCTGACGCAGGCCGTGCTGATGGGCCTGCTCAAATCGACGCTGACGGAAGTGAACATGGTCAATGCGCCGATCGTGGCCAAGGAGCGAGGCATCAAGGTTAGCGAAACACGCCGCCCGCGTCAGGGCATCTACGAAGGCTACATGAAGATCACCGCGAGCCTCACCGACGGCACGATGCGCCGCGTTGCCGGCACCGTGTTCTCCGATGGCCGTCCGCGCCTCATCCAGGCCAAGGACATCAACATGGATGCCGAGTTCGCCCCGCGCATGCTCTATGTCGTCAACGTGGACAAGCCGGGCTTTGTCGGCAAGCTGGGCACGATTTTGGCAGATGCTGGAGTGAACATCGCGAACTTCAACCTGGGCCGTGCCGACCCGGGCGCCGAGGCGATCGCGCTGGTCGAGATCGATGGCGAGATCGACGAGACCGTGCTTTCGGCGATCCGCAACCTCCCGACCGTGAAGCAGGCCAAGCGGCTCTTTTTCTAGGCTGCCGTTCTTGCAATCGGCCGAGCCCGTCGCCACGTTCCATGGCGACGTATTGGCGGAGCGGACGTGAGAGCGGAAGTGATGGCGGTGCAATCGGCTTGGCTTGCCTGGGCCGTGAGTTGGATCGTAGCCGCGCTGTGGGCTGACCGCGTCGCCAAGCGCCCCGGCTTTTTCCGGGAATTGCGCCATTACAGCCTGGAGATTCTGGGCTTCATTCTGTTGCTGGGTATTTTCGGCAACAGGCGCACGCACGGGCTTTTGACCAGGCTGTGGTCGCTGCCGCCGGTCGCCGACTGGGTGCTGCTCGGCATTGTCATTTTCGGCTTCGCCTTCGCCTGGTGGGCGCGAGCCGTGCTCGGCCGGCTGTGGTCGGGGCGCGTCACCAGGAAAGCCGACCACCACATCGTCCAGACCGGCCCCTACGCCGTCGTCCGGCATCCGATCTACACGGGACTGCTGATCTCGGCCTTCGCGACCGTCGCCATCAAGGGCACGGCCATCGCGGCCGCCGGCGGCGTTATCCTGCTCATAGGCTGGATCGTGAAGGCCCGCCTCGAAGAGCGCTTCCTGCGCGAGGAACTGGGCGAGGAGGCCTATGATGCCTATCGCCGCCGGGTGCCGATGCTGGTGCCGTTCGGACCAAAATCCGCCTGACATCGCCGTGCTAGACAAGCTATAACTGCGCACCGTGCCCTGGCGAACCCGTCAAGGGCCTCAATGATCCGGGTACGGAACATGTCGAATGTCGCCGTGATCGGCGCCCAGTGGGGCGACGAGGGCAAGGGCAAGATTGTGGACTGGCTCTCCGCGCGCGCCGATGTGGTGGTGCGCTTTCAGGGGGGGCACAATGCCGGCCACACCCTTGTGATCGACGGCGTCACCTACAAGCTCTCGCTGTTACCGTCCGGGGTGGTGCGGCCCGGCCGTCTTGCTATCATCGGCAACGGCGTCGTGGTCGATCCCTGGGCCTTCGCCGACGAGGTGGCTCGGCTTCAGGCACAGGGTGTGGCGATCACCCCCCAAAGCCTTGTGGTGGCGGAAAACGCCTGCCTGATCCTGCCGTTGCATCGCGAGCTCGATGCCGCCCGCGAATCATCGAACAGCCTCCAGGCGATTGGCACGACCAAACGCGGCATCGGTCCGGCGTACGAGGACAAGGTGGGCCGCCGTGCCCTGCGCGTCATCGATCTGCACGATTTTTCGACGCTGCCGGGCAAGATCGACCGCCTGCTCGTCCATCACAATACTCTCAGGCGCGGCAGTGGCGGCGAAGAGATCGAGCCGAACGGCGTGCTCGAAGCGCTCAAGGAGGTCGCGCCCAGGATCCTGCCCTTCGTCGGGTCGGCCTGGCAGCGGCTCAACGAGGCGCGGCACGAGGGCAAGCGCATCCTGTTCGAGGGCGCGCAGGCGGTGCTGCTCGACATCGATCACGGCACCTATCCTTACGTGACCTCGTCCAACACCGTGGCGGGGCAGGCCGCAGCCGGCGCGGGCGTGTCTCCGCGCGATGTCGGCTATGTGCTGGGGATCGTGAAGTCCTACACCACGCGCGTCGGCGAAGGACCGTTCCCGACCGAGCTCAAGGACGCGACCGGCGAGATGCTGGGCGCGCGTGGAGCCGAATTCGGCACCGTCACCGGCAGGAAGCGGCGCTGCGGCTGGTTCGACGCCGTGCTGGTGCGGCAGACCGTCATCACCGGCGGTATCGACGGCATCGCACTGACCAAGCTCGACGTGCTCGACGGCTTCGAAACCATCAAGCTGTGCACCTCCTACCGCCTCGACGGGCGCGAGATCGACCATTTGCCAGCCGACGCCGCCGAGCAGGCCAAATGTGAACCCGTCTACGAAGAGATCGAAGGCTGGAGCCAGTCGACGCAGGGTGCCAGAAGCTGGGCCGAGCTACCGGCGCAGGCGGTTAAATATGTGCGCCGCGTCGAGGAGCTGATCGCGGCGCCGGTGGCGCTACTCTCCACCAGCCCTGAACGCGAGGACACGATCCTGGTGCGTGACCCCTTCGTCGACCGCTGAGCCAGCTATCTTTGTGGCCAGTGGTTGAGGGGACCATGGCCCTTGCCGAGGCCGGGCGCGGTGGCGATGGCGTGCTGCACATATTCGCGGGCGCGGCCAACCGCGAGCGGCAAAAAAAGGCCCTCGGCCAGTCCGCAGGCGATGGCGCTGGCATAGGTGCAGCCGGTGCCGTGGGTGTGGCGCGTTGCGATGCGCGGAAACGCGAAGCGCTCCACGCCGCGGGACCACACCAGCATGTCGTCAACGGTTTGACCTGTCGTGTGGCCGCCCTTGATCAATACGGCCCCAGCGCCCAACGCCATCAGCCGCCGCGCCGCCGATTCGACGGCGTCCGCGGAAGTGCCGCGCAAGCCGGCCAGCGCCCGCGCTTCGGGGATGTTGGGCGTGACGAGGCTGGCCAGTGGCAAAAGCTCGCTCTTCAGCGCGGCGACGGCGTTGGCAGGCAAGAGTTTCGCGCCGCAGCTCGAGGCCAGAACGGGATCGAGCACGACCGGTATCTTGTTTGCGCGCAGTTGGAGGGCACGGGCGACCGCGCGCACGGTTGTGGCCGAGCGCAGCATGCCGATCTTGATCGCATCGGCACCGATATCGGTGAGACAGGCCTCTATCTGGGCCGCGACGATTCTGGCCGGAACCGGATGGATGGCGGCTATTCCGCGCGTGTTCTGAGCCGTTACCGCAGTCACCGCCGTCATCGCATAGACGCCAAAGGCATCGGCGGTCTTGATATCGGCCTGGATGCCCGCGCCGCCGCCGGAGTCTCGAACCTGCGATGATGAGAAGCCGTTTCGGCTTCTGGCTCACGCAGCCACGTCCCGGATCGCGCTGACGAGCTCGCGCACGACGTCGCGGACGACGATTTCATCTTCGCCCTCGGCCATGACGCGGATGACGGGCTCGGTGCCCGACTTACGCACGAGGATCCGGCCCGCTCCGTTGAGGCGGGCTTCGCAGGCCCGAAGCTGGGCCATCACGCGAGTATCCTCGAGCGGCGAACCGTTCTTGAAACGCACACTCTCGAGCACCTGCGGCAGCGGCTCGAACAGGTGTGCGGCCTCGCTTGCAGGTTTGCCGCCTTCGGCGAGAACGGCGAGCACCTGCAGCGCCGCCACCAGTCCGTCGCCCGTGGTCGAGAAGTCGCTCAAGATGATGTGGCCGGATTGTTCGCCGCCGACATTGAATCCGCCTTCGCGCATCATCTCGATGACGTAGCGATCGCCGACGGCTGCACGGCCGAGCGTCAGTCCCAGGCCCGAAAGATAGCGCTCGAGCCCCATATTCGACATCACCGTGCCGACAACCCCGCCGCCTTTCAGATCGCCATGCTTGATCCAGGAATTGGCGATCAGCGCCAGCACCTGATCGCCGTCGATGATGCGGCCTCGCTCATCGGCCATCACCACCCGGTCGGCATCGCCGTCGAGCGCGATGCCGAAGTCGGCCCGAAGCTCGCGCACCTTGTCCGCCATGGCCTGGGGATGGGTAGAGCCGCAATCGAGATTGATGTTGAAGCCGTTGGGCTCGACGCCGATGGGAATGATCTCCGCGCCCAGTTCCCACAACGCCATGGGGGCCACTTTGTAGGCCGCGCCGTTGGCGCAATCGATGACGATCCTGAAGCCTTCGAGGCTGAGATGCCGCGGGAAGGTGCGCTTGACGAATTCGATATAGCGGGCCTGGCTGTCATCGATGCGCTTGGCGCGGCCGAGCTTGCCCGGCTCGACCAGGCCGGTCTCCAGATCGCTTGCCATCAACGCTTCGATCTCGTGTTCGGTCGCATCGGAGAGCTTGTGGCCGTCAGGCCCGAACAGCTTGATGCCATTGTCGTGATAGGGATTGTGCGAAGCCGAGATCATGACCCCGAGATCGGCGCGCAAGCTGCGCACCAGCATGGCCACAGCCGGCGTCGGCAACGGTCCGAACTGGAACACGTCCATGCCGACCGAAGTGAAGCCCGCCACCAGCGCCGGCTCGATCATGTAGCCCGACAGGCGCGTGTCCTTGCCGATGACGACGCGATGGCGATGCTCGCCGCGCGTGAACAGACGGCCCGCCGCCATGCCCACCTTCATCGCGATTTCCGGCGTCATCGGAAATGCGTTGGCGAGACCGCGAATGCCGTCGGTGCCGAACAGTTTGCGTGTCATCTGCGCTTCGATCCCTCGCACGGCTCCTGCGCGACGCGAATTTCGCAGGATGCCCCAAGGATAATTGCGAATTCTAACCAAAGATTGCCCGCTTTGGGCGGAATTGTGACCCTGGTCACGCCCGGGAACCCTCGCCGGCCAGGACGCACCAGACCGCGATCGCGTCCGAAATCGCGGCCGGATCGTGGGTGCGCAGATAATCGACCCCCTGAAGACAGGCGAATATCTCGGCCGCGAGCGTCGCCGGCCCGCTTTCCTGCGGTCCCCGGCCGGTCAGCTTTCGCAGGAAGGACTTGCGCGAGACCGAGATCAGAACCGGCAGACCGAAGGCCCGTTTGAGGTCGGCTATGCGCCGCAGGATCGTGAATGACGCCTCCGGATTGGTGCCCAGGAAAAAGCCCATTCCAGGGTCCAGAATCAGCCGTTCCCGGGCAATTCCGGCCCCGGTGAGCGCGGCGATCCGGGCCTCGAAGAAGGCGTGGACCCGGTCGAAGATTTCCTCTGGGGCCACCACAACGCGGGTGGCAGGCCCCCGGCCCTGGACGGAATGCATGACCACCAGCCTGGACTCGGTCGCGGCCAGCTCGGGATAGAACGCGGGCTCGGCGAAGCCCTGGATGTCGTTGAGATAGGCCACCCCCTCGGCCAGCGCCCAGCGCTGCACCGTAGTGGAGAAACTGTCGACCGAAACGGGGACGCCGGCCTTCTTGAGCGAGGCAACAGCCGGGGCCAATCGCCCGATCTCGACCTCGGGGGCGACACCCCGGGCCTCCGGATTGCTGGAAGCGCCACCCATGTCGATCACATCGGCGCCGTCGGCGACGAGCGCGCGCGCATGGGCGAGCGCGGCTTCGGGGTCGAGAAAGCGGCCACCATCCGAAAACGAGTTCGGCGTGATGTTGAGAATGCCGAAGACTTTAGGGATCATGATGCTGCAACCGCCGCAGCGATCTTCGGTAGTTCGCGGCGCTCAATCGCTGAGAATATCAATTCGTCGTCCTCGTCCACACCCAAACCATCTGCCTCCGCCAACCGCCTCGCTGCCTCGACCGCGGATAGGGCCTCGGCCCATCGACTTGCAGCGGCATAAACAACCGCGTACGCCCGCCGATAGTTGAATGAATCCTGGACCGCCTTATCGGAGACTCGCGCAAGATAGGCTTCGGCACGCGCCGCGTCTTGCTCAAGAAGGGCAGTGAGAAACGCGTGCTCAACAAGAAAAGAGGGGTGGCAATCAGATTCGATCGTTTCGACCGCGTCCAGAAGCGCCTTGCCCTTCAGAAATTCTCCCACGGCGAGGTATCGCTTCAACAACATGTAATTTCGCAAGGCCTCATAACGCGGGCTCACTGGGCCGGACTCGATTTGTGAGACTACTCGTGCATCCCATTCCTTCGGACTCAACTCATCCGTATATAGGCCCCAAAGTTGCGACGAGCGCAGAGCTTCGTCGGTCGGAACTGCTCCTCTCATGAGCTGAACAAGAAGTGCTCCGTCGGACGGCGAATCCCGGCTGCCCACGAACGGTACAAGGCTCAACGCACCAATTGCGAACGACATCATTGCGAGGCTCGCAAGGACGACGTGTGTATGACTGCCAGTCACACCTGCAGCCGAATAGACTATGGCCGCAAACACCAAACTAGCCATCGGACCGCCGGCAACGAAAATGGCTTCGCGCTGTCTGTAGCCGTCGTTCGACGCGGGAGTGGCAAAAACATACCCCCCAAAGTCGCCAGAATCCCAACGATAGACGTAGCAGAACTTTCGAGCTGCCGGACGGTAACCGATCGGGCCCACCACGACAAAATGCACGTGATAGGAAAGAACCAGGGCCGCAAGCGCATGGCCCATTTCGTGAACACCAACGCATATAAGCGAAAACACGAGAAAGACGGCCACCACAGCGATAAGTGCGCTGTGCTTCCGGCCACCGGAGAAATCGTTCACAATCAGAAAGGCGGGAATGAAGAGCGACGCCGTTACCGTCGCCCAAACTAGATAACGCCAAATGATAAGCGCAACTTCTCCCAAATCCCTGAGCAATTTGTGCATACCAGCGCCAGCCAATTCGACTGGCGCAAGCATAACAACTTCCCTAGGGGATTACCGCCCGGGCTGCGGCTCCGGCGTGATGATGCCCGGCCCGCCGCGCGGACGGCCGGCGGCTGGCACCGAGGGCCCGGTGCCGCGCGAGGGTTCCGGTTCGTCGTAGGGCGTGCGCACCGGGGGGATGCCCTTCAAAAGCCCGATAATCTCGTCGCCGCTCAGCGTCTCGTATTCGAGCAGGCCGCGGGCGATCACTTCGAGATCGTTGCGGCGCTCGGTCAGGATGTCCTTGGCGCGCTGATAGCAGCTGTCGATGATGCGGCGGATTTCCGAGTCGATCTTCTGCGCGGTCGCCTCCGAGACGTTCTGCGTGCGCGACACCGAATGGCCCAGGAAGACCTCTTCCTGATTCTCGGCATAGGCAATGGGGCCCAGATCGTCCGACATGCCGAAGCGGGTGACCATGGCGCGGGCCATGCGGGTGGCCTGCTCGATGTCGCTCTGGGCGCCGGTCGTGACCTTGTCGTGCCCGAAGACCAGCTCCTCGGCGATGCGCCCACCAAAGGCGACACAGAGATCGGACAGCATCTTCTGGCGCGTCAATGACAGCTGATCGCGCTCGGGCAGGCGCATGACCATGCCGAGCGCGCGGCCGCGCGGGATGATGGTCGCCTTGTGGATCGGGTCCGAACCCTCGACGCTCAAGGCCACCAGCGCATGACCGCCTTCGTGATAGGCGGTGAGCTTCTTCTCTTCCTCGCTCATCACCATCGAGCGGCGCTCGGCGCCCATCAGCACCTTGTCCTTGGCGTCTTCCAGCTCGGTCATGGTGACGACGCGCTTGCCGCGGCGGGCGGCGAGCAGGGCGGCTTCGTTCACGAGATTTGCGAGATCGGCGCCCGAGAAGCCCGGCGTGCCGCGCCCGATCACGCGCGGATCGACGTCGGGAGCCAGCGGGACCTTGCGCAGATGCACGCGCAGGATCTTTTCGCGGCCGGCCAGATCGGGATTGGGCACCACCACGTGGCGGTCGAAGCGGCCGGGCCTGAGCAGCGCCGGGTCGAGCACGTCGGGCCGGTTGGTGGCGGCGATCAGGATCACGCCCTCATTGGCCTCGAAGCCATCCATCTCGACGAGCAGCTGATTCAGCGTCTGCTCGCGTTCGTCATTGCCGCCGCCGAGGCCAGCGCCGCGATGGCGGCCGACCGCGTCGATCTCGTCGATGAAGACGATGCAGGGCGCGTTCTTCTTGGCCTGCTCGAACATGTCGCGGACGCGCGACGCGCCCACGCCCACGAACATCTCGACGAAGTCGGAGCCCGAAATGGTGAAGAAGGGCACATTGGCCTCGCCCGCGATCGAGCGCGCCAAAAGCGTCTTGCCGGTGCCGGGCGGACCGACGAGCAGCACGCCCTTGGGGATACGGCCGCCGAGCCGCTGGAACTTCTGCGGATCGCGCAGGAAGTCGACGATTTCCTTGAGCTCTTCCTTGGCCTCGTCGACGCCGGCGACGTCTTCGAAGGTCACCCGGCCGGTGCGCTCGGTCAGCAACTTCGCGCGCGATTTGCCGAAGCCCATGGCCTTGCCGCCGCCCGACTGCATCTGGCGCAGGAAGAATATCCACACCCCGATCAGGAGCAGCATCGGGAACCAGTTGATGAAGATGCTCATCAGTGTGGGCATGCCCTCATCGGAGGGTTGCACATTGATGCCGACATTGTGGTCCAGCATGCGCGAGACGAGATTGGGATCGTCCGGCGCATAGGTCGTGAAATCCTGGCCGTTGGAGAGCTGGCCCTTGATCTGGTCGCCCTGGATCGTGACCTTCTTGACGGCGCCCTGTACCACCTGCTGGTTGAATTCGGTGAAGCTGATCGTCGAGGCGTTGGGGTGGCTCCCCGTGCCTTGGAACATGTTGAAAAGCGCCACCAGCAGCAGCGCAATAATAATCCAGAGAGCTAGGTTTCTAAGGTTGTTCACGTCCGCTCTTTCTCGGCTGTTCTGTTCCGGCGAGCGCCTGTCGTTCGGGCCGGAGGTCCATCCCAATACATAGGAACCTTTTTACCCCGTTGCCAGCCATCAAAACGTTAAGAAATTTGCGCCCGTCCGGCAACGACGGCGTCCAATCGCGCTTAAGGACCGGTGCTAATTCTCCATATGGGTGGTGTCTCTGCCACTATCCAGACGGTTTGAGGCATTTTCACGTCCCTGTGTCCGGTTCCGGACTGGGCCGCCTGCGCCCCGGCTCCCGCTCGATAATCAGCGTACAGGGCCCAAAGCGGGCAACCCGTTTGGGCGCTGGCCCGATTCGGCAGCAGTGCAGGGTGCGGCCCTTCCCCAATTGGCCGGCGGCAATCGCGGCGAGGAGCCGGTCCAGGCGCACGAATCGGGGGCGGTAAGCGGTGCCAGCAACTCGTCCCAACGCCGCTGCCAGCGCCCTGAGCCCGATTTCGCGCGGCACTGCGGCCAGCGCCGCGCCGTCAATCGTTCCATGACCCGGAGCCAAATGCGCGCGCGCTGCAAGAAACTCATCGGTCATCGCTTCGAGCGCGGCGCGGGCACGTGCCAGATGCGTGGCCGCGTCGGCGATTCGCGCCGGGCCAAGTCCGGCGGCCTCAAGCGCCGGCCAGGCCGCGCGCACGCGCACACGGGCGAAGCGCGGATCGGCGTTCATGGGATCCTCCATCCAGGGGATGCCACGCGCTTCAAGGAATGCGCGCGGACGCGCCCGCGAGGTTCCCAGAAGGGGGCGGACCAGAACCATGTCCTCGAACCCCGGCACCGGGAAGGGGGACTGAGGCCGCATCGCGGCAAGCCCATCGAGCCCGCTGCCGCGCGCCAGCCTGAGCAGGACGGTCTCGGCCTGATCCTCCAGGGTGTGGGCCAGATGGAGGCCGGCGAGGCCGAGGCGCCGGCAGGCCGCGCCCATCAGCCGGTAGCGCGCCCGCCGTGCGGCGGCTTCGAGATTGGCTGTGGGCTTGCGGCCCGTCCATTTGAGGATATGGGTTTCGAGGCCGAGCCGATTCGCCGCAGCCTCGACTTCGCGGGCGTCCTCGCCCGATTCCGGCCTCAGTCGATGGTCGACGGTCAGAACCAGGGGGGGCGCCACCCCGCGATCACCTGCCCACTCGGCCAGCAACACCATCAGCGCCAATGAATCGCCGCCGCCCGAGACGGCGACCGCACCGGGCCAGGGCGCGCCGGCCCGGCGCAAGGCGGCCATGACCGCGGCGAACTCCGAGCTCAGCGCCGCCGCATCAGCGGCAATGGGCGTCGTGGCGGGCGTCTTCGGCCTGACGGCGGATGGTGCGGGAGGCCTTGGGGTATTTGCTCGAAACCGCTTCAAGCGTGGTGCACCCTTCTTTCGTCTGTTTCATGGCGACCAGCGACTGGCCGAGCTTTAGCATGCTCTCGGGCGCGCGCACGGAGTCGGGATAATTCTTGAGCTCTTCGGCGAAGGCACGTGCAGCATCCGGATAATCCTTCTGCACATAGGCTATGGCGCCGATCCAATAGACGGCCTGGGGAGTCAGATCGTCATCGGGATAGGAGTCGGCGAAGCTGCGAAAGGCGCCGCGTGCCTCGTCATACTGCGCCTTGGCGAGAAGATTCATGGCCGAATCGAACTCCTTGCGGGAGCCGCCCGGGCCAAGCGAAGCCTGCTGCTGTGGCGCCGGAGCAGACGCGTTTGCAGCCGCCGCATTGTTTTGCCGCTGGGGCAGCGAGGTGCCGGCAGGCAAGGTCCCAAGCACACCGTCGGGCCGGCTGGGCCCGCTGACCCCGCCGCGCCCCGGCGACAGCGAGGCGTAGCTCTGCGGTCCCTGTTGGCCGGGCTGCGCAGCCGGGCTCTGCGTAACAGGGCCCGGTCCAACCGCAGCCGCCGAACCTAGCGAACCGCAGGGCAGCGCAGGGGCGCTGTTGTCCTGATCCTCGCCGCCCTCGCTCGTGGCGCCCAATTGCTGCGCCGCCAGCGTGCACAGCTTGTAATCGAAATCCTTCTGCATCTGCGTTATGCGCGCCTGCAGCATCTCCGCGCGATGATTGGCTTCTTCCAATTGTCCGGTCAGCTGCTGGAGCGCGGACTCGAGATCGCCGATCCGCTGGGTCAGCGTGCGGATAGAAGCATCCTGCGCCTGTTCGCGCTGTGCCGCGGCGGCGGCCGCCGCCTTCTCTTCGTCGCTAGGCCCGAACAAATCGGCGACCTGGATGTAATGCGGCTGGCCGGAATTGGCCGGCGGCGCAACATGCCAGGAGGCCGAGGCAAGCGCGCTGCCCGGCGTGGCCATACATGCCAGCGCTGCTGCCGCGGCCAGCACGCCGCACGCACGCAAATGCAAAAACTTCTCGCCCATCATGTCCTCTCGCATGGTCTGACCGGTTGACGTTCGACCGGTTCGAGGGGCGCGGCCGGCGGCGCCGGTGCGGGGTTGCCCGCGCAAATCAGTCAAACCGAATACTTAGCCCAAAATGAGGCCCGGCGGCAGCTTGAGAGGCGAAAACGGCCCGTTCCACGCGAAAGGGGCGCCTCTGAAAGACGCCCCTTTCCCGGGAATATCAGATCCAAGCGCGATCAGGATGTCGCGCCACCACTGGTGATCGCGGTGACGCCACGGCGATTGCGTGCCCAGCAATCTTCGTTTGACTCGGAGCAGATTGGACGCTCCTTGCCGAACGAAATCGTGTCGACGCGGGCGGGAGACACACCCAGGCTGACCAGGTAATCCTTCGCGGCGCTGGCGCGACGGGCGCCGAGCGCAAGATTGTATTCGCGCGTGCCGCGTTCATCGCAATTGCCCTGAATCTGCACACGCACAACTGGATATTTTTGCAGCCATGCAGCCTGACGCTGCAGGATGCTCTGATCCTCCGCGTCGAGATCGGATTTGTTATAGGCGAAATGGACCGTGTCTCCGACATTGACGCGCAGATCCTCGGCACTGCCCGGCACGACGCTGGACTGTTGCACCGCCGGAGGCGGCGGAGGAGGAGGTGGAGCCTGCTGCGGTGCCGGTTGAGGCTTCGTCGTGCAACCGGCCAACACGATGACCGCCACGATGGCCGCGAATTTCGTTGCATTTGCAAATTTCATCATTGGAAGTCAACTCCGCAATAGCGCAGCCCCCCATGCGCAGGGGCTGCGCAATAGACGACGCGCGCGCACCGCCCGATAACGTCTGGAAGCGACAATGGACCCGCCAAACGTGGTGCTTGGATACTAAAATTGCGGCATCATTGTATCAAGGGCGACCAGGCCGGATCGGAGGCATCTCCCGGTGTCGTGACGCGGCGCTCGTTGCGGCCGGTGACGTCCACCGACCAGATCTGGCTGCCGGCGCCGTTTCTGAGTGTTCTGGTGAACATCAAGACGCGGCCATTGGGCGCCCAAGTCGGGCCCTCATCCTGCCAACCATCTGTAATCACTCGCTCTCCGCTGCCGTCGGGGTGCATAACGGCGATCCGGAAGGCGCCTTCCTCGATCTTGGTAAACGCAATTAAATCACCGCGAGGGCTCCACACCGGCGTACCTGCCCGCCCGGTTCCAAAGCTGATCCGGTGCGGGTTCGTTCCGTCTGCGTTCATCACATAGACCTGCTGGGAGCCGCCGCGGTCGGATTCGAAGGCGATTTGGGTGCCGTCGGGCGAAAAGCAGGGCGAGGTCTCGATCGACGGATCGTTGGTCAGCCGTGTGACCGCCCGCGTGCGCAGATCCATGACGTAGATGTCGGAATTGCCGTCATTCTCCAGGCTCATGACGATCTTGTTGCCGTCCGGCGAAAAGCGCGGGGAAAAGGTCATATGCGGGAAATTCCCCAGAACCTGCTGGCGCCCGGTCTCCAGATCGAACAGATACACACGCGGTTTGTCGTTGATATAGGACATATAGGCGATCATCTGGGCCGTGGGATTGAAGCGCGGCGTCAAAACCAGATAGCTGCCATTGGTGAGGAAGATCGGGTTGGCACCGTCCTCGTCCATCACGGCGAGCCGCTTGATGCGATGCAGCGCCGGGCCGGACTCCGAGATGAAGACGATGCGGGTGTCGAAATAGCCCTTCTCGCCGGTAATGCGCTCATAGATAGCATCGGAAATCAGATGCGCGATCCGGCGCCAGTTCTCGGGCGTCGTGAAATATTGCAGGCCCAGCATCTGGCTCTCGCCGAAGATGTCCCAGAGCCGGAAATCGACGCGCAGGCGTCCGTCCTGCTGCATCGCCGCCTGGCCGGTGACGAGGCCCTGGGCGTTGATGACGCGCCAGTCCGCGAATTGCGGCGGCGTATTGATGTCCTTGACCTGGTCGACGAAGGATTTGGGATCGAGCGACTTGAAAAGACCGGAACGGCTGAGATCCGCGCGTACCACCGAAGCGATATTGGCGGCCGGGCCCTGATCGGCAGCCGTGGGCGCCACAAAATCGGGAATGGCGATCGGCATGGGCTGGATATTGCCCTGCGTCACGTCGACATGGAGCTGGGCTGCGGCCGGCAGCGTCGTCGCCAGGGTCAATGCGACCAACGCTGCGAATGTCAGGACCAATTTCCGCATGCCGTATCTCCGATCACTGTTTCAATTGTTGCCGATCAGTTTGCGCGGGTCGAACACCAGCGTAATGTCGCGCCACTGGCTATAACGATCGACGGGAAGTTTGTAGGGCGCGCAGGTGTAGATCGCCCGTCGGCCGGCTTCCGCCGCCGCGCGCATGAACGGATTCGAGGCCACAGCCGCCTGCGAACCACCGGTCAATTGCGGTGGCCTTCCGATGGAGCCATCCGGATTGAGGAACAGTTCGAACGAAACGATCAGGTTTTCGGGATGGGGCGCGCCGACGGGCGGACTCCAGCATTGCGCGATCTGGTTCCTGAGGGCATCGACGAGGTCCATGGTCATCGCGTTCTGCGCGCCGATCCCCTGTCTCGGCTGGGCGCCCTTTTGCCCGTGCGCGGCCTGCTTGGCGGCCGGCTGCTCCTTGTTCAAGAGCGCCAGAATGTTGTTGACGTCGAACTTCTGCTTCTTCTGTTCGGGTGGCGGCGGCCTGGGCCGGACCTTGGGCACGGGCGGCTTGGGTATGGCTCTGACCACGGGTTCCGATGGCGCCTGTTCGGGTGGCGCCGGAGCCAGTTCGAGCTTTGGAGCCGCCATCTGCTCTGGCGGTGGCACATTGGCGGCCAGTTCGGGCGCGGTGATCGGACTCGGCTGCTTGGGCGTGAATTTCTCCGGCTCCGGCGCGACGGCCTTGATATTGGTGGTGTCGGAAATTGTGACGAGATCGACCGGGACGACCGGCGGCGACTGATCGGTGATCTCGAGACGGTGCTGCCAGGTGAACAGGGTCGCAGCGATCACGCCGGCATGCAGCGCAAGCGAGCCGAACAGCCCGAGCCCCGAGCGCCGGTCGCCGGCCATCGAGGGCGCGGACAGTCTATTTCGTCTCTGGGTTCGGCTTTGCGACATCCGTCACGAGTCCGATATGTGTGAAGCCGGCGGCGCTGATACGCGCCATCACCTCCATCACCTTGCCATAGCCCACGCTTTGGTCGCCGCGGACAAAAATGCGCTGATCGTAGCCATTGGCGGCGATCGCCATCAGCCGCGGCACCAGCTGATCTTCCTCGATCGGCGTGTTCTGCAGATAGATCCGGCCATCCTTGCCGATCGTGACCGACAGCGGCTCGCGATCCTGGCCCAGCGTCTGCGCCCGCGTCTTGGGCAGATCGACAGGCACGCCCACGGTCAGAAGCGGCGCCGTCACCATGAACACGATCAGGAGCACCAGCATCACGTCGACGAAGGGCGTGACGTTGATCTCCGACATCGGCCTGATCCGGCCACGGCTGCGGCGGGCGCCACAATCGATACGCTTGACCGCCGCCACCATCAGTGCGTCGCCTTCTCGTCGAGCTGGCGCGACAGGATCGCCGAGAATTCGTCGGCGAAGGCTTCGACGCGGCCGGTATAGCGCGAAATGTCGTTGACGAACTTGTTGTAGAAGATCACCGCCGGGATCGCGGCCAGAAGGCCCATCGCCGTCGTGAACAGCGCCTCGGCGATGCCGGGCGCAACCACGGCCAGCGTGGTGTCATGACGGGCGGCGATTGCCGAGAACGCAGTCATGATACCCCAGACGGTGCCGAACAAGCCGACGAAGGGCGCCGTCGCGCCCACCGTCGCCAGAAATCCCAACTGGCGCTCGAGCCCGTCGGTCTCGCGCAGGATGGTGACCGACATCGCCTTCTCGACGCGGTCCTTGACGCTGGGCAGCATCGATTCCCGTGGCGGTCCGTGTTCGAAGGCCCGGCGCCACTCGCGCAGTGCCGCGAGAAATACCGCCGCCATCGGATGGTCGCCGCGGGTCGAAAACTGCTGATAGAGATCGTCCAGCGACAGGCCGGACCAGAAGACCTTCTCGAAGCGCTTGGCACGGCGCCGCAGCAGACCCAGCGCCGCCCATTTGTTGAAGATGATCGCCCAGGACCACAGCGAGGCCACCAGCAGCAGCGCGATCACCGTTTTGACGATGACATCGGCGCTCAGGAACATGGAGACGACGGAGAAGCCCTGAATGGCGGGGCCCAGGCTTCCGCCGGTCTGGGTGACGTCCACCGCCGTCGTGGGCGCAGCAAGCGGCTGGCTTTCGGCGGCATTGCCCACGGGCGCGGCGCGCGGCGCCGACTGCGCCATCGCCGGCGCGGCGCCGATCGCTCCGCCCGCGAGGCCGGTCGCCAGCGCCACAACGCATACGACCATGAAACGTCTTAAACTCATGAACGGGCCTTTCTCATGAACGGACCTTTCCGCAGACGGCAGGGCAAGAGATTCGGCCAGCCGCCCCGCCCCTCGCGCGCCACGATGCGGAAATCTGGCCAATCGTTAGCTGGCGAGAAGCGCATCTCAACGTGGCCGAATTTGGGCGCCAATTGTTAAAGGCTTGTTTCACATACGAAAGGCGCGAGTCTGGCGCGCCACTCCGCTGGAATCCGGCGCGGCCGGCCCGCCAGTGTGATCATGCAGGCCTCGACGGTCCCGCGCACCAGAAGCTCGCCGACAGCGTAAATCCTCTGATCGGCCAGCATGCGGGCGCCTGAAATCGCGGTGCAGCAAGTGTGCACCTCGATGAGATCGTCAAGCCGGGCCGGACGGAAATACTCGACCGTGGCCCTGCGCAAGGTCCAGGCGGTGGGCTCGTCGGCTTCGAGCATCGCCAAGCGCCGGATGCCCAGGCAGCGGAAATATTCGCTGCGCCCGCGCTCCATGAAGCGCAGATAATTGGCATGATAGACCACGCCCGACACGTCGGTGTCCTCGTAATAGACGCGCAGCGGCAGGATATGGATCTTGCCCTCGAAACGGCCGAAGCCATCGCTCTCAGCCATGTGGGCACACTCGCGTCATTTCGCAGGCGGCGGTTCGGCCGGTTCGGCTGCCGGCGGTTTCGAGGGCGACGTCTCCGGCACCGGCAGCACGCGCACAGTTATCACGCCATTGTTCTGGTCCTGCGGCGCCTTCGAGACCGTCGCGAAGTAATTGCCCATGATGCTCGATGCCACCGCCCAGAGCTCAACGAGGCCCAACGCCAGCCCCGCTGCGATCAACAGCGCCGCCACCCGCACTATGATCGCACTTCTGTCCATCTAGCCCTCACCGTCATCGGAGAAGAGCGCGACCTGCAAGGGATCGCGCGGTGGGGTTTGGAGACCCAGATGCACAAAAGCCGCCGCCGCCAGCATACGCCCGCGCGGCGTCCGCTGCACAAAACCCTGCTGCATCAAAAAGGGTTCCACGATTTCCTCGATCGCATCGCGGGCCTCGCCGAGAGCGGCGGCGATGGTTTCGATGCCGACGGGCCCGCCTGCAAATTGTTCCGCGATCAGGCGCAAATATCGCATGTCGAAGGCGTCAAGGCCTCGTGCGTCGACTTCGAGGCGGGTGAGCGCTGCATCGGCGATCTCCTGGTCGATGAGGCCGTGACCGGCGACGGCAGCAAAATCGCGCACGCGCTTGAGCAGGCGGCCGGCGATGCGCGGCGTGCCGCGGGCGCGGCCGGCGATTTCGCGCGCCCCTTCGGCCGTCAGCTCGAAGCCGAGCACGCGGGCGCCGCGTTCGACGATCGCTACAAGTTCGCCAGCGCTATAGAAATTCAGCCGCACCGGAATCCCGAAGCGGTCGCGCAACGGCGTGGTGATGAGGCCCGAGCGGGTGGTCGCGCCCACCAGCGTGAAAGGCGCAAGACCGATCTTGACGCTGCGCGCCGACGGGCCTTCGCCGATTACGAGATCGAGCTCGAAATCCTCCATCGCCGGATAAAGAATTTCCTCGACCGCCGGATTGAGCCGGTGGATTTCGTCGATGAAGAGCACGTCGCGCGGTTCGAGATTGGTGAGGATGGCAGCGAGATCGCCAGCCTTCGCCAGCACCGGTCCGGAGGTCGAGCGAAAATTAACGCCCAGTTCGCGGGCGACGATCTGGGCCAACGTCGTCTTGCCGAGCCCTGGCGGGCCGGAGAACAGCACATGGTCAAGAGCTTCGCCGCGGGCCCGTGCAGCCTCAATGAAGACGGCGAGATTCTCGCGCGCCTGGCGCTGGCCGACGAATTCGTCGAGCCGCTTCGGCCTGAGCGAGGCTTCGAGCACGTCTTCCTCGGCTCGCGCGGGCGCGACGAGGCGGTCGGTTGGGCTTGAGGCTGCAGTCGCCATCGTTCCTCTTTAACGCCCCGCGCTTCTGAGGCTTTCGCGGATCAGCGCATCCACCGGCGCCTCGCCCAGCGCCTGGGCGGCGCGCGCCACCATCTCGGCGGCGGCACCCTGAGCGTAACCGAGCTTGACGAGGGCCGCGACCGCGTCGGCTTCTGGCCCATGCGGCGCCGGCACTGCCCCGGCCAGCGTGGAGCCGGCCTCTCCGGCCGCCCGCAACATCATGGACGGTGCCTTGTCCTTCAATTCGGTGGCGATGCGGGTGGCGAGCTTGGGGCCGACGCCCTGGGCCCGGCCGATGGCGGCCTTGTCGCCCAGCGCGAGCGCCCGCTCCAGCTCGCGTGTCGACAGCGCCGAGAGCACTGCCAGCGCCACCCGCGCGCCTACGCTCTGCACGGTCTGCAGCAGCCGGAACCATTCGCGCTCGGCCGTGCTCGAAAAACCGTAAAGCCTGATGGTGTCCTCGGTGATGCGGGTTTCGATCGCCAGCGTCGCCGCCGCCCCTGCGGTGAGCCGCGAGAGGGTCGAAGCCGGGCAATGGACCACATAGCCTATGCCGCCGACGTCGAGGATGACGTGATCCTCGGCGAGAGCATCGACGATGCCGGTGAGCTTACCGATCATGAGGCAGTCGCCGCGAGGATGGCTGCGCGCGTGCCGGCCAGATGGGCGTGCGCAATGGCGGCGGCCAGCGCATCGGCAGCATCGGCCTGTCGGCAACGGGCCGTCGGCAAAAGCCGCCCGACCATGGCTTGCACCTGCTCCTTGCCGGCGTGGCCGACGCCGACGACGCTTTTCTTGATGTGATTGGGCGCGTACTCGGCGATCTCGAGCCCGGCTTGGGCGCCGGCCAGAAGCCCGATCGCGCGGGCGTGGCCGAGCTTGAGCGCGGCCAATGGGTCCTTGGCGACGAAAGCCTGTTCGACCGCAATGGCATCGGGCCGCAAATCCGCGATCACGGCCGCAAGGGCCGTGTGCAGCGCCAGAAGCCGCCGGCCGAGGTCCGATTTGGCATCGCTGGTCAAGACGCCGTGGCCGACATGGGAAAGCCTGGTGCCGGCGACATCGATCACGCCCCAGCCCATGCGGGCCAGCCCCGGATCGAGCCCCAGAATACGAATCGCGTGCGCGGCCATGGGACATTTGTGCCCTTTCCGTTCGCATGGTTCAATGCGCCCCTGCCAGGAAAGGGCCGGCTCATGGACAGACGCAAGTTGGGGCGCCACAACCCGGAGGTTTCGGCCATCGGTCTCGGCTGCATGGGAATGTCAGGGGTCTATGGCCCCGCCGACGACACCGAAAGCATCGCCACCATCCATGCTGCCCTCGATGCCGGCATCGACCTGATCGACACCGGCGATTTCTACGGCATGGGCCACAACGAGATGCTCGTCGGCCGCGCGCTGAAAGGACGGCGCGACAAGGCCGTCGTCAGCGTCAAATTCGGGGCCTTGCGCGGGCCCGACGGGACATGGAACGGCTACGACTGCCGGCCCGCGGCGATCAAGACCTTCCTGGCCTATTCGCTGAAGCGGCTGGGCACCGATTACATCGACATCTACCGGCCGGCCCGGCTCGATCCCAAGGTGCCGATCGAGGAGACGGCCGGCGCCATCGCCGATCTCATCAAGGCGGGCTATGTGCGCCATCTGGGACTGAGCGAGGTCTCGACCCAGACCGTTGCCCGCGCCAACGCCGTCCATCCCGTCGCCGATCTGCAGATCGAATATTCGCTGGTCACCCGCATGATCGAATCAAAAATTTTGCCGGCGCTGCGCGAACTGGGCGTGGGCATCACGGCTTATGGCGTGCTGGCACGCGGCCTGATCTCGACGGCGACAATCGAGGGCGAGACCGCGGAACGGCTGGCCTTTCCGCGCTTCACCGGCGAGAATCTGGAGAAGAACACTCAGGTCGTGCGCATGTTGAACGAGATCGCGCGCGGCCACGGCATTACAGTGGCGCAGCTTGCGATCGCCTGGGCGTTGGGCCGCGGCGAGGACATCGTGCCTCTGATCGGGACTCGCTCACGAATAAAATTGAACGAGGCGCTGGGCGCGCTCGACGTCAAGCTCGGCGAGATCGAACTCGAAGCCATCGACGCGGTGCTGGCGGGTGGCGCCTTCGCCGGCATGCGCTACGGCCCTCATCAGATGACGATACTCGACAGCGAAAAGGACGCCGGCTAGCCCCCCAGCTTCTCCAGCAGCGCATTCGACAATTCGTAATTGCCGTAGACATGCTGCACGTCGTCGTGCTCGTCGAGCACGTCGAGCAGCTTGACCAAGGTTTCGCCGGCATCGTCGCCGACCGCTGTCATGGTCTTGGACCGCCATTCGATGCGGGCCGATTGCGGCTCGCCGAGTTTCGCTTCGAGCGCATCGCGCACGCTTCCGAAATCCTCGAGAGTGGCGATGATTTCGTGGCCCTCCTCCGACGACACGCATTCCTCGGCGCCCGCTTCGATGGCCGTCTCCAGCAGGGTGTCGTCCGAGCCCTTGTCCTTGGGATAGGTGATGACGCCGACGCGGTCGAACATGAAGGCGACCGAGTTGGGCTCGCCCAGACCGCCGCCATATTTCGAGAAGGCGGCGCGGATGTCGCCGCCGGTGCGGTTGCGGTTGTCGGTGAGCGTCTCGACGATCAGCGCCACGCCACCCGGGCCATAGCCTTCATAGCGCACCTCTTCGATGTTCTCGGCATCGCCGCCGCTCGCCTTGTTGATGGCGCGCTGGATGTTGTCCTTGGGCATCGATTCGGCCCTGGCGGCGATGATCGCGGCGCGGAGACGCGGGTTGTGTGCCGGGTCCGGCATGCCGAGCTTGGCCGCGACCGTGATTTCGCGGCTGAGCTTGGAGAACAGCTTGGAGCGCTCCTTATCGGCGCGCCCCTTGCGGTGCATGATGTTCTTGAATTGGGAATGACCCGCCATGCGGCAATGTCCAACGCTGAGGCGGCCGTGAGATAGCCGGGCCGGCCGTCACCTTCAAGGGGGGCGCCGGTGGGCGGGCGGCACCGGCTATGCCGCCGGCGGGGCCGCGTCGCTGGGTTTGGTGCCGAAGCTGGCGCTGCCGGGTTTGACGGCGTGCAGGCTCGAATGCGCCAAAACGTGGATGACCTCGTCGGCATCGCCGAGCGGCAGCCACAGCCCCTCCGTGTATGCATCGTTGAGTAGATTGCCGGTCTGCCGCAGCGACAGGCTGCGCACGGGTTCGCCCGTCTCGACCACTCGCTTCAAGGCCGCGGCGAAGCGCAGCTGCACGCCGGGGTCGGGATGTTCCGACAGAAGCCTTCCGGTCTGGTCCTGCTGAAGACCGGGGAAGACGCCGCTTCCTACCAGCCGGAACCGGAAATCCGCGCCAGCATCCAGCACGTCATAGATATGCACGGTCCGCAACGCATGCTTGAAATCTCTGGGCGAGATTTCGGCGCGGGCCGGCATCTTGCGCGAACCCTTGAGGCGCCGCCAGCAATCGAGAGTCAACCGCAGGTCGGCCGCCTCCACAGTATCGGCAGCCAATATCCGCGGCAGCGTCGGCGCCGACCAGTAGGACGAATTTCCAGGCCCATCCATCACGTGAACATGCCCACGATCTTCATATTCTGTCGAATCCTACCATGATTTGGGCGATGCCTGAGGTGCCGGACCTCATTCCTGGTCTTGGCGATCGAGCCAGCCCCGCAGCAAATTGCTCACCGCGTCCGGTGCTTCGACGCTGACCATATGACCGCTTTCGGGAATTGCGACAAGTTGCGCGCCCGGTATGGCGGCGGCGATCTCTTGGTGCTGGGCCAGCGGGCTCCACGAATCTTCTGCACCGCAGCCGACAAGCGTCGGACAGGCGATCTCGATCAGACGCGGGCGGACATCCGGCCGCGACAGAAGCGCGCGCTGCTGGCCGGCGAATATCTCGGGGGTTGTGCGGCAGACCATCGCCGTCAGCCGCCCCATCAATGCCGCATCGCCGAGGCGGGCTGGGGCGACCATGGGCGGCAGCCAGCGTGCGGCCACCGCCGCCATGCCTTCACGCCGGGCGAGATCGACAAAACTGCCGCGCGCCAGTGCCTCGTGCGGCTCGGCCGGGGTGACCCCGGTGTCCAGCAGCACCAGGCTCCGCACGCGTTCGGGCGCCAGGCGATAGATTTCGAAGGCGACGCGTCCGCCCATCGAATGGCCTGCGAGATGAAAGCGCTCGGGCGCGGCTTGAAGCACCGCAGCCGCCATCCCTTCAAGCGAAACGTGGCCATAGAAATGCGGAAACGCGCGGACGTCGCATTGCGAACGCAAGGCGCCCACCTGCGCCTCCCAGACAGAGGCATCGCATAGCAGGCCCGGCAGAAGCAGAAGCGACGAGCCCATGCCGCTAACCTTGCGGCACGGACTGCATCAGTCGGCCGCCGACTCGCACCGGCTCGACGCGCGTGGCCAGCCCATTGGCGCCGGTCTCGACAAACACAGCGCACAAAGTCGCCGGGCCAGTCGCGGGCGTGAAGCGGCTCGTCGACATCTTCTTGGTGAAGCGCTGGAGCGGCTCGAATTTGTCCATGCCGATGACCGAGTTGTAGTCGGCGCAGGCACCGGCATCGGTTTGATAAGCCGTGCCGCTCGGCAGTATCTGCGCATCCGCCGTGGGTACATGGGAGTGGGAGCCGACAACGAGACTTGCCCGGCCGTCACAGAATTGGCCCATCGCCATTTTCTCGGATGTCGCTTCGCAATGCATGTCGACGACAATGGCGTCGGCGGCGTCGGCGAGCGGACAGGCGGTCAGTTCATGCTCAACGGCCGCGAAGGGATCGTTCTGCGGCTCCATGAAGACGCGGCCCAGCGCGTTGATCACCAGCACATGCGCACCGCCCCGCGTCGGCAGGAGGCTCGCGCCGCGTCCAGGCGTGCCCGGCGGCAGATTGGCCGGCCGCAGCAGCCGGTCCTCCTCGTCGATGAAGCCCAGGATTTCGCGCTGATCGAGCCAATGATTGCCGGTGGTGATGCAATCGACGCCGAGCGCGAACATCTCGTCGGCCGTCGATCTGGTTACGCCGAAGCCGCCAGCCAGGTTCTCGCCGTTGAGAACGACAAAATCGAGCCCCAGACGTTCTCGCAGGCCTGGAAGCTCTTCGCCGACCGCCTGGCGGCCCGGCCGGCCAATCACGTCGCCGATGAAGAGAATCCGCATCTATCGCAGCCGCCTCAGGCCCATTTCGGTCACCACCATATCAAGCCGTTGATCCTTGTCGTCATGCGGAACGGCCGCAACTTCCTGGCCGGAAAAGGCAATCCCGATAGCAACCACCGGACGGTCGGCGCGATGGGCGGCCAGCGTGCGGTCGTAGAAGCCGCCGCCATAGCCCAGCCGCCAGCCCTGGGCATCGAACGCCAGGAGCGGCATCAGGAAGAATTCCGGGGCGGCCACGGGCCAATCGGCTTGCGGCTCCAGCACGCCGTAGCGGCTCCTCACCCACTCGCCGTCGGGGACAGCGTGATGGAATACGAGCGGGGCGCCCATGGCAGCCACGCGGGGGAACGCGAACCTGCATCCCTTTTCCGCCAGCCGCGCAAGAATTGCCTTGGGATCGGCTTCCTCGCCCATCGCCACATAGGCGCTGACCAGAGAGTTGGGGGGGATGGGAAGCGCGTCGGCGTATGCGCCCAGACGCGCGGCGTGGTCCGGCACCGCCGCTGCCAGCCCAGCGCGCCTTTGGCGCGCCGCCGCGCGCATCGCCTTCTTTTCCGAGACAATATCCATGTTCGAGGTGCTGTATCACAGATCGCCATCGCGGTGCCGGACGGCGGCCGATCGATACGACAGAAGAGAACGGTGCGGAACGGGACCGCCTTCGCCGTTGGAATATTGATCCTCACGGGCCTGCAAGTGCAGGTGGGCGCCGTGTGCCCAAGACCACGATCCTGGGCAGGGACAGCTCCCGGTGAGTACCATTAAGGCCCCTGGGCATCGTAATCCTGACGCGCGAGGCAGTACCCGTCCACAAGTCAATCTAGGCTTCGCCCAGCGCGGCGACAATATCCCGGGCCCGGTCGGCCGCGCGCTCCAGCGCCTCGGCGGTGGCATCTTCGGTCTCGGCCAGCTTCTCTGCGGCCTTCTCGCGGGACTCCGCCATGGCGTCCAGTTCCTTGCGCCCTGTTTCGACGCGCTGATCGGCTTCGAAACACTCGTCGGCCATCAAGAGCGCCGCCATCAGCAAGAGCCGCGGCTCGCCGACCTGGCCCACCGTCTCCAGGACCTCGCGCACTTTCGTGTCCACGAGCCCGGCAAGCTCGCGCAGATGATCTTCTTCGCCCTCGTCGCAGGCGATGGTGTAGGCGCGGCCGTTGACCATGACATTGACGAGGGGCACTGGCGTTCTCCGTTCGAGCCATACGCGAATGGCCAATAGGCTAGGCGAATGGGCAGGCGGCCCGGCCGCGGCCCGGTTCTCTATCGTCCCAGGGCGCCGCGGATCTCGGCGATGGCGCCGTCGAGCCGCGTTTCGAGCTCCTCGGTGAGACCGGCAAGCGTGCGGCCTTCCTGTTCGAGCTCGGCGATGCGAGCCGCAAGCTGGTCGCGTTCCTGCCGCAGGTGGGCGATCTCGGCGGCGTCGTGCTCGGCGCGGCCCCGGGCCTCGGCCAGCGGGCGTGCCACCACCTCCAGAGCATCCAGTGCTTCCAAGAACCGCGCCTGCGCGCCCTCGAGCCTGGTCATGAATGCCGCCCCATCGATGCCGCCTCCGGCCCTCGCGGACAATCGGAATTTGCCGCCATTCTCCAACGGATAGCAGCATAGGCGCCAGGCGCGGAGCCGGTCAACGCGGCCATGCGCAACCCTGCTGGCTGCGCCGGCGTTGCCTGTGCGGGCGTAGGCTCTTGACGGGTGCCACCCGCCCTCGCTAAGGCCTCAAGCCCGCCAATGGGCAGAAAGATCGGAAAATATGAGCATTGCAGTGCCCGCGCCTTCTGATTTGCCCGCGGCGCTCGATGCGGCCGAAATACGCAGCCTGGCCAATGCCATTCGCGCGCTGTCGATGGACGCGGTCGAAGCGGCCAACTCGGGCCATCCTGGCCTGCCGATGGGCATGGCGGACGCGGCGACGGTTCTGTTCGCCCGATTCCTAAAGTTCGATCCGGCCGATCCGGCGTGGCCCGACCGCGACCGTTTTGTGCTCTCGGCCGGCCATGGCTCGATGCTGCTCTACGCGCTGCTCTATCTCACGGGCTATGCCGGCATCACCATCGAGGACATCGAGCGCTTCCGCGAGTTGGGCAGCCCCTGCGCCGGCCATCCCGAATACGGTCTTGCGCCGGGCATCGAAATGACGACCGGCCCGCTCGGCCAGGGCATCTCCACCGCCGTCGGCATGGCGCTGGCCGAACGCCTGATGAACGCCCGCTTCGGCGACGGCCTGGTCGACCACAAGACTTATGTCATCGCTTCGGACGGCGACCTGATGGAAGGCGTCAGCCACGAAGCCTGCTCGCTGGCCGGCCACCTGAAGCTCAACCGGCTGATCGTGCTCTATGACGACAACCACATCACCATCGATGGGCCGACCTCGCTCGCCGATTCCACCAACACGCTCGAACGCTTCGACGCCATGCACTGGAAGACGATGAGCTGCGATGGCGAGAATGCCGCCGACGTCGCCACCGCGCTCGATGCCGCCCAGACCAGCGACCGCCCGGTCCTGATCGCCTGCCGCACCACCATCGGCTACGGCCTGCCGACGCGGGCGGGCACCAACAAGGCCCATAGCGACCCGCCCGGGGCCGAGGAAATTGCCGGCGCGCGCAAGAATCTGAACTGGCCCTACGAGCCCTTCATCATCCCTGACGACATCCTGTCGGCCTGGCGGAAGATCGGTAGCCGCGGCACAGACGCCCGCGCCGGTTGGGAGGCGCGGCTGGCAGCCTCCGGCGCCAAATCCCGCTTCGCCGCCACGCTCTCAGGCGACATGCCCAGGACGCTCGACAATGCGCTCGCCGCCCACAAGAAGAAGCTTTCCATCGACAAGCCCGAGATGGCAACGCGCAAATCTTCTCAAGCGGCGCTCGAAGTCATCAATGCTGAGGTCGAGACCACGATCGGCGGCTCGGCCGACCTCACCGGCTCCAACAACACGCTGACCAAGGGCATGAAGGCGGTCGCCCCCGGCGACTATGCGGGCCGTTTCATCCATTACGGCATCCGCGAGCATGGCATGGCTGCCACCATGAACGGGATCGCGCTGCATGGCGGGCTGATCCCGTACTCGGGCACCTTCCTCACCTTCTCCGACTATGCGAGGCCGGCGATCCGGCTCGCGGCGCTGATGGGCACGCACGTCATCTACGTCATGACTCACGATTCCATCGGTCTGGGCCAGGATGGACCCACCCATCAGCCGGTTGAACATCTGGCCGCCTTGCGCGCCGTTCCCGGCCTGATGGTGATGCGCCCTGCCGATGCGGTCGAAACCGTCGAATGCTGGGAGATCGCGCTCACCACCAAGGCGCCGAGCCTGATGGCGCTGAGCCGCCAGAACCTGCCGGCGCTGCGTATCACGCATGCCGACGACAATCTCTGCGCCAAAGGCGCCTATGAACTCGTCGCCGCCGAAGGGCCTGCCGAAGTGACCCTTTTGGCCACAGGCTCCGAAGTCGCGATCGCAGTCGCGGCGCGGGAATTGCTCGCGGCCAAGGGCACGGCTGCGCGCGTGGTCTCGATGCCGTGCTGGGAATTGTTCGACGCCCAGCCCGCCGAATATCGCGACGAGGTTCTGGGGCCCGACACGGTGCGGATCGGCATCGAAGCCGCTGTTCGGCTGGGCTGGGACCGCTATTTGGATGGCCGCGGCCGCTTTGTCGGCATGCACAGCTTCGGCGCCAGCGCACCCTACAAGGATTTGTACAAGCATTTCGGCATTACCGCGGAGGCCGTTGCGGATGCGGCGGTTGCAGCATTGCGCGCGTCAACATGAGATCGATCAAATACGCGCGCCGGCTGGTGCGATAGCTTCGCCAGGCCCTGGCGTTGAAGAGATTACAGCGAACGCGCGGTCGGCCCGCGCGATCGAGAAACTCGGAGGAGAATGATGACCACGCGCGTCGCTATCAATGGGTTCGGCCGCATCGGCCGGCTGGTGTTGCGGGCGATCGTAGAATCGAAGCGCGACGACATCGTCGTCGTGGCGGTGAACGATCTGGGCCCGGTGGAGACCAATGCGCATCTCCTGCGCTACGATTCGGTCCATGGCCGCTTTCCGGGCGAAGTCAGAGTGGACGGCGAGTTCATGTTCGTTGGCGGCCACAAGATCAGGGTGACAGCAGTCAAAAATCCCGCCGAACTGCCGCACAAGGACCTCGGCGTCGACATCGCGCTCGAATGCACCGGCCATTTCGCCTCGAAAGAGAAAGCGAGCGCCCACCTGCTCGCCGGCGCCAAGCGCGTGCTGATCTCGGCGCCGGCCGAGGGCGCCGACAAGACCGTGGTCTTCGGCGTCAATCACGACATCCTGACCAAGAACGACATCGTCGTCTCCAATGGCTCGTGCACCACCAATTGCCTGGCACCAGTCGCCAAGGTGCTGAACGACACCTTTGGGATCGAGAAGGGCTTCATGACGACGATCCACTCCTACACCAACGACCAGCATTTGCTGGATCAGCTGCACAAGGATCTGCACCGCGCCCGCGCCGCGGCGATGTCGATGATCCCGACCTCGACCGGCGCAGCCAGGGCCATCGGGCTGGTACTTCCGGAGCTCAAGGGCAAGCTCGACGGCATTTCCGTGCGCGTACCCACGCCCAATGTGTCGCTGGTCGATCTCAAGGTGGTGACCAAGAAGCCGGCAACCGTGGCCGGGGTGAACGCGGCCATGACCGCAGCCGCCAATGGCGCCATGAAGGGCGTGCTTGTCGTCGTCAATGAGCCGCTGGTCAGCCACGACTTCAATCATGACCCCGCATCCTCCTCGGTCGCGCTCGAAGAGACCAAGGTGATGGACGGTAATCTTGTCGCCGTCATGAGCTGGTACGACAATGAATGGGGCTTTTCCAATCGCATGGCCGACATCGCGGTGGCGATGGGCAAGCTCATCTGAGTTGGCTCGATGAGACCATGAGCGAACATTTCCACACGCTCGACGACTTCGACGTAAAGGGGAAGCGCGTGCTCGTGCGTGCCGATCTGAACGTGCCGCTGCATGACGGCAAGATCACCGACACACTCAGGATCGAACGCCAGGCACCGACCATCCGCGAACTTGCCGGCAAAGGCGCGCGTGTGATCGTGCTGTCTCATTTCGAGCGGCCCAAGGGCAAGGTCGTTCCGTCCATGTCGCTGGCGCCGGTCGCACCCGCGCTTGCCAAGGCGGTCGGGCGCGATGTCGCGTTCGCCGGCGACTGCATCGGCGACGTCGCCAAAGAGGCGGTGGCGAAACTCAAGGATGGCGATGTGCTCCTGCTCGAAAACACGCGCTTTCATCCCGGCGAGGAGAAGAACGATCCGGACTTCGCCAAGGCACTGGCTGCGCTCGGCGAGCTTTACGTCAACGATGCCTTTTCGGCCGCGCATCGCGCACACGCCTCGACTGAGGGGCTGGCGCATCTGCTGCCGGCGGCGGCTGGCCGCGCCATGGAAGCCGAGCTCACGCATCTGCATATGGCGCTCGACGATCCCAAACGCCCCCTGATGGCGGTGATCGGCGGCGCCAAGGTTTCGACCAAGATCGCGCTGATCGAACATCTGATGGACAAGGTGGACGTTCTCGTTATCGGCGGGGCCATGGCCAACACCTTCCTCGCCGCCAAAGGCCTGACGGTCGGCAAGTCGCTTTTCGAAGCCGAGCATCTGCAGACGGCCGAGCGCATCGTCGATCTGGCGACCGAGACCGGCACGGTGCTGATCCTGCCGACCGACGCGGTGGTGGCAAAGGAATTCAAGGCCAATGCGCCACATCGCGTGGTGGACGTGCGCCACGTCGCCGAGGACGAGATGATCCTCGATGTGGGCCCGGACACCATCGCCGAATTCGCGCGGCGCCTGCAAACCGCCAACACGCTGGTGTGGAATGGCCCGCTTGGCGCATTCGAGACCCCGCCCTTCGACGCCGCCACGGTGCAGGCGGCGCGATTGGTGGCGGCGCGCACCAATGCCGGCGCCCTCATGTCCGTGGCCGGCGGCGGCGACACCGTTTCGGCGCTTCGCCACGCCGGCGTGGCGGACGATTTCAGCTATGTTTCGACCGCCGGCGGCGCCTTTCTGGAATGGCTCGAGGGCCGCGAACTGCCCGGCGTAGCGGCGCTGACGGCAAGCAAGGGGAAACTGCAATGAACCTCGCGGAACTCAATGCAATCGCCCGCGGCATGACGGCCAAGGGCAAGGGCATCCTGGCGGCCGACGAATCGAGCGGCACGATCAAGAAGCGCTTCGACGCCATCGGTGTGGAGTCGACAGAGGACAATCGCCGCGATTATCGCGAGCTGCTGTTCCGCTCGACCGAGGCAATGACGAACAACATCTCCGGCGTCATTCTTTACGACGAGACCATCCGCCAGAAAGCCAAGGACGGCACCCCACTCGTCAAGCTGATCGAGGAGGCGGGCTCGATTCCCGGCATCAAGGTCGACAAGGGCGCCAAGCCGCTCGCGCTGTCCGACGGCGAGACTGTGACCGAGGGCCTAGACGGCTTGCGCGAGCGCCTGATCGAATACCGCAAGCTGGGCGCGCGCTTCGCCAAATGGCGCGCGGTCTATGATCCGACGCAGGGCCGACCCTCCTACAACTGCATCAACGCCAACGGCCAGGCGCTCGCCCGCTATGCCGCACTGTGTCAGGAGAACGGCATCGTTCCGATCGTCGAGCCCGAAGTGCTGATGGACGGCGACAACGACATCGACACCTGCTTCGCCGTGACGGAATGGGTGCTCAACGAAACTTTCCAACAGCTCTATTACGCCAAGGTCGCGCTCGAAGGCATGGTGCTGAAGCCCAACATGGCGATCTCGGGCAAAAAATGCCCGAAGCGGGCCAGCGTCGACGAGGTGGCCGAGAAAACCGTCAAACTGCTGAAGCATTGTGTGCCGTCGGCGGTGCCCGGAATCGCGTTCCTGTCCGGCGGACAGTCCGACGAAGAAGCCACTGCGCATCTGAACGCGATGAATGCGCTTGGCGGACTGCCCTGGGCGCTCACCTTCTCCTATGGCCGCGCGCTGCAGGCCGCCCCGCAAAAGGCCTGGGCCGGCAAGGCGGAGAACGTGGCCAAGGCCCAGGCCGCGTTCAGCCATCGCGCCAAGATGAACGGGCTGGCGACCATGGGCGCCTGGACGCAGGCCATGGAAAAGCAGGCGGCGTGAGCGTCTGCCGGCTTTATCTGATCACGCCGCCCAGCTTCGAGCCGCGCGCGTTTGCCGAGACGCTAAAAGCCGCGCTCGATGCCGGCGACGTTGCCTCGTTGCAATTGCGGCTGAAGGACGTGACGGATGACGGCATCCGCCACGCCACCGAAGCCCTGATGCCGGTGGCGCAGAGCGCGCGATGTCGCCTTCATCCTCAATGATCGGCCAGATCTCGCCGCCGAATTCGGCTGCGACGGCGTCCATATCGGCCAGGAGGATGTGTCCTACGCAGAGGCGCGCGCGGCGGTCGGCGACGGCCGCATCGTTGGCGTCACCTGCCACGACTCGCGCCATCTCGCCATGGAGGCAGCCGAGGCCGGCGCCGATTACGTCGCTTTCGGCGCGTTCTATCCGACCGGCACCAAAGAGGCCAAGACCCACGCCGAGCCCGAAATCCTGCGCTGGTGGTCGGACGTGATGGTGGTGCCCTGCGTCGCCATCGGCGGCATCACGGTTGCGAACGCACGGCCCTTGATCGAGGCCGGTGCCGATTTCCTAGCGGTTTCGTCCGGTGTGTGGGCGCATGAGGACGGCCCCACTGCGGCCGTGGCGGCCTTTAATGCGCTGTTCGAGGCGGCGAGTTGAGCTTGCCTGCGGCCCCTGCTAGAACCCGCGCGCTCTTTGAACCCGATCAGGAAAAGGACCGCGCTGCTCTGGCGCCAAAACACACATGGCCAAGATCGCCGGCAACGAAATCCGCCCCGGAACGCTGATCGAATATGACGGCGGGCTGTGGATCGCAGTCAAGACGCAGAAGGTCAAGCCCGGCAAGGGCGGCGCCTACAATCAGGTCGAGCTCAAGAACATCACCTCCGGCACCAAGCTCAACCAGCGCTTCCGCTCCGACGAGACCGTCGACGAGATCTACCTCGACAAGCGCGATTTCCAGTTCCTCTACGCCTCGGGCGACACGCTGACCTTCATGGACATGGAGAATTACGAGCAGTTCGACCTTTCCCGCGATTTCGTCGGCGATCAGGCGCAATTCCTCCAGGACGGCATGAAGACGCTCGTGACGATGTATGAAGAAAAGCCCATCGGCATTTCGCTGCCGCTGCAGGTCACGCTCGCCGTAACCGAAGCCGAACCGGTTCTCAGGGGCGGGACCGCCGCTCCCTCCTTCAAGGGTGCGGTGCTCGAGAACGGCATGAAGATCATGGTACCGCCCTTCGTCGAAGCCGGCGAGCGCATCGTCGTCTCGACGGAGGACGGTTCCTACATTCGCCGCGCGGACTGAACTGACTGCAGCCTCGGCCAGGAAAAGTGCGAAGCGGTTTCCCGTCCGGCCGTGCGACCCTATAAGGACCCGTCATGCGTTATCTCTCCCCCGCCCTGAACGTGATGGTCGCCGCGGCCCGCAAGGCCGGCCGCAGGCTGATCCGCGATTTCGGTGAGATTGAGAACCTGCAGATCTCGCTCAAGGGGCCGGCGGATTTCGTCACCGTCGCCGACGAGCGCACCGAGCGCATCCTGATCGAGGAATTGTCGAAGGCGCGGCCGGGCTACGGCTTCCTGGTCGAGGAATCCGGCGTGATCGAGGGCCCCGACAAATCGCACCGCTTCATCATCGACCCGCTCGACGGCACCACCAATTTCCTGCATGGGATTCCGCACTTTGCCATCTCGATCGCGCTTGAGCGCGAGGGCCAGCTGGTTTCCGGTCTCGTCTTCAATCCAGTCACGGATGAGATGTTCGTGGGCGAGAAGGGCCAGGGCGCCTATGCTGAACGACAAGCGGCTCCGCGTCGCCGCGCGCCGGAACCTGACGGAGGCCCTGCTGGCGACCGGTATTCCATTCCTCGGCCGCGAGGGGCACGAGCGTTTCCTGAAGGAACTCGCCGGCGTCATGGAAACGACGCCGGGCGTACGCCGCTTCGGGTCCGCGGCCCTCGATCTGGCCTGGGTCGCGGCCGGCCGCTATGACGGCTTCTGGGAGCGCGGGCTGAAACCGTGGGACGTCGCCGCCGGCATCTTGTTGGTGCGGGAGGCCCATGGCAGCGTCACCGACCTTGACGGCGGGGCGACGATGCTGGAGGGCGGCTCCATTCTGGCCGCCAACGAAGTCCTGCATCCCCAGATTCTGAAACTTCTGAGAGATTCGGCCGTCCGACGGGCGTCCCCGTGATGCAAGGTTGAGCCCCATGAATCCACCGTCTATGCTCGCCCGCCGGGGGAAGAGTTCGAAACATTTTCTTGGGGCTGATGGCGTTTACGAGGTCGACAGGACTGATGCTGATGGCCGGCGCGTTGGCGCTCGGCGCCGCGCCCGCGGCCGCGCAGATGTATCCGGGCCAGGACGTGATCGTGAACCCGGCCGCGATCGGCGGGCCAGCGAGCAACCTGCCGCCGGTTCATTTGCACCCGCCAAGGAACATGCGTCATCGCACGCAGCCCGCGCCGCAGCCGGAGCAGTCAAGCGTCGAAAGCCCCGCGCCGGCCCGGCAGACAGAGCAGGCGGTCTCCACGCCTCCTCCGCCGACAGCGCCTGCACCGGTCCCCGCACGCGCCGCGCCACCGCCGCCCGCAAAGTCAGCATCGCCGTCTGCAATCCCATTCTCGTTCGGCGGATCGGAGGGCGGAGCGGTAGCTCCGCCCAACAATCAGGCCGCCGCTCCGGCGCCGGCCACCAGAGGAACCACTGCCCCGGTACCGGCCACCAGACAAGCCACTGCCCCGGCACCGGCGGAAAGCAAGGTCGCATCGGCGGCTCCGCCGCCCAAGGTGACCCCCGAAAAGGGCCTGGACAAGCAAGCTGACGTCCTCTTCGACCAGAACGCGACGACACTGTCGACCACCAGCAGCGCCAGGCTCAACGACATGGCCTTCAGCCTCAAGACCGCGCTGGCCAAGGGTGCCGATCACATCGAGCTTGTCGCCTATGGCGGCAATCCTGGTGACAAATCTTCTGCCGCACGCCGCACGAGCCTGAAGCGGGCCTTGGCCGTGCGCGAAGCGCTGATTGTGGACGGCGTGCCGGCCAACCGGATCGACGTGCGGGCATTGGGCGGCGTCACCGACAATGGCCCGACCGACCGCGTCGACATCTTCGTCAGAAGCTGAGGCGCTCCCCGTCAGGCTTCACCATGTGCCGTCGCGGTCATGTCGATGTCCTTCGCCTCGCTGCCGATATATGCGAACACGGCAATGAAGATGGCCGCGATGGCCGCGACCACGGCCAGCGCCCCGCCATAGCTGCCATAGGAGAGCGCCATCTGTGCCTGCATTGTCGCATTGTAGGAGGTCAGGAAATTGCCGAGCTGATAGACAAAGCCGGGGAAGGTGCCGCGGGCCTCGGGTGGCGACAATTCGTTCAGATAGGCCGGAATGATGCCCCAGCAGCCCTGCACCATGAACTGCATCACGAAGGCCGCGGCGGCGATGACATAGACATTGGCGGCGAAGGCCCAGAACGGAATGATCGGCAGCGCCAGCAGTGCACCCAGGATCAATGCCCATCTGCGGCCGATACGCTGTGACAGTGCGCCGAACACCAACCCGCCCAGGATCGCGCCGATATTGTAGGTCACGGCGATGGCGCCGATGATGTGCGGGTCGAGCCCATGGTCGATCTTCAGATAGGTCGGATAGAGATCCTGCGTGCCGTGGCTGAAGAAGTTCATGGCGATCATGAATGGCAGGGCGAAAAGTGCGATGCGCCAGTGCTGCTTGAGCACGGTCATGGTCCTGCCCGCCACCTTGGCATGATCGGGATTGAAGCCAGGCGATTCTTTGACGTTGCGGCGGATGTAGAGCACCAGCAGCGCCGGCACGATGCCGACCATGAACATGCCGCGCCAGCCGATATAGGGATAAAGACCGGCGTAGACGATGGAGGCGAACAGATAGCCCGACGGATAGCCCGCCTGCAGAATGCCTGACACCAGGCCACGTGACCTGGCTGGAATCGATTCCATCGTCAGCGAGGCACCGATCCCCCATTCGCCGCCCATGGCGATGCCAAACAGCGAGCGGATGATCAGGAACACGATCAGATTGGGCGAAAAGGCGGTCGCGAACCCGAAACCGGCATAGAGCAGCACGTCGATCATCAGCACCGGCTTGCGGCCGTAGCGGTCGGCGAGACGACCGAAGATGAAGGCCCCAACGGGCCTCAGCGCCAGCGTCAGCGTGATCGCCCATGTGATGGCCGTGACCGAGGTGCTGAACGCATCGGCCACATCGGTGACGAGAAAGATGAGAAGGAAGAAGTCGAAGGCGTCCAGCATCCAGCCCAGATAGGCCGCGAGCACCGTGTGGCGCTGCTCGGCCGTCCAGCCCCTGAGCGGTTCCAAAAACATATATGCCCCCACGCGCTTCTCATCCCCGAGTTGGAAGGCTAGGTGCCCGGGCGCCAGGATGCAACGTGAAGCAGCCCGCTGCAAAGTCGGTGCCGTCCGGCTTGACGGCGGCGGTCCGAATGCTTCGTATGGGCGCCATGTTCTTGCAGGGGCAACGCAGGTTCATGTCCCGTCGAGCAGGCAGGTTTCCGGTTTGTGCCGCCGTGCTGGCGACCGCCCTAGCATGCGCCGCCACCCAAGCGTCGGCGGCGACCGCCGGAAATTACAAGAAGGGTCTGCAGAACGCCGGCGAGATCACGGCCGTCGCCCTGCCACTGGCCGCCGGCACGGTGTCGCTGTTCAAAGGCGACTGGAACGGGATCGTGCAACTGGGTGCGGTCACGGTTCTCAGCGTGGGAACCGCCTATGGCCTCAAGCGTATCGTCCATGAACAACGGCCGGATCATACCGACTTTCAGTCCTTTCCGTCGGAACAATCGGCGCTGGCCTTCAGCTCGGCCGCCTATATGTGGGACCGCTATGGCTGGGAGTACGGCCTGCCGGCCTATGCGGCCGCCGGCTTCGTGGGCTTTGCGCGGGTGGACACCAAGCGCCACCACTGGTGGGACGTGGCCGCGAGCGCCGGCTTTGCCTGGATTTACAGCCGCGTTATCACCACACGCTACCGGCCGCCCGCCAATCTTTACACCGGCGCCTATGTGACGCCCAATGCGGCCTTCGTCAGCGTTGCATACAGGTTCTAGCTACCGCGCATCGCCTTCTCACGAAATGCGACGACATTGCTGCGAAATTCGTCGGCCGTGTTGGTGCGCGGGAACGGCGCATCGGGCACGGCGACGCCCAAGAATTTGCACAAGGGCTCCCAGCCCTGGCCAACGTCGTAGACCAGCAGCCTGTCGGCCGGCAGCGCGCGCTTCACAGCCTCGTTGTGGGCCTTATAGACCGCGATAGCGTGATCGTGGTCGCTGCGGCCGCCAAAAGTCTTTTCGCCCACGATGTAGCGCGCCATGTCCGGCTGCGAACCCGGCGGGGGTAGCTCGGCGCCGTCAGCGGCCAGCCGCATGAATTCGAAAATCGTCTGCGACATGCTCTTGTACCAGCTTTCGGCGTCGCGTTCGGTGAGTAGCACCTTCGCATCGGGAAACGCCTGCGCCAGTTCGCGCCAAAAATGGCAGGCCGGCCAATCCACCGCCGCCCGATAGGGCCCCAGCAGGCTGTGCAAGTCGGTCGGCTTGCCCTCGGCGGCGTCGTGCCAGACCGGAGCGTGTTCAGGATGCTCGAACACCTCGACCATGTGATAGCAGGGCGCGAAACCCAATTGCTCCAGCGCCAGTTTCAGCGACGTGGTGCCCGTGCGGCCGAAGCCGGCACCGATCACATCCAAGCTCATCAAGAATCCCGCCAGTTTGAGGCGCGACAATGCGCGCAGCCTTTGCGTGCAATCTGACGCAGCCTGCACCGCCTTGCAAGGCGGCGGCCGGACGAAGGCTATCTCTAGTCCCGGCGGAATCCGGTGATCCTTCGCGCGCGAAATTCTTCTGTCGTATTGGAGCGGGGAAACGGTGCGTCGGGGGCGGCCACGCCCAAGAATTCGCACAGAGGCGCCCAACCCTGGCCGATGTCGTAGACAAGCAGGCGCGCGGGCGGCAGTGCGGCTTTGACGGTCTCGTTATGCTCCTTATAGGCCGCGATCGCATGATCGTGGTCGGTGCGGCCGCCGAAGGTCTTCTCTTCGACGACAAGGCGGCTCAACCGCACATGGGCCCCGCGCAGCGGTTCGTCGGCGAAGGCATCGGCGCGCCGCATATATTCGAAGATCGTCGCCGACATGCTGCGATACCAATCTTCCGGATCGCGTTCGGTCAGCACCACCTTGGCATCGGGAAATACCCCGATCAGTTCGCGCCAGAAATTGCTGGTCGGCCAGTCGACGGCGGCAAGATAGGGCTTGAAGAAGGTACGCCAATCCACGGTTTCACCTAGGGCGACGGCGGTCCAGAACTTGATGTGTTCCATATTTCTGGCGACTTCGCGCATGTGATAGCAGGGCGCAAAGCCTAGCCGCTCAAGTGCGAACTTTAGCGACGTGGTGCCCGTGCGGCCGAAGCCGGCACCGATGACCTTAAGGCTCATGAAGCGATTCCGATCATTGCAGATGATGCCTTATCTGGCGCAGCCGGCGCCTCGCCGCAATCGGCGGTGCCGGATATGACGGTTTCATTCCGGCGCCACATCGGTCAGGCGGTCCACTTTTCTCAGTGGCGGGAAGCCCCACATGCAGATGGCCACGACGATCAGCGTGCCAACACCGCCGACGATCACGGCGGGTACGGTGCCCCACCATGAAGCGGTGATGCCGGATTCGAATTCGCCCAATTCGTTGGAGGCGCCGATGAACAGCATGTTGACGGCGCTGACGCGGCCGCGCACGGCGTCCGGTGTCGCGATCTGGACCAGCGCGGTGCGGATGAACACACTGATCATGTCGGAGACGCCAAGCACGAACAGTGCGGCCAATGACAGATAGAAGCTCGTCGACAGGCCGAACGCGATCGTCGCCAGGCCGAACATCGCCACCGAGCCGAACAGCATGCGTCCGGAATGGCGCTCGAGCGGGCGCCGCCCGAACGCCATCGCCGTCAGCGTCGCGCCGACGGCTGGGGCGCTGCGCAACAGGCCAAGCCCCACCGGGCCCACATGCAGGATATCGCGGGCGAATGCCGGCAACAGCGCCACGGCCCCGCCCAACAGCACTGCGAACAGATCGAGCGAAAGCGCACCCATCACGATGGGCCGCTTGCGCACGAAGCGGATGCCTTCGGCCACGCGCTCGGCGGTCGTGGTGCCCGCCGCGCGAGAGCCGGTGTGGCGGCGCCCGCCCAGCGTAGAGGTCCCGAATGCCGCGCCGAAAAAGCACAACGCGCAGACGGCATAGGCCGGCGTCGGCCCCAGAAGATAAAGCGCGCCGCCCAGCGCCGGACCAGCAATCACGGCGGTCTGATAGACCGAGGAATTCCAGCCGATCGAACGCGGCAGCTTCTCCATCGGCACCAGGAAGGGCAGCAGCGCCGAACCGGATGGTCCCGTGAAGGCGCGCGCGCAACCGAGCACGACGAGGATCGTGTAGAAAGGCCATGTTTCGGTGGGATCGGTCAGGCTCAGGATTACGAAGCCGATACCGCAAAGCCCGCCCAAAGCAAGTGACAGTGCGTAGATGATCCTCTGGTCGAGCCGGTCGGATAGATCTCCCGCCGGCAGCGTCAAGAGGAACATCGGCACGAACTGCGCCAATCCCACGAGGCCGAGCGCCAGCGGGTCATTGGCGACGGCATAGATCTGCCAGCCGACCGCGACCGACAGCACCTGCATCGCCATCATCGAAAGAAAGCGCGCGGACAGATAGAAGTAGAAATCGCTGTCGCGATAGATGGTCGGCGCAGATTCGCTCATGGCTACCACAGTGCGCGAAGAGCCCGGCCCGTCAATGTCCATCAGATGAGGCCCTTGTGGTGGGCGACGATCCGGTAGAACGCCAACGTTTGGCGCACATAGGCTTCGCGCGTGAAGGCGGCCTCATAACTTTTCCGACCACCTTCAAGGAGGCGCCCTCGCAGAGCAGGATCTCCGACCAGGTGGGCGATGGCGGCGGCCAGCGCAGGCGCGTCATCGACCGGGACCATCAGGCCATTAACTCCATCCTCGACATAAGCGCGCGGGCCCTGGGCTGCGGCCGCGATCAGCGGCACGCCAGCCGCCCAGGCTTCGGCCATGACCGTGCCGAAGGGTTCGTAACGAGACGGCATCAGACAGATATCGGCGGCAGCGAGAAGCGCGGCGCGATCATCCCGCCAGCCCAGAAAGTGTACACGAGATTCGAGGCCTAGCGATTTTGTCAGCGCTTCGTAAGCCGCCCGCTCAGGGCCTTCACCCGCGATCCACAGATTGGCCGTCGGCACCGCAGCCAGCGCGTGAAGCGCGGTGTCGATTCCCTTCTTGGCATGAAGCCGCGCCAGGATGAGGAGCAACGGCACGTCTTCAGCCGTATCGAAGTCTGCCCGGCGTACAGGTTCAGGATTGCCGGCACCCAACTCCGAAAAGGTGTGGATGCGGGCGATATGTGCGGGATCGGCGCCGCCTTCGGCGAGATGGCGCATCAGATCTGGGGTGATGGCGATGAAATCGTCGCACGCCGTGAAGTCCTTCATCTGGCGGTAGCCGCCGAACCAGCCGATATTGATGCATGACGCATCGCGCACCGCGAAACGGCCAGCCCGGCCAGTCCAGAACTGGGCGAGATTGGGCTTGAAGCGGGCACTCACCTCGGCCAGCACGCGGCGCGTCGCGCCGGGAAGCCATTTGCCGAACCGCGCGGTGGCGTGAGGAACCCCTGCGGCAGAGAGCCGCGTAATCTGGCGCGCCGGTGCATCGGCGTGGACCACGGCGAATTGGGCAAGACCGGCTTCGGCGAGCGCTACGACTGCGTCGAAAAAGAAGGTCTCAATGCCGCCCACGCCCGCGCCCGACATGACCTGCAACACGCGCAAGCCGGCCGCTGCGGGATCGGATCGTGCGGGACTGCTCCCGGAAATGGCCTGCAAAACAAAGGCTCCAGCGCGCGCCCTTGGGGCGGGATTGCGCGCCGGTTATGAAAGGTTTTGCGCGCCTTCGCCAGCCGCCCCTAGGCGTAACCCGTCAGTTTGACCAGCAGGAGGCTGAAGGCCGAGATGAAGATCCAGGCCGCCAAAGCCAGCGCCAGCGGCCTAAGCCCCTCGGCCTTGAGCTTGCGGAAATCAGTCTCGAGCCCCATCGCCGCCAGCGCCATCGACAACAGGAAGGTCGTGGCTCCGACGATCCAGGCCTTGGGCGTGGCCGGGATCGTGATCAGGCTGTTGACGACCACGAGCGCGATGAAGCCCAACACGAACCAGGGCATCGGGGGAGCCTTGCGGCCAGCCTTGCCGACGCCGTGGACCGCGCGGCGGGTCGCGATCACGCCCAGCACGATCACGACCGGGGCCAGCATCATCACGCGGGTGAGCTTGGCCACAGTAGCGATCTCGCCGGCGCGTGCGCCATCCTGGAAGGCGGCGGCGACGACCTGGGCAATCTCGTGGATCGAGGCGCCACTCCACAGCCCGAAGGCCGCGGCGTCCAGGTGCAGTAGTGCCGGCAGCAACGGATAAAGGAACATCGACAGCGAACCAAACACGGTCACGCAGGCCACGGCATAGGCCACGTCCTCGTCGCGGCCCTCCGTCACGGTGTTGGTCGCGATCACGGCGGAGGCGCCACAGATCGAAGTCCCGGCGGCAATCAACTCGGCCAGCCTGCCGTCAACGCCGATCATCCGGCCCAGCCACTTGGTGAACATGAAGGTGGCCACAAGCGTCGCCAGGATCACGCCGACGCCCGTCACGCCGACCGCTGCGATCTGGGCAGCCATCAATTGAAGGCCCAGGAGAATGATGCCGAGCCTCAGGATTTGCTTGAGGCTGAAGGTGACGCCCGGCTTGGCCCAAACCGGCGTGCCCACGATGTTATGGAAAACCATGCCAACCAGCGTGGCCAGGATCATCGGGCTCAGTATCCCCACGCCGGGGATTCGCCGTAGCGCGAAGGCCAGAGCGGCGACGCCCGCCGTCAGGGCCATTCCCGGTAGCGGCGCGAATAGCCGGCCACTGGCGGCTCCGACCAGGGGAGCAGACGCCTCGGCCAGGGCTCCGCCCTGGGATATGACCTCTGTGAGCACCGGATTCTTCATGGCGGGGATCCCCTTCGCATGGGGCTCTTGTGCAGGGCGCGAAATGAACAATCAAACGAATTGTTATGCTTATAATGATCGAAAATATAGATTATTTACGACCCGATGGCGCATCACGGCGTCGGCTGTGACTGACATTCACAGGACCGTTCGATTGGCTGTGGCACCGAACCCGCTTGACGGCGGACGGCAACTGTTCCCTGATTTCGCAAATGCAGCATGATGTGCGGACGAAGGGGCAGGAGACGCAGGGGACGCAGCCGACAAGGCGCGCCCATCAGGCTCACCCTGTTGCCGGGCGGGCCGCGCCTGAGCCGGTCAAACCGCCCTATGACGAGATGACGACGCCGGAAGGCGAAGTGCGGCCACCTTACGTCAGGCTCGACGAACGGCTGCGCACATTGCTGCCTGAGGAGCTGAACCGGCGGCAGCAGGCCTGCGAACTGTCATTCCTGCATCAGGGCATCACCTTCACGGTCTATTCGAACGCCCAGGCCACAGAGCGCATCATCCCGACCGATCTTCTGCCGCGCATCGTCACGGCCGCCGAATGGGCGCGCATCGAGAGCGGGCTGACGCAGCGCATCACGGCGCTCAACCTTTTCCTGCAGGATATCTATGGCGACGGCCTGGTGCTGAAGGACGGCGTGGTGCCGCGCAAGCTGGTTTACGGCTCGCACCATTACTGCCGCGAGATGCGTGGGCTCGCCGTCCCGCACGGCGCCTACGTCAATGTCTGCGGCACCGATCTGGTCCGCCGCGAGGATGGCGCCTTCGTCGTGCTGGAGGACAATTTGCGCGTGCCGTCCGGCGTCTCGTACATGCTGGCCAACCGCGACGTGGTGCGCCGCGCCTTCCCGGACGTCTTCCGCGCCGCACGGGTCCGACCGATCGAGCATTATCCGCAGGAATTGCTGGCGATGCTGCGCTCGCTGGTATCGTTCCATGGCGACGCCTCAATCGCGGTGCTGACACCCGGCAACTTCAATTCGGCCTATTTCGAGCATGCCTTCCTCGCCCGCCAGATGGGCGTCGAACTGGTCGAGGGCCGCGACCTGCTGGTCAACGACAACGTCCTGTTCGCGCGCACCACGAGCGGCCTCAAGCGCATCGACGTGCTCTACCGCCGCATCGACGACGACTTCATCGATCCGCTGGTGTTCCGCGCCGATTTCAGCGCTTGGCGTGCCGGGCCTGTTCAACGCCTACCGCGCCGGCAATGTTGTGATCGCCAATGCGATCGGCACCGGCGTCGCCGACGACAAGGCGGTCTATTCCTACGTCCCGCGGCTGATCCGCTATTACCTCTCCGAAGAGCCGATCCTGGACAATGTCGAGACCTTCCTTTGCCGCGAGGAGAAATCGCTGTCTCATGTCCTCGCCAATCTCGACAAGCTCGTGGTCAAGGCGGTGGGCGAATTCGGGCGGTTACGGCATGCTGGTGGGCCCGCACGCCAGCGCCGCCGAGCGCGAAGCCTTCGCGCAGAAGCTCAAGGCCGACCCGGAGAACTACATCGCCCAGCCCACAATCCAGCTTTCGACCGCGCCGACCTTCATCGACGGCCGCGTCGAGCCGCGTCATATCGATCTCAGGCCCTTCATCCTGAATGGCGAGCGGACGTCCATCGTGCCCGGCGGGCTCACGCGTGTGGCGCTGAAACGCGGCAGCCTGGTCGTCAATTCGAGCCAGGGCGGCGGTTCCAAGGACACCTGGGTGTTGAGCGACTGATGCTGTCTCGTGTGGCCGATTCTCTGTACTGGATGGCACGCTATGCCGAGCGCGCCGAGCACACCGCGCGCCTTATTGCCGTCAAGCTCGAATCCACGGTCGAGCAGTCGAACGAAGAAGCCGACGCTTCATGGCTGCGCGTGCACCTGGCCCTGACCGGCGAACCGCTGAAGGCCGAGATGCCGGATGCCTTCGAGTTGACGCGTGACATCGCCTTCGACCGGCTCAACCCGTCCTCGCTCATCTATTCGCTCAGGCTTGCGCGCGACAATGCGCGCCAGGTGCGCGAGCATCTTTCGACCGAATTGTGGGAGCATTTGAACCGGCTCTATCTGCAGCTTCAGACCGTCACCATCGACACAGTGTGGGTGCATCAACCAGCGCGATTCTTCCGCGACGTGTTGGAACGGCTCTACACGCTCGACGGTATCATGTACACGACGCTGCGCCACGGCGAAGGCTGGTACTTCCTGCAACTAGGCCGCTTCATCGAGCGCGCCCAACTCGTCAGCCGCCTGCTTGACATCCATTACGCTGGCAACCTGCCCGTGCCCGTCCAGGTGGCACGCCCGAAGGATTTCGGACTGGCTGGTGCTGCTCAAACTGTGCACGGCATTCGAGCCCTACAGCCGCGAACACACCGCAGCGATCCATCCGGCGCTGGTGGCGCAGTTTCTCCTTTTCGATGCGGAGTTTCCGCATTCGGTGCGCTTTGCCATCGATCGCGTGCGCGGCGCACTGGATCGTGTGGCACCCGGCGCGCCGCCGGCCCGCCGCGCCCATGTCGAACGCCTGGCCGGCCGGCTCAAGGCCGCCGTCGATTTCGGCCAGATCGGCGATTTCTCAGGCGGCTCACTGGCCTCGTTCCTGGCCAACATCTCCCAGCAATGCGAACAAATTCACATTGCAGTCTACGCCGCCTATATCGGCTATGACGCAGAGGCGGTTCTCTGATGCATTATTCGATCCGTCACATCACGCGATTTCGCTATTCGGAAGCTGTGCGCGAGAGCGTGATGGAGCTTCGCATGCAGCCGCGTTCGGAAGGACCGCAGGCACTCAGGAATTTCCAAATCGTCACCAATCCGCGCGCGCAGCTCTACGCCTACAGCGACTACATGGGCAACGCCGTCTATCATTTCAACGTGCTGCGCGAACATGAGGAACTCAGGATCGAAATTCAGGCGGTGGTGGAAATGGCGGGAATGCCATCTCTGCTCGATCACGTCGACGGCCTTGAGTGGCAACGCTACAACCCCTACAATCTCAAGCTCGACCACTTTGACCTTCTCGAACCTTCGAAATTCACGCCGCAGTCGCAGGCGCTCAGCCTGTTCATGGGCAAATACGGCCTGGCCCAGCCGCCCGCCGACCCCCTGACGTCGCTGAAGGCGCTCTCGACGCAGATCTATGATCACTTCGAATACGAGGCCGGCGTTACCGAGGTCCATTCACCGATCGATCATGCGCTAGGGGAGGGCCGCGGCGTGTGCCAGGACTTCGCCCATATCATGATCGCGGCGGCGCGCGGGTGGGGCATCCCGGCGCGCTATGTCTCAGGGTATCTCTTTCATCGCAAGGACGATGACATGCGATCGGATATCGATGCCAGCCACGCCTGGATCGAGGCCTATTTGCCGAGTTTGGGCTGGGTCGGCTTCGATCCGACCAACAATACGCTGGCGGGCGAACGTCACATCCGCGTCGCCGTCGGGCGCGATTACGCCGATGTGCCGCCGACGCGCGGCACCTACAAGGGCGGCGCCGATTTCGGAGCTGGCGATCGCCGTCTCCGTTCAGCCGACGCATGCGCCCGTCCGTCACGAAGAATTCCTGCGCATCGCCCGCATGGCCAAGACGCCGCCGGCGCCGGTCACCAATGCCGAACAGCTCTACCACCAGCAACAGCAGCAGCAGCAGTAACTCAACTGCGCATGGGGATGGCGCTCAGTCTTTGGCGCGACCTTTGTCGTAGACCTTGAACACCCACAGCGTCGTTCCGCCAGGTGGATTCACGACTTCTGGGAACAGCCTCTTCCAGCTGCCGCCATGGGCGCCGCCGCCGCCGGCCACGACGGTGACATATTGCGTGCCGCCGACGCTGTAAGTCACCGGCGTCGAACTGACCACCGCGTTGAGTTTCACCTGCCACAACACCTTGCCGGTCATCGCGTCGGAGGCGCGGAAAATGCGCGCGCCGTCGCCCTCGAAGAGCAGGCCACCGTCGGTCGCAAGCGCCGAGGAGGCCTCCGCGGCCCGCTGGTTGCGCGACCACACGACCTTCCGGGTTTGGAGATTGATCGCCATCACGCGGCCGACATTGGTGTCGCCGGGCCTCGGCTCTGACAGCCAGTGCATGTCGTTGCCGCCTTGCGCCACTTCGGCCGGCGGGCGCGGAATCCAGGTGTAATAGGCGCAGTCGATCTGCATCGGCACATAAAGTATCTTGGTCGTGGGATTGTAGGAGGTGGCTTGCCAGTTGCGCGCGCCGCCGCCATGCGGGCACACCAGCTTCGCCACATTGGCTTCCGGCTTGAGCTTGGGATTGATGGTTTTCTTGCCGGTTTTGGGATCGATATGGCTGACCAGATTCTGCACGCCCAGATCAGTGGAGAAGGCATATTTGCCGGTGGCGCGGTCGACCGCATCGAAGATCGCGGGCTTTCCTGCCGTGACGACGAGATCGGTCGGCTTGCCGTCGACCGGCAGCGTCAGAAGCGTCTGGTCGAACACCCAGTCCATGTCCCAGACGTCGCGGTTCATGTGTTGGTAATACCAGACGAGCTTTCCGGTGTCGGGATTTAGTGCCACCGTTGAATCGGTGTAGGCCGCGTCATTCGACTTGCCCTTTTTCGGCTGGGGCACGAGCAGCTCGGTCGTATTGTAAGTGTTGCCGATGCCGTAATAGACGAGGTTCAGCTTGGGATCGTAGCTGCCCGACGTCCACACCGAACCGCCATAGCGCTCATCGAGCGGCGCCCCGTTCCAGCTGTCGCCGCCAGGCTGGCCGGGACGAGCGATGGTATGGAAACGCCAGGCTTCCTTGCCGGTGTCGGTATCGAGGCCGACGATGAAGCAGCCGCCCTTGTAGGAGGTGCAGCCGCTCGCGCCCATGATCACCTTGCCGTTGGCGACGATGGGCCCGCCATCGAGCATGAGATGGGCGGCCCTGCCCTTGTCGCCGATGATGTCATCGTCCCAGATCAGCTTTCCGCTGCGCGAATTGAGCGCCACCATGTGACCGTCGGCGGTCGCCGCGAACACCATGTACTGATAGATCGCGATGTTCTTGAACGGATTGCGGTGGCCGCCATTGAATTCTGGCGGCAATTCGCGGACGTAGCGCCACAACAAATCGCCCGTCGCCGCATCAAGCGCCTGCACTTCGTTTGCGCTCTTGATGAAGAGAACGCCATCATGGACGAGTGGGGTGATCTCGTCGGGACCGACGGGCAGCGACCACGTCCAGGCCACGCCGAGATCGCCGGCATTCTTGGTGTCGATTTGTGCCAGCGGGCTGTAGCCATGCGCATCGTATGTGCGCCGCCAGGTGAGCCAGTCGGCGCCCGATGGATCGGCGAGCATCTCCCTGGTCACCGGGGTAATCGCATCGAGCTTGGCCTTGCGAGCGGCCATCGCCTCCCTATAGACCCGGTCATAGTTGGATGGACCGGAGAGATGCTCGGGCGCGCTTTGCGCTTGCGCTCTCGCGGCGGCCCGGGCCGCCGGTTGCGGTTTGGCGGCTGGCGCATTTGCGGCAAGCGTGGCCGGCGACAAGTCGCTGTCACCGGCCGCATCGCCGTTCTGCGCGAGCACATAGGCCTCGATGTCGGCATAGGTCTGCTGGCTCAGCGAACCGGGATCGGACGGCGGCATCTTCTCCATGATGAAGGTGAACAGGGCGTCCGGCATCTGGTTTTGCCAGCGGCTCTGGAACACCTCGCCCTTCATCGGCGGGCCGAATTCGCCGTCGTCGAGGCCGGCGCCGTGGCAGGGCAGGCAATTGTTACCATAGGCGGTCTTGCCACGCGCGGCCTGCGCAGTGGTGTAGCCGACATGAGCATTGGCGAAGAGCGACTGCGCGCTTGCAGGCACGGGACCGAAGCCGAGCGCGGCGACAATCACGATGAAGCAGCGGCCATGCCCGGATCGCACCGCAAAGCGCGCAAACGCAGCCATATCGCTCGCCCGGCGCGAGCCCTGGACGGAGCCGTCCCCGAAAGATGCCATAACCACGCCCCCCGCCATTTTGTTCGTGGGGCGCACAGTCGCGCCCTTTGTGCAGCGCGGAGGTGAAAGCTCAAACGGCGTTCACCGCTGTTGCTGCAATGTGGCCGTTAAAATCATTGCATAGCCGCCGGGCGCCATCAATCTCCCGCCGGCGCGGCAAGCCCGGCGATCACCGGCTTCGGCCCAACGCCGATATTGCGAGAGTTGTTTGGGCCGCGCATACGGTGGGCCAGGATCAATCCGGCCAGACGTGCGCCAAGGCGGTGCGAGGCGATCCCGGTTTTGTCCTGTGTCAGGAACCCGTGTTGCGGCGGCGTCTTGGCCGCATTTCGCGGGCCTCGGCATCCGCCGACCAGATGCGGATGTCGCCGCTGGGCAGCGACAGCGTGCGCAGCCACTCCGCCATACCGATGCGAGAAAGCCGCCTTCGTTCGCTCAAAGGTTCGACCTCGACGATCGGCATAGGCTGCGCAACCGCTTCGAGGTCTAAGATGATCGGATGATGGTCGGAGGGCCCGCGCTCAAGCACCTGGGTGCCGACACAGCGCAGCCCCCGCGCCATGCAGCGGTCGAGACGGAAGGAGATGATGTTGCCTGCGATATGCGTCGGCTGGCGCGGGCCGATATCCTTGAACCCTTCCAGCTTGATCGGGCCGACGGCATTGTAATCGCCGACGATCGCGGCCCGTCCTTCAAGTGCGCGCGCAACCCGCAGCAACTGCAGACGGTTGAGGACCTGACCGTGCGACAGATGAACATTCGCCAGCGTGATGTCGCCGACCCGTAGAATTCTGCGCCACGCGAGGCGGCACTCTGCCCGGCATGGTCGACACTGGCAGCCGCAGGGCCGTGGGCGGATGAAGCCTCTCCGGGCTCCACGCCGCCAGGCCGTAGACACGGCCGTGCATGGGCTCGCGAAAGAAATGCCCGCCGACGAGGCTCGGCAGCTCCGCCAGCTCCTCGGTCGCTTCCTGCATCAGAAGAATGTCGGGGCGGTGGCGCTCGACCAGGGCCGCGACGTCCCTGACGCGCGCCCCGACGAGACGCAGCAGGTTCCAGCTGATCAATCTCAGATTGCCGCCTAACGGGCGATGTCCGGGCGGCTCGGCGCGAACGCCATGGGAACTATGCGTCATCGTTCAGAAAAACCGTCGACACGGGCGGGCCAGACCTTTCGCAATACGCCGCCGCGCCCAAAGCGGCCGGCCGGGATTCACATTTACCGTCTCAAAAGAGAGTACCTTCACCTCTATTTAGAGGATGGCGCTCGGGTTTCAAGTGGCACAAGTGACGCGTGGGACGCCTGGCCACCGTGTTGAGCACGCCTATGTCCGCCGCGATCCGGCAAACGGCCGTTGTCTGGCCCGTCAGCTGGTCACAGGTAGGGCTGGAACAGACGCGCGGCGGCGTCTCGGAGCTGGGCCCATTTGGGCGCCGACATCAGCTCGGCAGACGTCAGTTCGCGACTCTGGGCGATCTTGAGATCGATCATGGCGTCGATTTGGGCGACCAACGCGCTGTCATAGCATTCCAGATCGAATTCGAAATTCAGTCTCAGGCTGCGCACGTCCCAGTTGGAACTGCCGATCAGGCACCATTGGCCGTCCACCGTCATCAGCTTGGCGTGATCGAACGGCCCCGGGCTCAAAAAAATCCTTGCCGGCGCATTCCGGAAGAAGCGCAAATGCGCCCGCATCGCCCAATCCAGGAAGGCGTAATCGCAGCGTTCCGGGAGGACAATATCAATCGGCACGCCGCGCAGGCTCGCCTGCGCGATGGCGAATTGCAGGCTCTGGTCGGGCAGGAAATAGGGCGTGACGATGCGCACGCGCGATTGCGCCTGTATGAGCGCCGCGCCCAGGATCTCTTCGACCTTATAGAGATCGGCGTCGGGCCCGGAGGATATTCCACGCGCGAAGGCATTTCCCACCGATGCCTGCGGCACCCACCAGAGATCGGGCTTGAGCTTCTCCCCGGTCGTGAACCACCAGTCCTGCGTGAAATCATCCGTAAGCCTGGTGACGATCGGCCCCTCGACGCGGACATGAACATCTTCGACATGGCGCGCGCCGCTGGCTTGGGCGGAATACTCCGCGCCGATGTTCAATCCGCCGGTGAATCCCGCGCTGCTGTCAACGATAAGAAGTTTCTTGTGATTTCGCATGTTGAGAAACGGCATGCGCCAGGGCAGATAGGTATGCATGAAGCGTGCAGCAGGAATGTCGCCGGCACGGAGACGGCCCGCCACCGCCGAACGAAAATAGCCACTACCGACGCCATCGAGCAGGACCCGAACCTCGACTCCGCGCCGCTTGGCCGCGATCAGGGCGTCGACAAAGGCGCCGCCCACATCGTCGTCACGGAATATGTAGGAGGCGAGCGCCACGCTCCGCCGTGCCCCGGCAATCGCAGCGAGCATCGCTGCATAGGCTTCATCGCCGCCGTGCAGAATCGAGATCGCATTGCCGTCGAGCAGCGGTTCGTCGGTTACGCGCCCGCCCGCGGCGGCCAACGCGGCGATATTGGGCGAGGTGGCGGGTTCCGCGACACGGTCCGGCCGCGAGACGGCCGGTTCGGTGGGCCGGGACAGGCGCAGGGCCCTGCGCGTTACGCGGTTGATGCCGAACACGTAATAGATGAAGGAGCCGAGGAAGGGCGACAGCCAGGCGAGCGCAATCCATCCCAAGGCGGCACGCACGTCGCGCTTCCTGAGCAGAACATGCGCCGAAACGATGACGGCGATGATCACATATGCCGCGATCAGCACCGCGTCGAAGAATTCGGAGAGCCACTGGGGCGAAGCGAAGGGCATGGGCGACCTTGGCAGCGCAGCTTTCGGGACGGAAACTAGCGGCCCCGGCCCGCAGCCGCCAGTGCATGGCCGAGACAGCGGGTAGCCTGCGCTACCGCAGCGGCTCGCGGCTGCGATCGGTCATCAAATAGAGCGCGCCGATCGCCATCAGCGAACCCACCATCAGATACCCCGCGGCCGCCAGATTGAAGCCGGTGAAGCCGATCAACGCCGTGGCAATCAGCGGCGCCGTGCCGCCGCCGAAGCCCAACCCGACGTTGAAGGCCAGCGAATAGCCGGAGAGCCGGTATTCGGATCGGAACAGCTCGGCCAGCATGGCCGGCGCGGTGCCCATGATCATGCCCAGGAACACGGCAAAACCGAACTGGGCGAGCGCGAAGCGCACTAGGTCGGAGCCGCTCGCCAATTCGAAAAAGCCGATCGAGGTGAAGAAGATCAGTGCGAAGGCCAGGATCAGCATGGAGCGGCGGCGGATCGCATGATCGGTCAGCCAGCCCGCGATCGGGATGGCGATGATCGCGACCGCCTCGGCCACCGTGTTAACCGCGAGCGCGTCGCCATTGTCGATCATGCCAAACTTGGCCGCGAAGGTCGGCAGGAACACCAGCGTCAGGTAATCGGCAACGCCGTAACCCCAGGTGAAGACCATGGCGAGAATCATCGCGCGCGGACTATGCTTGAACGCCAGCTTCAGGGGCAACTCGGGCTGTTCGCCTTCGGCTGGTGGCTCGGGCTCGTAGCCGGTTTCGGAGAGCCGGCTGCGGACCCAATAGGCCAGCACCGCGATCAACCCACCGCCGAGGAACGGCAGCCGCCACACCCAACCGAACTCGGGATGACGCCCGGCGAAGAAAACCGTGACGGCGGCAAGCCCTGCTGCCAGGAGATAGCCGCCCGTCGAACCGATATTGGCGAAGCTGCCGGCAAGCCCGCGGCGGCGACGCGGTGCCGTCTCGACCAGATAGGAGACCGAGCCGGTGAACTCGCCGCCGACGGAAAAGCCCTGGAGCAACCGGATCAGCAAGAGCAAAATCGGCGCGGCGATTCCGATCTGGCCATAGGTCGGCAGCAAACCGATCGCCGTGGTGGCCACGCCCATCATGACGACGGAGAGGATCAACACCGGCTGCCGTCCGACGCGGTCCCCCAAATGGCCGAACACCGCGCCTCCGAGCGGACGGACCGCAAAGCCGATGGCAAATCCGCCGTAAGCTCCGATCAGCGAGGCGACCGGATTGGTGGACGGAAAGAACAGCGCACCGATGACGGGCGCCAGATAGCCGTAGAGGCCGAAATCATACCATTCGAGCACATTGCCGATCATTCCGGCGCCAAGGCTCTCAAACGAAAGACTCTGGCGCTTATTGAGGGCGGCAACGCCCGTCTGCGTTGCAGGTGTTTCGGGCAATATTCTCCCCTCTCGCGGATGCGTCGCGCGCGACGGCTTTGCCAGTCGACCGCGGGCGACATTATCGTTGGGGAACCTCACCGTCACCCGGCCGATGGCGTGTCGGATATTGCCGGCATACCCGGCAGAATTGCGGCGAGGCCGATACGGGCACAAACGCGGGGCCTTGGCGACCGCGCACAAACCGTAGTAATTGTCCCAAGCCGCAAACACAAGTGGAATGGGCCGCGGTCGACCACTATCTCGTCGAATGAGATCATCTCGCGGCCGATATTGCGAAGGGAGGAACGATGGCAGACCCGCATGACGAGCGCGCCGACAAGCTCGCGCTGCGCGAGCTTGTCGAGAATTGGGTGGTGTGGCGCGATGCCGGCGACTGGGAGCGCTTCCGCACCGTGTGGCACGACGATGGGCGCATGATGGCCACCTGGACGCAAGGCAGCCCCGACGAGTTCATTGCCATGAATCGCGAGGGCTGGTCGCGCGGACTCTCCATTCTGCATTTCCTGGGCGGCACATCGATCGAACTTGCCGGCGATCGCGCCATCACGCAGACCAAGATGACGATCTCCCAGCGTGCACCCGTGCATGACGTCCTCGTCGATGTCGTCTGCACCGGCCGCTTCTACGATTTCTGGGAGCGCAGGGGCGGGCGCTGGGGATTGGTGCTGCGTCAGCCGATCTACGAAAAGGATCGCATGGATCCGGTGGATCCTTCGGCTAGCTTGCGTCTCGATCCCGAGCTGCTCGGCCGCTTTCCGGAAGGCTACCGGCATCTGGCCTATCTGCAGAGCCAGATCGGCTATCCGGTGAAGGCGGATATGCCGGGCCTGCGCGGCCCCGAAGTCGAGGTGCTCTATGCGCGTGGGAAAAGATGGCTTGCCGGCCAGCCGCTCGGCTGACCTGACGGGCCGAATCGAATGCTTAGCGAGCCGTTATGCGGCGCGGCGCCGGCTGGCGATGTCCGCCGCGCTGCGCTCGAAATGAGCCGCCAGCCGCGGGGCAGCGAAGTTGGCCCCATACATGAAACGCATCAAAGGCCCGAAGCTCGTCATCGCGGTCAGGCCCACGGCATAGAGCCCGGGCACCTCGGTCTCGAAATTCTCGTCGACGTCGGGCGAGCCGCCGCCAGGCGCGGCACGTTCGGCCAGACCGGGCGCGAGGAAATGGAGCCTGCGAAGATCGGGGTGATAACCCGTGGCCGCGATCACGTGATCGAATACCATCTTCTCATTCTGGCCCCGGGGTCCGGCGAGCGTGAGCACGGCGCGGCCGTCCTTGATCGCTGCGCCCGCAACCGTGCGCGACACCGTGCGGGCGACCTTGCCTTCGACGAAATTCCGCATGAACCAGCCGCCGGCCGGATGCATGTGGCTGGAGATGGCGCGGTCCTTCAGATGCCGCGGCAGCCGATGGAACATAAGCGGCGCGTAAGCGCAGAAGAAGGAGCGCCAGCCGCGGCCGATGCCCGAGGCCGGGCGCTGGATGCGGTTAAAAAACCGCTCGGCATCCGGATCGGGGTCCGGATTGTACTCGAGACTTCCGCGGCGCGCGACGATGTGCGGCGTCGCACCCGCCAGTTGCAGCGAATGGGCTGCGTTGATGGCCGAAGCGCCGGCACCGATTATCGCCACCTCGCGGCCGGTGAATTTCGTGAAATCGCGATGCGCGAAACTGTGCGAGAGCAAATCGCTCGAAAGCGGCGCGAGGACGCCTGGGGTGTATGTATACCATGTGATGCCGACAGCGAGAACGACCTTGTCGGCCGTGAAGCGTTCGCCATCGTCCAGCGTCAGCGCGAACACACCGCCGTCACGTTCCACTGATGCGACCATCCGTTCGTCGAGATCGGGCACGAAGCGCTCGCGGAAGGACTGCGCATAGTCGTTGAAGCGGTGCAGCGGGATCGGCAGAGCCTGGTCGGCATAGGGCAGGTCGCGCTTGACGCAATAGGCTTTGAGCGTGGAATCGGGCGCAGGCGCGGAGAGGTTGGAGGCGAAGCCGTCCGATTTCAGCATCATGTCTTCGGGCATATGCGCGCGCCAACTGTCCATTGGCTTGCCGAACACCCGGAAGTCCAGGCCACGGGCGCGCATATGGGCGGCCAGCGACAGGCCGTAGGGTCCCGAGCCGATAATGACGACATCGCAATGCGTCTTCATTTGATACTCCGCTGTGTCAATCCGGGACGCTCGTCCCGTTCCGTTACATCCGCGCCTGTAAAAACCGGCGATTTGGCCATGTTCTTTCGAATTTCATGCCACTGTAAGCGGCACGCGACTTGCTGGAGCGCTGGCCATGAGCAACGAAAAGATCCTCCTCATCACGACCGTCAACTGGCCTTCGGTCCCGCGCTATGCCGCTGGCTTCGCGGCAGCCGGCTGCACGGTGGAAGCATTCGCGCCCGCCAATGCCCCGGTGGGCAGAAGCCGCTATCTCTCGCGGCACCACATTTATCGCTCTCTGCTCCCGCTCGCGTCGCTCAAGCGCGCCATCGAGGCCGCGGATCCCGACCTTCTGGTGGCCTGCGACGACCGCGCCGTCACGCATCTGCTGCGTCTCCATGCCCGCGCCGACGGTAAGATTGCGGCGTTGATCGCCCGCTCGCTCGGTGCCCCAAATAACTATGCGTCGATGATTTCACGCGCAGAGTCACTGACCACGCTTGCCGCCTTGGGGATACGCGTTCCTGAGACTCACGCGGTGGCGAGTATCGAGGAGCTCGAGACCAGCTTGGCAAAGATCGGCTTTCCAGCCGTCATAAAGGCCGATGGCACCTGGGGCGGCGACGGCGTTGTCATTGCACACGATCGTCAGCAGGCCCGTGCGGCCTTCCGGCGGCTGGTCAAGCCGCCTTCGCGTCTTCGCAGTCTCGTGCGCGTGCTGCGTCGCAGGGACCTGCACTATCTGCTCGAAGCGATCTCGCCGAGGCGAAATCTGATTTCGGTGCAACGCTTCATCCCCGGCAAGCCCGCGGCGAGCGCCTTTGCGGCCTGGCAGGGCAAAATCGCCGGCGCACTCTATTACGACGTGCTCGTCGCCGACGGCGAGGTTGGCCCACCCAACGTGATTCGACGCGTCGAGTGTCCGGAGATAGAGCACGCCACCCGCACGGTCGCACGGCATTTTGGCCTCTCGGGGCTCCACGGCATCGATTTCATCCGCGACAGCGACGGTCACGTCCACCTCATCGAGGTCAATCCGCGCAGCACGCAGGGCGGCACCCTGCCCTTCGGCCCCGGCCGTGACGGGCCGGCTGCACTGGCGGCACACGCCTTCGATCGCCAAACCACTTCGAGACCAGCCATCAAGAACGACATTGTCGCCTTCTTTCCGCGCGAATGGCGGCGCGACCGCGGCAGCGTCTGGCTCAAGACCGGCCATCACGATGTGCCCTGGGACGATCCGGCGGTGCTGTGTGCCGCGCTCGGCGCACGCACGAAAACGCCACGAAGACTCAGGCTGCCGAAGCTTTCTCCTGCTTCTTCAGGATCGCGAACAGCCCCTTCTTGTTGAAGCGGCGTTCGTCGGGGCGGACGGGTTCGGCCTCGCAGACCAGCGCCGTCAGGTCGGGATGGGCCTTGGTGAAGCTGTCATAGCCCCAGTTGGAATCGATGTCGTCGATAACGGCGATGCCGCCGGGTCTAAGTGCCGGCCAGACACGTTCGAGCTCGAAACAGACATTGCGCTCGGTGTGCAGGCTGTCATGGATGAACAGATCGATGGTGCCGAGCCGCCTGACCAGTCCGGGCAGCGCGCGCCGGCTGGAATTGCCGATCAGAGTCCAGCGACCGGGGTGGCGGCCGGCCACGGCGAGGCCGACATGGCTGCGCGTGTCGGGATCGAGCGGCGGCCGGTCGATGCTGAAAAGATGGCCTCTGTCGTTCTTCGCCAGCGCCTCGAGGATAAAGCGCGAGGTGAAGCCGTGGGCGACACCGGTCTCGACGACGTGCAGAGGCCGCATATGGCGCACAAGACACCAGATCGCGCGCACCAGCGCGGCGTCGCCGTCGTTGAAGCCGGCATAGCTTTCGGGCCCGACGTCGATGCCATGGCTGCTAACGCCTTTCAGCACATTCGGCCATAGGTCGTGGAATTCGGTGATCGCCTTGCATGGCCAGGCGACACCGACGCTCGCATGCAGCCTGGCCTCCCAGTCGGGATCGGCGTCACAGCGATAGGGCGGACGCTGATACTCGCGCCGCTGCACCATCCGGTCCCGAAGTGTATCCCAAAGCCCCAGGGGATCGCGCGCCAGCGCGCCGGCCAGCCGGTTGGGATACTGAAAGAGGTAGCCGAGATTCGATGCCGGCATGAGACGCCCCACCTTGCCGTTCGTTTTGCGGCGGCAAGTCTGCCAGAACCCCGGTTAGCGGATGGTGAAGCCGGCCGCAGCGCCCCCCCTTTATTGGGCCGCACCGGAGGAGGCCGCATCGGGCACCTCGAAGACCCAGAGCACGTTGCCGCCGGAGGGATCGTTAATCTCCGGCGTCAGCACCGGCCAGGTGACGTCGTGGGCCCCGCCGCCCCCGGCCACGACCGCGATATATTGACGGCCGCCGACACTGTAGCTGACGGGCGTCGAGCTGGGCTGAGCGTCGAGGCGGATATTCCACAACGTCTTGCCGCTTGCCGCATCCAGGGCCCGGAACATGCGGTCGCGCGAACCGACGAAGGCAAGCCCGCCGGCCGTGGTCAGGATCGAGCTCGACATCGGCGCGCGTTGCCGGGTGGTCCATACCACCTTGCGCGTCTCGAGATTGATGGCCATGACGCGGCCAAACTTGCCGTCGCTGTCGGGCCTCGGGATCAGGACCCAATCAAGGTCGGAGCCACCGGCGGCGGTTTCCGCAGCGCCGCGCGGCCGCCAGGTGAATTCCATGCAGGATTCTTCGAGCGGCACGTAGAGAATCTTCGTCATCGGATCGTAGGAGGTCGCCGGCCAGCTGCGCGCGCCGCCGGGATGCGGGCAGACGAGCTTGGTCTTGTCGGCCTCGGGCCTGAGCGCGGGATTGACGATCTTGCGGCCGGTTTTCGGATCGACGCGGCTGACGAGATTCTGAAGGCCGAGATCGACCGAGAATTCGTAATGCCCGGTCTTTCGGTCGAGGGCATCGAAGATCGCGATCTTGCCGCCAGTGACCAGCAGATTGGTCGGCTTGCCGTTCACCGGCAGACGCAGCAGCGTCCGCTCAAACACCCAGTCGAAATCCCAGACGTCACGGTTAAAGTGCTGGTAATACCAGACGAGCTTGCCATTATCGGGATCGAGCGCGACGGTCGCATCGGTGTAGAGGCCGTCCGCGGATTTGCCCTTCTTCGCCTGGGGCATCAGCAAGGTCGATGTGTCGTAGGTCTGACCGATGCCCCAATAGAGGAGATTGAGATCGGGATCGTAGCTACCGGACGTCCACACCGAGCCGCCGTAACGCTCGTCGACGGGGGCGCCGTTCCAACTGTCGCCGCCGGGCTGGCCGGGCCGCGCAATGGTGTGGAAGCGCCAGGCTTCCTTGCCGGTGTCAGCATCGAGACCGACGATGAAACAGCCACCCTTGTAAGTGTTGCAGCTGCTCGTGCCCATGATGACCTTGCCTTTCACGGCAAGCGGAGCGCCATCGAGACGCAAGCGATTCTTGATCTCGTCGGGCCCTAGGACAGTGTGATCCCAAAGAAGCTTGCCGGTCCTGATGTCGAGCGCGACGATGTGGCCGTCGGCGGTCGGCGCGAACAGCTTGTCGCCGTAAAGCGCAAGGCTTTTGGCGATCGCGCTGCGGCCGTTCTGCAGATCGTCGGGCAACCGGCGTGTGTATTTCCAAAGCAGCGTGCCGGTCGCCGCATTCAGCGCCTCCACCTGATTGGCGCTCTTGATGAAGAGCACGCCATCATGGATCAGCGGCGTCGTTTCGTCGGGACTGACCGGCAGCGCCCAGGTCCAGGCGACGCGGAGCTTGGCGGCATTGCCGGTGTTGACCTGGGAAAGCGGACTGTAGCCATTGCTCGAAAAGCTGCGCCGCCAAGTAAGCCAGTCGCCGTCGGCAGGATGGGCGAGCATCTGATCGGTGACGGGCGTCAGCCGTTCGAGATAGCTCTTCCGCGCGGTCATCGTCGCCTTGGCCGTGGCATCGTTATTGGGCGGACCGAAGGTGAACTGGCGCAGCTGTTGCCCGCCGGACGATTGCCTCGCGGTTTCGGCGGCCACGAGCGCGCCCGCCGAAAGTTCGTCGTTACTGGCTTCGATGCCATTGGCCTTAAGAATATACGCTTCGATATCGGCCATGGTGTGACTGTCGAGGCTGCCGGGATCGTTCGGCGGCATCTTGGCGTCGAGGAACGAGAACAGGGCCTCGACCGATTGATCGTGCCAGTTCGTCTTGAACGACGCGCCTTTCAACGCCGGCCCGAACTCGCCGTCGTTCAGGTTGGCGCCGTGGCACATCTCGCAATTGTCGGCGTAGTCCTTTTGTCCCCGCGCGGCCTGCTCTGTCGTAAAATGGACCGGCGGCCCGTTGTCAAAGAACGGTGCGGCATGGGCGGCGGAAGCGCCGCACAGCAACAAAACAGACATGGACAAGACATGAATGGCCGGCTGCGAAATCTTGTGCATTTTTGTGCCCCAACTTCCTCCCGCCGACCGGCAACATGGCCGGACGGCCGGGCGATCAAATACAATCGCAATGAATGGGGCAAGCTTTTATTCGACGCCCGGCGCGCGATTCTTGTTGCCGAATTGGAGCACGCCGTCGACGAGCGCGTCGACATCGCAGGCTTGCGTGCGGTGGTTCACGAAGGCGGCACGAATGACGAGCCGGCCGTCGAGCGTTGTTGTCGACGGAGCGGCGATACCGGCCTCGTGAAGGTCGGCGACGATCGCGGCGTTGGCGGCATCGTCGCCGCGATAGCGGAAGCAGACGATGTTGAGCTGCGCCGGCGCGGTCAACTCCAGATCCGGTTCGGCCGTGACGCGGGCTTCCAGGTAGCGCGCCAACGCGCAGCTCTTGGCGATCATCGCACCGATCTGTCCGGTTCCGTAGGTCTTGAGCGTGAACCAGGTCTTCAGCGCGCGAAAGCCGCGCGACAGATCGGGGCCGTAATCGCACGGCCAGGGCGCGCCGGCAGCCAATCCACGCATCTCGTGGCGTAGATAGGTGGCCGGAGACGCAAACGCGGCGCGTTGACGCTCGCCGTCGCGGGTCAGGATGAAGCCGGCGTCGTAGGGCACCTGGCCCCATTTGTGGAAGTCGAACGCGATCGAATCGGCGCGTTCGATACCGGCAAGCCTAGGCGCGAGTTCGGGCGACAGGACCGCCAGCGCACCGAAGGCGCCGTCGATATGGAACCACAGCCCATTGTCGCGGCACACCGCTGCGGTCGCCGCTAGATCGTCGATCGCGCCGATATCGACGGTGCCCGCCGAGCCGATCACAAGAAACGGTTGCAAACCCGCAGCGCGATCGGCAGCGATGGCCTTGCGAAGCGCGGAGACATCGATCCGGTGAACCGCATCGGTCGGAATAATTCGCAACGTGTCCGCGCCGAGCCCGGCCATATCCATGGCCTTGCGGATGCAGCCATGCGCGGCCGCTGACGTGTAGGCCCGCAGAAGGCTGCCACTTTCTCCCAGCCCTGCCTTGCGCACACCTTCGCCCAATGCTGCCATGCGCGCGACAACAACGGCGATGAAATTGGCGATCGAGGTGCCGGTGACGAAAAGTCCGCTCGCGCCAGGCGGAAAGCCGAACATCTGGCGGGCCCATTCGACGATCTGGCGTTCGACCTCGATCGGCATGTGATCGCGGCCGCCCAGATTGGCATTCAGCCCCGCCGCAAGCATTTCGGCGAGCATGCCCGCAACAGTGCCGCCGCCATGGACCCAGCCCATGAAGCCCGGATGGACATTGCCGGTAGCATAAGGAAGCACGAACCGCACGAATTCGTCATAGACCGCATCGATGGACTGCGGCGCGTGTGGCAGGGCTTCGTGGAAATGCGCGCGGGCGGAATCCGGGATTGGCTGCCAGACCGGACGCTCACGGATACGCTCGATATAGTCGAGCATATCCTCCAGCATGCGGTGGCTCGCGGCGCGAACCGCATCCCAATCGGCCGGATCCAGGCTGGCCGCCTGTCCGTCGCCGGTGGGCCCGGGCTTGCTGGTCGTCATGCGAATCACTACCGCGCAGGTCCGAATTGTTCGTCCCATGCCCGAACAGCATCGAAATATTTGAGCAGCAATTCAATCTTTTCGAGGATGATTTCGACCTGGCCGATCTCGTCTTGAAGTTTCGCGGCGGCGCTTTCAGGATCGACCGACCAGCTTTCGGAGACGATCCGCGCCCCTGCGCTGATGCGAAGCGTTGCTGCTGGACGCCCCTGCCCATCGCGGAGCGCCACGGGCTGCCCGATATGGCAAAGCTGCCGCGCGAGGGCCCGTTCCCGCTCCGACGCCATTGACGGCAAGAAATCCGATACGTCTTTGTTCAAGGCCCGGTAGAGCCGGCCGCTTCCTTCCGGCGTCAGCAATTGTCCGCGATGGCGAACGAGGAACGGAAAAATGGTCCTGACGGCCATGTCTTCATCGTCGATCGCGTCGGATGGATCGGACGGCGGAGAAGCCAGAAGCTCCAGCGATTCCGAGTTTGCGATGGCCGCGGATACCGACGCGGCGAACCTCTCGAGCGCGGAGCGCCGGAACGGCAGCGGTACGGCAAAGTAGTCGCGCATCTCATCGAGGGCTGCCTCCCATCTGAGCCACTGCCCCAGATTCGCGCGCTGCGGCAGATACGAGCGAATCTCAGACCAGCATCTCGGCCAGTCGCTGCGATTGGTGTAGTCAGTGAGACCCGCGGGCACGCTCGCGACGACTGCGATCTTATCCGAAAGCGGTGGCGGAACCACGAGCGCGCCGCTGAACGGCGCACCGGTGAAGAATTTCGAGCCGGTCAACAGAATCAGATAACCGCGAGCAAGATATTCCGCGATCCGCGCCCGGCTGAGGCGCATCTGGCAGGCGTCGACCACAACCATGACCGATTGCGGCCAACGCGCCTCGATCTCACGCACGCAATCGTGGCCCGGTGCGCGGGAACCGTGCTTGGAGCGATCCATCACATGAAGAAGAACCTTGCGCCCGGCTGCAATGGCCTCGGCGACGGCCGCCAAAGTGGCGGCGTCGACTTCAGCCGGAGAACGGAGACAGCCCCTGTCGTCGCGCAAGGGAATCGCGACCGACGGCTCGCAATCGACCAACCCGAGCAGCGCGTTGCCTTTCTCGACCGGCACACCTTGCGCCGTATATTCGCCGAAGTGCCTGCCGGCTGCCGCGAACACGGTGCTGCTTCCGGTTTCGTCGCCGGCGACAATGACGCTGAGAAGCGGCGGGCCAAGCAGCGCGCGCGCCAGAAACAGCGCATGCAGTTGCGAGTCGGTGCCCGATGGCGAGAACACGATCTCGGCCTTCGGATCGATCTCCAGGAGTGTCTTGAATTCGCTCCGCATCGCCTCGAGCCGAGCATCGAGGGCGTCGTCCACGCCAAGGAATGGATTGGCCGAGAATCTCCTCGCGGGCGAGCGCGGCGCGGGCATAGGCGCGATCGGAGATCGACGTCGCCGTCGACGACGCGAAGGTGAAGGCTTCGGGCCGCGGATAGGGCCGACAACCATATCCGTTCAGTTTCGTTTGTGGATCGATACGAAGCCGGCCATCGCCCCCGCTGGCCAGAAGCCAGTCCAAAGGCGCGAGCAGCGCGGCGAATGTCTCGCCGTCACCGGTTGCGGCTGTTCGCGGTCTGTCGAGGGCCGGTTCCGTCATCGATCTCGCGTCCGCGCGCCATGCTTTTCGTCGCGATGCGGCGGCAAGGAATCGCAAGGCGCCATGTTCGACGGGAAATCCATGAATCCCGGCCTCGGGGAGAAGTCTCCGCATCGTGAGAGCTCCCGGTTAATGAGGTCTTACATTTCAAGAGCCGGCCGCCTGCTAATGATGCAGATCAATAGGAAAGATCGCCGCCGCGTAATATTCTGAGCATGATCGGCCATGCGACCGCGGCCCGTGGCCCGGCATCAAGGACAGGCGGTCGGGTCGATCGGCGGAGGGCTGGCGAATCTGGTGCTGGCGGCGATGTACTCGGCTTCCCGCTGGCCGAGCAGCGCCATCTGCGAGCCAACCTCGCCCAGTTCCGCAAGGCCGGCAGCGACGCGGTAAGCGAGGAAGTCATTCATCTGATCGTGCGCCGCATCCGGTCCTATCGTAAGCGCTGTTCCTGGCCGTGCCGCTTACGAGCGCCTTCGCCATCGCCTGCAGCCATCTCGAAGGAACTCGAGTGGATACCGGCGCTTATGGCCCGGCCTCCGCGCTGGCGGCATCAATCGTTGAACAGATTGCCGATGTCGCGGCGCTGACGCGCGAGTGGCGAACGCTCAGCCGAGTTTCCAGTGGTGACGCTGTTCAGTGTAGACCTTCGTCACTTCCGCGCCAAACAGGAATATCTCCGCCGAATAGAATATCCAGAGCAACAGCGCCATCAGGCTGCCTGCCGCGCCATAGACCGAGACTGTGGCGCTGCGGGCTAGATAGAAAGCGATGCTGATCTGTCCCAGCTGGAACAACAACGCCGTGATGATGCCGCCGACCGCGACGTCGTGCCAGGGCAGATGCCTGTTCGGCAGGATGCGATAGATTGCGGCGAACAATGCCGCGGTCAATACCCAGGTCACCACGATGTTGGTCACTCCGATAAAAACCGGTCCGACCGGCAAATGCAGGGCGGCAAGGTATGGCGATGTCAGGGTGATGGAAGTGGTGATGAGCATCGATATCAACAGCAGCGCCGCCAGCAATGCGATCAGAACCAGACTTTCCGCGGCCATCCGCAGAAGGTGCCCCGGCGTCGTCGGGCTGGGGTCGACACCGAAGACGACGTTCAAGGCCGTCCGCATCTCGCTGAAAAACCCCGAAGCAACGAAGATCAGAGTTGCCACCGAGAATGTGTTCACGAGAAGGCCCCTCGAAGTGTAGGCGGCATTCTTGATGGCGGCCTGGAGCAGATCGGCGGCCTGCGGGCCGATCAGTTGCGCGACATCGCTTTTCAGGGCCCCCCGCGCCGCGGCCGGACCGAACAGCATGCCGACAATGGAGACGATGATGAACAGGATCGGAACCAGCGCCGTGGTGGCGTAAAAGGCGATGGCCGCACCGCGGTTGAGCGCGTCGTCGGCAATGAAATCTGCCACGATCTTCCGGAACGTGTGCCAAACGCGATGTGCGGGGCCGTATGGCAGCGGGCTTGCCCAGCCTTCCTCCGGCGTCTGCTCCGATCTCCCAAGCACGGGCTCGCACGTCTGCGACGCCGGCAGCGGAGTCGGACGGCTCTCATCTTCATCCGGCATGTCTCATTCTCGCCTACGGCTTGAGCGCATCCACCTACTTGTTACCTCCACCGGTCGAACCGTGGTTGACTTAGATCAGATCGATTCCAATAGCTGCGGCCGCCACGAGTTAAGTCCCGCGCGTCCATGCGATATTTATTCCGGATGGCGGCAGCGGGACCTTCCGCCTATTTCGGCAGGGCGAAGGCGATCACGGCATCGCCCGGAGCGGTGCCGCCGATATTGCCACCGCCCGACGCGATGGCGACATATTCGCGGCCGTCGAGTTCGTAGGCGACAGGAGGCGCGCTGACACCGGCACCGGTCTGGAACTGCCACAATATCTTGCCGGTCTTGGCGTCGAGGGCATCGAACATGCCGTTGCCTTCGCCGACGAAGACGAGATCGGGCGTCGCCATCGAGCCGCCGATCATGGGTTGGCTCATCTTGTCCTGCCAGACGATCTTGCCGGTCGACACGTCGATCGCGGTGAAAGTGCCAGATCCGCGTGCATTGGCAACTGGGTGTTGATGGCCGCCGGCCCAGCGCTCGCCGCCGGCGGTCCAATCCCGGTGCACGCCCGGCATCACCAGCAACGGCTGATTGAGCCCGGAGATATAGGCCAGATGCAGATTGGGATTGAACGAAACCGGCGACCAGTTGGAACCGCCAAGGCCGCCGGGTACCATCAGCATCCCCTTCGGTCCGGGCGACGTGTAGATGTTCTCCATCGGCACGAAAGGCTCGGAAACCCGCAGCGGTTTGCCGGTCTTACGGTCCAGAATATAGAACCATCCTGTCTTGCCCGCTTCGCCCACGGCGGGAACTACCTTGCCATTCTTGTCGGCGGCGTCGAACAGAAGCGGAGGACTAATGGCGTCGTAGTCCCACAGATCGTGCGGCGTCTCTTGATAATACCATGTCATCTTGCCGGTCTTGGCGTCGAGTGCGACGATCGAATCCGTGTAGAGATTGTCGCCGGGCCGATATTTGCCGACGAGTTGCTCGGCCGGATTGCCGGTGCTGACATAGATGGTGCCGCTCTCGGGATCGAGCGCGGGCGTCTGCCAGATCGGCCCGCCGCCGTGCTTCCAGGAATCGGCGTATTTCTCGGCGTCGGCCTTCTCCTTGGCGATGTCGCGATGCAGAGAGACGCCGTGCACTTCGTTGACGTATTTGCCTTCCCACCCGGGGCCGACCACCCACCAGCGCCACACCTGCTTGCCGGTGTTCTCATCATAGGCGGTCAGTGAGCCACGGATACCGTATTCGCCGCCGGCGCCGCCGATATAGACCATGCCGTTCCAGGCCAAGGGCGCCATGGTCTCGCTGAAGCCGGTTTTGGGATCGCCGACCTGGACCGACCACGCTTCCTTGCCGGTCTTGGCATCGAGTGCAACCAGCTTGCCGTCGAGCGTGCCGTAGAAAACCTTGCCGTCCGCGATCGCCACGCCGCGATTGTTGGGGCCGCAGCAGAAGCTGGCGAAGCCGAGCACGGTGTTGTGAGTCCACATCCGCTCGCCGGTCTTGGCATCGATGGCGAAGACGGTGTCGGTGACGCCCGAGGTCACATACATCACGCCATCGACGATGATCGGCGAATTCTCGAAGGACCCGGTCTTGCCGGTCTGGAAGATCCAGACGGGCGCGAGCTTGTTCACGTTCGTCGCATCGATCTGGTGGAGCGGCAGATAGCGGGTATTGGCGTAGTCGCCGCCATAGGTCGGCCATTCCATGTTCGAGCCGGCCGCCAAGGCCACGCCACCCATTGCGATCCCTAAAACCGCCGCCAGCGCCGCCGCAGCGATTGTCCGTCCCACTCCCCGCCCGATCTTTTTTGTCATCTGGTCGTCTCTCAAACTTGGTTCGTGTCGAATGATATGCCCTACGCCGCCAAATCCGGCGTGGTCCCGGGCCCAAAGGCGATGACCGCGCGGTCATCCTAAGCATGACGGCCCGGTTTGCGAAATAGTGAAGCTGTGCCGCCTAAGCGCCGCCTGCCGTGCTACAGTGTCCGAGACTCGATACATGGCGCATGGGCGGCAAGCCCAGCGGACAAGGGGGCCGATATGGACCAGCCGAACCGACAGAGTAGCCGTTCCCAATCCAGCGAGGCTCGGAGCGGCCGACCGCCAGAGGAGGATTGCCCCTGCAAGGATGGCATGTTTCCGCGGGCGGATCGCCGGGCGGTCTTGAAGGGCAGCGGGCTTCTGGCTGCTGCCGCCGCTGTGGCGACGCTCCCGGCCTCGCGTGCCGAGGCCGCCGCGCCTGCGGGCGCTGCCGAATGGCCGGTGCTCAATCCCTCCTGGAGCGGACCCGGCCGGCCAGCCGGTGCCGATGGCGGGTATGGCCTGCGTTCGCAATTCGAGACGGTGCTGCGCCAACCGACCGCGCCGGGAACGGACAGCTTTGCGCCATTGCAGGCCTTCAGCGGCATCATCTCGCCGTCGGGCCTGCATTATGAACGTCATCATGCCGGCATTCCCACCATCGACCCGCGCACGCACCGGCTTCTGATCCACGGAATGGTCGACAAGCCGATGATCTATACGCTGGAGGATTTGAAGCGATTTCCCTCGATCTCGCGGATACTCTTCCTCGAATGCTCGGGCAATTCGGGCGGCACGGCGCACAGCGCCCGCCCCAAGACCGTGCAGGAAGCTCATGGACTCACCAGCACCTCGGAATGGACCGGCGTCAAGCTGACGACGCTCTTCTCCCAGGTCGGCATCAAGGACGGCGTAGCCTGGGTGCTGGCCGAAGGCGCCGACGGCGCTTTGCTGTCGCGCAGCATTCCGATCGACAAGATGATGGACGATGCCTTCGTCGCCTATGCGCAGAACGGCGAGGCGGTGCGGCCGGAGAACGGCTATCCGATGCGGCTCATCCTTCCCGGCTGGGAAGGCAACGCCAACATCAAATGGCTGAGACGGCTCAAGGTCGGCGACAAGCCGTTCATGACGCGCGAGGAGACCTCCAAATATACCGATCTCATCACTCTCACCGGCAAGGCGCGGCAGTTCACCTTCGTGATGGAGGCCAAGTCCGTCATCACCTTCCCCTCCGGCGGCATGGCGCTGCCCGGCCCCGGCTTCTACGAGATCACGGGGCTGGCATGGTCAGGACGCGGCGCCGATCCGCCATGTCGAAGTGACGACCGACGGCGGCAAGAGCTGGGCGCTCGCCGCCCTGCAGGAACCGGTGCTGCCCAAAGCGCATGTGCGCTTCCGCTTCCCCTGGTTCTGGGACGGCAAGGAGGCCGTAATCGAAAGCCGGGCCACGGACGAAACCGGCTACATCCAGCCGACCAAGCAATTCCTCATGGCCACCGAAGGCGTCGGCCCCACCTATCACTACAACGGCATCCAGAGCTGGAAAATCGCCGCGGACGGGAGTGTCAGCAATGTCCTCATGGCCTGAGAGAAAACTCCTTGTGGCCGGCGCGGTGCTGGCTTTGGCCGTCATCGCAGCGCCGCTTGTCGCTTTGGCCCAGCAGAGCGGCTATCCGCCGGCGAGCCAGTATCCCTTCGGCACAGCGGCGACCAAGGCCGAGATCGACGCCTGGGATATCGATGTGCGGCCCGATGGCACCGGCCTGCCGGCGGGCAGCGGCACCTATGCGAAAGGCGAGCAGATCTATGCCGCGCAATGCTCGGCCTGCCACGGCTCGGACTTGAAGGGCGGACACAACCCGGCGCTGGCGGAAGGCGGCCCGGCGCTGATCGGCGGTCGCGGCACGCTCAACACATCGAAACCGATCAAGACGGTCGAGAGCTATTGGCCCTACGCGTCGACGCTCTACGACTATATCAACCGGGCGATGCCGCTCACCTCGCCCTCTTCGCTCAAACCGGACGAGGTCTATTCGCTGGTCGCCTATATTCTCGGCAAGGGCCAGATTATCTCTACGGCGACCGTGATGGACGCCAAGTCGCTGCCCAAGATCAAGATGCCGAACAGGAATGGCTTCTACCGCGACAACCGTCCGTTGCCGGTCAAGTCCTATGAGTGATCGCGGTTACTGATTGAGGAGCGGAATCTCCGAGGCCTGTCTGCCCGGCGCGATACTCTTCAGATAGGCGTAGATATCGGCGATCTGCGTGTCGGATATGACCTTGGCGGAATAGGGCGGCATCCGTCTCGCCGGATGGCGTAGCTGCGCGGTGACAATGGCCAGCGACGGCGGACTTGGCGCGATGCGCGGACCGGCAATGCCACCGCCGGCGCCTTGCGTGCCGTGGCACTCGTAGCAGCCATGGGTCATGAAGATTTGTTCGCCCTTCGTCGCATCCCCGCTTGAGGACTGGGCAAGCGCCGGCACCGACAGAAGAAAACACGCACCGATCAGGCAGGCTGAAAGCATAAAACGAGACATCGCGTTCCTCCCCTATCGGCCCTGGGCCACGACATCGACAACCACCGGCTCGCCCTTCTTGACGAGCGCGACGGCCTGTTTGAGCGCCGGCCCCAGATCCTTCGGATCGGTGACGGGACCGAAACCCGCCACCCCCATCGATTTCGCCAGCGTCGCATAATCGATTGTGGGCTCGGTCAGCACATTGCCGATGGTGGTGCGCTCGATCCCGCGACTGCGCCGGTTGGCGATGCGCTGCAGCGCCATGATCTCGTTGAAATAGGCGCGGTTGTTGTGAACGACATAGAGGATCGGGATGCGATTGTGCGCGGCGGCCCACAGGACCGCCGGCGAGAACATCAGATCGCCGTCGCCGCCGATTGCGACCGCAAGGCGGCCGTGCTTCGAATGCGCCGTCGCAGCTCCCATCGCGGCACCGGGCAGATAGCCCAGGCCATAGGCGCCGGCATCGCCGATATATTGATAATGCTTGTCGGCATGCCAGAGCTGCTGTGGCCAGTTGTTCTGGAAGATGGTGCCGTTGACGATCGCCCAGTCCTCATCCTTGATCTGCGCGTAGATCTCCTGGCACATGCGGGCGACCGAGATCGGCTGCTCGTCCCATCCCGACCGCAGCGGCCCGCCGCGAAGCTTCGAGCGCCGCCATATGCGCTTCGGCGAGCTTTTTGCCGCGCGCCTCGAATGCGGATTTTCGGTTCTGCGGCGTCGACCGGCGCACGGCTTCGATCAGCGCCGGAAGCGTGGCCTCGGCGTCGGCCTCGATCGCCATGTTGACGTCGGCGAAATGCTGATAGTCGCCATAGTTGGACTTGAAGAAGAGGTCTTCGGAGGTGATCGAAATCCGTTTCACCTGCTTCGGCAGCCGGCCGATGATGCCGTGGAAATCGGTCATCTCGAGGCCGAGGACGAGATCGGCCTCAGCCACGGTCGGGCCCTGCCGCATGCTCTGATTGAGCGGGTGGCGCCATGGGAAATTGAAGCGGGCATGGGAATCGACGACCGGCGCCTGCAACGCCTCTGCCAGCTCGATCATCAGTGCCAGGCCCTTTGGGCGTCCGCGCTGCGCGGTCTGCGGCGATCACAGGATGCTCGGCCTCGACCAGCATCTTGGCCAGTTCGTTGACGGCCGCTTCGTCGCCGGCGGGCGGTGTCGAGTCCGGCAGGAAGGGAATGGGCGGCGGCGTGTCGCCCGGCATCGGATTTTCCTGCAGCGTCATGTCGACGGCGAGCAGCACCGGGCCATAGGGCGGCGTCATCGCGAATTTGTAGGCGCGCACCGCGGCGTTGCCGAAATCCTCCAACGTCAGCGGCGTGTTGTCCCATTTGGTGAACTCACGCACCAGCGCCGGATCGTCGAAGGCGGCATGGGCCCAGTCGACATAGCCGCCGCGCTCGGCCGAATAGATGCGCGCGCCGACCATGCAGAAGATCGGCACGCGGTCCGCCCAGGCATTGTAGATCGCCATCGAGCCGTGGGTGAGACCGACAGCGGCGTGCATCAAGCAAGCGGCGGGCTTACCGGCGACCTTGGCATAGCCGTGACAGAAGGCGACGGCGGCCTCCTCGTGATTGACCGCGGTATATTCCATCTTGGGATCTGTGAGCATGCCGTAATTGACCAGCGACTCATGCAGGCCCTTGAATGTGTCGCCGGGTACAAAGGCCATGCGTTCGATGCCGGTCTTGCGCAGGACGTCGATCATGTAGTCGCTGCCGGCGCTGGAAAGCAGCGAGTTCTCGTCGGGATGCGGGCCCAGGCCTTCATCGAGACGCGAGGGGCGCAGCGGCGCCTTCGGCGGCGCGGAATCCTGGGCGGCGGCTTTGCGAGCGCCCGCGACGAGGGGGGCGCCGAAGGCGGCGGCACCGGCCGCCGTTGTTCCCTTCAGGAAGCCGCGCCGGCCGATCTTCCGTGCCGCACCGTCGTCGGTTGGTTCTTCGTCTGCCATGCTTCCGCCCCGTAATTGTCTCGCAGGTGACGCAGCACACCCGCCTCTGGGGCCGCAATCTACAACAATACCGCCACGGCGCCACCCTTGCGTCTACGCCGGCGCGGACCCAGCTCGGGGCTCTCCCGAGCGGATTCGGCGACACGCCCGCTAAGCATCGGATGCGCTCTACCTTGCCCGCCGACCGAAAGCGGTGCCATCATCGGTGCGGCTATTCGGGCCGGGTCGGCCCCGGTCACCTTTCAGTGCCGGTAATAAAATGGTAAGAATAAATGCTTGGCCGTTGCGTCCAGTGAACGGCTCGGGCCAGGAATTCGACTCGCTGGCTGTAACAGTCATGCAGTCGCTCGGCTGACAGCTGCCCATATAAAAGCTTGTGGGTGTCGATTTGGGTATGGGGGTGAAGAGGCGTATCCTTCGTGCCGCTCAGGCGATGGCTGTCGATGAGACGCTGGCGCCCGGAGCGCAGTGCGCGCATCCGAATCCATCGAAGCGCGTGGGGCTGGCGGCTGGATGCTTCGCGATCACCTTCGGCCTTTGCGCGAGCTTACCTGCTTGTGCAGCACCCTTCACGCTCGCCGATGCACTTTCGGTCGCCTACGAAACCAATCCCCAGTTGCAACAGCAGCGCGCCCAGCTCGAGGCCCTGGACCAGGGCGTGGCCGAGGCCGACGCCGGCTGGCGGCCGAGTGTGAACCTCTCCGGATCGTACGGCGTACAGCGCGCAACCGTCAGCGGCATCGCCAGCGCATTCAATAGCCATCCGCTGATCGGCCAGGTGACGATCACCGAACCGCTGTTTCGCGGCGGCCGCACCTTCGCTGAGGTCGGCCAGGCCATGGCGCAGGTTCGCACTGGCCGCGATCAGCTGATTAGCGCAGAGCAATCGGTCCTTCTGGCGGCCGTCAGCGCGTATATGAATGTCGTGCGCGACAGGAAAAATCTGGGCGTCAATCTGCAGAATATCCAGGCACTGCAGAGCGAACTCGATGCCGTTCGCACACAGCTCGCCGCCGGCGCCGTGACCAGGACCGATGCCTTGCAGGCCGAAGCACGCCTGGCCCGGGCGAAAGCCGATCTGGCCGTGGCGCGCGGCCAGCTCGCGTCGAGCGAAGCAGGTTTTCAGAATGTAATCGGACGGCCCGCCGAAACGCTCGAGGATGTCAGCGACATCCCCCCGCTGCCGCAAAGCGAGGACGCCGCGCTGGCAATCGCGCTGCGTCAGCACCCCGATCTTCTGGCCGCGAGGGATACCATGAAGGCGGCCGACTATGCGGTGGACGACGCCGCGGGTGCGCTCTTGCCGCAAGTTTCGATTTCCGGCCAGTACCAGTATCTCAAAGATGCCGCAGGCACGAACATCTTCGCCACCAAGAGCCGGCAGCAGGTTCTCAGCGTTCTCGGTCAGGTGACGGTGCCGATCTATCAGGGCGGCGGCGACGAGGCCGCGGTACGGCGCGCCAAGGACGTGCGGCGCCAATATGAACTTGCCGCAGTCCGGACCGAACGCGACATCCGGCAGGAGGTGGACAGCGCCTGGCAGGCACTGGGTTCCGCGCAGACCGCTGCTGCCGCCAACCAGGCGCAATTCGTGGCCGATCAAAGTGCGGTCGAAGGCGTCAAGCAGGAACAGGAAGGCGGCGAACGTGTGGTCCTCGACGTCCTGAACGCGCAGGAGGAGCTGTTTAGTGCCCAGATCGCGACCGTAGGCTCGCACCACGACAGCATGGTTGCCGCTTACCGGCTGCTGGCGGCCACGGGCTCGCTTACCGCCCGCACTCTTGGCCTGCACGTCAAATATTACGACCCGCAGAAGCATTTCGACGAGAATGCCGATGCGTGGTTCGGCTTGGGTGATTGAGCGATGGCAAACGTCAATTCCCCGGCATTGGCGTCCGAGGCGGGTCGGCCCGGCCAACTCATGGCGGCGCTCGCAGCCAACAAGCCGCTATTTGGGGCCGCCTTCGTGTTCAGTGCGGCCATGAGCCTGCTCGCGCTGACGACGTCCTTCTACATGCTGCAGGTTTACGACCGCGTCCTCTCCAGCCGCAGCCTCGATACCCTGCTCCTGCTGACCGTGATTGCCACGGTCGCTCTGGCCGTCTTCGGCGCCCTGGATTCGCTTAGGCTTCGGCTGCTATCGCGTATCGGCATGCGGGTCGCCAACAGGTTGTCACCGATCGTACTGCGCGCGATGGTGGCGGTATCGTCGCAAAACGGCGCCGCAACGGCGCGCTTCGGACTTCGTGATGTCGAATCCATCCGCAATTTCATAGGCAGCCCCGCGCTCGGCACACTGATGGATGCGCCGTTCATCGTCATCTATCTTGTCGTGCTCACGCTCCTCAATCCTTTGTTCCTCGTTATCGTGATCGTCGGCGGTGGCGTCCTCGTGACCATCGCGCTGATCAATCAGCGCACCAACGATCCGCAGGTGCGCCGCTCGCTGCAACTTTCTGCCCGAGCCCACGAGTTCGCAGAGGATGGTTTGCGCAATTCGGACGTGCTCGAGGGCATGGGAATGTCCAGCGCCTTCGTCGCGCGCTGGCGCGGGCAATGGGTCGAATCCCAGTCCGTGGGCACAGTGGCGTCCGACCGCGACAGCCGGCTGACATCGCTGTCGCGCTTCGTGCGCCTCTTGATCCAGATCATCCTGCTTGGAGCCGGCGCCTATCTCATCCTCAACTTCAAGGCGACCGGCGGTATCATGATCGGCGCATCGATCATTGGCGCACGCGCTTTGGCACCGATCGAGGGCATCGTCTCCACCTGGAAGAGCATCGTGGCCGTGCGGCTGGCTTGGCACCGGCTCACGAGCCTCCTTGCCCATGCGCCGGCGCGCGATGAGGGCATGCCGCTGCCCCCGCCGGATGGACGGCTGCAAATTTCATCCGTGCATTACATGGTCCCGGCGACGCGCAAGGTGGTGCTGGCCAATATCAGCTTCGAAATCGGGGCAGGTGAGTCCCTTGGCATCGTGGGCCCCTCGGCCTCGGGCAAGTCGACCTTGTTGCGGCTCATGATTGGTGCATGGCCCTGCTCTGGCGGCGTGGTAAGGCTCGACGGTGCCGACATCCATGCCTGGCCCAGGGCGGTCTTGAGCCAGTACATCGGCTATCTTCCGCAGGATGTGGAATTGTTTGCCGGCACGGTTCGCGAAAACATCGCCCGCATGACCGATGGCGATCCGGAGCTGGTGGTGCACGCGGCGCAGCGCGCCGGCGCCCATGAGATGATCCTATCCCTGCCCAAGGGCTATGGCACCGAGATCGGCGATTACGGCCACAGCCTTTCGGGCGGCCAGAGCCAGCGCGTCGGCATTGCCCGCGCGCTTTATGGCGATCCGCGTTTCGTGGCTTTGGATGAACCCAATTCCAATCTCGACAGTATCGGCGAGGAGGCTTTGGTTGCCACACTTGCGGAGCTGAAGGCCCGGGAGGTGACCGTCGTCGTCGTCGCGCATCGTCCGAGCATCCTTCAGAACGTCGACAAGATTCTGGTCCTGCGCGCCAACGGCACGGTCGAAGCGTTCGGGCCGCGTGCGGAGATCGTGCAACGCTTCGCCAAGCGCAGCGCCGTGCAAAGCACAGCCAATGTCGTGCCGCTCGCATCGGCAAAGTCGGGCAACCAGGGCGAATCCGGCATCTCGGAGATCCCGTCATGACGGACGCAACCGGCAGCGGCGACGACCGCCTCGGCCCTCCGCTCAAGAGGCAGATGGGGCTTTCCTGGCCAGCTCTCAAATCCGGCGCGCATCTCGCGCTCCGCTGGGCGCGCGAGATGCTGTCGCCGGCGGAGGCGCCAGCCGAAGCCGATGTCGAATTCATGAGCACCCGCAGGATCGTTGGCATTGGCCGGCTGGTGATCCTGTTATTCGTCGTCGCCTTTTTCGGTTGGGGCGCATTGGCGCCTCTCGACAGCGCGATCATGGCCCCTGGCGTCATCGTCGTCCAATCCCACCGCAAGGCCATCCAGCACCTCGAGGGCGGGATCGTGCGCGAGGTGGCGGTGAACGACGGCCAGAGCGTCAAGGCCGGCGGGTTGCTGGTCCGGCTCGACGACACCCAGGCCAAGGCAAATCTGGCGCTGCTGAATGGAGAGAACGATGCATTTGCGGCGCAGGAGGCTCGTCTTACCGCCGAACGCGACGGACGTGACGCCATCGCATTTCCACAGGACCTTGTTGCGAGCCGTAACGATCCCAAAGCGGCCGCGGCCATGGCGGGCGAGCAGAGCGCCTTCGAGACACGGCGGGAGACATTGGCCAAGCAGGTGGACATCCTGGTCAAGCGCTCGGAGGAGAACGGCCGGATCGTGGCCGGCCTGAAAAGCGAAGAGCAATCCGTCGAACAGCAGATGGCGCTGGTCGAGCGCGAAACCCAGAGCGTGCAGATGCTCTACAACAAGGGGCTTTCCACGCTGCCGAAGCTTCTGGCGCTGCAACGGCAGTCTGCCGACCTTTCCGGCCAGCACGGCCAACTCGTGGAGAAGATCGCGCAAACTGAGCTCGCTTCGGGCGAGAACGAATTGCAGATCATGAATCTCAAGGACCAGCATTTGAGTGATGTGGTCAAGGACCTCCGTGACGTGCAGACGAAACGCTTCGACCTGCTTGATCGCATCCAAGCCGCGCGCGACGTGCTGGCGCGACTGGACATTCGCGCACCCGTCGCGGGACGGATCGTGGAGTTGGCCATCCACACCACCGGCGCGGTGGTGCAGCCGGGCCAGACGCTGATGGAAATCGTTCCCCAGGAAGACACCCTCGAGGTCGAGGCTCGCGTCCGTCCGCAAGACGCCGACGGGGTTCACGCCGGGATGACGGCGAGCGTCAATCTCAGCGCCTATCAGCAACGGCGCTTGCCGATAATCAATGGCGAGGTGAGCGATGTCTCCGCCGACCGCCTTGTCGATCAGCGCACGGGCCAAGCCTATTTCAAGGTCACCGTCACCGTCGACCGCAGCCAGATCAAGGATTATCCGAACGCCAAGCTGATCCCGGGCCTGCCGGTGGAAGTCGCCCTCAATACTGGCTCGCGCACCGCGCTGGATTATCTTTTGGAACCGCTCACGGACGTGTTCCACCGCGGCATGCGGGAGAAGTGAGCGGACTTTGCTGCGCCAGGCTCAGCGCCGTTGGCGGAGCTCTGGCGCCGTCTCGCTGCAGCAGCCGTTCTCCATCATGCAATTGCACGGCCGCGGCAATTCGTCGGCTAGCAGATGGATGTGGGCGTCCAGCGCATTGCGCACGATCTCATGCCGGGTCTTACCCATCTTGATTGCTGCGATGCCGAGCTTTTCGAATTCATCGGCGGTCAGCGTGACCATGATGCGGCGCAGCTTGTCCCGGGTCGCAGGGCCTTCCGGCGGGACGGCCGCGCGCAACGGCTGCTGGGGTGGTTTGCGCGCTTCGGCGTGGGCGGACGACGGCTGCCGGGCAAAGGATGGCGTCCCATTCGCAATCGAAGCCGTCCGAGCCGGCAGCGTGGCCAACGACGGCGTGGCTTCGCCTTTGCGCGCCAGCAGGTCAGCAGTGATCGAAGAGAATTTTGCGGAACTCAATAGTAGCCCCCATCGACGGACTAGAGTGGACGATCAGTGCTGCGGCGACCGAATGGCTGCGCCCGCCGGTTCATACCGCCAGGCGCTTCGCTCAAAGTGCGGCGGCGATCGAGGCCGGTCCGCCGCTCCGGCCCCATATAGAGCTGTTCGTCGGGAAAGGGCGGCGGCGGCGACGGTAACGGTGGCTGCGGCGGTGACAGTGACGGCGGCGGCGACAAGTCTTCCCGCTGCTCCACAGTCTCCTCGGCCGCATCGCGAGCGTCGGCGGACGACAGACCGCTTATGGCGAAGCCTTGTGGCACGAATTCCGGCGTCAGCGCCGCATCCTTCTTCAGACGGGCAAGCCGGCCCTGCACGTAGATCCAGAGCTCGCGGATCTCTTTCGCCGAGGCCGATTTCGCCACCACTTCGCCGACTGTCCGCCCGTCCACCATGGAGGCGGCAAAATCCACGCGATGGTGAATGGTGACGGGCGCGACCGTACCGTGCTGCGACAGGGCAACGGCGGCTTCCCCGGTAATGCGTGCGCGCGGCGTGGCGGCGTTGACCACAAACAACAATGGCTTGCCGTGACGGTCCGCAATGTCGACGGTCGCGCCGACGGCCCTGAGATCGTGCGGGCTCGGTCGCGTAGGCAAGATCACGAGGTCGGCATGGGAGATAACACGCGAGATCGAATCGGTGATCGCCGGCGGCGTATCGATGACCGCAAGCCGCACGCCGACTGACTCCAGGCGTTTCAGCGCTTCGCCCAGATCGAGCAGCCCCACCTTGACGAAGAACGGCTCCTGGGCGGCGCGCGCGTTCCACCAATGCGAAAGGCTGCCTTGCGGATCGGTGTCGATCAGCGCAACCGGTCCCACGCCGGCATTCATCGCCTCGACCGCCAGATGGCCGGACAGTGTCGACTTTCCAGATCCGCCCTTTTGGGACGCCAATACCAGAACGTACATTGTCGTCGTCGCTTCCGTTGGCTCTCGCGCGCGTTCGCCGCGCTCCTGCACCGGGTCGTATGACGCAATTCTGGACCCGGCGCCTTGCAGCGCGATGAAACGGGCACGCGGCAATTTCGCCAATTTTTATGCGAATTCTTCCAATGGACGCGCCCGCTTGCCTGATGGGCGGCACGGCCGACGGCGAATTGGTCCCGGGATGTCTGTTGTGCGGGTCTTCTTTTTGTGTGATTCCTTTGCGCGCTCGGCGGATGGTCTTGGCCAGCGGACGGCAAAAGAATCCTTTGGGGGAGGAAAATTCATATGTTTCAAGGAGATAAAAAGGGTTGCGTGACGCGCACCAAATCGCTGCGACGGAGCCTCTACGCCTTGGGCTGCACCACTGTGCTGACGACGGCACTCGCCACCGCGGCCTGGGCACAGGGAATCTTCGCGGCGGCGCCGAGTTTCACCGCCGAACAGGCCGCGCAGGGCAAGACTGCCTTCGGAACCAATTGCGCGACCTGTCATGGCGGCGATCTTCGGGGCACCAATTTCGCGCCCGCGCTGCAAGGCGCCACGTTCAAGGACAAATGGGGCAGCCAACCTTCAGACGCGCTTTTGTCTTACATCACCACCATGATGCCGCCGGGCGCCCAGGGAACACTCGACAGCCAGACCTACGCAGACATCGAGGATTACATTCTTCAGGCGAATGGCGGCGGCTCCGCTACGACGCAGACCGCAGCGGCAGCGCAGGCAGCGCCTGCAGCCGCGCAGGTCAACCAGCAACAAATCGATGAACAGAGACTGGCCAGCCGCCGGCGCGCCCTGCCAGGCACCGAGGACGCCATTTACGCCGCCGCGATGGCGCAGCAGAAGGCGATGCTCGACGCGCTCACACCAGTGACAGACGCCATGCTCGTTCAGCCATCCCCCGCCGACTGGCTGATGTGGCGGCGCACATATGATGGCACCGGCTACAGCCCGCTCGACCAGATCAACAAGGACAATGTCAAGAACCTGCACGTGGCTTGGGAATGGTCCTTGCCGCTCAGCCACAACGAAACCACGCCGATCGTTCATGACGGCGTGCTCTTCGTCGAAAGCGCCACCACGGTCGAGGCGCTCGATGCAACGACAGGCACTCTACTCTGGCAATATATCCGCCCCATGCCAAACAACTCGGCGACCTTGAACGCCGGGCGCGGCTGGCGCATCAAAACGCTAGCGATCTATCAGAATGAACTCATCACTCCCACCGCCGACGGCCATGTGGTGGCCCTCGACGTGAAAACGGGCAAGGTAGTGTGGGACCACGAGGTCCTGAGTTCCGAACAACGCGATCACACCGGCCAGTTCGAAGGCATCGCCTACCACATGGACGGCGGGCCCATCGTCGCGCATGGCAAGATCATCATCGGCGTGAGCCTGGGGACATCCAACGGTCGCGGCGGCGATTTCATCGTCGGCCTCGACGCGCAGACCGGCAAGGAGGATTGGCGCTTCCATACGCTGGCGCAGCAGGGCGAGGTCGGCGGAAACAGCTGGAATGGCCATCCCAACGACGAGCGCTTCGGCGGCGGCGTGTGGACAACCGGCAGCTATGACCCGGATCTGGATCTGGTCTATTTCGGCATCGGCAACACTTACGACACCTCGACACTGCTGATCCCCAATCCCAAGACGCGACCGAGCAATTACGGGCTCTTCACCGATGCCACGGTGGCTCTTGACGCCGATACCGGCAAGCTCAAATGGTATTTCCAGCACGTGCATCGCGATGTCTGGGATCTGGACTGGGTGTTCGAACAGACGCTGATGACGCTGCCGGTGAACGGCAAGCCGACCGACATGGTCGTCACCGCCGGCAAGATCGCCCTCTTCGACGCGCTCAACCGCAAGAACGGCCATTACGAATTCTCCAAGGACATGGGCCTACAAAATCTTGTGGTTGGCATCGATCCCAAAACCGGCGAGAAGAAGATCAATCCAACGCTCGAGCCCAAGCTCAAAGGCGGTGAGCCGGCGCTGATCTGCCCCAATTCCAGCGGTGCGAGAAGCTGGCCTGCGACGGCCTACAACCCGCAGACTCACATCCTTTATGTGCCGCTGATCGAGCAGTGCGGGACGTACAGCTTCGAGCCGCAAAGCCCCGAAGCCACCGCCAAGGGCGGCACTGACATGCGCATGACCACGCGTCTCAGACCCGACAGCGACGGAAAATTCGGACGTATCGAAGCGGTCAACATGGAGACCAAGCAGCTCATCTGGCAGCGCCGCCAGCGCGCACCCCTGGCCAGCTCGATGCTTGCGACGGCCGGCGGGCTGATCTTCAGCGGCGACAAGAACCGCTATTTCCGCGCCTATGACGCTGAAACGGGCGACATCCTCTGGCAGACACGGCTCAATGCGCCGCCAAGCGCGACGCCCGTTACCTATCGCGTCAACGGCCAGCAATATGTCGCGATCGTCAGCGGCGGCGGTGGGTCTTACGATGCCGGCAGCGGCGGGTTCGTGCCGGAAATCAAGAGCCCGGCGGGGGGCGAGACCGTGATCGTCTTCAAACTGCCAAGCCAGGACGGTTCGAGATCAGGAATAGACAGTCGCGGCGGGCGGCCGGGAATCCGTTCCAAATTCCCGGCCGGCGCGCCTGAGGTCCTCAGAAATCCCAGCGCAGCCGTGCGATCACGGCGTTGTCCCATGAACGGTCGGACACCAGGCCGTCATAGCCGACATAGAGTTTCAGGTTCGGCGTAAAGGCAACGTCCGTGCCAAGCTGGGCCGTCGCGGCATTGGTGTCGAGTGGCAGCCCTACGATGACGGCCGACACGCCAGTGTTGTTGATGGTGAGGCTCTGATGCGGCTGCACCACAGCGAAGGTGTGCTGCCAGCCGAGATCGAGGCGCGGGGCAACGCTGACCCCACCCAGTTCAATCTCGTTGGCGAGCGCGCGGATACCCAGAATTCCATAGGTGGCCGAAATGCTGGCAGCCGAACCGGACAGGCTAGAAAGCGTACCGCCGGTTTCGTGGAAGGCGCCGCCCGATGCTCGTATCCAGACAAGATCGGCATGCGGTTCGAAGATGGCACCGCTGGTCCGGATGCGAGTGCCCGCGTCGGCGAACAACTGTTGGGTGGTGCCGGTCTGGTGACCGCTATCGGTTTCAGAAACGAGTGAAACGTACCGCGCCACGTCGTGGGCGCCCCAGCCCAGTTCCACGCCGCCGCGCAGCGCATATGTTCCATCACTCCAGCCCGCGTATCCGACCAAGTGGCCGCTGTGGCCCACTGCGCTGCTCGCAAGCGCAGGCACCGTGATCTTGTAGCCCGTGTAGGCGCCGGCAATCCCAGCCCGGAAGCCGTCACCCAGCGGCATGTCAATGCCAGCGATGCCGCCAGCATGATTGTGCTGCAAATCGTCGGCGGCGCCCGCACTTTCCAGCTTGCCATAGGCAGCGAAGCCTTCGCCCCAGATCCAGACACCGTCGTCGGGGGTAAGCATGTGACCCAGAACGGCATTGCGGATCAGCCGTTCGTCCTCGATGAATGCCGTGCGTACGCTCGCATAGATCTGGCCCCCGTTGGGGTCGATCGGCGGTGGCGGTGGCGGCGGCGTGCCTGCCAACAGCGTGAGGAACACGTCATGCGCGTCATAGCTCACCCTCGCCGTCAGGCCCAAGGGAACGTTCGATGTCGTTGCGCTTGTGAACTTGCCGCTCCGCCTGCCCGTCGAATTGATCAGCGTATATGTGGTGCCCGCCGTGTAAGTTCCGGTCTGGAATTCGGCCACCAATTTGCCCGCGATATTTGCCGTGCCGGTCGCCAGGGTCTCGTCGGCAACGCTCGGCGAGACTTCCACCAAATATAGGGAGTTGGAATTGAGCTTGAGATTTCCTTTGACGTGGATGGTGCCGATGGAATTGCCCGGCGAAAGTATACCGCCCGGCTTGACCGTGGTCGGGCCAACCGTGCCGGTGCCACCCAGCGTCGCACCCAAATCCACGGTGACCGGACTGGATGCGATTGAGCCGTTCACCGACAGCGTGCCGGCCGCGACCGTTGTGGCGCCGGTCAGCGTGCTGGTGCCCGTGAGGATAAGGTCGCCGCTGCCGGCCTGCTCGAGCGTGCCAGTACCCGAAATCACCTCTGAATAGGTCGCTTTGTCGGAACGATCGAAGATGAGCGCGCCGTTGTCATCGATGTCGCCCTTGACCGATCCGCCCGTGCCGCCGCTTCCCAGTTGCAAAGTGCCGGCTGAAATCGCGGTGCCACCCGTGTAGGTATTCGTCGCGGTCAGCGTCAGCTTGCCGGCGCCCTGCTGCGTCAGCGAGCCGGAGCCGGAAACGACATTGGAATAGGTCAGATCGTTGGAACGATCGAATACGATCGCGCCGTTGTCCGTGATGTTGTCGATGACCGAGCCGCTGGTGCCGCCGGCGCCGAGTTGCAGCGTGCCGGTCGATATCACCGTCCCGCCTGTGTACGTGTTGGTGCCGGTGAGTACCAGCGTCCCCGCGCCGTTCATCTCCAGCGTGCCGGCCGAGCTGCCGTTCGAAATGACCCCGCTAATGCTGTCGGTCGAGCCCGACGGTGGCGTGAAATACGGATCACCCGTGATCGCGATGTCGTTCGAGATGGTGTAGTCGCCGTTGAAGGACAGCGTAGTGCCGGCCGCCATCGACAGACTGCCGGTGCCAAGCGCGCTGGCGTTGCCGATCTCGATCGTGCCGGACGACAACGTCGTCCCGCCGCCATAGGTGTTGGCGCCGCTCAGCGTAAGCGTATCGTCACCCCTCTTTGTCAGCGAACCCGTGCCAGAGATCGTATCAGAATAGGCGACGTCATCGGAACGGTCGAAGGCCAGCGCCCCATTGTCGGTGACGTCGCCGATGACCGAACCTTTGGTGCCACCATGGCCAATTTGCAACGTGCCTGCCGAGATTGTCGTGCCGCCGCTGTAGGTGTCGGTGCCGGTCAGAATCAAGATTCCGCTGCCGGCCTGCGTCAGCGTGCCTGTACCAGATATGACTTTTGAATAGGTCACATTGTCGGAGCGGTCGAAGATCAGTGCCGCATTGTCAACGACATTGCCAGTGATCGAGCCGGTAGTGCCACCGTCGCCGAGCTGCAGGGCGCCCGCGCTGATCGCCGTCCCACCAGTATAGGTATTCGTTCCCGTCAAAGTGATCGTGCCATCACCTATCTGGGCAAACGTCCCCTTGCCGGAGATCGTACCGTCAAAGGTGTAGGCGTCGATACGATCGAATACGAGTGCCGTTTTGTCTATGATATGTCCGCTTATATAGCCGGTATACGCGCCACTACCAATCTGCAGGGTGCCATTACTGATGATCGTTCCGCCTGACTGGTATAAGTCACCTGTGATAACGAGCGTGCCCGTTCCCGCTTGGGTGACCGAGCCCGTGCCATCGATCGACCATGGGTACGTAGTGGTGTCAGAACGGTCGAACACCACAGAACCAAAATCATCAATGCCATCGTCAAATGCACCCGTCGTACCACCGTTGCCGATCTGGAGTGTCCCGGCGCTGACGGTTGCGAGCCCCCTGGTCGAGACGTCACCGGTCAGGATCAAGGTGCCGGTACCTGCCTGAGTAAGACTGCCAGTGCCGGTAATATTGCCCCCGTAGATAGAGGTATTGGAGCGATTGAAGATCAGGGCGTAACGGTCCACGAATATGTCGCTCACAATCGAGCCGGTCTTCCCGCCATCGCCGATCTGAAGCGTACCTCCGTTGACGGTTGTGAGGCCGGTGTACGTGTTGGCGCCGGTGAGTACCAGTTTCCCTTCTGACTGCGTCAGTGTCCCTGTACCGGAGATTACATCGCCATAGTCGAGAATGCCGCTGCGCAAGAATATGAGAGCACCATCGTCGAGGATGTTCCCGGTTATGGAGGCGTTACCATAATATCCGACCTGTAGAGTTCCAGATGAGATCACCGTACCGCCGCGATAGGTGTTCGTGCCTTCCAGTATCAATTTTCCGCCACCCGCTTGCTCGAGCGAGCCCGAGCCGGAAATCTCGCCGCCATACGTCACCTCGTCGGAGCGGTCGAAGACGAGCGCGCCGTTGTCGGTGATATTGCTCGTAATCGGGCCCGTGGAACCGCCGATGATCGAGCCGGTCGTGCCGCCATTGCCGATCTGCAATGTGCCCGATGAGATCGTCGTACTACCCGTGTACGTGTTGGTGCCGGTGAGTACCAGCGTCCCTGCGCCGTTCATCTCCAGCGTACCGGCGGAGCTGCCGTCCGAGATGACCCCGCTGATGGTGTCGGTGTGACCGGATGATGGCGTGAAATAGGGATCGCCCTTGATCGCGATATCGTTGGCGATCGTATAGTCGCCGTTGAAGGACAGCGTGGTCCCCGCCGCCATCGACAGACTGCCTGTCCCCAGCGCGCTGTCATTGCCGATCTCGATGGTTCCCGACGACAGCGTCGTGCCGCCCGCGTAGGCGTTGGCACCGGAGAGCGTCAGCGTGCCGCCACCGGCCTGTTCAAGCGTGCCCGAGCCCGAAATCGTGCCGGAAGAGGTCACGCTGTCTGAACGGTCGAAGACCAGCGCGCTATTGTCAATAATGTCACCAGTGACCGAGCCGCTGGTGCCGCCGGCGCCGAGTTGCAGCGTGCCGGTCGATATCACCGTCCCGCCGGTGTACGTGTCGGTGCCGGTGAGTATCAGCGTCCCTGCGCCGTTCATCTCCAGCGTACCGGCGGAGCTGCCGTCCGAGATGACCCCGCTGATGGTGTCGGTGTGACCGGATGATGGCGTGAAATAGGGATCGCCCTTGATCGCGATATCGTTGGCGATCGTATAGTCGCCGTTGAAGGACAGCGTGGTCCCCGCCGCCATCGACAGACTGCCTGTCCCCAGCGCGCTGTCATTGCCGATCTCGATGGTTCCCGACGACAGCGTCGTGCCGCCCGCGTAGGCGTTGGCACCGGAGAGCGTCAGCGTTCCGCCGCCGGCCTGTTCAAGCGTGCCCGAGCCCGAAATCGTGCCGGAAGAGGTCACGCTGTCTGAACGGTCGAAGACAAGCGCGCTATTGTCGGTAATGTCGCCAGTGACCGAGCCGCTGGTGCCACCGGCGCCGATCTGCAGCGTGCCGGCCGAGATCACCGTCCCGCCGGTGTACGTGTCGTTGCCGGTGAGTACCAGCGTCCCTGCGCCGTTCATCTCCAGCGTGCCGGCCGAGCTGCCGTCCGAGATCACCCCGCTGATGGTGTCGGTCGAGCCGGACGGTGGCGTGAAATACGGATCACCTGTGATCGCGATATCGTTGGCGATCGTATAGTCGCCGTTGAAGGACAGCGTGGTCCCCGCCGCCATCGACAGACTGCCTGTCCCCAGCGCGCTGTCATTGCCGATCTTGATCGTCCCAAATGACAACGTGGTCCCGCCGGTGTACGTGTTGGTACCGGTGAGTATCAGCGTCCCAATGCCGTTCATCTCCAGCGTGCCGGCCGAGCTGCCGTTCGAGATGACCCCGCTGATGGTGTCGGTGTGACCGGATGATGGCGTGAAATAGGGATCACCTGTGATCGCGATATCGTTGGCGATCATATAGTCGCCGTTGAAGGACAGCGTGGTCCCCGCCGCCATCGACAGACTGCCTGTCCCCAGCGCGCTGTCATTGCCGATCTCGATGTTTCCCGACGACAGCGTCGTGCCGCCCACGTAGGCGTTGGCACCGGAGAGCGTCAGCGTTCCGCCGCCGGCCTGTTCAAGCGTGCCCGAGCCCGAAATCGTGCCGGAGAGAGGTCACGCTGTCTGAACGGTCGAAGGCAAGCGCGCTATTGTCAGTAATGTCGCCAGTGACCGAGCCGCTGGTGTGCCACCGGCGCCGATCTGCAGCGTGCCGGCCGAGATCACCGTCCCGCCGGTGTAGTCGTCCGTCCCACCAGCGTCAGCGTTCCGCTGCCGGTCTTGGTCAGACCGCCACCGCCCGTGATGTCCGAGCCGATGGTCGGGCTGAAGCCATTGGTGTCGATGGTTCCGCCGCCGGAATTGAGTGTGATGCGTGCGCGACGTATCGAGCGTGAACAGCGCGCCATATTGCAGCGTGCCGCCGTCGAAGGAGAGCGAAGTGCCCGAGGCGCCAAGGCCGCTGTCGGCGCTGATGTTGAGCGTACCCCCATTGATCTCGGTGCCGCCGGTGTAAAGGTTGGTACCGGTGAGCGTCAACGTACCGGTGCCGACCTTGATCAGCGTCCCGGTACCAAAGGGAGTGCTGCAGTCGAAGCCTGTGCTGCCGCAATCGCTGATGACGCCGCTTACGGTGGTCGACTGGTTGTTGCCGCCCGACGCTGAGCATGTTGTGGCCGAGATAGAACGATCCCGCGCCGGCGAGCGAGCCTATGGTGAACTTGTCGTCGCCGGCGGGTCCGGTGCTATCGGAAAAATCGACGGAACTGGTGCCGTCGAGCGTCAGCGCCGCGGTACCGCCGGTGCTGTTGTCCGCTGAAGTCCAGGAACGTGCTGTCGCTGCCCGAAATCGTCGAACTGCCGGCCGTCGAACTGCCCTCGAAGAACAGCGAAGACCCGTCGGCATTGATCGTCGCGCCGCCGGCCGAGCTCGACCCGCTGAAATCCACCGACTGAGCTGTTGGCTTCTGTGATCGTCTGGCTGCCGAGCGTGGCGCCGCTGCTGAAGTTCAGCGCCCCGGAATCGATATTCAGGCTTATGGAATCGCCGAGCTCGCCGGCATCATCGATGTCTAGCGTGCTGCTGTTCTCCACCGTCGTGGACCAGAATAGGTGTTCGACGTGTCGGTCGGAGCGAAAGTGCCGCCTCCGCTCACCACGAGATTGCCCGTGCTGGAGCCGTCCGCGATCAGGCCGGACCAGGTCGCCGTCTTGCCCGAGGTGATGTCGATGGTGGGCGTGCCGGCGATGGTCATATCATGGGTAAAGGTGTCGGTGCCGGTGATGTCCAGCGTCGTGCCGTCCTGCGAGCGCGAGCGTGCCACCGTTGCCGATATTGGAGTCCGACGAAATCGAAAGCGTGCCGTTCAACGACGGTAGTGCCGCCGGTGTAGGTGTTGGTGCCGGTCAGCACCAGCGTGCCCGCGCCGTTCATCTCCACGACGCCGGGCGTGCCGCCACCGTCGGAGATAACGCCGGCAATCGTGTCAGTATGGCCCGACGGCGGCGTGAAGATCGGATCGCCTGTAATCGTGATGTTGTTGGTGATCGTGTAGTCGCCGTCGAACGATAGCGTCGTCCCCGCTGCCATCGACAGGTCGCCAGTGCCGAGCGCGCTGTTGTTGCCGATCGTGATCGTGCCATCAGAAAGCACTGTGCCGCCGGTATAGGTGTTGGCGCCGGTCAGCGTCAGCGTGCCGGTGCCGGTCTTGACGAGCGAGCCGGGTCCGCTGCAGTCTCCCTCGTCGCCGAGGCAGTCGGCTATCAGGCCGCTTACGGTGGTCGAGGTATTGAGGCTGCCGACGGTGAGGGCATTGGCGCCGAGATAGAAGCTGCCGCCGCCGGAAATCGAGCCGACGCTGAGCTTGTTATCGCCGGCGGGGCCAGTGCTGCCACTAAAATCGACGAAGGTGTCGAGGTTGTCGTCGGTGACGACCGTTGCGCCGCCGCCGGTACTCGTGTCGAAAAACCCCAATTGCGCCGTATTGCTGAGGTCGATCGTCGCGTTCGCGGCGGTCGAGCTGTCGTAAAATCGTATATAGCTGGCGCCGCTGTTGCCGATCAGCGTGGCGGTTGCGCCGGTGCTCGAATCATGGAACCCAAGCTCGCCCCTGTTTTCCGTTATGACCGCGTCGCTGGCGCTCGCACTGTTATCGAACCTGAGATTGACGAGGCCGTCGTTCAGCGAAATTTGCGGCGCGTTGGAGTAATTGTCGACGATACCGTCGCCCTCGAAATGCAAGATACCGAAGCCATTGTCGAAGGTGAAGTTGTAGCCGGTTGCGCCGCTATTAAACGTCCATGAGCCAACCGATAGATTGCTAAAGCCGGAGTGAGTGAGCGCGCTCACTGTCGGCGATGCGGGAAAGATCGCGTTGTCGCCGGCGCCGGGGACTGTGCTGGAAGACCAGTTGCCCGCGGTGTCGTAGCTCGCGGTCGTGCCGTTCCAGGCGATGTCCGCCGCGAAGGCCGAGGGGCCCGCGAGCGCGCTCGCGCCCAGAAAGAGCGCCGTCAGCCGCGCCAGTCGGCGGCGGGAAATGCCACGCATGCCGATGATGCGCCGAGTTCCCCCGCCGCCCCCTATTACCCAGGAAATGTTAGCAGCCCTCCGGAGCGCAGGTAAGGAACCGTAAACTTTATAGATAATGGGTGCAGCGGGGCCATCCTGTCTCTTCGGACACCGGCATTCATAGCGGCATTTACCTTGTTCGCCCCCGCCATGGCGCTCCCGGCCCCCCTGTCCGCACGACCTGCAGCCGTACACATAACAATCTGAAATATATAAGTTTTATTAAATCGCTCGACGGCGATTTCGCCTGTTGCCGGGGGGCCGGGATCGAAAGCCCGGCAATGCCGCCGTGACGCGTGGGCCTGCCGGCCGCGACAGCATGAACGGCTGGCTTGCGACCCGGCGCCACGCTCCATAAACCTTGTGTCGACAAGCTTGCACTGCAGTGCGGCCCAGCGAGAGAATAAGGTGCGGTCGCCCCATCGTCGGGGTGCGCGGCTTCGAAACGCTGTTCACTCACTGATGGGCTCACGGTCGTGGCGAACACTCCCGAACGCAGCCATCTGGTCATCCGCGGCGCGCACGTGCTGACGATGGATCCCGGATTGGGAGACATTCGTCGCGGCGACGTGCACATTGACGGCGGTGAGATCGTCGCCGTGGGCCAGGGCCTGTCCGCGCCCGGTGCCGAAGAGATCGATGGGGCCGGCATGATCGTGATGCCGGGCCTGATCGATGCCCACACCCATTTGTGGACCTCGCAGATGCGGGGCTGCTTCGGCGATAGGCCGGAGACGACCTATTTCAGGACCCGCAACAGGCTGGGCGATCGCTATACGCCCGAAGACATCTATTGCGGTACGCTGCTCGGGGCGGCCGAATCGATCCATTCCGGCATCACCACGACGGTCGATTTCTTCCACAACAATCGCGGAGCCGATTTCGTCGATGCCGGGCTGCGGGCGCTCAAGGAGAGCGCCATTCGCTGCCGCTTTCTCTTTGGTGCTTCGACGAGGTCATTGCCGGACGAACCCGTCGATCTCGCATCCTTCGAGAGGCTGGCCGGGGCATGGCCCGGCATCGCCGGCGACCTGCCGCTGAGCTTCGGGCTCGCATGGCGCGGGCCTCTCGGCATCACGACGGTAATCAAAAGCGAATTGAAGGCGCCGGACGCGGGCGTGGCGAAAGAAGAATTCGACACTGCACGGCGGCTCGGACTGCCGCTCGCCGTCCATGTCAGCGGTATCACCGCCAAGGCACATTTCGAAGCCTTGCGCGACGGCGGTTACCTCGGCCCCGACCTCCAGCTCGTCCATTTTAGCAACGCCACCGCCGAAGACATCCGTATCGCAGCCGAGCTTGGCGCCTCCGTCGCGTTGACCCCGCTCACCGAATTGCGAGTCGGCTACGGCATCACGCAACTCGGCGATTATCTAGCCGGCGATATCCGCGTTGGTTTCGGCGTCGATTCAAGTTCGCTTGGGGGCGCAGCGGATATGTTTGCGGTCCTGAAGCTGTTCCAGCTGATCGAGACGGGGCGGCTGAAGAATGAATTGGCCATCACCGCGCGGCGACTGCTCGAATGTGCCACGATCGAGGGCGCGCGCGCACTCGGCATGGACGACAAAATCGGCTCCATCGCGCCAGGCAAGCGCGCCGACATCATCATGATCGACGCCACCGCGCTCAACATGGGGCTGTTCGCGGACGATCCGGCTCATCTGTTGGTCGAGGCCGCGCAGCCCGCCAATGTGGACACGGTAATCGTCGACGGACGCGTTCTTAAGCGCGCCGGAAGAATGACCGCCCTGAACCCCGCCCGCGTGATCGAAGCCGCGCAAAGATCGGCCGCAAGGATGCGGGACGTCCTCGCCCGCTGACATTCCTGAGGTCAATGCGTCGAGAACGCCAGCAGCACGTTGCCCGCATAGGTCGGCCCCAGAATGGAATAACCCGAACCGACAAATATCATGCCGCCGGCCACGGCGACGCCGCCGGAGCCGATCGAGCCGCCATGCGCGCTCACTTTGTTCACCGCGTCGAAGGCGCGATTGGTGTTGTAGCGCCACATGATGCGGCCATTGGCCGATGAGGCGGCGATCACGCTGCCGTCCGAGCCAGCGAGGAAGACGACGCCCGGAATCGCGGTGGCCGGCGCGGAGAAGGCGCTGTGCGCCTTGTCGGTGTGCGGACCCTTCAGCGACGCCGTCCATAGCAGTTTGCCGTTCGACAGATCGATCGCGACCATTTTCGCTCCGCCGGTGAGGCCGTAATAGATTGTCCCGTCATGCACGGCGCCGCCCCAGATCAGGCCTGGCCCGCGCGGACCGGGCGCCGCGGTGTTGCCGGCGAGCTTGCCGTTGACGTTCATGCGCCAGACCTGGTTGCCATTGGCCGGATCGAGCGCCAGCACATCGCCGGGCTTGGTGGCGACGATCACGAGTTGGCGGCCATCCTTCAGAGTGGCCAGCGCCGCCGAAGCCGGAATGTCCCAATCGGGGCCTTCCACAGACGGGCAATTGTCAGTCACGCCGTCGCCGCGACAGCCGACAAGGAAGGAGTCGCCGCTCGTCACCTGATGGCTCCACAGCACGCGGCCGGTGGCGATATCGAGTGCCATCACCGCGTCCGAAGTCTTTGCCGCCGGATAGGTGGTGGCATCGCCGGTACCGAAATAGATGGCATTGCGTTTGGCGTCGACGGCCGGCGTGTTCCAGACGGACCCTCCGGCCGGGGCATATTGCTGCACGCCCTTGGCATTCTTTCGCGTCGGATGCGGGCGCTCGGCGACGACGTAGGTCTTCCATAACCGACGGCCCGTGTTGGCATCAAGCGCGACCACGGCGCCCACCGAGGTGCAGCACGGATAGTCGAGCGATTTGGCCGAGAACTCTTCCCAGGACGATATCGGAACGAAAAGCGTGCCATTGTAATAGGCGGGTGGCGCAGTCACGCGCGTGGTATAATTCTTGTCGATATGGCTCTTCCAGAGGAGCTTGCCGGTTTCGGCATCCAGCCCATACACATTGGCTTTGAGATCGCCGAAAAAGAGGCCGTAGCGCACGGCTCCGTGGCCTTGGACCGGCTCGATTGTCATGGCATTGCGCACGCCGGCATCGGCTCTGAACGACCAGTAGACGCAACCCGATTTCGCATCGAGCGAATAGATGTAGCCCGTGTCCGAGCCCACGAACACGCGGCCCGAAACGATGGCCGGCTGCGAATAGGCAGAGGTGCTGCCGGGCAAGCCGAACGCCCATTTGAGCTTCAGCCTGGAGACATTCGCCGCCGTGAGCTGCGCGCGTGCGGCCGGCTGGAAGCGCGTGTTGGCGATGCTGTTGCCCCAGCCGTTCCAGGACGGGCCGGCGGAGGGATCGGACATCGGCGCGTTGACCGTGCACTTGTTGGGCATTCGGTCCGCGTCGCCGGCCGCGGTTGCACCGAACAGGCGTCCCGCGATCGCTTGGGCGACGACTTTCTTCTGATTGTCGGTGAACGTGTCGCCGATGGCCTTCATTGGCCCGCTTGTCAGCGCATCGTAGATGCGCTCCGGCGAATAGCTGCGCAGCGTCGCCGGCGAGGGCGCATTCTTGTATTCCGGCCGGCCGTGGCAGCTCAGGCAGGTGTTCTGAAAGATGCCGAAGCCGGTTTCGGTCGAAACCGAAAGCCCCTTGTTGGGCAAAGCGAGCGCTGAACTATCGGCCTGTGCCGCCGGCGGCTGGGCGGATTGCGCCCCGGTGGCAGCCGGCTGGGCATATGCCGGGCCGCAGACTGTGCATGCAGCGGCCAATCCAACCACGATACCGCCCAGAACGTGACGAATCCAATAGCGAGAGGACGGCCCCCCGGCGTGATTTGCCTTCAATATCCGCGAAATGAACCTCTTCATGTCATCCCCTCCCTTGTCCTTCGCGGACCTGAATAATTTGGCTGTTCTTGCTCTCTCAGCCGACAGGTTCACATAGGTTCTGCACCCTCGGCAAGTGGACACGACAAAAGCCGATCGGCTGCCCGCTTGCCGTCAACGGTGCCATCCACCCGGCCCATGGCAAGGCGCTGAACGAACATGCCAGGCGCGACGTCAAGATGCCGGTGGCCGGCAATCCGGCCAACGCCGCGGCAGGCGACGAAGAACTGCGCGACGAGCACGCCACGGTCGCGGATCTGATCGGACGCTGATGGAGGCGTCTAAGATTTTGCAGAACCTTGGCCCGCCATCAGCCCATGGCACTCGGCGGTGATTTCGAAGGAGCGCAGGCGCGCGGCGTGATCGAAAATTTGCGCCGTCACGATCAACTCGTCCGGACCGTGTTGCGCGATCAACTCCTCAAGGCCGCGGCGGACCGTGTCCGGCGAGCCGACGATCGAACAGGCCAGTGAGTGCCCGAGCATCCTCCGGGCCGTCGGCGGCAGACGTTCTTCGTAGCCTTCGAGCGGCGGGGGAAGCTTGCCCGGGTGGCCAGTGCGCAGATTGATGAACGCCTGCTGCAGCGAGCTGAAGAGCAACTGCGCCTCTTCGGCGGTCTTGGCCGCGAAGATGTTGATTCCAAGCATGACGTAAGGCGCGGCGAGCTGCTCCGAGGGCTGGAAGCGCGCGCGATAAAGAGCCACCGCCTCCGTCATCTCGGCGGGCGCAAAATGCGAGGCGAAGGCGTAAGGCAATCCCAGATGGGCGGCCAGCTGGGCGCCGAACAGGCTGGAGCCTAAGAATCCAGATGGGCACGTCGAGACCCGCACCCGGGACCGCCTGCACCGGCTGCCCTGGGGCGGGCCGGAAGTAGCTTTGCAGTTCCTGAACATCCCGGGGAAAACTGTCGCCGCTTCCGGCCAGCGTGCGGCGCAGGGCGCGGGCGGTCACCAGGTCCGTGCCGGGCGCCCGTCCCAGGCCAAGATCGATCCGTCCTGGAAACAGCGCGGCGAGCGTCCCGAACTGTTCGGCGATTACGAGCGGGGCGTGATTGGCAAGCATGATCCCGCCGGCGCCGACGCGAATGGTCGAAGTGCCGCCGGCGACGTGGCCAATCACCACCGATGTCGCGGCGCTGGCGATTCCGGGCATGTTGTGATGCTCGGCAAGCCAGTAACGCCGGTATCCCCAGCGTTCGGCATGGCGAGCCAGATCCAGAGTGTTGGCGAGCGATTGCGACACGTTGCTGCCTTCCACCACCGGTGAAAGGTCCAGGATCGATAGCGGGATCATCGGCGAAACTATAAGCCCTCTCTAGCCGCCCACAAGTCTGGCCACCACCGTCAGCTTTAGCATGGCCGCAACCCGGCTCTCGCAAGAACGCCACTCGCGGGTTGAGGACGGCTGCATCGTCGCCCCATGTTCAAGGTGATTGTCCCCGCCCCATCGCGAGTTCCGCTTCAGGCTCGTCTGACTCCGAAAGATCGTGGCCACAACCGTCGTCCGGCCGCGCTTGGGGAGGTGCAGCGCCACGTCACGTGCCGTAGCATCGCCGGATTGTGCGATGCAATCCCACATCGGGGCGTGTCCGACGTAATCGATCGAGACATCATAATGCTGCGTCCAGAAGAAGGACACGGCTGCGAACTGGCCCCACAACGGGCGCGGAACACGTTCAGGCCGGCATCAATAAGACCATGCCAACGCCGCCGCACTTGATCCGCCCTGTCGTGCGGCATCCTGCAGTCCCCGCGCTTATCGGGTCCGGGCCTTCAGCGCAGGTCCTGGCCGATGTCGCGTGCGACGGCTTTGTATCGCCGGCGCACGCGAGGTAGCTGTCAGGTCAGTTCTGGTAAAATGCCGCCATCAGCGCGGATCGTGGCCGCAGCGGCGGCGGTAATCTGCGCGGCTCGCGTGCTGGTCACTCCACACCGGAGCGCCCAGGTTGAGATCGCAGGGATCGGACACTGCGCCCGTTGCGGCGCCGGCGACACCGCCGATCACGGCCCCTGCGCCGGGATTTCCGACCAGCGAGCCGACGGCCGCGCCTGCGCCTGCGCCGATCAGGCCACCGGATACGGCGCGGTCGCCTTGCGTGGTACCGCACGCGGAAAGAGCAAATGCCGCAGCGGCGGCAAGAAGCATGATGCGTCTCATTTTGTAACCTCTATGTCGGAGGGTCTCATGGCGCGTGCGCCGCGGTGCCCGATTGCTTCGGCAGGCCATTGCGCGGAAGGCACGCGAGGAGAAGTCCTTGATGAGCCGACTCCGAACGGCGCCATCGATACGAGGATCACAGCGGCTGCGATAGATTCGGCATATACTCATGGCTCGCCAAATCGGATGTGGGCCAATTTTTGGGACACACTTCTATGAAAGCGCGATCTGCTAACCGCCCAGATCGATCACAGCGCGACGGTTCTGGGGCTCGCGCACGCCCGGTCCTGTTGCGACCAATGGATCGTCGAAACCCTTGCCGACGGTTGATATATCGTCGGCCTGCATGCCGTCGCGGATCATGTCCTCTTTGACCGAGTCCGCGCGCCGCACGGACAGCGTCTGATTGTAGGCAGCGGAACCCACAGTGTCGGTATGTCCGGTGATCAAGATGCGCACTGCTGTGGTTTCGCGGGCCGTCTTGACCGCTTCGGAAATCACCCCCTCTGCCTCCGGGCTCAGAGCCGTTTTGTCAAAGTCGAAGAATACGATGAAGGTTCTGACAGGTGCTGGCGGCGGAGGCGGCGGAGGCGGTGGCGGTGCGGGCCGCACCGGTTCGGGCGGCAGCGGTGCGGGCTGCCGATATGCGACAGTCTCGGGCGCGGCCCACGGATACCAGCGCAGTCCGGCCATCACCACGTTCTCGGTAAGATTGCCGCCGGGGTAAGGCGCTATCGCCGGGTGGTCCGAACCGTTGCGCAGATCGCGGTAATGGTATTCGACAAAGAGATCGACGTCGCGCGACACCGAATAGGCCAAACCGCCGATCGCCTGCCACATGAAGCCGGTGCGCGCCCCTGTGCGGAGTTCCCCGGCACCGAGCGGGTTTGTAAATGAAATGCGGTCGCTGGCCATGCCCGCGCCGCCACCGATTGAAAGCCCGAGGCGTCGCGTGATCTCAACATCATAGAGTGCATTCACCATCAAGGAACGCACTTCGGCATGACCGCTGCTGGGGAAGGTGGTTCCGCCCTGCGTCAGGCCTCCCGTATCGTGACGAGCCCAGGCGCCCTCAGCTTCAAGGCGAATGGGTAGGCCCTGGAATTTGTAGCCGAGTGCGCCGGGAACGATGAGGGCGTCGCGCGTGCTTAGCCTGCCATTGAGCCCGAAACCCTGGAGCCGGGGATCCTTGAGTTGGTCCCAGCCGGCGCCCACCCCCACATACCAGCCTTCGCCAGCGGAAGCTGGGGACACGAAAGGCACTGCGGCGCAGGCCAGAACAGCGGCCACGCTTGCCAGCGCGAGTGTGCGAACGTCCATGAAGGCACCTTCGTTGGTACGGAGGAGCGCCTGAAGCTGCGCGCCTCATGGGCGCGGTTCGAAGCCTCGACGTGCGCGGTCACCGTCCTGTCGGGTCGCGGGAACTTGCGACGCTTGCAGTCATACGATTTATCGTCCAGGCAGGACAGGATCGGAAACTACTCATGCCGTACGAGCGTGTGGGCCAGGATCGAAAATCCCAGGCGATCTGCGGGAATTCGCCGCCGCCCGGCATGATGCGTGCCGGTGGGGAAGCCGGCAGCGGGGCGATCATGCCGCTTTCTGGGACCCGGCCCGGTGCGCCAGCGTGTACTGATGTCCGGCCGCTCGCTCAAGCTCGCGGCGTTCGTCGCTCAAAACGGTCCACCGGGCCGTTTCGCACGCTTGCGCGCGCCGCTCCTCACCCATAGACCGAGGGCGGGAACGATGTGCGTGCGCGGCTTCTTTTTTTTCGCCTCGTCCGCCCGCCGATGCCCGCCCGGACCTTCGGGAGTCCGGCAGGCGAGCCTTGCGCGATTTCACGCGCGCGGGGCATCGCACCTTCGTCCCGCCTCGGACTTCGCTGGCGTTGGGGCCGAAGGCCGGGCTGCTCATCTGCACCCGCGCCGATCCGGCTTGTCCCTTCGCGTCACGCGGATGCGCGCAAGAATCCGCATCCTCGTCCTGTATGGTCCTGCGATCTCTCTTAATCTCCTGCCAGGCATCTCCGTTCCAGCCGCTGCGGGAGAAATGGGGTGGCGACAGGTGCCTTCAAGGCGTTGACAAACAGATTTCTTTTTTCAGATTGCGCACGGATCGACGCTTGCAAATTCCGTCGTGATTTCAATGGTCTGCATTTTCATCCGTGTACGAATGAATCGCGCGCGGACCCGCCGGCATCGCGTGGCTTGCGGATAATGCCAGCGGTTCAAGGACTTAGATTTCGCATTTGCCCGCGCCGTTTCGTGACACCGGCCGGGAGGCGGCATTTATGACGCCAGCCGGAGCGGCTATAACGGCATCGGAAGCGTCGTCCGTGTCACCGAAGAATTAGTTATTATGTCCCCAGAATTCAGAACATCAAACGCAGTTCGCGAATGGCGCCATGACCGTCGATAGGGTGTTTGTGATCAAGCCATGAAAGTAAGGATGGTAGCGATATGCGTGTATGTTGTCGCGGCCTAATCACGGTGTTCCTGAGCATGTGTTGGGGGTGCACAACGGCACTGGCGTCCCCTCCTATCAGTCTTCAACCTTATGGTTCAGAAAAGGATAGCAGGGGAAATATCGAAGAGTATCTGTACCTTGCACTCAATTCTGCGGGAATTCCTGGTAGAGTTTATTATCAGGGGCCTTGCCGAGGCGGTGAAGCTTTACACTTGCCACGGCTAAGCATCAGGCCACCGCCTCGGGGCGAAACGGGTCTAGCTGCGGTAAAGGAGATTTTTAGAAACAATTCAGACGTTGATGTGACCGAAGATCAAACTGGAATGGTCAGGGTAATCATAGGAAAAGTACCAGCCACCATATTGAAAACGAAGATCAACCACCTCGCGCTCACGCCGTTTGAACAGTACAACCACAATCTCGCGATCGGTGCTATTGAGAATTCCGACGAGGTAAAAAGTGCGATGCGGCTGCATCACCTCAAGCTACAAACAGTGCCGGTTGTCGAGCAGTTCGTTCAACCGGCACCATCGTTGCGTCATCTCTCACCTTTTATCGAGGGCGCCACCATGGAACAAGCTCTCGATTCAGTAGCGAAAATATTTTCTGGAGTCGTCCTATATAGCGTTTGCAGCGGGTCTCGAATGATCAATATCGAGTTTATGGGAGGTATCTACTACTACCATGGTCGAACACCCCCATAATTCAGGGAAGAATTGGGGTCGGAGTAGAAATAACTCTCGAAAAGCCGCTCGCCTTTAGGGCCGTGCGACAACCACCTCCCAGTGCCCAGTTTCATCCCGTCCGGTGCGCCATTCATTCCCGCACGAACCCGCGCTCCGAGATCGTCCGCACGAACCCGCGCGGCCCGGCGCAATTCGCGCATGGTTCACCGGAGAACCGTGAAATTTGGGGTCAGAGTAGAATTCTCTCCCGTCTGGCGATACGCTGGTGCCGTGCCCATCACGGGATCGCGCCATGGCGAGGCTCGGACGCTATTTCCTCCCCGATCAGCCGCTGCATGTGATCCAGCGCGGCAACGACCGCAAGCCCATCTTCTTCCATGAGGAGGACTACGAGGCCTACCGCACATGGCTGGCCGACGCGGCGGGCGGGTACGGGCTTTCGGTTCACGCCTACGTGCTGATGACCAATCACGTCCACCTGCTGGTCACGCCGCGCGACGCGTCGAGTCTGCCGCGCACGATGCAATCGCTTGGCCGGCGTTATGTGCGTCATGTCAACGCGCTCTATCGGCGGACGGGGACGCTTTGGGAAGGCCGCTATCGCGCTGCCCCCATCGACAGCGACGAATATTTCTTCGCCTGCTGCCGCTATATCGAACTCAATCCGGTACGCGCCCGCATGGTGCGTCATCCCCGCCAATACCGCTGGTCGAGCTATCGCGCCCATGCGGAAGGCAAAGATGATTCGCTGGTGGCCCTGCATCCGGTGTTCCGGCGGCTGGGCCGCAGCACCGCCGGCCGGCAAGCGACCTATCGCGCGCTGTTCAAGGAGGACCTCGATCCCGGCTTTGTCGCTGCGGTGCGCGCGGCGACGAATGGCGGTTGGGCATTGGGAAGCGCGCGCTTCAAGGCCATGATCGCCGAAGCGCTCGAGCGCCGCGTGGAGCCTCTGTCCCGAGGCCGCAAGCCCAAGGCGGGAAAAGATGCGAGACAGCTAAATCTACTCTGACCCCAATTCTTTGGCCATGATGCCCAGGGCAATCCCTGGGTAGATAAGCCAGTCTGGGTGCCGGATGCCGGCGGCATAGGTGGGGGAATCATACAGATTGCCGCTGGCGGCGAAGAAGGAGACTCCTTAGACCCTCTCTATGAATTAGGTCGCGCAATACAGGCTGAGCGCGCTCAGGACGAACAGCAAAATGGGCTCAAGGATGTGCCGCCGCGTGATCCAAATAAGGGCGATTATCCCACGACCCCGAACGTCGACGTTTTTCGCTTCCTACATCCGGAGAGCACGATTAGAAATAACAAGGCGTCATTAGAATATTGGTCGCATAAGTCTACTGATGAGATTATAAAATCGTTGAAACCCGGTTCAACCCGTCCACTCTCTCATCAACACGCGCACCAGAATGATTATGGACGGAAATGCTCGTTTGTTCATTTTGCATTTACGTGGGGTCGACACCAGCAACCTACCACATGATTCTTACCCATGAACGCACGCGAAGAATTCTGCTCTATCTATGGGCGTCTAACAGATGGCGAACAAGCATCGTTTCTTGCTCGCCTGACTTTGAATTGGAATGTGCAGGCGCGGGCCACGTACGCCAAGAATGAGGGTGTCGAACTTCCGATTAGTCTCAGACGATTCAACGAAGCACAAAATCGCTCAATTTCTCAACTTGTTGGGCTTCTAGCGAACAGCAAAGAAAGATATCCCGATGATGTTTTTTCTAACATCTTAGTTGATCAGTGCGAGATTTTAGCTATTGATCCTATGACACTCGTTGAATTAGCGCGTTCGCTTCTATCTACCTGAACATTCTGACAACCTCTGGAGAATAGGGGTCAGAGTAGAAATAGCCCGCGAAAACGGCTCGCCTTCAGGGTCTTCCGAATTCCGGCGACACTATACTTAATTGTCGGAAGAAGAATGAGGGACGGTTTGGGGTCAGGACGGTTTGGGGTCAGAGTATAAATAGTTCGCGAAAAGCCGCTCGCCTTCAGGGCCGTGCGACAACCACCTCCCAGTGCCCAGTTTCATCCCGTCCGGCGCGCCATTCATTCCCGCACGAACCCGCGCTCCGAGATCGTCCGCACGAACCCGCGCGGCCCGGCGCAATTCGCGCATGGTTCACCGGAGAACCGGGCGCAGGGACTCGCCGCCAGCCGAGGCGTGCCGCGTCTTCGTTCAGTGAAAATTGCGGCCTTTGGGCATGACGTCGGCGTTGCGCGGATGGCGGTGTGCGGGCCTGCCGGCCGGCGGGGAGCCGCGAGGTTTCGCCTCGCCGGCATAGGCCGGACTTTCGCGAGCAGCCGCGCCGCCGTCCGACAGGAAATTCAGTTCGCCGGAAAGATCGGTCAGGCTTTGCGCGACCACGTGGATCACAAGGCCCTGCTTCTGCAACCGGCCCGATACCATCAACAGCCGCGCGGCCAGAACGTCGCGCCGGAAACGCTCGAACACATGCGGCCAGATTACGATGTTGGCGATGCCGGTTTCGTCTTCGAGCGTGGCGAAGATCACGCCCTTGGCCGTGCCCGGCCGCTGGCGCACCAGCACAAGGCCGGCCACGCGCACCGGATCGCCGTCCAGCCGATCCAGCAGGGCCGCATTTGGCGCGATGCGCCGCGCCGCCAGCCTTGCGCGCAGAAGCGACAGCGGATGGGCCTTCAGGGACAGACGCAAGGCGCGGTAATCGGCGACGATGTGCTCGCCCGGCCGCATGGGCACAAGTTCGACGGCCTGTTCGCGGTGGAGCGCCTCGGCATCGGCGGCGGCGAACAGCGGCAGAGGGGGTGGGGCCGTGCGCGCGATGTCAGCGCCGCCGTCGAGCCCCTTGACCGCCCACAGCGCCTGGCGCCGGTCGAGGCCGAGCGAGCGGAAGGCATCGGCTTCGGCGAGGGTCACCAGGGCCTCGCTCGAAAGCCGCGCGGTCTGTTCGAGATGGCGCACGCCGTCGAAGCCAGCCCCGCGCGCGGCCATGAGCGCCGCCGCATCGTCTTGGCGGAAGCCCTTGATCTGGCGAAAGCCCAGACGCACGGCATGGCGCGCGCCATCGGCTTCCAGCACATTGTCCCATCCGCTCGCATTCACGTCGGGGGCGCGGACCTCGACGCCGTGCTCGCGGGCATCGCGCACAAGCTGCGCCGGCGCGTAGAAGCCCATCGGCTGCGCGTTCAGGATCGCCGCGCAGAACGCGTCCGGGTAATGGCATTTGAGCCAGGCCGAGACATAGACAAGCAGCGCGAAGCTCGCCGCATGGCTCATGGGAAAGCCGTAATCGGCGAAGCCTTCGATCTGCTGGAAGCAGCGGGCGGCGAAATCTTCCTCGTAGCCGCGGCCCACCATGCCGCGCACGAATTTGTCGCGGAACATGGGGATGGTGCCGCTGCGGCGGAAGGTGGCCATGGCGCGGCGTAACCGGTCGGCCTCGGCCGCCGAAAAGCCGGCGGCGACAATGGCGATCTGCATCGCCTGTTCCTGGAACAAAGGCACGCCGAGGGTGAATGCGAGAACCTCTTCCAGCTCTTTCTTGGGATAATGCACGGGTTCGAGGCCTTGGCGGCGTCGCAAATATGGATGGACCATGTCGCCCTGGATCGGCCCCGGCCTGACGATGGCCACTTCGATCACAAGGTCCTTGAACTCGGCGGGCTTCAGCCGCGGCAGCATCGACATCTGCGCCCGGCTTTCGACCTGGAACACGCCGACGGAATCGGCCCTTTGCAGCATCGCGTAAACGGCATCGTCCCCGGCCGGCACGCCCGCCAGATCGAGCTCCACTTCGTAGTGGCGTTTCAGGAGCGCGAAGGCCTTGGCGATGCAGGTGAGCATGCCCAGCGCCAGCACGTCGATCTTGAGGATGCCGAGCGCGGCCAGATCGTCCTTGTCCCATTCGACGAAGGTGCGGCCCTCCATCGCCCCATTGCCGATGGGGATCAGTTCCTCAAGCGGCCCCCGTGTGATGACGAAGCCGCCGACATGCTGGGAGAGATGGCGCGGGAAGCCATAAAGCTCGCGCGCAAGATCGAGCGCCAGCGCCAGCCGGCGGTCGGCGGGATCGAGCCCGATTTCGCGCAAGGCATCGTCGCCGATCTCTTTCGCGCCCCAGCCATGAAGGTTGCCCGCGAGCGCCCCCACCATGTCGAGCGACAGGCCCAGCGCCTTGCCGACGTCGCGGATGGCGCTCTTGCCGCGATAGCTGATGACGGTGGCGGCGAGCCCGGCGCGGTGGCGGCCATATTTCTTGTATATGTACTGGATCACCTCCTCGCGCCGCTCATGCTCGAAATCGACGTCGATGTCGGGCGGCTCCTCGCGCGCGGCCGAGATGAAGCGCTCGAACAGCAAATTCATGCGCGCGGGATCGACGGCGGTGATGCCCAGCACATAGCAGACCGCGGAATTGGCGGCGGAGCCGCGGCCCTGATGCAGGATGTTCTCGCGGGTCGCGAATTGCGTCAGGTCCCACACGGTCAGGAAATAGGGCGCGTATTGGAGTTCGCCAATGAGCGCCAGTTCGTGTTCAAGCTGGGCGCGCACCTTATCGGGCACGCCGTTTGGATAACGACGGGCCGCGCCCTCCCAGGTCAGCCGCGTCAGCACCTCCTGCGGGTCGCCGCCGCCGATGCAATCGTCGGGATAGACATATTTGAGCTGGTCGAGGCCGAAACAAATCCGTTCCGCGATCTCGAGCGTGCTGGCGATGGCCTGCGGATACTGCCAAAACAGGCGCGCCATCTCGTCCGCGGCTTTCAGATGGCGTTCCGCATTGGCGGCCAGCCGCTTGCCGGCTTCGGCGATGGTGCATTTTTCGCGGATGCAGGTGAGCACATCCTGCAATATCTGCCGCTCGGGCACATGGAAATGGACGTCGTTGTGCGCGACCAGCGGCAGGCCCAGCGTGCGGGCGAGCGCTGCCGTCTCCGCCAGATGCCTGGCCGCGCGATCGCCGTACAGCGAGGCTGCGCCCAGATAGATGCGCCCGGGTGCGGCGGCGGCGAGGCTCGCAACGGGCTTGGGCCTTGTCGTCAGCGCAATGAAGATCTGGCCTTCGGCGAACTCGACAATATCCTCCAGCGTCAGATGGCACTCGCCTTTCTTCGCCCGCCGGTTGCCGCGCGTGAGCAATTTGCACAGCCGCCCGTAAGCGGCGCGGTCCGTCGGATAGGCCAGCGTCTCGAAGCCGTCCGCCGTCACCAGGCGGACGCCCACGAGCAGGCGAAGCCCGCGCGTCTTCGCCATCACATGAGCGCGCACCACGCCGGCAAAGGAATTGCGGTCGGCGATGCCGATGGCGGCCAGCCGCAGTTCGGATGACCGCTCCACCAGTTCCTCGGGATGGGAGGCCCCGCGCAGGAAGGAGAAATTGGTCGTCACCGCGAGTTCGGCATAGGCGCTCATGCATAGACCCCATGCACGAACCAGCGTGGGAATGCGTCGCCGCCGTAAGCGCCGTCGCGATACATCCAGAATCTGCGGCCGGCTTCGTCTTCCACCGTGTAGTAGTCGCGGTGTCGCGCGGCGGTGTCGCGCCACCATTCGGGGCGGATGCGCTCCGGCCCTTCGGCCTGGGCCACCGCATAGCGCACGCCGCGCCAGGTGAATTGCAGGGGCGGGCCTTCGGGCAGCAGTGCCGTGACCTCTGCCGGTTCCGCGCAGGGCAGCATCAGAAGCGGGCGCATGGGCGCCTCGTCCCAGGCCTGTGCGCCGCCTTGCAAAGCCGGCTTGAGCACCATCGCGCGTTCGGGGATGTGGGTGCCCCGGGGGTGCGCGCGCAGCACGTTTTCGAGGCCAAGGCGGCTGCCCAGCCGGTCGATCAGAAGCGAAAATTTTTGCTCGCGCGCGGCCTCGCTGTCGTCGGCCAATCCGGTCTGCGACGGCGCCATGGGCTCGGCGGCGGTCACATCGAGACGGGCGGCCTCGAAGCCGAAGCCGGCATCGCAATCGGCTCCGAGCGCGCCGAGTTTCAGCGCGAACAGCTTGACGATATGCACCGGTGCGCGCGTGGCGGCGGCAAGGCCGATCTCCGCGGTCGCTGTTTCGCCGTCGACGCGGAACAGCGTCAGGCGAAGCGCGCGCGCGCCCTGGCCCGCGCGTTCGAGAACGGGCGCAAGATCGGCCGCGAGCTTGGCCACCAGCTTCAGCACGTGGTCCTGGGCCACGATGGGTTCGGCCAGCACGGCCATGGCGCGCGCCGGCGCATGCGGCAAGAGCGGCGAGAAGCTTTCGCGTGCGCGCCCCAGGGCCTGATCGAGGCGGGCGAGCAGCTCCGGTCCGAAGCGCTTGGCCAAAGGCGCGCGCGGCAGCGGCACAAGATCGCCGATGGTTTTCAGTCCCAGATGGCGCAATGTCGCCGCCGTCCCGGCCGGGATGCGAAGCGCGGCCACGGGAAGGCCCGCGACCGCCTCGCGCTGCGCGCCCGGCGCCACGATCGTTGTGTTGCCGCCCCCGTGGCAGGCCAGCGCATGCGCAGCCCCGATGGTGTCGGCCATGGCGAGCCGCGCGGTGAGGCCGAGCTTCGCGAAACCCGCCGCCATGGCATCGAGCATGCCCGCCTCGCCGCCGAAGAGATGGGCGCAGCCTTCGATGTCGAAGGTGAGGCCGGCGCTGCCATCGTCGTCGCCGTCCGGCCAGGGCGCGACATAGGGCGAAAAGCGCGCACACCAATGCGCGAGCCTGACAAGCGCGGCGCGGGCCTTGCCTGGCTCGTGCTCGCGGGTTTCGAGGCCGGGCAGGCGCGCGCGGGCATCGGCCAGCAGCTCGCCCGGCGCAAGGCCAAATGCGCGCGCTCTGGCATCGACGGCGGCCAGATGCCAGCCGCCGGCCGTCGCTGCGATCAGCGCGAAGGCCGCACCCTCAGGCGGCGCTGCGCTCCTTGTTTTGCGGAAGTGCTCCACCGCCCAGTCCGGCAGACGGGCGCAGACAAAGCGCGTCATGGTCCCACTCCATCACCCACTCACCGGGTTTGCCCCCGCGCGCGCGCTCCAGCGCCACCAGCCAGCGCGGCCGCGCGAAGACGCCATGTCCGTCGCGCGCGGACGGCACGGGGCTCACGCGCCAGCGCGTCGCCGCCGCACTCGGCGCAGCATCCTTGTGCGCGCGCAGAAGAAAGGCCGGCGTCGCGGAAGCTTCGGCGGCGAGCTGCAGCCGGCGGCTCGCCGTCAGGTCCATGCGGGCGGTGCGCGCGCCCACCACCGCGCCGACGCCGCCGATGCGCAAGGCTTCCTCCATCGCCCACAACGCATCCTCGCTGCGCCGGCAGCGCAGAAAGACGATGCGGCCCGGATCGAGGCCGAAATGCTTCAGCCCCGGCCCATAGGGCGCGCCGAATGCGCCCGGCCGTCTGTCCTGCGGCCAGATGAGGGCGCCGCCGCGCGCGACCACAGCAATGCGCGCGAGCACCAGCAGGAAACCAAGCGCCGTGGGAGCCGCGCGATGATCGGCCGCCGCCACCTCATGCAGCGCGCCCGCCGCGAGCCCGCCCTTGAGACAGGCATCGATCTGCGCGCAGCCGAGCGGCAGGCGAGCCGTAACGGACATCTTTTCCAACAGGCCGATCTGCCGCCGTGCCGCTTCGATCAGCGCCTCGCGCTCCGCCATTGTCCGAACCTCTGCCGCCATCGTTGTTCGCTATTTGTTCTTATCCCATCATGGCCTGACCCCGAAGTCAAACAGGCTTTTATATGAATGGCTTGTCTGGCCGGTGGCTGCCGGTTCCAGCGCTGCGCACGGCGGCCGCATTTCCGCCCTCGCCTGCCGCCGGCCCCCGACCAAAGCGCATGGCAGGCTGCCCGCCGTCAGCCCTGCCCCGCCATCTTCTTGCACTGCGTGTAAAGCTCCCTGATGTCATAGCTCTGGCATTGCGGCAGCAGCTTTTCGGCTTCGGCCTGCTGACCGGTTGCGTGCAGGATTTGAATTCGCTTGGGCAGCAGCACGGGCGAGTTGTCGAAGCGTGTGACCGCTTGCGTCATCAAGGCCTGGGCGCTCGCATAATCGTTGCGCCCGATATAGATGTCGAGCAAACGCGAATAGACTTCCCATGACGGCTCGGGACCGTTCACGGCATCGACGAGCGCGGCTTCCGACATCTGCGGCTCCTTCTCGTCGTCGTAATATTCCGCCGCCACGAATTCGGTGTAGGCATGGTCGGCCGTGGGCACGGCCACCGAATGTTGAACCGCGGCTTGCGCGACCGCCGGGCTGGTGGAGGCCTGATCCGCGACATAGGCAGCGGCTTCTTCCGCAGCGGCGTAATGGGCAAGCAAGGTCGTCAGCTCGGGTTTGAGCGGCGACGTGCTGTCCGCGCTCCACGGCAAGGGCGTGGGCGGCTTCGGCACGAGGGCGCGATATTCGCGATACTCGTAGGCGCTCAGCAATTCTTCGCGCACCTTCGCCGGATGATGCGACGTGACTTGGTCCGACATCGAATTGACGGCCTTGTCGAACACGTTCAATCCAAGATCGACCCACAAATTGCCGCTGCTTCCCGAATCGCCCAATCCGCCCAAACCGAGACCGCCGGCGGCGAGACCACCGAGCGCGCCGAACAAGCCGCCGCCGCCGCCGCTGCTCGACCCGGAATTGCCGCTCTTGGACTCTTCGGCGGCCTTGGCTTGCGCCGCCGCCTTTTCGGCCTCCGCTTCCTGAATGGCCAATATGTCCATCAGCCCCGTCGCTGCTTCGGGATCGTAGCCGGCCCTCACCATCAGATCGAAGCCCAGCGCATCGGCCGCGTCCTCTTGGGAACGCTCCATTTGCGGCGCCAGCACGTTCGAGCTCAGCTTGTAGATGTGCTGGGCCAGATCGTAGCCCCGCGCGATGTTGCCGGAGTTGAAGCCGCCGATGCCAAATGGAATATTCTGCGCGACACTGTCGACGGCGGCACCGTTCAGCACCATGTAATACTGTGCGCGCGTGAACCAATCGGAATCGTGGTGGCGATAGATATAGTGCGAGACTTCGTGGCCCAACACGAAGGCGAGCTCGTCTTCGTTTTCGAGTTGCTCGAGCAAACCGATGGTGACGATGATGGTGCCGTCCGGCGTGCACAGGGCCGTGAATTCCGGGGCCGCCAGAATGCGAATTTCGGGATTGAAGGACGGCGGCATCTTCAGTCCGGCCAGATCGCGCATCAGCACGCTCTTCACATAGTCGTGCAGCGCGGCCGAGGGCACGAAGCCCTGCGCGCGCGCGCGCATGATGCCGAGAGCCCGCGGGCGGCCGGGTTGCAGATCGCTATAATCGGATGCGGGCGAGAGATTGTCGATCGCCTTGCCCCGGCTTGGATAGCCGTCCGCGTTCGCGGCCGAAGAAATTGCCGCAAGCGCGCAAACCAGCGCCGAAGCGAACAGGATTTGGGATCGCGGACGCATCATTGGCCTCCCGTCTTCGGACAACCTTCGCCAAGCCCGCGCGTCGCGCCGACCGTCTGCTGATTGCTGCCCATGGCGAGATTGCGGCAGATAACCGGCAGCTTTCCCGCGAAGCGGTATTTCACCATATATGGCGGAATCCAGTATTTGGTGCCGTCCACATCGACCTGAAGCATCATGTTCGGCGCACGACCGGTGATCGGGGTGCAGGCGGGAAACTTGTCGCTATCGATCGACTTTACCCGCATGCCCGAGGGGCTGTCGTAAAGATCGACTTGCGGCGTGCGCGCGGCAATCGCAACATCGCCCGTCACTGCGGTGCAGGAATCGGCCGAACTCTCGGCGGCGCGCGCCGGCCCGGCGAAGATGAGGCCGGCGAAGGTGAGGCCGGCGAAGATGAGCCCGGCGAAACCCGCGATGCAAACCAAGCGTCTCATGGACTGAGCTCCTCGTTTGTCCCGACCGGCTGCGGGATGCCGCCCGCAACGTGGTGCAGGTAACCCCAGGCCGCATCCGGCACCCCGACCAGCAGCAGCGCCGCCATCTCAACCGATGAGAACACGACATCGGCCCAGTTGGCCACGGAAAGTCCGACCGCCCAACTCAGCGCCAAACCCGCGGCCAGCGCAAGCCCGAAAGCCAACCAGTGCCAGCCAAATTCCAACACTTTGTCGAGAAAAAATTCGGCCGTCGCGCCATGGTCGCCATGCCTGGCGCTATGGTCGCTGCGGCGTCTGCGCAGGCGTAGCATGTGCAGCCACCCCAGGATCATAATCACCGGCACGATCGCGATCATTTGCACGGTATCGTTGTCGAAAACCATGCCGCCCACCGTAACCACGTTCTGCTGCGGCCGGCCGTGGAAGGTGATCAGGTTGTCGAGGGCCATCGCGTGCGCGAACACCGCGGCCAGCAGCCCGTTGACGGGCGTGAAGGCCTTGTCCTGCACGCCTTCGAGCGACGCCCCATAAAAGATGATCCGGCCGTGTGCGAGTTTGGCGATATCGGGATCGTCCCTTCCCTGTACCAGGGATTCGACCGGAATGACGCCTTCATACGGACAGGGCGAGCGCACGGCCGAAGGATCGAAAAACGCGAGATAGGTACGCTTGACCAGACCCATGCTCTGGTTCTCGCCACACGAATGGACGGCCCCGCTGTCGTCGGTGAGCCGCATCCATTTGGCGTTCGTCGGATCGGGCCGCGTGCCCCACACGATTTCCATCAATCCGTTGAGCGGTGCCAGCGGTTGGCGGGGAAAGAGATCTTTGTAGACCTGCAGCGCGAGCGACGGACAGACGGCGTTCGCCGCGCGATGAGCGCCATAGCAGCGACCCTCGGCCGGATATTGCCGCACCACGCCCTGATTGACGAGAAGGCTGGGGTCGACGAGCGTCACGCCGGTGTCGAGCAGCTCCTTGCGGATCACCGGCTGACCGGGTGGCACATCGGTCTCGGCGGTCATGTAGAGCGGCACGCCCGCTTTTTTGTAGCGGCCAATTTCGCCGACAAGATCCGGCAAGGTGGGATCGTTGCGCGGATCGACGAACAGCATATCCACGATCACCGCGCGCGGATGGTAGGCAAGGAGCGCGTCGAGCACGCGCGCTTGGGCGCCATAGCTCCACGGCCACGGCATCTGCAGATCGGCAAGCGTCAAATCCTCGACCAGGGCAACCGAAATCTGATCATGGCCCGTGTCGGGGTAAAGATAGGGACCGGTGATCAGCAGGTTGGAGACATCCTGCGCGTAACGGTGGGTGAGGTCGCTGAACCCGAAGGGATTCAGAAGGATTTGAATTGCCGCGAAGCCGAGCAGAAATGCGAACACGAACCAGAACGGCGCGTAAAGGCGCAACGCGCTCATATGGTCCTTGTCGGGGCGCCGGGCGCGGTGCAGAATCCCTCGCATGCCGCCGCGATGCGCGTTCGACTGGGGGCTCGTTCATGACCCGCAACGGCGAAGCTCACGGTCTTCGAATTGGCCCAATCCGCCCTCCCGCTCACCTGGGACGATGATACCATCGAGCGGCAGATGTGAAAATGCGCCGGGGCCGTTCCGCCGCGGCGGCGGCACCCGCCGCTCGGAAGCTACGGCGCCTTGCTTTCGGCAGCTGCTGCGCCCGGCGCCGGAAGCCTCAGCACCCAGCCGACAATTTCTTCGAGCGCGGCGCCAAGCGCCTCGTTGAAGGCATCGACGGCGGCCGGCACGGTGTTGGCCACCGCCTGTACGGAATGCTCGCTGTCGAGCCGGGCCACAATCTGCGACTCCTCGGTGTTCACCAGCCGCACGGCAAGGTGAACGACGACCGTAGGTGCGGCGTCGGGGGCATCGTAGCGCGCCTCGAAGGCCCGCAGATCGGACTGCAGCAGATAGTCCGCGCGCAGTCCTTCGGTGTCGCGTCCGACCGCCGGCATCTTTCCGCTCTTTTCGAATGCCTCCACCAGAAGGCCCTGAATCAAGGCCGGCGCACGGTCGGTCCAGGCGCAGTCGGCATAATAATTCATGGTCAGCGCCGTCTGGCTGAGTGCGATGCGGTCGCTATCGAGGTTTTCGGGGGCTTCGGGCACAGCCACCACAAGTTGCCATTTTGCCTCCGGCGCATCGGCGATCGCGCCGAGCCGCGGATGCAGCACGTAGAGCTGTGGGGTCGTGCCCGGGCCTGGAAGCGTGCCACAGGCCGTCAGCGCGAGCGCGGCGGCACCCGCCAGGAGAAGCCCGCGCCGGGACGGCGCGATGCCCATTGGTTGGTTGCTCATTTCGGTGTGTACCCCCCCTGGCGATCGCCGTAGATGAGTCTCGTGGGATGACGGTCCAGATCGTCCGAGACGCGCTTGAGGCTGGTCACCAGAGAGCGCGTTTGGGACAACAATTGCGAAAGCTGCGTAGCCCGGTCGCCGCTGAGAATGCGGTCCGCGTGTATGATCACGCGGTCCGTGTCCGTGGCCACGCGGTCCGCATGGCTCAATACGACCTGCAGCGCGGCGAGATTCTGGTTCAGCGCGCGCGATGCCGAATTGAAATTGCCAATGGTCGCTTCGATATCGCCTGAGTGGCGGCTGAGCGCGCCGGTCATATCACGCAGATTGAGCAGGATATCGCTGAAGGCCTGCTGGTTTTTCGGATTGAGCACACCGGACAACTGATCGGCGATGCGATTGAGCTTGGCGATCAGTTGCGGTGCCGATTGCGCCAGCTGCTGCAGGGTCGAAGCCTCGGATTTGATGACGGGATAGTCCTGCCCGGGCCGCTGCCTGAGGATCGGCGAATTCTTGGTGCCGCCCTCGATCTCGACATACGCACCGCCGGTGAGGCCTTCGCTGGCGATCGAGGCGACCGTATCTTCGTGCAGCTTCAGCGTCGGGTCCACGTCCATGACAACGATCACCCGGTTGGGATCGTCGGGATCGAATTTGAGCTTGCCGATCTGACCCACATCGATACCGTTGAAACGGACCTTGGTTCCGGTTCCCAGGCCCGTGACGGAGCCCTTGAAAAAAGTTTGGTAGTGCGAGAGCTCCTGGCGATACGGCGCCCCGGCCAGCCACAGCAGCACCGCCACCAATCCAAGCATGCACGTCAGCACGAATGCGCCTACTGCGACGTAATTCGCCTTCGTCTCCATGGTTCTCTCCCGCCGCTCCTTCCGGCCTCAAGCATTCAGGGCGGCACGCCCGCGCACGCCCGAAAAATACTCCTGTATCCAGGGATTGGGATCTGTTGACCAAAGTCTTGATCGTTCCCACCCGGATTTTCTGGTCCACGAGCACGGCAATGCGATCGGTGGTCGCGCGCAGCGTGTCGATGTCATGCGTGACCATGAAGACGGTCAGATTCAGGCCCTCCTGAAGGCTTTTGACCAATTCATCGAATTGTGCCGCCGAAATCGGGTCCAGACCGGCCGTCGGTTCGTCCAGAAATACCAACTCCGGGTCCAGCGCCAACGCGCGGGCCAGACCGGCGCGCTTGCGCATGCCGCCGGACAGCTCGGAGGGATATTTGCGTGCCGCATCCAGGGGCAGACCGACCAGAGACAGCTTCATGGAAGCGATCTCGTTCATCAGCTGCTGCGACATGTTGGTGTAGCGCCGCAGCGGCACCTGAATGTTCTCGGCAACAGTGTGCGAACTGAACAAGGCGCCTTCCTGGAACAGCACGCCCCAGCGCAGCTGCAGGCTGCGCAGTTCCTGCGCATCGAGCTGCGAGGTGTCCTTCCCGAACACCTCGATAAGACCGGATTTTGGTTGGTTGAGGCCGATGATCGAACGCAGCAACACCGATTTGCCGGCTCCCGAACCGCCCACGATTCCCATGACCTCACCGCGGCGCACATCGAAATCGAGCCCATCATGGATACGCCGTCCGCCCAGCTCGTTCACCAACCCGCGGACGCGGATGATCGGATCGCCGAGCTGTCCGGTGGAACTCATCGCCTAAAACTCCAGAATGGAAAAGAGTATGGAAAAGGCGGCATCGAACACGATCACCAGAAAGATTGACTCGACGACCGAACGCGTTGTGAGCTTGCCGACGCTGGCGGCATTGCGCTCCACGCGCAGACCCTCGAAACAGCCCACCAGTCCGATCACGAAAGCGAAGACCGGAGCCTTGATCAGGCCCACCAGCAGCGTCTGCAACGAAATCGCCCCTTGCAGCTGACGCAGGAATACGGGGAAGGTGATAGCCGAGATCGAAATAACTCATCACCGCGCCGCCGATCATGCCCATCACGTCGGCGTAGAAGGTAAGTAGCGGCAGCGTGATGACGAGACCGAGCACGCGCGGCACGACCAGCTCTTCGGCGATATTGAGCCCGAGCGCCTGCATGGCGTCGATTTCTTCGTTGACCTGCATCGTGCCGATCTGCGCGGTGAAGGCCGAGCCCGAGCGTCCGGCGACAACGATCGCCGTGATCAACCCGCCGACTTCGCGCAGGATCGACACGCCCAGAAGATTGATGGTGTAGATTTCCGCGCCGAAGCGGCGCAGCTGATCGGCGCCCTGGTAGGCCATCACGACGCCGAGCAGAAACGAGAGCAGCCCCACGATCGGCAGTGCCGTGAGTCCGGTTTCCTGAATCTGATGAATCAGCGCCGGCAGCGGCAGTTCGCGACGCGGCGCCACGACCGCCTCGGTCGTCTCCACCGTGGTGCGGCCGAGAAACCCCAAAAGATCGTAGCCCTGGCGCAGCACATGCTCCGTGCCGCGGCCCATGCGCTCGAGGAGATCGGTCAGACTGTACCGTGCCGGAACCATCTCGACCGGCATTGCCACGTGATCGCGCTCCATGGATTCGAGGAGCGGATGGTAATGTTCGGGCAGCGTGAAGCGGGTGACTTGCTTGCCAGCCTCTTCCAACGCGTACTTGGTGCGCAGAAGGAGCCAGGCCCCGGCGCTGTCCAGCCTGTCGATGGCGTTGGCGTCGATCTCGACCTCGCCCGCGTCGGCGAACGAAAGCGCCGCGCAATTCGCGATCGAGTCTGGGAACTTCCGGGACGGTCCAATCGCCACCCGCCACGAGAACAAGCACGCGTCCGCGCCGCTTGAGCGCAAGCGTAGCCGGGTGTTCGATCGCAATTTGGGGCGGGATGTTTCTCATCCGCGCAGGAACCGTGACATGACGATGATCGGGCCCCCTGAAATGCCGCCCAGGCAACTCTCGACCTCGGAGCCTAGCGGATATTTGGACGCGGTCCTTGCAGAATTCCCGGCCCTTGCCGGTCGGCCGAGCCGGTTGGGAGCCCCGTGGGGCACCCCGAATGGCGCCCGCGGGTCGCTCGTGAGGTTTCCCGCTCCCTTGCGGCGGCGATGCAGGCCGGCCCCGCGCTCGGTCGAGATAATATTACTGTAAAATCAGATACTTAGTGCGAACTCGCAGGCCGTCCGTGAACGTGACGGTGCTGCGCCACCGGCATGGCCATTGTTTCACAGGGGCTGGAAACGGCTAATGTACCCGGCGGGCGGCCCCCGGAAGTCGAACGCAGCATCGCAAGGGGGCGGCAATCCCAAGGAGGAGACTTGTGCATGTCAGCAAACACTACGTCACGACCGATCGGCCGGCGCACGATACTGAAGTTCGGCGCGACATTGGGGGCGCTGCAGGTGGCCAGCCCATTCGTGAACAAGGCCCTCGGCGAAGTGCCGGTCAAGATTGGCCTTGCCAATCCGTTCACCGGAACCTACGCCGAACTTGGCCTGAACGAGAAGATTGGCTGCCAGTTGGCCGTCGACGAAATCAACAGGAAAGGCGGCATTCTCGGCCGTCACGTCGAATTGATATCGGAAGATACGACCAGCACCGATACCGGCACCGCGGTGGCCAAGGGTCATAAGCTGATCGATCGCGACAAAGTCAATTTCATGCTCGGCAACGTCAATTCGGCGATGGCGCTTGCACTTGGCGACCTTGCCAGCCGGGCGGGCATCGTGCAGATCGTCACCGGCGGCCACACCGACGCGGTCACCGGCAGCGACTGCCATTGGAACGTATTTCGCGTCTGCAACACGACCCGCATGGAAACCGACGCGGTCGGCAAGCTGCTGATCGAGAAATACGGCAAGAAGTTCTACTTCATCACGCCGGATTACGCCTTCGGGCACACGCTGCAGCAGGGCTTCGAAGCGAACCTGAAGAAATATGGCGGCACCGAAGTCGGCTTCTCGCTGACCCCGCTCGGCACGAACGATTTCTCCTCCTATCTGATCAAGGCGGAAGCGGCGAAGCCGGACGTGATCATCGATCTCACGGCCGGCCAGGACGCCGTCAATTCGCTGAAACAGATCGTCCAGTTCGGCCTCGACAAGAAGTTCCACATCGCGGGCGCGCAGCAGGAACTCGAAGTGCTTGAAGGCCTTTCTCCCAATGCCCGCATCGGCACCTGGGTATTCGAGTGGTACTGGAACCAGCCGAACGTGCCGCACGTGAAGGAGTTCGTGGCGGCAATCCGCAAGGTCAACGGCGGCAAGGTGCCGACCGCGCGGCATTGGTTCGGCTACGCCGCGGTGTGGACGTGCGCGCTGATCGCCAACGAGAAGAAGACGCTCGACGCCCAGACGCTCGCCAGGGGCCTGGAAAACTTCACACTGCCGCCGGAAGTGGCGCTGATGCCCGACAGGGTCTTTTACCGCGCCGGTGACCACCAGCTCATGCCCGATCTTTATGTCGGTCACGCGGTAGAGAAGGGACCGGTGCCCGAGGATCTGTTCCACGTCGACCAGGTCGTAAAGGGCATCGATGCCGCATTGCCGGCCTCCGAAACCGGCTGCCACGTCAAATGGCCGGCTTGATCGCTTGACGTAGCCCGGGCGCTGCTTTAGCGGCAACGTCGGGGTGTTCCACAGATTTGTCCGTCGCGACCTGCGCGCGCCCTCCCCAGGCGCGGCGTCGAGAAGTGCAAGAATATGACGCAGCTCATCCTCTACGCCGCCTTCAATGGGCTGATCATCGGGGCCTTCTACGCGCTGATGGCGCTGGGGCTCTCGCTGATCCTCAACCTGTCCCGCGTCATCAACTTCGCCCATGGCGGGTTCTTGGCGATCGGCGCCTATCTCGCCTTCACGCTGATGCCGTTCATCGGGTTCTGGGGCGCGTTGGTGGTGGCGCCGGTGTTGACGGCGATCTTCGGCCTCGTCATCGAGCGCCTCCTGATCCGCCCGCTCTATGGGCGCGATCCGCTCTACAGTCTGCTGCTCACCTTCGGGCTCGCTTTCATGATCGAGGACGGCACCCGTTTCATCTGGGGCCCTCGACGCTGCCATTTTCGATCCCCGATGTGCTGTCGAGCCCGCTCAGCAGCCAGTATTTCTTTCTCACCGGCTATCGCCTGTTCATGGTGGGGCTGGTCACACTCACGGTGGTCGTGCTGTTCGTGGTCTTGACCCGCACGCGGCTCGGCATGCGGATACGCGCCGGCACGCTCGATCTCGAAACCGTGTCGGTGCTGGGCGTCAATGTGCGGATTCTGCGCAGCCTGAATTTCGGCCTCGGCATCTACATGGCCGGGCTCGCCGGGGTGCTGGCTGCCGGCATGCTCGGGTTGCAGCCGACCATCGGCAGCGATCTCATCATGCCCAGCTTCGTCGCCATCATCATCGGCGGCATCGGCAGCCTGCCGGGCACTCTGATCGGCGGCTTGCTGATCGGCGTCGCCTCCGGGCTGACAACGGTGTGGTTTCCGTCCGCGAGCGAAGCCGTCATTTACGTGATGATGGGGCTGGTGCTGCTGGTGCGCCCGCGCGGCCTGTTCGGCGAGGAAGGCCACTTCTGATGGACTGGCGCACGTCCGACCACGCGAAGAAACATGCCGGCACCATTTTGATCTGGGTGCTGTTGCTGAGCATGCCGCTGTGGATCAACCAGGTCGGCGGCTATACCCAGCTCGGCACCCAAGTCGTCATCATGGCGCTTGCTGCCATGGCGTTGAATTTCCTGCTCGGCTTCACCGGCGTGCTGTCGTTCGGCCACGCCGCCTATTTCGGCCTGGGCATGTACGGCGCCGGCCTCACCATTAAATATTTGATTCCAAGCACCCTGGCCGGCATGGCGGTCGGCGTTCTGACCGCCATCGTGGCGGCCGCGATCATCGGCCTGTTGATCGTGCGCCTGCGCGGCATTTATTTCGCGATGGTGACCATCGCCTTCGGACAAGTGTTCTATTTCATCGCCATTCGATGGAACGACGTAACGGGCGGCGCCGACGGGCTGTCGAACTGGAGCCGGCAGCCGATCAATCTGGGGATCGGGCGGCTCGACGTCGCGCAGAGTCCGGTGGCGTTCTACTATTTCGTGCTGGTCTTCTTCGCCGCGTCCGTCGCCATCATGGCGGCGCTGCTGCGCTCGCCGTTTGGCCGCACCTTGCTGGCAATTCGGGAAAACGAGCGGCGCGTCCGCTTTCTGGGCGTGCCGGTGGATCGCCATATCTGGCTGTCCTGGCTCATCTCCTGCACCTTCGCAGGATTGGCCGGCACGCTCTATGCCCTGCTCAACGATTTCGCCGATCCACACACGCTGAACTGGGAGCAATCGGGCGTGTTCGTGATCATGGCGGTTCTTGGCGGCATGCGTTCGTTCTGGGGCCCGCTGATCGGTGCGGCAATTTACGTCGTGTTGCAGGACTACGTCTCGTCCCTGACGCAGAACTGGATGTTTTTCATCGGCCTGTTCTTCGTGCTGGTCGTTTTGTTTTTCCCGCGCGGCGTGCTTGGCATGTTGCGGCGCAAGGCGAGCCCATGAGCCTGCTGCACATCGACAATGTCACCAAGCGCTTCGGCAGCCTGATCGCCGTCAACGGCGTGTCGATGACGGTGGAGCCGGGGGAGCTGCGCGCGGTGATCGGCCCCAACGGCGCCGGCAAGACCACTTTCTTCAATCTGATCAGCGGCTTCACCGGTCCGACCTCGGGCCGCATCATTTTCGGCGGCGAGGATGTCACCGGGTTGACGCCGGCGCGGCGGGTGTGGCGCGGCATGGCCCGCACCTTCCAGATCACCGAGGTGTTCCCCGAGCTGACGGTGCGCGAGAACCTGCAGATAGCGGTCGAGATCGCCTCGGGCTTCCGGCTGCGGGTAGCGTTGTCGCGGGCGGAGAAGGCCAAGGTGCATGCGCGCACCGCCGAGCTTTTGGATATGAGCGGGCTCGCCGCCAATGCCACGCGTCTGGCCGGCGAGCTCAGCCACGGCGATCAACGCGCCAATGAGATCATGATGGCGCTGGCGCTCAACCCGCGTCTGCTGCTGCTGGACGAGCCGACTGCCGGCATGGGCGACCAGGAGACCTACGACATCACCCGGCTCATCCGCACACTGCACCGCGACCAGAAACTGTCGATGGTGCTGATCGAGCACGACATGCGCGTGGTGTTCCATCTCGCCGACCGCATCATGGTGCTGGCGGAAGGCAGCCTGCTGGCCGAAGGCACACCGAAAGAGATCGCCGCCAACGAGGCCGTGCAGGCCGCCTATCTCGGCAAGGAGATGGCATGACCGAAACGGCGCTGGTCGCGCGCGACCTCAATACCTATTACGGCAAGAGTCACATCCTGCGCGGCGTCAGCCTGGAGGTGCAGCCGGGCGAGATCGTGACCTTGCTTGGCCGCAACGGCGCCGGCAAGAGCACGACGCTGCGCAGCCTGATGGGGCTGACGCATCCGGCCAGCGGCGACGTGCGTATTTTCGGCCGGGCGACGACCCGCTGGCCGCCCTACCGGATCGCCGCGCTCGGCGTCGGCTATGTGCCGGAGGGCCGGCGAATCTTCGCCAATCTCACGGTGGAGGAAAACCTGAAGGTGCCCATGGACCGGGCCGGTCCCTGGAGCATCGCCCGCATCTACGAGCTGTTTCCGCGCCTGGCCGAGCGGCGCAGCTCCAGGGGCGGGCAGTTGTCGGGCGGCGAGCAGGAAATGCTGGCGATCGCGCGCGCGCTGTTGCTCAATCCCGGCCTGATCCTTCTTGACGAGCCGAGCCAGGGCCTGGCGCCGCTGATTGTGCAGGAAGTGTTCAACACCATCATCAAGGCGCGCGCGGAGGGCAGCTCCATCCTGCTGGTCGAGCAAAATGTGCGCGCCGCGGTCGAAATCGCCGATCGTGCCTATGTGCTGGATGACGGCCGGGTGGTGTATTCCGGAGCCGCCGACGAGTTCGCCCGGGACGAAGAACGCGTTCGCTCGCTCGCCGGTGTGAGCGCGAACTGGGATTGAATTGGGATTGAACCGCGCCTGCGGCCGCTCAGGGATGCAGGCCCCGATAGAGGCGGTCGAAGCTCGTTCGCAGCCCCCTTTGGCATTCCGCCAAAGTCAATGTGCCGTTTGTGAGGCCGGCGAGCATGCCGATATAAAGCGCCATGAAATCCTGAGCGGCCATCGCCGGGAGGACATCGGTTCGGACCTTCGACTTCGCCTGGTCGGCCGCGATCATCTTGGCGATCGGCTGGATGATACCCGACATCAGCCGGTCGATTTCGGTGCGGCGCTCGGGGCTGCGCACCGCATAGGCGAAATGTCGGGCCAGTTCGAGTTTGCGGGCGTGGTAACCAAGCATGCGGTCGAAAACATGGAATATCCTGTCGAGCAGCTCGGCGCGCGCAGGAACGGTTTTCGCCGCGCGGTTGATCAGGTCGATAAGGTCGTCGACCGTGACAATGAGCAACAGGTCGCCCTTGCTTCGGACATAAAGATAAAGCGTGCCGGCCGCGATCGCGGCTTCTTCGGCGATCGCCTGCATGGTCGTCGCCTCGAATCCGGGATCGGCGAAGAGCTTGCGTCCAGCCTTCTTGATGCGTTGCCACTTATCCCGCTTGTTTCGCTCCCGGGTCCGCGGCAAGACCGTTACGCGCTTCTTCCTCGTCATCGATGTGCCATATGGACCTGCATTTCCTCTCTAACAGAGATTGGCCGATGTCGCGATCCTGTGCGGCGCCATGCCGGTCGTCTCCGGCGAACCCCGGGGCGCCCGTCAAGAAAGATGAGAATCCTCATTTTTTTCTTGTAGGAATGTCCGCCGAGGCGTAGTTTGTTTAGAGTGGGTCGAATTTGAAATTGGCCGGACATGAGCGCGTTGGACCAGGACGCCGAACGGGGCGACAGGGCTTTTCGCCATCTGCAGGCGGAACTGCAAAAGGCCGATGTGACCCTGGACGAGCTGGCGCAACGGCTGCAACAGCACGGCTGTCCCGGCGAAACACCTGAATCGATCGCGGCCAAGCTGAAAAAGGGACCGTTCGGCATGACCTTCCTGCATGTCTGCCTGACGGAGCTGGGCGGCGACGGCAGCCAGATCGAACACGTTTACTGGCCGGTGCGTTAGCGGCGGCCACCGCATTTCATGGGGCCTTTCGCCGGCGGCCGGAACGGGAGCGCAGGCGCGAAGGATGGAGACAAAGGCATGTGCCGGCGCAAACGGCGCAGCCGAATGACAGGGGGAGCGCAGGCTCATGTCGAATCGCCGGGATGTGATCAAGGGCGGGCTGGCCCTTTCCTCCGCGCCCATGCTGCTGGGATCGAAATTGCCGGCGCTGGCCGCCGGCACGCCCAAATACGCCGGACCGAAGGTGTCGAAAGTCATCTGTGACTTGCTCATCCCCGAGTCCCGAACGTTCGCGCGCGAAGCCAGGCGTTACCGGCTGCCGGTCCACGAGATTTCCGGCGACATCACCGAGCTCTGGTATGACGATCTCTATCATCTGTGGCGGCGGGAGCCGACGGCCATTGCGGGGCTGACGGCCTCCCGCACGCTGTTCTGCCTTGAACGGCTGGCATGGAGTGCGGGGCTGTCGGTCAGGTTCCGCATCGACCAGGACGCGCCTGCGCGTCCGGCGGTGGCACCCAACGCCTGGGCGGTGCAGATGGCGCAACTGATCGCGGGATATGCCGCACGCGGCGCGATCACGCAGATGCATCGCCCGGCAAGCGGCTTTGTCCGATCCACCAGCGATCCGACAGAGTCGTTGACGGCCTGGATCATCGCGCCCGCCTCGCGGGGCTGACGGCCGCTCCAAGGAAAATCATAAAGAAAAGGGGACTTTCATGCTTCCTCCCGGTGTCGATGCAAAGACATTCGCGAGCGCGATCGCGGCGTTCAAGGACGCAGTCGGCTCTGAATGGGTGTTCACGAGCCCCGAAGACGTTGCGCTCTATCGCGATGCCTATTCGGTCTTGTGGGGCGAGGCGGAGGAAAGACTGGCATCCGCGGCGGTGGCACCGAAGACGGTCGAGCAGGTGCAGAAGGTGGTCGCGGCCGCCAATCAGTACAAGGTCCCGATCTATCCGGTCTCGACGGGCATGGATCTTGGCTATGGAGGTTCGGCGCCCAATCTGTCGGGCAGCGTGGTGCTCGATCTCAAGCGCATGAACCAGGTGGTCGAGGTCGACGACCGGCGCTATTTCGCGATCGTCGAACCGGGCGTGACCTATTTCGATCTCTACCGCTACTTCCAGGAACACGGCGTGAAAGCCTGGATGGACTGCCCCGATCCCGGCTGGGGCAGCCCGATGGGGAACTCGCTCGATTACGGCAGCGGCTACACCTACAGCATCCTTCGCGACCATTTCTATGCGCATTGCGGCATGGAAGTGGTGTTGCCCAATGGCGAACTGATGCGCACGGGCATGGGCGCGCTGCCGGGTGCGAAGACCTGGGCGGACTATCACTACGGCATCGGGCCTTATGTCGACGGTCTGTTCGGCCAGGGCAATTTCGGGGTGGTCACGAAGATGGGCTTCTGGCTGCTGCCGCCGCCGGAACATTATCTGCGCGGAACGGTGTTCGTGCCGAAGCGGGCCGACCTCATCAGACTGGTCGACGAGATCAATTATCTCGAATATCTCGGCCTGATCGGCATGCCGATGTATGGCGCGCCGCTGCAGGGCGTGAAGGAGGCGCATGATCTGGAATACGCGCCGGACTGGCCGACGGACGCCGCGCTCGACAAGATCGCAAGCGACCATCACGTGCCGTCCTGGAGTTGCGCGCTCCAGTTCTACGGCCCGCCGAAGACGGTCCAGGCCAATTGGGAATATGCCCAGGAGCGCCTCCGCGCGGCCATTCCGGGCGCAACCTTCAAGATCGATCTGTCGACCGATCTGTCGTCGTCGAGATTGCCGCTGGTGGCGGATGAGGTGAAGAAGTCGCCCTTCAAGGCTCAGTTGGGAATTCCGTCACTTGCCGTTTTTGCGATCGGCACCCGGACCGTGAGGACGCCGTCTCCCAGTGATGGCGAAGCCTGGTTCTCGCCCATTGTGCCGAAAAATGGCGAAGGCATTTTCGAATCGCAGCGGGTATTCGGCGACGCGCTCAGGGAGGTCGGGAAGAAAATCGATATACCGGCCATGTTCGAAGGTCGCGGCGTGCCCTATGGCCCGTTCCAGCTGGCGGTCCCCTGGGTGTTCCACACCTGGTGGCTGATCAGCTCATTCCCGATCTCGCGCAGCGACCAGGAGCACAACAAGCGCGTGCGCGAGGTGGTCAACCACTTGATCCAGGTGGGAGCCGATCACGGCTATACCTCGTACCGCGTGGCCGCGGCGTTCCAGGAACAGACCGCGCGCGCCTTCTCCTTCAACAATCACGCGCTGATGCGTTTCAAGGAAACCCTGAAGGACGCCATAGATCCCAACGGCATCATCTCTCCGGGCCGTTACGGCCTTTGGCCCAAGCATCTGAGGAAGACCTGACCATGTTGAGGTATGCAATCGCCACATTGCTGGCGCTGGCCGTATCGACACCGGCCGTGGCGGCGGATGCCGCTCTGATCCAGCAGGGCAACGTCCAGTTCCAGCTTCACTGCGCGCCGTGCCATGGCGACGAGATCGGGGCGCGTGGCGCCAAGCAGCTGCCCGGAACGGCGGCGCTGGCAGTCAAATACAAGGGCACCGAGCCGGCGCTGCTCGAACAGCGCACGGACCTGTCGGCCGACACCGTCAAATTTTTCGTGCGCCACGGCGTATCGGTGATGCCGTTCTTCCGCAAGACGATGGTCACGGACGCCGAACTCGATGCCATCGCCGCCTACCTGTCGCGCAATTACAAGGCGGACAGCGGCAAAAAGTGAGACGGGCGCGCCGGCGACCTGTCCAACGCAAATTCATAAGATAAAGCGGCTTCCATGCTTCCTCCCGGCGTCGACGCCAAGACATTCGCCGCGGCCCTGGACGCCTTTAAGGAAGCCGTTGGCTCGCAATGGGTGTTCACCAGCCCCGATGACGCCGCCCTTTACCGGGATGCCTATTCGGTGGTGTGGGGCGAGCCCGAGGAAAGATTGGCTTCGGCAGCTGTTGCGCCCCAAACGGTGGAACAGGTGCAAAAGGTGGTCGTGGCGGCCAACAAGTACAAGATCCCGATCTATCCGGTCTCGACGGGGAAGAACCTGGGTTATGGAGGCTCGGCGCCCAATCTGTCCGGCAGCGTCGTGCTGGACCTCAAGCGGATGGATCAGGTCATCGAGGTCGACGACCGGCGCCACTATGCGATCGTGGAGCCGGGCGTGTCGTATTTCGACCTCTATCGCTACATTCAGGAGCGCGGCCTGAAGGTGTGGATCGATACGCCCGATCCGGGCTGGGGCAGCCCGGTCGGCAACGCGATCGACCATGGCTCCGGATACACCTATGGGCTCTATCGCGATCACTTCTATGCCCATTGCGGCATGGAGGTCGTGCTGCCCAACGGCGAACTCCTGCGCACAGGGATGGGTGCGCTTCCGGGCGCGAAAACCTGGGGCGACTTCCAATTCGGCACGGGCCCCTATGTCGACGGCCTCTTCAGTCAGAGCAATTTCGGCGTCGTCACGAAAATGGGCTTCCGGCTGATGCCGCCGCCCGATGCCTACATGAACGGTACGGTGTTCGTGCCCAAGCGGAACGATCTCATTCCTCTGATTGACGAAATCAACTACCTTGAGGATTTGGGCCTGATCGGTCAGCCCTTGTATGGCGCTCCGCTCAGGGCCATAGCCGCCGCGAATGAGCTGGCGCGAAAGCCGGGTTTCCCGACCGATGCGCAGCTGGACCAGATTGCCAGCGACAACCACGTGCCATCATGGACCTGCCAGCTGCAATTCTACGGCCCGGCGACGACCGTCCGGGCGAATTGGGAATACGCGCAGCAGCGGCTGCGCGCGGCGATTCCCGGAGCGACCTTCAAGGAGGGCGTGTCGTACCGCTTCCCGCTGACGCCGGAACAAAAGGCCGCGGTTCCGCACAAGGTGGCGATCGGAATCCCCAATCTCGCGATCTTCTCGCTCGGGGCGCGCACGGAGAGAAATCCGACACCCAGCGACGGCGAAGCCTGGTTCTCACCTGTCATTCCCCGAAGCGGCGAGGGGCTGTTCGAGGGCCAGCGCGTGTTCAGCGGGGCAGTCAAGGACGTGAAGTTGCCGCAGGTTTTCAGCGCTCCCGGCGGACGCGACTACCCCTACGGTCCGTTCAATGGGCCGTCAACATTCATGCCCTTTACCTATTACATGATCAGCGCCTGGCCGATATCGCGCAGCGATCCGGAACACAACAAGCAGGTCCGCGAGGTGATCAACCATTTGATTTTGCGTGGCCGGCGATCACGGCTTCGCGGGCTATCGCGCAGCGCCGGAATTCCAGGACGAAATCGTCAAAGTGTACACCTACAACAATCATGCCTTGCTCCGTTTTCACGAGCTTCTGAAAGACGCCGTGGACCCCAATGGCATCATCTCGGCCGGCCGCTATGGCATCTGGCCCAAGCACATGAGGAAGACTTAGCCATGTGGAAATCCGCGATCGTCCTGTCGTTGTGCTTGATCGTCTCGGGGCCGGCACTGGCCGCGGACGCCGCCCTTATCCAGGAAGGCAACGCCCAGTTTCAGCTTCACTGCGCGCCGTGTCATGGCAAGGGGGTGGGTAATAACGGCGCCAAAATGCTCCCCGGCACCGAGGCCCTCACTGTGAAGTACAAGGGGATCAAACCCGGGCTTCTCGAAGAGCGCACCGATTTGTCGCCGGAGATCGTGAAGTATTTCGTTCGCCATGGCGTGTCGGTCATGGCGTTCTTCCGGAAAACGGAAATCAGCGATTCTGAGCTCGATGCGATCGCCGCTTACCTTTCGCGCAATTACAAGCCGGATGCCGACAAAAAGTAGCTTGGCATGGTATCGGTGGCATCGCACGGTCCGGCCAAGGGCCCGTACGCCAGCTCGCCGCCATCACCGCTCCGGCTTCCTTCGAAAGAAAAGGAAACATCCCGAGCACGTAGAATTTGCGCGGGCCCGCATCGCAGGCCTGACTGTCGGTGCAACGCTATTCATAGAGAAAGGCGGGTTCCATGCTTCCTCCCGACGTCGACGACAAGACCTTCGCAACGGCTATCGATGCATTCAAGGAGGCTGTTGGATCGCAGTGGGTGTTCACCAGTCCCGACGATCTGGCGCTCTACCGCGACGCCTATTCGGTGTTGTGGGGCGAGTCCGGCGAAAAATTGGCTTCGGCCGCTGTTGCGCCCAAAACCGTCGAACAGGTGCAAAAGGTCGTTGTGGCCGCCAACAGGTACAAGATTCCGATCTATCCGATCTCGACCGGGAAGAACCTGGGCTATGGCGGCTCAGCGCCCAATCTGTCCGGCAGCGTCGTGCTGGACCTCAAGCGGATGGATCAGGTCATCGAGGTCGACGACCGGCGTCACTTCGCGATCGTGGAGCCCGGCGTATCGTATTTCGACCTCCATCGCTACATTCAGCAGCACGGACTGAATGTCTGGATCGATTGCCCTGACCCTGGCTGGGGCAGTCCGATGGGCAACGCTCTGGACCATGGCGTCGGCTACACATATGGCGGGTATCGCGACCATTTCGGCGCCCATTGCGGCATGGAAGTCGTGCTTCCGAGCGGCGAAATCATGCGCACGGGGATGGGCGCGCTTCCGGGCGCGAAAACCTGGGGTGAATACCATTACGGCGTGGGCCCCTATGTCGACGGCCTTTTCAGCCAGGGCAATTTCGGCGTGGTCACCAAGATGGGCTTTTGGCTCATGCCGCCGCCCGAGGCCTATATGAATGGAATGGTGTTCGTGCCCAAGCGGCGCGATCTCATCGCCTTGATCGATGAGATCAATTCGCTCGAGCATGCGGGCCTGATCGGCATGCCGGAATATCGTTGCCCCCTTCAAGCCGTGCCCGCTGCGAGTGCTTTGGCGGAGAGGCCGGGCGTTCCGGCGGATGCGGAGCTGGACAAGATTGCGAGCGACAACCATGTGCCATCGTGGGGCTGCGAACTGCAATTCTACGGCCCCGCGAAAACGGTGAGGGACAATTGGGAATACGCCCAGGAACGGCTTCGCGCGGCGATTTCCGGCGCGACCTTCAAGGAGGGCGTATCGTACCGCTTCCCGCTGACGCCGGAACAACAGGCTGCGGTTCCGCACAAGGTGGCGCTGGGAATTCCCAATCTGGCGATCTTCGCGATCGGAGCGCGTACGGAGAAAAATCCATCTCCAAGCGATGGCGAGGCCTGGTTTTCGCCCGTCATCCCGAAAAGCGGCGAGGCCATCTTCGAAGCGCAGCGAGTGTTTGGCGAGGTGATCAAGGACGTGAAGATGCCGAAGGTGTTCGGTCCCGGCGGACGCGGCCGCTTTTACGGTCCATTCCATCTGCCGGCCACATGGATGTACCGCACCTTTGTCCTTATCAGCGCATGGCCGATATCGCGCAGCGACGACGAACACAACAAGCAGGTGCGAGAAGTGATACAGCGGCTGGTTCGGGCGGGTGCCGACCACGGCTTCGGCGAATATCGCACGGCGCCGGCGTTCCAGGACGACGTCGTCAGAACATATTCCTACAACGACAACGCTTTGCTCCGCTTCCAGGAACAATTGAAGGACGCCGTGGACCCCAACGGCATCATCTCGGCCGGCCGCTATGGCATCTGGCCCAAGCACATGCGGAAGCCCTAACCATGTTCGAAGCCGGCCAAGCTGTTTCAGTTCTTTTGCGCGGCCGCGTCCGCGCCTGCCTCCGCCGCCAGCGCCACGCAGCCGTTCGGCACGGTCAGTCCCTTGCGCGATGGAACAGGCGTATGAAATTTTTCCGCAGCCAGCGATTGGCCGGGTCGGTGTGGAAGCGGTCGTGCCAGAAGGCGCGGATATCGTAGCCGGGGATGGGCACCGGAGGGCGCATCACCTTGATGGCAATGCGAGCCGCAAACGCTTGAGCAAGCCGGCTCGGCACGATCGCGAGCAAATCGGATTGGGCGACCACCAGCGGCAGGACCATGAAGTCCGGTGCGCGCAGCTTCACGGTGCGGAAGATTCCGTTCGCCTTCAGCGTTCGTTCGATGACGGTATGGGCCATGCCGCTCGGTTCGGCGACGGCGTGAGAAACGGAACCGAATGCTTCGAGCTGCATGCCCTTGCGAAATTTCTCGTGATCGGCGCGCACGACGCAAACGTAATGTTCCTGAAATACGAGACTCTGCCGAAATCCTGCCGCCAGATTCGTGAAGAAACCCACGGCCAAGCCACCTTCGTTCGAGGCCAGAGCGACGCTCGGTCCGGCCAGATCGATGGGCCGCGTGCGCAGGCTGGCGCCCGGCGCCTCGCGCGCGAGGAATGCCAGCAGCTTGGGCAGGAAGACCATCTGGCCGACTTCATTGAGATAAAGATCGAAGACGTGGGATGTGGTCAGTGGATCGAAGGTCAGCTCATCGCTCATACCGGCTTGCAAGGCGTCGACGGCTTGGCGGGCGGCCACGCCCAGCCGTTCGCCCATCGGTGTCAGATGAATTCCACCGCGCACGCGCACGAACAGGGGATCGTTGAAGCGGGTTCTGAGCCGCGCACAAGCATGACTCGCCGCGGACTGGCTAAGGCCGACTCGATCGGCGGCGGCGGACAGGTTCCGCAGTTCCACCAGCTCCGCCAGGAGCCGGACCTGCATCATGTCGAGTTCGCTTATATGCATAGCATGCATATACGAGATGCATGAACCGGAATTGTCAAGAAGGCGCTCGCGGGGTTCCATGCATGGATGGCGGGTTTTGCTTCTCTCTGGGCCGAGACAAGCCGGCCGGGGCGCAGCGCGAGACCGAAACCGTGACCAAGACGAAGGCGACCGCCCACCATAACTCGCGTACGGAGGCGGAGGCCGCCAACAATGCCTCCGCCGGGAATATTGGCGGCCTCCTCAAGGCGGTCAGGATATTCTCTATCCAACAGGGAGTGTAGCCATGTCAGACACAGCGACGACCACAAAGCCGAAGCTTCCCAAGCTTGCGCCCACCCCCACGCGCGGGATCGATCACCTGGCGCTCGTGACCGAGGATATGCCCGCGACCATGGATTTCTACACCCGCGTGATGCAGATGCCGCTGGTGCATGTGCGCCGCGTGCCCTTCGCGGCCGATCGCGGCCAGCCGCCCTACGACAATCTTCGTCACTACTTCTTCGACATGGGCAACGACACGCTGCTCGCCTTCTTCGAATATCCCAAGGGTCTCGAGAGGCAGAACCGCGACCTGCCCGGCGGCATGCAGCATCTGGCATTCCACCTGCCGCGCGCCCGCTTCGACCGCATGGTCGAGCATGTGAAGTCGTGCGGCGTCCATGTCATCGGGCCAGTGTCGCTGGGCGGCCGTTTCTGGTCGGCCTATTTCTACGACAACAACGGCGTCCGCCTGGAGCTGGCCACCAGCGTCGCCGACGAAAGGCTGGGTGTGGTCGAGTTGGTTCTGCAGACCGAGGACGAAGCCCGCGAAGAGCTCGAGACGCTGTTCGACGATCCCGAACTGATCGAACGCTGGCTGAGCCGGATGCCGCTCAAGCAGGAATAGCGACAGCGGCGACGCTGATCTGGGCTGCGCGAACAAGGATAAAGAGGGAGGCAGCGGACAATCGTGCGTTCTCATGTTTCGAAGCTATCCCCGGCGATGCGGTGGACATGGGCACGTGCCCGCTGTCTGGCGGCGGTCCTAGCGGGCGTGGCCGTCTTCGCGCCGGTGAGCGCACCGGCAGAGCAGCAGAGCTCCCCCGACACGCCCGTTCCGGCCTGGGCGCAAGCCTCCTACGATGCCTATCTGCAAATGAAGGCAAAGGCGCATGGCGGCACGCGCTATACGCCGGCCAGCTTCGCCAAGATGCCGGATTGGTCGGGGATTTGGGAGCGGGTGCGGGACGCGCCCGGCGCCGCCCCCGATTCGACCAGCCTGGCGCGGCTCGGGACTTCTACGGCGGATCTGACCCCGCGCTACAGGGCCGCCTACCTGTTGAAGATCTACAACAGCATCGCCGAAGGCAACCAGTGGGACCAGCTGAGCGATTGCCTGCCTTCGTCGTTTCCGCGGGTTTTGGGAGAGCCCTTCTCGCGCGAATTCGTTCTAAGGCCCGAGCAGACTTGGTGGATCGAGGAGCAGGTCAGCGAAGTGCGCCGGTTCTACACCGACGGCCGTGGTCACATCCCAATGAATCAGGCAAGTCCGCTGTGGGAAGGCGACACGATCGGCTTCTGGGACGGCGACACGCTGGTCGCACATACGCTTTACGTCACGCACAGCGAATATCGCCGCGTGAACCCCGACTACAGCGCCGAGCTGAGCGCGGTCGAGCGCATCCGCAAGATCGATCCCAACACGATCGAGGACCGGATGACGGTGTGGGACCCCAAGGGGCTCAGGAAACCATGGCCCATCAGATTCATCTATAGGCGCGACACCACGCCAGACCAGCGCGTCAATTACTGGTCATGCGATGCAAACAACAACGTCATCAGAACCGCGACCGGCGGCTCGACCTTCATTCTGCCCGGCGAAACCGTGATGATGAAGCGATCCTATCGCGAGCCGCAGAGTTTCTATCTGTCAGATGTGCAGAAAAGGCTATTTCTGACGGGCGATCCGATCACTCTGAATGCCAAGCAGAAGGCCTGGCTGAACGTGCATCTGATCGATCCGGAGCGCTATCGCGATCTGCTGGGGCCCATGACGAAGCAGGAGGAGATGGAGCGGGTGGTTGTTCAGAAGACGCTGATGGAACGGCAGCCGGACGCTCCCAAAAGGCGCGCGGACGAATAGGACCGATGGTTCCGGCAGGCGGCACATAAGTCGCACGGGCAAACGCCGCGAACCGGTTGGAACGGGTTATCGTCTTGCCATGCCGGGACGCCGGCTGGATGGCGGAAACGGGGGGAAACAAGATGATACCAGTGCATTTCCGTGCGCATAGGCCGCGCAGATTTTTTGGCTCCCGCATCAAATTGGCGCCGCTTTTCCCCGTTCTTGCGGCGTGCGCGGTCCTGGTTGCGACGGCGGCGCTGGCCGATGCTTTGGCTCAGGAACCCGTCAATTCCGGTACAGCGGCCACGAGTGAGCCGCTGCCGTCGAACATGTCGCTCAACAAATCGGAGCCGTCGAATGTCGGTTTCCGCATATTTCAGCAGACTTGCCTCGGTTGCCACGGCAAGCCGGAATACCCGCAGGCGCCCTCGCCCACGGTTCTTCGCTCCTACACGCCGGAGCGCATCTATCAGGCGCTGACGAGCGGCGCCATGAAGGCCGTGGGCGACACCTTGAGCGATACGGACCGTGCGCTCGTCGCCCAGGCCGTCGCCGGCCGCCTCTTCGGCAACGCGCTCAAGCAAGCTGCGAAATACATGCCGAACAGATGCGCCTCGAACCCGCCCATGCGCGATCCGGCGGCCGGCCCGTCCTGGAATGGCTGGGGCAACAATATCGACAACGCGCGCTTTCAGCCCGCCGAAGCGGCAGGTCTCACGGCCGCGCAGGTGCCCAAGCTGAAGCTGAAATGGGCCTTCGGACTGCCCAACAGCACATCGTCCTACAGCCAACCGACGGTGGTTTCGGGCCGCGTCTTCGTGGGCACGGACACGGGCTATATCTACTCGATGGATGCAAAGACGGGCTGCGTCTACTGGTCCTATGCAGCGGACGGATATGTTCGCAATGCGCTAACGATCGCGCCGGTGAGCGGACATGGCGCTACCAAATATGCAGCCTTCTTCGGCGATCTCAAATCCAACGTTTATGCGGTGGATGCGCAAACGGGAACTCTGCTCTGGAAGTCGCATGTCGAGCCGCAATACACGATGCGCATTACCGCGCCGCCCGCCTTTTACGAGGGCAAGCTGTTCGTGCCGGTTTCCTCATGGGAGGAATTCTCGGCGAAGTCCCTCGACTATCCCTGCTGCACCGGCGTCGGCAGCATCGTTGCCCTCGATGCGAACACCGGCGAGCGGCTTTGGAAGACCTATGTCATCGCCGAACGCCCCCACCCGGTCCGCAAGAACTCCAAGGGCGTGCAACAGTTCGGGCCGGCCGGCGGCTCAGTCTGGAACACGCCGGCCGTCGATCCCAAACAAAATGCGATCTACTTCGGAACCGGCGACGCCACCACATTTCCGCCTGCCGATACGGCCGATTCCGTGATGGCCCTGGATATGGATACCGGCAAGATGATTTGGCATTACCAGGTGACGAGCGGGGATTCGTACCTGGTCGGCTGTAGAGATAAGGGCATCACCGACAATTGCCCGGAAACGGAAGGGCCGGACTGGGATATTCCGGTGTCGCCGATCCTGACGGAATTGCCGGACGGCAAGCGTCTGATCGTCGTGGCCACCAAGCCTGGCGATGTTCTCGCCTTCGATCCCGATCGCAAAGGCGCGGTGGTCTGGCGGATGAACGTGAGCGGCCGCTTTGCCGGCAATGCCTTGCCGCCGGGCGTCAAACACTTGCCCGGAATGATGTGGGGCGGCGCGATCTGTGATGGGAATGTCTATTATGGGCTGACCGACGGCGATGTCGTTGCCATTCAATTGGCGACCGGCAAGCTCGTATGGAGGAAGTCGCCGGCGCCGGGCGAGAAGGAAGGCTGGCGTGCGGCGCCGGCCTCGGCGATTCCGGGCGTCGTCTTTGTGGGCGGCTTGGACGGCAAGATATTCGCCCTGTCGACCGCGAACGGCGACACGCTTTGGAATTTCGACACCAACCGCGATTTCGATACGGTCGACGAGGTCGCTGCGCATGGCGGGGGATTGGGTTCGCAAGGTGTAAGCATCGTGGGCGGGATGGTGTTTGCCGGATCGGGTTACGCGCACAACAGCGTTCATCCCGGAAACGTCGTGCTCGCCTTTGCACCGGAATAGACGCGACATGTTCCGACATGCCGGCTTGCATGTGACGATGAAAAAGAGGAACGAGAGATGAAAATACGCGAGATTCGCCTGAACCGGCGTCAGGCATTGGCCGCCGGCGGCGCAGTGACGGGCCTGCTGGCCGCCACCCCGCGCCTGGCGAGGGCGGCGTCCGCGCCGGTCGCGGAAACGGCGGCGGGCAAGATCCGCGGCGCCATGAACGGCCCGGTCTATGTCTTCAAGGGCATTCCCTACGGCGACGACACCGGCGGTGACAACCGTTTCATGCCACCAAAGCCTGCGAAACCGTGGGCCGGTGTCCGCGATGCGACAGGGTTCGGACATCAATCGCCGCAGGCAGCTGGTTCCAATCAGGGGGCAATCCCCGAATGGACGCTCGCCAACGACACGACCCCGAGAGGCGAGGACTGCCTGGCCCTGAACGTCTGGACCGCGGGCCTGCGAGACGGCAAGAAGCGCCCGGTGATGGTGTGGCTTCATGGCGGGGGCTACGCGCGGGGCTCCGGCGGCTGGATTGCCTATGACGGCACCAATCTCGCTCAACACCGCGACGTGGTGCTCGTCACGGTCAACCATCGTCTCAATGCGTTCGGCTTTCTCTATCTCGGCGGTATCGGCGGAGAGAAATTTGCCGGTTCCGGCAATGTCGGCATGCAGGACATCGTGGCCGCGCTCAAATGGGTGCGTGACAACATCGCCGAATTCGGCGGCGATCCTGGCAATGTGACGATCTTCGGCCAGTCCGGTGGCGGCGGCAAAGTCACGACGCTGACGGGCATGCCGGCCGCGAAAGGCCTGTTCCACAAGGCGATCGCGGAGAGCGGCTTCGACATTCGCGCCGGCACCATCGAGCGCGCGAACATGGACGCCGAACGCCTGATGGGCAAGCTGGGATTGAAGCCGAGCCAGACCGCCGAGCTGCAAAAGATGCCCTGGCAGAAGATCGTGGCCGCGCAGGGCGGCGGGCTGGGCGGTTTCGGACCGATCGTCGATCATCGCTCCCTGCCCGCCAACCCCTATGATCCGGTGGCCAGCAGCATCTCGGCCGACGTGCCCATGATCATGGGCAGCGTGCTGACCGAAGTGACATTCATGGCCAACACGCCGCTCGATCCGATCGACGATCAGAAGCTGCACGAGCTGGTGAAGAAGAATACCCGCTCCGACGATGCTCAGGCCGATCAGCTGATCGCACTTTACAAGAAGGATTACCCGGGCGAATCGAACATCCGCCTCTATCAAATTCTCGCCAGCGACAATTGGCTGACGGTCGATGCGGCGCTGACGGCCGAGCGCAAGGCAGCGCTGGGCAAGGCGCCGGTGTACCTCTATCACTTCGAGAAGCTGACCCCGGTGCGCGATGGCAAGCTCGGCTGTCCGCATACTTCGGAAATCTATTACGTCTTCGACAATCTCAGCATCCCGACCGCCCATCTGCTCACCGGAAACGGCAAGGACCGCTATCCGCTCCAGGACAAGATGAGCCGGGTCTGGACAACCTTTGCGCGCACCGGCAATCCCGATGTGGAAGGTCTCCCGCACTGGCCGTCCTATTCGGCAGCCCAGCGCAATGTCATGATCTTCAACGACGACTGCAAGGTGGCCGTAAATCCGCACGCCGCAGAACGCGAAGCCATCGACGAGGTTCACAAGCGCAATGGCATGCCGTCGGCGGCTTGACGGCGGACGGGGGCGATCGGGGAGTTTGTTGAGCGTTTTCGCGTGACGATTGCAGGGGAGGATGTGTCGTGAACGGTGGAAAAATTGAGCTCACTCGCAACCATACGGCAGGGGCGCTGGGGCTGCTTGCAGGTGCCTTGCTTGCCTCGGTCTGGAGCCCCGCATGGGCCGCTGGCGATTGCAGCGCGCTCGCCAAAGCCAAGCTTTTCGATCACACCACGATCAGCAGCGCCCGGATGGTTGCCGCCGACGCGGCCAAGAAGCTGCCGGCCTATTGCGAAGTGACGGGCACGATCTCGCCGGTGCCGGCCTCCCATATCGGCGTCGTGTATCGGCTGCCGGCGGATTGGAACGGCAAGATGATCGGGCTTGGCGGCGGCGGCTTCGCCGGCAATGTGACCATGCGCGAGGCCGCCCCCTATCTGGCCGATGGTTATGCCGTCGCCCAGACCGATGCCGGCCATCCCAGCCCGGACGGCAGGGATTCGGACTGGGTTCTGGATTCGTCCGGCCATCTCAACAAGGCCCAGGTGGTCGATTTCGGCTATCGCGCGGTCCACGAGATGACCGAAATCGGCAAGACGATCATCGCCGCCCACTACGGCAAGCCGCAAAGCAAGGCCTATTTCATCGGCTGCTCGACGGGCGGCCGCATGGGCCTGATGGAGGTCCAGCGCTTTCCCACCGACTATAACGGCGTGGTGTCCGGTGCGCCCGTCAGCAACGTGCAGGTCTACACCAATGGCGCGTTGCGCACCCAGTTCTTCCACAAGCAGAAGGGAAGCAATCTCACCGCCGCCCAGGTCCGTGCGGTGGCCGCGGCCTCGGTGGCAGCCTGCGACGAGGACGATGGCCTCAAGGACGGCATCATCACGGACCCGCGCAGCTGCAAATGGGATCCGGTGGCGCTCGAATGCGGCAAGACGAGTTCCAAGGTCTGCCTGACTCCGCAACAGGTGACGACGGTGCGCAATGTCTATGCCGGCGTCACGCTTGCCGACGGCATCGTCGCAGCCGATCCCGACCTGCGGGGGGCCGAGCCGAACTGGATCCCGCGTTCGATCGGCAACAATGAGATGCCGCAGGGGCAGGACGCGGTCTTGCCGTCACGCTTCGTCACGCGGCTGATGCTCGAACGGCGCGATTACGACGTGATGAAATTCGATCCGGAAAAGGAAATGCCGCGGCTGCTGAACAGCTTTGCGGCGCGAGAGGCCCTGGCGGTCAACCCGGACATCCTGCAGTTCGTCAAGAACGGCGGCAAGCTGGTGCTGTGGCACGGCTTCGACGATCCCGGTCCGAGCCCGCTTGAGACCATCAAATATTTCGAGTCGGTGGCGCGCACGGTCGGACCGCAACTCGGCCACGGAACCGATGCGGCCGCCATCGGCCAGTCGGTCCGGCTGTTCCTGGCGCCGGGCGTCTATCATTGTGGCGGTGGGCCGGGCGTCAGCAAATTCGACGCCGCGGCCGTGATCGATGATTGGGTCGAAAAGGACAAGGCCCCGGCGCGCATCATCGCCAGCCGGGAGAAACCGCCGATGGAGCGGCCGCTTTGCCCCTATCCCACGCTTCCCTATTACAGCGGCCATGGCAGCGCAGACGATCCGGCGAGTTTCGTCTGCCAGGAAACGCGGCGCCAGATATCCGAAGCGTCCACGGTCAGCACGCCCTAGGCCAAGCGCAGAGCGGAGGGGAGAGCCGGGCACCGGTTCGCCGAGGGCGGCCGCCACGGAAGCCGGCACGGACGGAAGAGCATATCCCCGTCCCATTTGCGGTCGAAAAGAGGTTGCGGGCGCGCCGGCAAGGAACGCGGCCGCACGCCCAAGATAATGTATTGATCCACAATCGAAATTCTTGCCGGGCCAGCAATGACCGGCGGGCAAAAAAAGGGGTGCGCGCCACCGAGGAGAAGCGCGCACCCGTGAAAGGTAACGATATGTCTTACTGACGATACACCAGCTGCAGGCCGAAGGTCCGCGGGAACGGAGCGCGTGCGCCGGGCAGGCTGTAGCTTTGATACAACGTGCAAGCCGCATCGGCACAACCTGAGCGCCCGCCAGACGTCGCGTATCTGTCGTTGTTGAACAGGTTGGTGGCATACGCATTGATATCGTAATTGCCGTAGTCCAGACCGGCACGCAGGTTCACAAGCGTGCTGGCACTGATGTGGTTGCTATCGATATTGAAACTGCCCAATCCGAACTGCGACAGATCGTAAGGGGCCTGCACCCGGTAGTCGACGCGGACATAGGGATTGTAATCGCCAAAGACCAGGTCGTAGCGCAGACCGGCCGACAGCGACCACGGCGGGATCGCGAATTTCTGTCCCTTGAAGGCCGTGATCAAATCCGGATTGCCGCCCCTGCCATGCACCGCAACGGCATCGGAGGTGTACTGCGCATCGTCGTATTCGAACGATGCGTTCGCCGTCAGAGCGCCGAACAGCCTGGCCTGAGCATCCACTTCGAGACCCTGGCTGCGGGCGCTGCCGGCATTGGCGGTGAAGACGAGACCGCAGCTGTGACCGGCGGTCTGTGTGGTCTGCACATCGTTCCAGTCGATGCGGTAGACGTCCGCGTTGACCTGGACACTGCCGTTGAACAGGCCCAGCTTGGTGCCGGCTTCGTAGCTCCAGTCCGAATCGGGCGCGTAGGTGGTGGGCAGGTCGTCTGCAGTCAGCCCGTAGAACGCAAGGCCGGTGGCGGGCGTCGTCGCCGTCGCCGGTGTGCCGCCGCAGATGTTTTGCGTGGTGTGGCCGTTGACGCCGCCCGGACGGAAGCCCTTCGAGGCCGAGAAGTAGACGAACTTCGTCGGGTCGAAATTGAACTTGACGCCGAACTTCGGATTGGTCGGATAGGCGCTGGTCACACCGACGCTTTCCGACGCATTCTGATAGTTCGGCTCCGCAAGTCCGGTGACCGGCCCGAAATGCGCCTGATAATAGGTGAAGTGCACATAGGATTGGCGGAGGCCGAGCGTGAAGTCCCAGTGATCGTCGGGCTTGTAGTCCATCTGGCCGTAACCGGCGAAGATGGTGTCACGCATGCTCTGGATTTCGGTTGCGAAGTTCACCCGGTTGAAGCCAAAGGGCGTCATCTGGGTTTTCCAGCGCTGGGTGCCGGTGATGCCGAGCGCCACCTCGGCCAGCTGATCGACTTCGTTCTGGAAGACAGGATCGCCGTCCGGCCCGCCGTTGACATTCGGCCCGCCGTCATAGGTGTTGAAGAAGTTGGCCGGATGGGTGTTGACGTTGAAATAGACGCCGGCAACCCACTGCCACGGCGAGTTCATGTCGGTGGAGGTGAAACGCAATTCCTCGACGTTCTGCTGGTTCAGGTTGCGCGAGACGAAGTCGGAGCGGCCGTTCTGCGCAATGCCCTCTTGCTGGACCAACCACGGCGAGATGTGCATGGCGATCGAGCCGTAGGTGGCATTTTCGTTGCCGACATAGTTCGAGTAGCTCCCGTCTCCGATCGAATGCGTGATGCCGAGGGAACGGAAGTAGGAACTCAGCAACTGCGCCGAGAAGCTGGAAAAATCATATTCCATGTTGAGCGAGACGATCGCAACTTCCGTCGACGCCACATTATTCGCCGTCCTGGGTACGTCGAGGGACTGATAGGGCGTAAGGGTTACGGGGGCGACGACCGTTGCCGAGCGGTCATAGATATACATCGCGGGCATCGGATTCGCGCCACCAACACTGGTGTTGTTCGTGCCAACCTCGGCCGCGGCTTCCGCCGCCAAAATGTTGGCGTCCGTAAACACCGGGAGGGTGGGATGCGCGGTTTTGTAGGCGTCGCATGCCGCAGCACCGCTGGCGACCAGATTCACCGTTCCCGTGGGACCCGCTATCTCGTGCCCCGGAGGGCCCGGCTGAAGGTAGCAGTCCTCCGGCACGGTGACCGTAGCTGTGGTCGACAAAGAGTAGTCCGGCCCCGAAGAGTTCGGCGTGGTCTGCTTGGAGAGGAACGTGCTGAAGGTGATCGAGGTGTTGTCCGATGGCTTGGCGAGTATAGTGGCGTGGACTTGATATGCATCGACCGGGTTGGTGTCCTTGATCGTAACAAGGGTGAACGGATCGACCACGTCGAGATAGCCGCCGATATGTTGCCAATAGGCGCTGACGCGGTAGCCGACCTTGTCGGTAACGATCGGGCCGCCGAGGGCGATGCCGAGACTGTAGCCGGTGGAGCCGTAGTCGACCGAATTGACGTCCGCCTTGGCGTAGACGGAATAGCTGTCGAGGCTCGGCGCCGGCGTGATGTAGCGGATCGTGCCGCCTTCCGAGCTTGCGCCATACAGTGTGCCCTGCGGGCCGCGCAGAACCTCGATGCGCTGCAGATCGAAGATCGGCGGCAAAGGCGTGCCGTTGGTGCTCGATCCCCCGTTGCCGCCGACGTCGCGGGTCTGGATCGGCACATCGTCGATATAGAAGCCGGTCGTCGCCGCGCCCTGGCCGCCCTGGCTAAGGCCGCGAATCGAGACGTTGGTCAGGCCCGTGCCCAACGACAACGTCTGAATGAGACCCGGCACCGCGGTCAACAGGTCGTTGAAGGTTGAGATGCCCTGCTGGTCCAGGTCGGCCTGGGTCACGGCCGTGACGCTCAGCGCGACCTGGTTGACGGTGCTGGTCGTGCGTGTCGCCGTGACCGTCACCTGTTCAAGCTGATCGCCCGCTCCTTGCGCAAATGCGGCACCGCTGCAAAGCGCGACAGCCGCGGCGGTCCCCAGCATCCAGGCGTGATGGCGTACATGTCGCTGTGTCGATTTCATCATATTCCCCTATTAATGAGACGAATTTCGCTATTTCCGCTGAGAACAGACCCCTCTGCTACCTAGACTTGCACTCCGCCGTCCGGCATCGTTCGCCCCGGTCAGGCGGCCTCTCGCGGTCGTGCGTTCGCTAGATACTTGTGGCGTCTGCTACCCCCCCTGGCCAGCCGCCTTCGCGGCCGCCTCCCCCTTCATAAGTTCTATTGCGACGGGTATCAAGCGGTTCTGTGGCGTCGCCTTGCCGCCCGACTTTGCCGCATCTTCCTTCAACAGCTGGGCGCCATAGGCGATTGCCTTGTCTATGGCCTGATTCTGGATGTTAAGCGGGTCGCGGTAGCTCCGCTTCACCATGATGCTTTCGCCCGGCAGAATGAACGTGGAACCGCCATGCCCGGTCTGGACGACGTTGTTGTTCTCTTCGCAGGACCACATGTCCATGCGCGCGTGCTGCGAATCGATTCGGTCGTAGCTGATGGTAGCAGGCCATGGCGTCTTGAGCGCCAGCGGATCGTATATCGTCGCCTCGTCCTGGATCGTGTTGGCGTCCTTCAGCCTGACACGCTCGATCACGCTGGCCTGCAGGCTCAGGCTGGGCATGTTGCGCTGGATTTCCTCATTGCGGACCCACATCGTGTGGATCGCCAGCGTGTCATTGTCCCAGAAAGCGATTGAGTCGCCTTCCCACAGCGGCAACGCCTCGCTCTCGGGGATGTGACCGCGCCCGTCCGTATAGATGCGGCGGAATTCGCCTTCGGTCTCCGCCGACATCCAGGTTTCCTGGGGCGTCACGATGAATTCGCGATAGAAGGGGTCGATCAGCATGCGCGGGAAACCTGGCGGCAGGCAGTCGCTGAGCTGGTCCCACTCGAAGCCGTGGGCGACGGCGGTGACCTTCCTGATATATTGCAGCTTGTATTTCGGCGTCAGATCGCCGGTCATCCAGCCGGCGCAGGGAAGGTCCGAACAATTCTCCAGCACGAGCTGCGCGGCCTTGGGTCCGATGCCCATCGCGTCCGGCCTGAGATGCTCGGGGTCCCAGACGAGCCCGCCATGATGCGTCCAAACCCCTGACCAATCAGGCATTTTGGCGTAAGTATCGCGCGAATAATTCGTGCCGCCATGCGCCTTGGCCTTCATCTCCATATATATCTTGTAGGAGGGCTGGGCCCAGCTCGGAACCGGTGTGTCCGGACCTGGTGCCGGCAAGGCTTTGGCGCCGGGAACGGTGCTGCGCACCATGAGGTCGTGCGCCATGTGATCGGAACCTGCCGGTTGCGCTAGGGCAACGGTGGGACACAGCATCACACAAGCGAGCATCGCGCAGGTCCCAAAGCAGACCGAGCGCAGCAATCCCGCCCTGGCGGATTCCTGCCCGGACGCCGCAACCCCAGACGCTCGACCGAACGAAAACCGCCAGTCCATGCTACCCCTCCCTCGGGTCCGCCCTTCACCCCGTCAGGGGGGCCGACCTTACATATTCGCGCAACCGCTTATGCTGCGTTGGTCGGCGCCACGCTTGTCTAGTTGATTGGCGATGCGACGGCTGAATGGTAGCTGCGACGCAATCGTCCTGTCCAATTTATCCTCGAGATCAGTATATCTAAGAACTCGATCACACGACCCGCCTCATTTCGTGGTCGGCGTCTCGCCGACGCCGCTATTGCAAGCTGCAGCGTGCCGGAAACTGCGGTTTGCGGTCGATATGATCGTCGGTCGCAAGGCGGCCGATTGCGCATGGCGAACCCGGGTGATCGTAGGGCAAGATCACCACATCATCAGGTATCATTAGACGCCGTTCGGGAACCGGTCTTAACTTCCGCGTGAAACCGGGATCGGGGATGCCATCGCATCACGCAGATGTGTTTTGGCATGTTCATTCAGGCATCGCTGAAGTATGTCGACCCTGCGTTGGACGGACGTAACGAATTCGAGGCGGGGGCCGATCGGGCCCTTTCACCCGAATGCAACCCCTAATCGAGGCATGTCATGTCATCGAGCGTTATGGCCAGGACCAGGCTGGAAGATTTCGTCGCCGAGATCGACAAGGAGAACCTGTCGCCTCTATGGACGGTGCTGACGACGCTGATGCCGCACACGCCCACGGGCTCGTGCGTACAGCACTTGTGGGATTTCGAGGCGGTTAAGGCCTTTCTGCTCCAGGCCGGCGATCTGGTCACGGCCAAAGAGGCCACCCGGCGGGTCCTGGTTCTGGAGAACCCGGCGCTGCGCGGCCAGCGGCGCACCACAACCTCGCTCTATGCCGGCCTGCAGCTGGTCAAGCCGGGCGAAGTGGCGCCGGCCCATCGCCACAGCCAGTCCGCGCTTCGCTTCGTGCTCGACGGCGACGGCGCCCACACCTCGGTCAACGGCGAACGCACCATCATGCATTACGGCGACTTCGTCATCACCCCGGCCAACACCTGGCACGACCATGGCAACGAGAGCGAAGACAACATGATCTGGCTCGACGTGCTCGACCTGCCCATGGCCACCTTCCTGGATGTCTGCTTTCTCGACGAATACGCGGCCGAAAGCCAGCCGATCACGCGCCGCGACGGCGATTCGATCGCCCGCTACGGCATGAACATGCTGCCCGAGGGTGCCAGGCCCACGGGCAAGTTCTCGCCGATCTTCAGCTATTCCTACGCGCGCGCGCGCGAGGCGCTGGAGGATCTGCGCCGCCAAGACGAATGGGATCCCTGCCACGGCATCAAGCTCAGCTACGTCAATCCGCTCGACGGCGGCTTCGCCACGCCCACCATCGCCTCCTTCCTGCAGCTGATCCCCAAGGGCTTCACCACCGCCGCCTACCGCTCCACCGATGCGTCTGTGGTGGTGGTGGTCGAAGGCGAGGGCCATTCCACCATCGACGGCAAAACCTTCCACTGGAAGCCCAAGGACATCTTCGTCGTGCCCAGCTGGAAATCGGTCAGCCACACGCCCGCAAGCGACGCCGTGCTGTTCTCCTGCTCCGACCGCGCCACCCAGGAAAAACTCGGCTTCTGGAAACAGGACCGCGGAAACCGGTAGGCGGTTTGGAGCCAAAATGGATTGCGCGTACGCGCTGGCGCGGTCGAGACGGGCGGTCAGCTGGTTGTCGCGAGCGACTTGGGCGATGGTGAACCGGAGCCCGCGCAATCTTGGAATAGATTGCTCACCCCCTCGCGCATGACCGCCCGAAAATTTTCGCCGATATTCGGCATTTGGCCTCTTCGCCACGCCAGCAGCAGTTCATATTGCGGCATCGGCGTCGTCAGATTGCAAAAGAAGACATCGGCCGGCGAAAGAGACGTTACCCATCGCGGAACCAGCGTGACGCCGAGGCCGACGCTCACGAGCGCGAGCAAAGTGCTGATCTGCCGCCCTTCTTGAGTTACCTTGGGCGCGAAGCCCGCCGCGGAGCAGGCGGACATGATGATCTCGACGAGCCGGGTGTTCATGCCGACCGGAAACAGAACGAAGGGCTCGTTCGCAAGATTGTCGACCTTGATATTCTCCCGCCCCGCCAAACGATGATTCGAGGGTACGGCGGCCACCAGCGGCGATTTGATGAACAGTTCGGATTCGATGTCCTCTCCGAATTGCGGCGCGGGGAAAATTCCGACGTCGATGCTGGATTCTTCGAGCGCCGCCATTTGAGGAATGCGATCAAGTTGGCGCAGCGTGACGTGGACGTCGGGGTAGCGGCTGCGGAACAGCCGCAGGATCGACGGCAGGGGAGACCACAAAGCGTTGTCCACGAATCCGATATTGAGGCGGCCGGCCTTGCCGGCCGTCGCGTCATTGGCCACCTGCTTGGCCTGCTCGACGCGGAGCAGTATCCGCCGCGCCTGCGGCAGGAAAAGCCGGCCAACCTCCGTCAGCTCGACATGATGGCGGGTACGTTCCAGAAGGTCCGCGCCCAATTCCTGCTCGAGAAGCTTGATGGTGTGGCTGACCGCGGATTGCACGATGCCCAGCCGCTCCGCCGCACGGCCGAAATGGCCGCATTCCGCGACCATGACAAAACACTGCAAATGCCGGAATTCCATGACGGTTCGGTTCCCAACTTGATAGCTTGGCGGTGATGAAGCGGCAGCATACCATCGGCGCCGGCCCAAATGGGATGGCGCGCCCTTGCTCCTCGGCGCCCGGACAGAATATTAGTAACCTTCGGAAATCTTGCAATAAATTCATGAAGAGATGAGCCGCCGGCGCCGTCCGGCCGTCCGCCACGGTCCAATTTTCTTCATGGAATCAATAGATTTTTCGATCCCGGCGCTGCAATCGCAGATTGCACCCGCGCCGCGTGTCCCGCCCACCTAGCCGGCCCCGGCATCGAAAATCCCCATTTCCAATCAACGGCTGGCTCATATCTCGTTGTACCGCAATTGCTTTTCCCTGCGTTCGCGCAGACCCCGCAGCAACAGGCGCAAACTCTCGCGCAGCACCTGATGCTCCTGCGGATCGAGCCAGTCGAAGGCTGCCTCTTCGACGCCGTCGGCGATGTCCTCGCACGTCTTCAGCAGTCTGCGGCCTGGGGCGGTCAGCTTCATGCGCAGGACGCGCCTGTTGGCCGGATCCTCCTTGCGCGCGATCAGGCCGCGCTGTTCCAGCCCGTTGATGATCACGTTCATCGTCTGCGCGGTGACAAAAAAACGGCGCGACAGTTCGGCCGACGAAATGCCCTCATTCTGATCGACGATGGCGAGGATCGTGTACTGGATGCCGGTCATCTGCAGCTCGCGCAAGGCCGCTTCCAGCTGCGCGCGCACGGCCTGATTGGCCTGGTTGAGCAGATATATCGTGCGCGGGCGGCTTCGCATCATCGCTCCCCGATTGACAAGCTTCGTGCCGTTCCGACAATATCAGGGAACCTGATGTTATCGTCAACCCGCTCCGCTGGTGAGGCAGATTCCAAGATGACAGACAAGACAAGCGAGGCGGCCGCCGCCGCCGGCAAGAGCGTGCTGGTCGATTTCGAGGATGGCATCGCCTGGATCACCTTGAACCGGCCCGAAAAGCGCAACGCCATCAATCCGGCGATCGTCTACGAAATGGTGGCCGTTCTCGATGCGCTCGAGGGCGACGAGCGCGCCCAGGTTCTGGTGATAACGGGGGCGGGCGACGCGTTCTCGTCGGGCCAGGACCTCAAGGAATATTTCCGCGATGTCGACACCGGCCCGCCGCTCGAACGCGAGCGGCTTTATCGCGCCAATGCCGACTGGCAATGGCGGCGCCTGATGCACTACCCCAAGCCCACCATCGCGATGGTCAATGGCTGGTGTTTCGGCGGCGCCTTCCAGGTGCTTCTGGGCTGCGACCTCGCCGTGGCCGATGAAGAGGCCATGTTCGGCCTGTCCGAGATCAATTGGGGCATCATTCCCGCCGGCATCGTCACCAAGGCGGTGGCCATGGCACTCGCCCAGCGCAATGCGCTCTACTACATCATGACGGGAGATACCTTCGACGGCAAACGCGCCGCCGAGATCGGGCTCGTCAATTTCGCCGTTCCCAAGGCCGAGCTCAAGGAGCGCACGCGGGCGCTGGCCAGGAAGCTGATGGAGAAGAATCCCTTCGTCATGCGCGCTGCCAAGACGGCCTATCATCACGTCCGCAGCATGTCGTGGGACTCCGCACTCGAATTCCTCATGGCCAAATCCGACCAGACCAAATTCCGCGATCCGGAAAGGGGCGATCAGAAGGGCATGTCGCAGTTTCTCGACGCCAAGTCCTACCGGCCGGGGCTCAGCGCCTATGACCGCAAGGACCGATAGGACACAAATGCCGGGCGGCGGCGCGCGTAGCCCGTTCGAACGCCTGCTGCGTCCGCGTTCGCTGGCGGTGGTGGGCGCGTCTCCCGAGCCATTCTCGCTCGGCGGCAATGTGCTCGCCAACATCGAGCGTTTCGGATTCGCCGGCGACATCCACCTCGTCAGCCGCAGCCGCCGCGAGATCAATGGGCGGGCCTGCCTGCCTTCGATCGACGATCTTCCCGAAGATGTGGACGCGGTGGTGCTGGTGATCCCGGTGCCGGCCGTCAAGGAGGCGATCGCGGCCTGCGCGCGGCGCGGCATCGGCGGTGCGGTCGTCTTTGCGTCCGGCTTCGGCGAAATGGGCGAGGAGGGCCGGCGCACGCAGGACGAGATCGCCGCGATCGCCAAAGAGGCGTCGATCGCCATGCTCGGCCCAAACTGCCTGGGGCTGATCAATTTCGTCGATTCGGTGCCGCTGACATTCGAGCCCGTGCAGCCCGTGGCGCCTTCGGGCCCCGGCATCTGCGCGATTGCGCAGAGCGGAGCGATGGCGGGCAATATCCGCATGGCGCTGCTCGCCGGCGATGCGACGGTCGCATACACGTTCTCGACCGGCAACGAGGCAGTGCTGGGCACCGAAGACATCATCGCGGCCCTCCTCGACGATCCGGCGGTGCGGCTGTTCTCTGTTTTCGTCGAACAGATCCGGCAGCCGAAGCGGTTCCTTGCGCTGGCCGCCGAGGCTCGCAGCCGCGGCAAACCCATCGTGCTGATGCATCCCGGCCGCAGCGCGCGCTCACGCGACGCGGCCAAGTCGCACACCGGCGCGCTGGCGGGCGATCACGCGGTGATGCGCGCCTTCGTCACAGCGAAGGGCGTGGTGCTGGTGGAGAGCCTGGAGGAATTGTTCGATGCCAGCCGCCTGCTCGCCCGGTATCCGCATCCGCCCGCGGGCGGCGCGGCCATCATGAGCAATTCCGGCGCCATTCGCGGCTTCGGGCTCGATTTCTGCGAGGACATCGATCTGGCGCTGCCCGATCTCACGGCGGCGACACGCGCCGAGCTGAAACAGGTGCTGCCGGATTTCGCCACCATCGACAATCCGCTCGATATCACCGCCCAGGGCATGCAGAAGCCGAGCCTGTTCGGCGATTCGGCGGGGGCGCTGCTGCGCGATTCCGGGATTGGCGCGGTGCTGGTGGCGGTGATGGGCGGGGCGCCCGCGCAACAGATGGCGAAATGGAGCTCGCTCAGACCGGTGCTCGAGGCCGCCGAAAAGCCGGTGGCGCTGGCCTATCTCGGCGATTGCTGGCCGCTGGCGCAAGAATTCCTGGACGATGTCAAAAAGAGCGGCGTTCCCTTCTTCCGCTCGCCCGAGCGTGCCATGCGCGCCTTTGCGCATTTGATGCGCTATGGCCGCGCCTTGCGTGACGGGCAGGATCGCTCGGATGTTTCGGTGAGCGTATCGGCGACCGTCGCGCCGGGGCCGGTCGCCGAATATCGCGGCAAGGCGATGCTGGCCGAAATCGGCATCGCGGTGCCGCGCGGCGAGCTCGCCCGAAGCAAAGATGAGGCTCTGGGCATCGCGCGGTCGGTGGGCTTTCCGGTGGTGCTGAAGGCGCAAGCCGCCGCGCTCATGCACAAGAGCGATGCCGGCGGCGTCGCTGTCGGCATCGGCGACGAAGCGGCTCTGCGCGGAGCCTGGGACGCGATGACGGCGCGCGTCGGTGCAGCGCGGCCCGATCTCGTCCTCGACGGCATTCTGGTCGAGGCGATGGCGCCCGCGGGCGGTGTCGAATTGATCGCCGGCGCGCGGCGCGATCCGGCCTGGGGCGAGGTGTTGATGGTTGGGCTCGGCGGCATCTGGGCGGAAGCTCTGAGCGACGTGCGCCTGATGCCGGCCGACGCCGGTGTGCGCCACATCGCAGCCGAGCTCGATCGCCTCAAGGGAGCGCGCCTGTTGCACGGCTATCGCGGCGGCGCGCCGGCCGATCTGCCGGCGCTGATCGATGCCTTGATGCGCCTCGGCGCGTTTATCCGCGCCGTGCCTTCGCTGGCCGAGATCGATGTGAACCCCTTGCTGGTCTACCCGGCAGGCCAGGGCGTGCTGGCGCTCGATGCGCTGCTGGTCGCGCAATAGCGTGCGCAGTCGCAAGCGTTGACCCGAATTCGCCCAGACGATGCACTACGCCTCCGCGCTCGCCGCCGAAGCGATATTGCACACGACCGGCTGGGAACCGGGAGCAGAACCCCGATTGAGGGCTAAGCTCCCTTGATCGCGTCCTTGATGCCGCCGACGGCGTTCTGCACCTTGCCCTCGATTTCGTCGGCTTTGCCGTCCGCCTGCAGCTTGGCATCGCCGGTCGCCTTGCCGGCGGCCTGCTTGACCACGCCCTTGATTTCCTTGGCGGATCCTTCCACACGGTCCTTGTTCATCGCATACACCTCGAAGATCGAAGATCGTCCCGTGATGGGAGAACCGGACCGGGAAACGTCCCGGCCTCCATTCCGATCTTGACGCACCTCTAGCAGTCTGCCGGCGGCGCTTCTGAGCACAAATGCTCACGGTGGTGGCAACGGTGACGGCCGATGGCCACATCGAATGTCCCGCGTCAGCGTCTGTGAGACAGGTTGGGGTATTTTGAGAAGGGAGGGTTTCTGGCTCATCGTAGCCCCATGGAGGAGCGAAGATGAGACAGAAATCCGGGCCGGTTGAGACGGCCGAACAACATGTCCGCGACATTCGCCGTGCCACGCGCCGGCGCTATTCGGCGGAAGACAAGATCCGCATCGTGCTGAGCGGGCTTCGTGGTGAACACGCCATCGCCGAACTGTGCCGGCGCGAGGGTATCGCCGAGAGCATGTACTACAGCTGGTCAAAGGAGTTTCTGGAGGCCGGCAAGCGCCGGCTGTCCGGCGATACCGAGCGCCAGGCCAGTTCGGGCGCGGTCAAGGATTTGCGCCGTGAGGCCGGCGAGCTGAAGTCGCTGGTGGCCGATCTCATCCTGGAAAACCGTCTGCTGAAAAAAAGTATGATCGGGGATGGGGACGACCAAGAATGAGATACCCCGCCACCGAGAAGCTGGAGATCATCCGGCTGGTCGAGCAGTCGCATCTGCCGGTGCGGCGCACGCTGGCTAAGCTGGGCATCTCGCGGCCCACCTTCTATCGCTGGTACGACCTGTATCGCCGCTTCGGCGAGATAGGCCTCGAAGATCGACGTTCTGGCACAGGCCGGGTCTGGAACCGGATACCGGACGAGGTCCGTGGCCAGATCCTCGACATGGCCCTGGAACGACCCGAACTCAGCCCGCGCGAATTGGCGGTCAGCTTCACCGACGAGCGCGCCTACTTCATCTCGGAAGCCAGCGTTTACAGGCTTTTGAAGGCCCATGACCTGATCACCAGCCCAGCCTTCATCGTGATGAAGGCGGCTGATGAATTCCGCGATAAAACAACGGCGCCGAACCAGCTCTGGCAGACCGACTTCACCTATCTGAAAGTGATCGGCTGGGGCTGGTTCTATCTCTCCACCATCCTCGACGACTTCTCGCGCTACGTCGTCGCCTTCAAGCTGTGTACCACCATGAAGGCACACGATGTGACCGACACGCTTGGCATGGCGTTGAAAGCTTCCGGGCTGGAGAACGCGCAACAACGCCCACGCCTGCTGTCGGACAATGGCTCGTCATACATTGCCGGCGATCTCGCCGACTGGCTCGGCGAACGCGGCATCGGCCATGTCCGTGGTGCGCCCAATCACCCGCAGACGCAAGGAAAGATCGAGCGCTGGCATCAGACGCTCAAGAACCGCATCCTGTTGGAGAACTATTACCTGCCCGGCGATCTCGAAGCGCAGATCGCCGCCTTCATCGAGACCTACAACCACCGGCGCTATCACGAGAGCCTGAATAATCTCACGCCCGCCGACGTCTACTTCGGGCGCGGTCAGACCATCTTGCTGGAAAGGGAGAAGACTAAACGCAAAACCATCGAACACCGACGCTTGCAGCACGCCCGTGCCGCAGCATAAACTCAAAAAACGGATGAGCCAGAACCTCTCTTGTTGAAACCCTGCCCGTGTCTCAAATCATCTGACGACGGACACACATCGAAATCCATCGCTCGCTTGTGAACGTGGTTCTGTGCGGCCAGCCCAGATTGGCAGCTGACCCGGCGGCGGCCGCGAACGCGGGCGCGCCACAAAGATCGCCGGGGGCGTGAGCAATTCTGGACAGTGCCCTCATCCGCGCCGCGATAGGCTGAAGGCGTGAACCTCATCCGGACAATGCGGGCGGCAGGGGCATTGCCGCAGGACGAGCCGATGGAAAACACGGCCGGGCGTCCTACGCGGTTGACTTGCATCAAAACGGTCTTGCCGGCCTCGAAGTATGCTTGAACGCATGTGCGTCTTCGCAATTACGGCATCGCCGGTCTGCCGATTTCGGCCGGTGTTGCCGGCCCGGCGGCCGCGCCATCAACGATGGAGAACGACATGAAAACATTCTCAGCGATACTTTGCGGCGCCGCGGCGATCGCTCTGCTATCGGGTTGCGTCGCCGATCGCGGCTACGGCAACCAGCGCGCGCGCTCTGGCGCCTATTACAATGGCGCCTATTCGGGCGGATATTACGACGGCTACTACGGGCCCTACAGCGGCGGCTACTGGGCGGGCGACGGGCATTTCTACTACGCCGACAAGAACCACCAATATCGGCGCGACGACGGCCAGCACTTCCGCCGTGACCGCTTCCAAGGCGGCCAGCCGATCAAGGCCGACGATCCCAGCCGAGATCGCGCGCGCGACAGGAACCAGGACCGGCGCGGCCAACAGGACAACCGCGACCAGCGCAACCGCAACGACGGCGATCAGTAAAGCGATGGCGATCCGATGAACCGCAACTCAACCTATCTGATCGTCGCTGTGCTGGCCGCCGCGGTCATCGTGCTGGGCTACCTTTATTTCCAGGAGCGGCAGAAGACGTCCGGCGTCGAAATCAGTGTCGGGCACAACAGCATTTCCGTCGAGAAGAAATAAGTCGACGGAACCGGATGACGGCGGTGCCTGGACCGCATCCGGTGTAACCGAAAAGGCGTCGGAGCCCGCGTGACGAGGCGCCGCGACGCTCAAGGCAATCCCATGAAAGGGAACACGATCATGCTCGGTACCATTCTCATCATTGCTCTGGTCATCTTCCTGCTGGGCGGCTTCAGCGGTCGCTTCGGCGGCTACGGGTACGGCTTTGGAAACGGCGGCATCGGCGTCCTCGGCGTGCTGCTGATCGTTGTCGTTGTCCTGCTGCTCATGGGGCGAATTTGATCGGCCTGGCGGGATTGAACGCGTTGGCTGAAAGCCGTGCCGCGGCGCCGGCAAGGCGCAATCTTCGGATCGGCCGCGCCCATGCCGTCGCTGCGCCTCGCCCTTTGCCGTGGCCGGACAAGGCCGCGCTGGTGATCGCGTTCGTCATTGCCGCCATGTCTATGTATGCCTGCGCCATCGTGCTCATCGCCGGCGAGACCGTAACCTATGACAGATTAAACCATACGCTGGCGGCCGGGACCGGCATGGCCGTGCTGGCGAGTGCCGGGCCCCTCTGGCTGCTCTTGCGTGTCATTGATACCCTGGCAGGCGGCCCTTCGAGCCGGCGCGCGGTTCTGGACCACGCCGTACTTGATGCCAGATCGCGCATCGCCTGGGTTGTGTCGGCTTGTGTTGATCCTCCGCCAGAGCAATTCCAGACGGAATCGCTCTAGGGTTTGATCTCGGCGCTGGCGATCCTGGCCTCGCCAGGCTGAGCGAAGCCGACAAACGCCCATCGCGTATCGGCGGCGTCCTGCCGGGCGATCCATTCATATCCCGTGGCGGACCAGGGGCGGACGGCGGCAGACAGATTGTCGAGAACGTAATCGCCCTTGTCCGTCGAAACGGTCAGCACGGTATGGGCCGTGCCGTCTTGCGTGCGTGCAACGGCCAGGCGCAGATCGCTTGCGGCGAAACCATCGGCGATGAGGGCCTGCCGCTTGGCGAGGGCATAATCCTCGCAATCGCCATAGCCGTCGGTCGGGATTGTCCAATAGTCGACCTGGCCGTAATGGGCCGCATCCTCTTCGGGTTTGATGGCGGCGTTCCAGATCTTGTCGATGTCGTTCAAGGTCTGCCAGGCCTTTGCAGTCAGCGCGATGGGCGCCGTCTTGTTTGGCATCGACTTGCACTGTCCCGGATCGCGATCGCAAAAGGCGACAAAGCCCGAAGGCGGCGCGGCGAATCCAACGGACGGCATCATTGTGCTTGCGGGGACGAGATCGACATCGTGCATCGGCAACACGGATATCGCCGCCGCGCCTTCCCGCATGTCCGGTGCGATCGCGCTTGGGCTTTGGCATGCGCTCAGCAGCGCCGCAGAAACGACAAATACCGCATATCTGCAAAAAGACCCGACCATGACACGCGTCCAAAGACCGTGTGCGCAGGATAGGTCGGCGGCTTTGAAGCCAGCTTAGGATCGCCAAGCCGACTTGAATCAACTTCAACGCAAGTCATAAAGAATTCGGCAACCGTCTATATTGAGGACAGTTCGGTGCATTCACCTGGCGCGCCGGCAGCAGCGATCGTGCCGGAATACGAAGATGCAGGCTCCGTGCATGCGCCGGATGCGTCTCCGCAAACTTTGTCTAATAGCCGATTGTCACGGAAACGGTTGCGAGGTTTCCGGTGGATTTTGCGCCTGGGGCTTTGGTGAGCTGCCAGCCATAGTCGAAGCGCAGGTCGAGATAGCGATCGATGCTGTAGCGCGCCCCGACACCGACGCTCTGCAGCGTGGCATGGCGGGCCTGACCGGTCTGGAGATGCAGGTTGGAGACGAAGCCGGCATCGTAGAAGGCCAGCAGCTGGCCGGAATCCAGGACCGGCACTTCCAGATGCGCCAGCGGGCCATAACTGGGGCTGCGCAGCTCCAGGCTCAGCAGCGCGCCTTGGCTGCCGTTGACCGTGCGCGTGCTGTAGCCGCGCACGCTGCCGGTGCCGCCGGCACCCAATTGCTCGCTGGGCAACAGTTCGGCACTGGCCAGTTGCCCGTCCAGCCGCACCACCGAGGTCAGATGCCAGGGCAGATTGGTCACCCGCGTGATTTGCAGATTGTCATATGCATAACTGGCCTTGGCCCCGTTGACGCCGGACGCGAGGAAGACTGCCGTGGTGTTGCCGTGCGACAGCCCGCCGGGACTGACGACGAGCTGGTTCTGAATCGCCGTCTGACCGAGGCCATCGGGCCGCGTGGCGTCATAGATCGCCAGGAATTGTTCGACATTGGTGGCGCTGGCGAAGATGCCGGTGCCGCCGAAGTCCAGGTTGTTGTCGGTGCGTTTGTAGTCGAAGCCCAACTGGATTTGCTGCGACAGCGCGCCAATGGCCGGCAGCGGCCGCTCATAGCGCAGGCTCAATTGCACGCTGTGGCCGACCTGGTCGAAGTTGGGCCCCAGATCGGGCACCTGTTCGACATAGGTCCCGAAGATGTTGAGGACGTCGCCCCAGGGCAGCGGCACCAGGTAGCTGGCCGAATGGGCCATGAAGCGCGGATCGTTGGAATGGCCGGCGCCGCGTTGGCGCGTGCGCCACAGATCTGGGCTGGTGATGAACTGGTAGGAAAACTGCTGGTCCAGCCCGAACACATTGCCCCAGTTGAAACCGGCGCTGTAGCGGTCGCGCCCGGTGGACGGCACGCCGTCATTGTCGAAGCTGGCAAAGACCCGCAGCGGCAGGCGGTCCTGGACATGCAGGGCGACATCGGTGTCGCCCACCGTCTTGCTGCGCTCCAGGATGGCATTGACGCTGCGGAACGGATTGCGGTTCAGCCGGTTCAGATCGTCCTTCAACTCCGAGAAATCGAGGCGCTCGCCGGGCTTGAGCTGCATCTCGTGGCTGAGCACATCGCTGGAGAACCAATGATTGCCGCTGACCTCGACCTTGCCCAGGCGATAGACGGTGACGACGCCCTGCACGGTGCCGCTGTTGATGTCCTGTTCAGGGAAGGCGACATCGACCACGGGCAGATCGTGGGTTCGATACCAGTCGAGGATCGTCTGGGAGATCTGTGACAGGTCATGGGTGTGCAGCGGCTTGCCCAGAAAGGCTGCGAGCTTGGCCCGGATCGCCGGATCGGTGAGCAGCGGCAGGCCCGCCCCGGCGCTGACGCCAGGCTGCGACACGCCGTTGCGCACCAGCTCCTTGATATCCGGCACGAAGCGCAGGCCCTTCAGCGCCGGCAGCAGCAACACATTTTTGGCGGGCGCAGGCGCGGGCTGTTCGGCCGGGGCCGTCACCGTGCCGGGCGTCCCGGGTTTGGGCTCTTTGGGCGCGACCTGCGGATAGGCCTGGGCGAGGGACGGGCTGGCGCCCAGCATCAGCAGGATCGAGGCAAGAGCCAGAATGCGCCAGGGCACATGCTTGCGGACCTGACGGCCGGCAGCGGCCCGCGTCGCGATGAGAGGTGTCATTGGTTCAGCACCAGCCGGTCATTGCTGTTGGTGGCATTCGAATAATCGCCAAGGGCGATCGCGTCGAAGGGCGTGATGTCGCCGGGCAGCCCGACCTGAAATAGCAGGACAATGTCGCCATTGCCAAGCGCGGCCGTGACCACATTGCTGAAGGAGAATGTACCGAACGTGCTCGTCAGCGTGAAGCTCGACAGACCCTCGTTGTTGATGATCGGCGCGTCGGGCTCGGCGACAGTCAGAAGGCCCTCGAAATAGCTGATCGCGTAGTTCGGCGCGCTCGCCCCGAAGGGCACGATGTCATATTGCAGGCTGCTGCCGGCGACCGGGAACAGGCCATATTGCAGCCCGCTCACCAGCGCGCTGGTCTCGCCATTGACGAAGCCCAAATAGCTGGCCGTGAACTGGGCCGTCGCAAGCGAGGCCGCCGTCACATCGTTGGCCGTGATCGCAAGCGGCGCCAGGTTCACCGTCAGCGTGCCGTTGGCGAAGGTGACGGCATAGTTGCCCGAGGTCAGGCCGCTGGGCGTGATGGTGTAGCTGCCGGCATCGGTCGCGCCCTGCGCCGTGCCGCCATAAGCCAGCGTGCCCGACAGCACCGAGTTGTCCTCGCCGTTGACGAAGCCCGAATAGCTCACCCCGTTGCCGCCCGAATAGGACAGCCCGTCATAGGTCTTGGCGTCGTCATTGGCCGTCACCGTCAGCGAGGCCCGGTCCACCGTCAGCGTGCCGTTGGCGAAGGTGACGGCATAGTTGCCCGAGCTCAGGCCGGAGGCGGTGATGGTGTAGGTTCCCGCATCGGTCGCGCCCTGCGCCGTGCCGCCATAAGCCACCGTGCCCGACAGCACCGAGTTGTCCTCGCCGTTGACGAAGCCCGAATAGCTCACCCCGTTGCCGCCCGAATAGGACAGCCCGTCATAGGTCTTGGCGTCGTCATTGGCCGTCACCGTCAGCGAGGCCCGGTCCACCGTCAGCGTGCCGTTGGCGAAGGTGACGGCATAGTTGCCCGAGGTCAGGCCGCTGGGCGTGATGGTGTAGCTGCCGGCATCGGTCGCGCCCTGCGCCGTGCCGCCATAAGCCACCGTGCCCGACAGCACCGAGCTGTCCTCGCCGTTGACAAAGCCCGAATAGCTCACCCCGTTGCCGCCCGAATAGGACAGCCCGTCATAGGTCTTGGCGTCGTCATTGGCCGTCACCGTCAGCGAAGCCTTGCCCACCGTCAGCGTGCCGTTGGCGAAGGTGACGGCATAGTTGCCCGAGCTCAGGCCGGAGGCCGTGATGGTGTAGGTTCCCGCATCGGTCGCGCCCTGCGCCGTGCCGCCATAAGCCAGCGTGCCCGACAGCACCGAGTTGTCCTCGCCGTTGACGAAGCCCGAATAGCTCACCCCGTTGCCGCCCGAATAGGACAGACCGTCATAGGTCTTGGCGTCGTCATTGGCCGTCACCGTCAGCGAGGCCCGGTCCACCGTCAGCGTGCCGTTGGCGAAGGTGACGGCATAGTTGCCCGAGGTCAGGCCGCTGGGCGTGATGGTGTAGCTGCCGGCGTCGGTCGCGCCCTGCGCCGTGCCGCCATAGGAGAGCGTGCCGCCCAGCACCGAACTGTCCTCGCCGTCGACGAAGCCCGAATAGCTCACCCCGTTGCCGCCCGAATAGGACAGCCCGTCATAGGTCTTGGCGTCGTCATTGGCCGTCACCGTCAGCGAGGCCCGGTCCACCGTCAGCGTGCCGCTGTCGAAGGTGACGGCATAGTTGCCCGAGGTCAGGCCGCTGGGCGTGATGGTGTAGCTGCCGGCATCGGTCGCGCCCTGCGCCGTGCCGCCATAAGCCAGCGTGCCCGACAGCACCGAGTTGTCCTCGCCGTCGACGAAGCCCGAATAGCTCACCCCGTTGCCGCCCGAATAGGACAGACCGTCATAGGTCTTGGCGTCGTCATTGGCCGTCACCGTCAGCGAAGCCTTGCCCACCGTCAGCGTCCCGCTGTCATAGCTGATGTCGTAATTGCCCGAGCTCAACCCGGAGGCCGTGATGGTGTAGCTGCCGGCATCGGTCGCGCCCTGCGCCGTGCCGCCATAGGCGAGCGTGCCCGACAGCACCGAGCTGTCCTGCCCGTTGACGAAGCCCGAATAGCTCACCCCGTTGCCGCCCGAATAGGACAGCCCGTCATAGGTCTTGGCGTCGTCATTGGCCGTCACCGTCAGCGAGGCCCGGTCCACCGTCAGCGTGCCGTTGGCGAAGGTGACGGCATAGTTGCCCGAGGTCAGGCCGGAGGCCGTGATGGTGTAGCTGCCGGCATCGGTCGCGCCCTGCGCCGTGCCGCCATAAGCCAGCGTGCCCGACAGCACCGAGTTGTCCTCGCCGTTGACGAAGCCCGAATAGCTCACCCCGTTGCCGCCCGAATAGGACAGCCCGTCATAGGTCTTGGCGTCGTCATTGGCCGTCACCGTCAGCGAGGCCCGGTCCACCGTCAGCGTGCCGTTGGCGAAGGTGACGGCATAGTTGCCCGAGGTCAGGCCGCTGGGCGTGATGGTGTAGCTGCCGGCATCGGTCGCGCCCTGCGCCGTGCCGCCATAAGCCAGCGTGCCCGACAGCACCGAGTTGTCCTCGCCGTTGACAAAGCCCGAATAGCTCACCCCGTTGCCGCCCGAATAGGACAGACCGTCATAGGTCTTGGCGTCGTCATTGGCCGTCACCGTCAGCGACGCCTTGCCAACCGTCAGCGTCCCGCTGTCATAGCTGATGTCGTAATTGCCCGAGCTCAACCCGGAGGCCGTGATGGTGTAGCTGCCGGCATCGGTCGCGCCCTGCGCCGTGCCGCCATAGGCGAGCGTGCCCGACAGCACCGAGCTGTCCTCGCCGTCGACGAAGCCCGAATAGCTCACCCCGTTGCCGCCCGAATAGGACAGCCCGTCATAGGTCTTGCCGTCGTCATTGGCCGTCACCGTCAGCGCCGCCTTGCCAACCGTCAGCGTGCCGGTGTTGGTGAAGGCCAGGGCATAGCCGTTCAGCATGGTCAGCGTGCCGGTGCTCGCCGTGATGGCATAGGGACCGCCGGCGACACTGGCCGTCGCAGCAGAGCCTGTGGAGGTCACGCTCGGCGTGCCCGAATAGACATTCGCGGCGGTGTCGCCGAGGAAGGCGCCGCTGACGCCGGCCTCATAACCGCTGAGGCTGTAGGCCGAGGCCACTGTCGCGGAGGCATCGTCGCCATAGGTCTTGGAGGCGTCGGTGGTGGTCACCGTCAGTGTCGGCTGATAGGCGAAGAGGTAGCGGTTGCCGCTCTGGCTGACGCTACCAGGCGCAAGCGTCGCATAGCTTGCGTCCCAGACTGCGGTGTTGCCGCTGTCGAGACTGCCAAACGTGTCGCTGCCCGGTGCGGCCGAGTAGATAATCCAGCGTCCGCCCCCCGAAACGACAACCGCATCGCCGCCCTCGTCGTTGATGAAGTTGCCGGTCGCCGCCAGCGCCACATCGGACCCGCTGCCTGCCGTCACGTGCGCGCCCGAGCCAATGGTGAGATTACCCGTCGTGGTCAGCGTCGCCGCACCGCTGCTGGTCACGCCCGCCGTACCGTCCACCGTGTCGACCGCAAGGTCGGCGCTGTCGGCGAGCGTGACCGCGCCGGTATCGGCGGCCAGCGTATCAACAGCGTTGGAACTGTTGTCGAGGGTGAAGTTTGCAGACGAGCCCAGCAGGTGCAGACTGCCCGCCGTCAGCGCCGCGCTCTGCGTCACCGCACCGGCGGCATCCAGACTGATGGAATTGCTACCGACGTCGAGGGCCGTGTCGATCGCGAACCCGCCCGCATTGGCCGAGACGATGCCCAGCGAGGTGCCACTGACAAGGCCGCTGCCGCCATAGAGGAAGTCGCTGCCGCTGTTGCTGCCCAGGGCCGTGCTCAATCCGCTGAACATCGCGCTGGTCGTCGACGCATCCGAATAAAGCCGCAGCCAGCCGCCCCACAGATCGGCCGTTGTGTTGCCCGAGGCATCGGCGACAAAGGTGTTGGCGTCGACCGCATTGCCGTTCACATAGCTCAGCAATTGCTGGGTGCCCGCGAGCGTGCCGGACGGCGCGAGAACATAGTAGTAGCCATTGGCGCCGGTCGTCGCCGATCCGATGCCCGTGCCGTCCACCAGCGCCGAGACCGTCACCGCGCCGGACGCGCCCGAGGCCAGCGGCGTTGTGCCCGCATCGCTATAGGCGAAGCCCGTGACCGCCAAAGGCGTCGACGAGTACTGCCACAGGAAATACGGATAGAGACCGGTGCCCGTCCCCCAAACGGTGTTGTCGAAGCCCGACGGCAGTGTGCCCTGAAGCTGCGCCGTGGTCTGGCCGGTGACGCCGCTGGCGCCGTTTCCGGCGCCGATGCCGAGCGTGGTGCCGGAGGTCAGCGTGTCGAAATAGTTCACATCGACGTCCGACGGCGTGGTGCTGTCATTGTTGCCGATGAAGCCGCCCACCGCGGCGGCCGGATCGGTGCTGCTCACCGCGCCGGTGGAGTAGGATTGGGTGATGGTCGCTCCAGGGTTGTTATCGCCGACCAGGCCGCCGACGCTGGCTTTGAAACTGCTACCGTTGAGGCCGGCGCGAACCGCGCCCATCGCATAGGACTGATCGATGTCACCGTCATTCCAGCCGACCAGACCGCCGACCCAGGAGCCGCCGTCGCCGCCGGCCACGGCCCCCGTCGCATAGGATTGCCGGATCAAGCCACCATTGTTCCAGCCGACAAGGCCGCCGGTACTGGCGCCCTCGCCCCCGATGACCGCACCGGTGGCATAAGACTGATCGATCTCGCCATCGCTGTAGCCTGCCAGTCCGCCGACATTTGGATAGAAGCTGGGGTCCAGATTGGTATTCGTCACCGATCCCGTTGCGTAGGAATTGGAGATCAGGCCGCTCTCGTTGGTTCCGGCGAGACCGCCGATATCGTTGCTGCCGTTACCGGCGCTGACAGCGCCGGTGGCATAATCGTTGAACAGCGTATTGTGGTAGTTGTCGCCGACCAGGCCGCCGACATATTCGCCCCCGCCGCTGACCGATCCGGTGGCGTAGGATCCGATAATGATTCCATAGTCGCCGGCCCCGACCAATCCGCCGACACTGTCCCCGCTGCCCTTGACGGTGGCCGTGCTGTAGTCATTGGCGATGGTATCGTAATTCTGGCCCACCAGCGCGCCGACGAGCCCGCCACCACTGACGCTGCCGCCGATCAGGCCGAGGTCGCGGATGCCGCCGTCGGCGTAACCGAACAGGCCGGCGAGTTCATTGCTGCCGATATCGACGGTGAGGTTCGAGATCGTGTTGCCCAGACCTTCGAACCCGCCATTGAAGCCATCATTGTGATTGAAAAGATTGCCCAGCCCGTCTGTACCGATCGGTGTCCAGTTTGCGGGCGTGGTCGGATCGGTCGCGGCATCGAGCGGCGTCGCCAGCGCATAAAAACCGGAGAGCGCCGTATCGGTGGCGGAGTCGTTCGTGCCGTCCCCGTTGATCGCCTGCACCTGGCCCATATTGTAGAGCAGCGTGAAGTCATAGCCGTTGCTGCTGAAGCGGCCGCCATTGTCGGTCGAGCCGTAATCGATGTGATCGCCCGCTCCGAACGAGAACAGCAGCATCCCATCGCCGGGGCCGCCCGTGTCATCGTAGCCGGCATAGGTGACGACATTGCCCGCGCCGGTCACCGACACGGTTGCATTGATGGTCAGCGCGCCGGCCGCGGCGAGCGTCAGCCCGTTGGCGCCCGGCAATGTGAGGTCGTTGGCGACCGTAAGATCGCCCACCGTCGTCTGCACATAAAGGCCGTTCGACAGCGTGAGGCTCTGATCGACGGTGAAGCCGCCCGCATCGGTGGCGATATAGCCATATCGCGACAGCCCGGCGACCAGCGTTTGTGCGGCCGTGTCGGAGCCCGTCGCCTGTGCGATCAGGCTCGCATCCTGCGTCTGCAGCGTGGTGGCGCTGGCGGTTGAATAGGTCATGTCGCTGGTCGGTGCGATCAGCGTCGAAGCCCAGATGTCGAAGCCCTCGGCATTGTCGCCGTCACCATCGGGGTCGCCGGCCAGCGCCTCGTCGACCGTTGCCAGCCGCGCGCCCGCGCTGCCGCTGTCCGACATCGCCAGCAAGGCGGTACTGCCGGTGAGCGTGCCGGCCGGCGCAACGACGTAATAATAGCCGTTGGCGCCGGTGGTCACCGAGCCGAGGCTCGTGCCGTCCGCCAGCACGGACACGGTATGCGCGCCGCCCGCGCCCGAAGCCAACGGCGTCACGCCGTTGTCGCCATAGGCGATGCCCGAGATCGGCTGCGCGCCGTTCGGATACTGCCACAGCAGATATGGATAGAGCCCGTCGCCGGTGCCCCAGACGGAACTGTCAAAGCCCGTCGGCAAGGCGCCTTGAAGATCCTCTGTCGTCAGGCCGGTGACGGCCTGGCTGTTGTTATCAAATCCGATGCCGGTCGTGGTTCCGCTCGTCTGGGTGTCCCAGGTGCTGTTCGTTATCGTACCGTTATCGTTGTAACCTGCCAGTCCACCGAAATGGCCGTTGCCACTAACCGCGCCCGTGGCATAGGCACTGGTGATCGTGCCGTTGTAATTGTAGCCCACGAGCCCGCCGGCACTGTCGGCGCTGCCGCTGACCGCGCCCGTTGCATAGACATTGTTAAGTGTGCCGCTGTTTGCCCCTGCCAGTCCTCCAACAGAGCTACTGCCGCTGACTGCGCCCGTGGCAAAGGCATCGCTGACTGTATTAGCGGAAGTATAACCGACCAGACCGCCAATATAATTGTTACCGCTAACCGTGCCTGTTGCGTAGATTTTGTGCATCGAGCCGTTATTGACCCCTACCAGCCCTCCAACATAGTTACTGCCGCTGACTGAATTCGTCGCGTAGGTGTCGACGATTGTGCCAAAATAACTGTACCCTGCCAAACCGCCAACATAATCACCGCCACTGACTGTACCGCCTAAGATGCCGATATCACGCAACGTACCTCTGCTATTACCGAACAGGCCGGCATACGAACCGCTCTTGGCGATTGTCAGGTCGGAGATGGAGTGACCCAGGCCTGTGAAATGACCGGTGAATTTCGTCGTGAGACTCGTGCCGACCAGAGCGTTTGTGTAGGTCGTGCCGCTCGCATCCAGGCTGGTCGCCAGTGCGTAATCGCCGCTGAGCCCGGCACTCTGGCTGTTGATCGCATTGCCGGACGCCGCCGTGCCGTCGATCCCGTCCACATCCGCCATCGAATAGAGCAGCGTGTAGCTGGTGCCGTTGATCGTGAGCGTGCCGCCCTGGTTGGTTGAGCCGTAATCGATATTGCCGGTGAAGCCCAACGACGTCAGCCCGAAGCTGAGATTGGCCGGATCGCTGGTGTCGTAGGCGAGGCTCACCGCGGCCGCGCCCTCCGCCGTGATCGGAGCATCGATGGCGAGCGCACCGCTGGAATCCAGCGTCAGCCTGTTGCCATCCGGAAGGGTCAGCGCGTCGGCCACCGTGATGTCGCCGCCCGTCGTCTTCACATAGAGACCGTTCGACAGCGTCAGGCTCTGGTCGATGGTGAAATCGCCGCTGGCGATAAAACCGTGACTGGCAAGGCCGGTGACCAATGCAGTGGTGGCCGAGTCGTTGCCATCGGCGGTGTTGATGAGGCCGGTATCGTCGCTGACCAGATTGGTATTTGCATCGGAATACGCCGTGCGCGCTGTCGGCGCGATCAGCGTCGAACCCCAGATATCGAAGCCCGGGACATTGTTGTTGGCATCGAGCACGTCGGCGCCGCTGTCCAGACGGCTGCCGGCATTGGCGCCGTCCGACGAGGCCAGAACCGCCGCCGTGCTGCTCGTCAGCGTGCCGCCGGCGACCAACACATAATAATAGCCGTTGGCGCCCGAGGTGGCCTGGCCGAGCAGCGATCCGCCCGCATCCAGATTGATCGTCACCGCGCCGGACGCGCCCGAGGCGAGCGGCGTCACGCCGGAATCGCTGTAGGCGGTGCCGCTAATCGCCTGCGGCGTGGTGGGGTTGAAGCTGAGCAGATAGGGATAGAGCCCGTTCGTGGCGCCGCCCCAGATCGTGCCGCCGGTATCGCCGAGGTCGGTGGCCAGCGAGAAATAGGTCGAGCCGGATATCGGATCGGTCCCCTGCAACTGCGCCGTCGTCAGACCGGTGACGCCGGACGCGCTGGAGACATTGCCGACACCCTGGGTGGTGTCCGTGATGCCGCTGGTCTGGGTATCCCAATAGGCGTTGGTGATCGTGCCGCCGGAGATCTTGCTCCCCACCAGCCCGCCGACAGAGTCGTCGCCGCTGACTGCGCCCGTGGCATAGGCGTCGGTGATGTGGCCGTTAAAAGACTGGCCGACAAGCCCGCCGACATATTTGGCGGTGCCGCCGGCTTGTCTGGCGGTGCCGTTGACCGCGCCTGTGGCATAGACGTTGGTGAGACGACCGCCCGCGTTGTTGCCCACCAGCCCGCCGAAATAATCGCCTTTGCCGCTGACCGCGCCCGTGGCATAGGCATCGGTAATCGTCCCGGTATAGGTCAGGCCGACAAGCCCGCCGACAACACCGCTGCTGGTGCCATTGCCCTTGCTGCTGCTGACCGCGCCTGTGGCATAGGCGGTGCTTATAGTGCCGCCATAAAAATTGCCGACAAGCCCACCGACATTTAGGACGCCGCTGACCACGCCCGTGGCAAAGGCATTGCTGATCGTGCCGTGATCATTTTCTCCGACCAGTCCGCCGGAATCTTCGTTTCCTGCGACAGAGCCGCCCTTAATGCCGATGTCGCGCACCGTGCCGGTCGAATAGCCGAACAGGCCGGCATAATCGCCGTGGTTGTTTGTATTGGGCTTGTCGATCGACAGGTTGGCGATGGTGTGGCCAAGGCCCGTAAACGATCCGCTGAACTGCGTTGCGCTGGTGAAGGTGCTATCCGTGCCGACCAGCGCATCGGTATAGCTCGTGCCGCTCGCGTCCAGGCTGGTTGCCAGCGCGTAGTTCCCGGCAAGGCCGGAGCCAAAGGGGGTGACGGACGAGCCGTCTACCGCGCTGGTGGCGTCGATCTCATCGAGCTGATCCATCGAATACACAAGCTTGTAGCTGGTGCCGTTGATCTTCAGGCTGGCGCCGGAGCTTGACCCGCCGGTGAAATCGATGGAGCCCGCGAAGCCCGTCGAGGTCAGTCCGAAGCTGTAATCCCCGCCCGTGCCGCCATCATTGGTTTTCAGCACCACGCCACCGGCGCCGGAGACGGTGATTGCCTTGTTGATGAAGATCGAGTGATAGGCGTTCAGCGTCAGCGTGCTGGAACTCGACCAGCCCAGTGCGGCGGCCACGGTGATGTCGCCCGTCTGGCTGCCTGCGCTGCCGCTTCCGCCTGTCGTCACCGTGACATTCGAGGTGCCGAGCGCGGTTTCGAGATCGCTGGCATTGATGATCGAGTCGTCGCCCGACGGCGTGTAAGTGCCTGTGGACAACGCGTTGTTCGATGTCGCGCTCGACGAGATCGTGACGTTGTAGGGATCGAGCAGCCAGTCGCCGGTTGTGCCGTTCGGCGCCGTGGTATCGACCGTGGCCCCGGAGACGGCGAGCGTCTGGCCAGAGGTCTCGACCGTGCCGCCCTTGCCGCCGTCGCCGCCCTTGGCCTTGATCGTGCCGTTGAACACTGTTCGGTCTTTGGCGATCACGGAGACATCGCCGCCGTTCTTGGCGGGTGCCGTGGCCGAGGCATCGATGCTGCCGGAGACGCTAACCTCCTGGCCGCGCACGGTCACTTTGCCGCCCGAGCCGTCCGCGTTCTTCGCCGTGACCGTGCCGGTGACCTGGGCCGTGCCGCCAGCCGTCAGCCAGACATGGCCGTCGACCGTCTTCGTGCCGGTGCCGGAAACAATGCCGCCATTGTTCTCGACCAGCGCATAGACATTGCCCCCCGCCGAGGCCAGCGCCGCCTGCGCCGCCTTGACCGTGCCCGTGTTGGTGACATCGCCCGTGCCGCCCGACACCGCGATATGCGGGCCGGTGCCCGACGTCTGCAGCACGATCTCGTTGCCCGCCGCCAGATCCCCTTGGCCCTTCGGCGCGCTGATTGTGCCCGTATTGGTGACCGAGCGACCGACCAGGATGGCATCGCCCGTCTTGGAGGTGATGGTGCCGGCATTGACCACATCGCCATTCGACGTGCCCGAGGCGGTCATGCTGCCACCGGCCATGAAGGCGCTGTTGGAAATATCCCGCGTCGAGGCGACGAAGCTGCCATTGGTCACGATTTTGCCGCCCGGGCCGACCACGACCCCTTGCGGATTGATCAGATAGACCGAGCCCGTGGCGCTGAGCGAACCATCGATCTGCGAGAGATTGCCGCCGGTGACCCGGTTGAGCGTGGCGCCCGTGCCGTTGTTGAACTGAACAGCGTTCGCAGAACCGATCGAGAAGCTATTCCAGTCAATGATGCCGTGGTTCGACGACTGGGTGACGGTCATCCCGGCACCGGCGCTTTGGACCGTGCCGGAGCCGGCCACGAATTGGCCGCCAGCCGGCAACGCCGCACCGGCAATGGCGGGGCCCGCCACAACCGAGATTCCGACCCAGATCAGCCCTGTGAGCAGGCCGGCCCGGCTGGCGCGGATACACAATCCGCTCGCGCTACTTGCTCGTTCGAGACGACACACCCCTGGCCAGCCCCAATCTGCGCTCCGCCGCCGCTCCAAGCGGCGTATACCCAATCAATCCATTGTTTTTTTTTGCCAAAACAAATCTAGCTTGCTACAGCCCCGACTGGATGGCATCCCTCGCAGCCTGTCCGCCCGGCCACGTAAATTATCTGGCTATCTTGACTATCTCAATTATTTTGTTCAACAGCGAAATACTTCTGTCAATCTTAGTAAATCCTCAAACGCTCGTAATCTATGAAGCCTTCGTCCCCACAGACGCGCCGAAAGCCCGCCCAGAAGCGCTCCGTCGAGACCCGCGCCCGGCTGCTTGAGGCAGCCACGAAAATGTTCGCCAGCGTCGGCTTCGAGGCGGCCAGCGCGGCGGCGATCGAGGAGTGCGCGGGCGTCCAGCGCGGACTGCTGGTCTATCATTTCGGCTCCAAGGACGAGCTCTGGCGCGTTGCCGTCGAAGCGCTCTGCATGAAGATTGGCGCGGCCGTCCGCTTGTTCATGAGCAACGCAAGCCAATTGCCCAGTTTGGATCCGCTGGAGGCTGGGATCGCGGCCTTCATCGGGATCAGCGCGAAAACACCGGAGCTGCAACGCATCCTGTTTCAGGAGAGCGGAGTCGAATCCGAGCGGATGGAATATCTGGTCCAAGAATCTCATCAAACCGTTTTTCATCCGCGCGCTCGGCAATGTCGCCGGCCACGAGCTGACCGCTCACGACTATTACATCATGCTCGGGGCTTCGATTCTGCCCTTCTCGGTGCCGCTGGAAGCCAAGCGCATCTGGGGCATCGATCCCTTTAGCGACGAATTCATTCTCGAACACACCCGCCAGGTTACCGCGCTGCTGCGCTGCCATTGGAAACGGACCAAGAAGACGATCGGCTAATCCAGAAACCGGGTTGTCGAATCGACCTGCTCGTCGAGCGCAAGGCAGGTGAGGCCTCCATCCGAACTCGCTTTCCGGGAACCATTGATCGCGTACACGGGCAAGGATTCCGCAGGAGACGCGTGGCGCCGGACGCCGAACGCGGTGAGCAGTCCGTTTTCCGCACCGGGCCGAATCCATGACTGGGCCAGCTTCGCCCCCGGCGCCGCACGATAGATCACGCCCTTGCTCGTGCTGCCGAAAAGCAAGGTGCCAGCTGCGGGGTCGGCATTCGAGAACGGGTTGGCCATCATTGATCGTGACGGTGGGCCGCCGCTGCCGCACCCGGCATCTGTCAGTTCGCGATGTAATAGGTGAAGACGACCTCGCGCATGTCGGCCGACTGCTCCGCGGTCACGACGAAGCTCGTATTGTTCATCCAGTTATAGGCGCCCTTCTTGTCGGCATCGATATAGGCGATCACACGATAATAGCCATCGGGCCGGCAAAAGCCTGCATGTTCGAAGTAGAGCCATTCGCCGTTGCTCGCCCGCACCATGAAATGGGCATTGATCATACGCACATGGCCGCGCTGAATGCTGTCATATTGGCCGCCGCTATTGGCATAAACGCTTGCCTTCAGCCGCGGGCAGTCGATCGTGCCGCTTTGGATGTCCTGATAGAAGAAGCCGCCACGCGAGGTTGGCGCGGTACGGCCCGGCGCATATTGTGCCTTGAGTTGAAAGGCGTAGTCGAGATTGACTTCGCTTTGTGCGTCGATGTCCGCTTTGGCAACCACAACTCCTGCCTCCCAACTTCTGTTCAGACAACTTCGAAATAGGTGAACACGGTGTGATCGGGTTTCTCCACGCGCTGGCAATAGGCAACGAACACGGTCTCGTTCATCCAGCCGTGCGGCCCGTCGGGTGCCTCGAACACCGGGGTCGCGCGAAAGCGGACCCAGCCCGGCCGCCGCGCACGGCCGGGGGCCATCGGCATGCGGACAAGGGGCTTGCCCGGTTGCGGCGGCTCTTCGAACACCGCCATGGTGCCGCGATTGTGGATATAGATCAGGTCGCCGTCGGACGCCTCGAACATGTAGTCGGTGTTGAAGCTGCCCTTGTAATAGTCGGCGCCACTGTGGGGCAGCACGCGGCCCTGCAGCCGCGGCCCCCACACCTCGCCATGCCCGATCGAGGTGAAGCCGCGTGGCACGGGCGAATCGATCATGACCCGGTCTGGAAAGAAGACAGTGGCCGAAAACGCCCAGCGCAAGCCGACCTTCGGCACATCAGGTTCGTCCGCGCCATACCAGACGGTCTTCTGGGGCAAATCGCCCGCATCGGCCGCGGGCGCGCCGAGCGCGGTGCCGGACGCGGCGGCGAGCCCCGCGCCGCCGGCGGCGAGAATGAGCGCCCTGCGGTTCAGCGCCATGGGTTCCTCCGTCGCGTTCGTCATGGCCCGTGTTGCTCCTTCCAATATTGATTGGCGCGCTGGATCAGATAGGCGTGGATCGCCTCGGCGTCCGTCTTGGTGAGAAGATCGGCGAAGCTGGCCATGCCGCTTTTCTTCAGCGCGCCGCCGAGCACGATGTCGAGAAACATCTTGTGCGCTTCAGGACTCATCTGGCGCAAATCCTTGACGCCGCCAAGCGCTTCAGCGCCGTGGCAGGTGGCACAGTTCTGCGCGTAGAGCTTCGCGCCCACGGCAATGGTTTGCGGCGAGGCCGTCGAGGGCGGCGGCGGTTGCAGCGCTACCGCCTTGGGCATCGGTGGAAGCTGTTGCGTCCCGCCCAACTTGAACACAAGCAGTCGCGCCTTCGACAGATGCAGGTCGCGGAAACGATTGCTTTCCACATGCGCCAAGCCTCCGCCCCAACCGGCATTGACCGCGATATATTGCACGCCGTCGATCGTATAGGTCATCGGGCTGCCAATGGGGACATTCTGGACCGGCGCATCCCACAGCTTCTTGCCGTCGGTCGCGCGATAGGCAGCCAGCGTTTCGCCGATCGTCCCTTCGAAAACGAGATTGCCGGCCGTGACCAGGACACCGCCGCTGCCCTTGCGCGGATAGGGCACGCGCCAAGCTTCCTTCTGGCGCGCCGGATCCCAAGCCTCGAGCCATGATTTCTCATGCGCGTCGGCATAATCCGCGATTTTCTCGCGCTCCTTGCCAGCGCCCGTGAAACTCGCGCCGGTGCCGGACTTGTAGGTATCGGCGGCCGAATAGCCCATGAAAGTCTGCGCTGCCGGGAAATAGGCAAGACGCGTGATCGGGCTGAACGCCATCGGGTTGAAATTGTGCCCGCCGCCCGCGCCCGGCGCCACCATGACCGGCTTCGCGCCATAGCGCGCGGCCGGATTGACGATGGGCCGGCCCGTCTTCAGGTCTATCCCCTTGGCCCAGGTGATCGCCGTATACTTCTTGGCCGAGATCAGTTTGCCGTTGGTGCGATCAAGGACGTAGAAAAAGCCATCCTTCGGCGCTTGCATCAAGACCTTGCGCACTTTGCCGTCTATGGTCAGGTCGGCAAGGATGATGGACTGGTTGGCGTCATAGTCCCACTCATCGCCCGGCACTTCCTGGTAATGCCATACATATTGGCCGGTATCGACATTCAGCGCTACGATCGAGACGGTAAACAGATTGCTTGCAACGCCGCCACGGAATTTCGGCACCCAGGGCGCAGCATTGCCGGTGCCGAAATAGACCATGTGCAGCTCGGGATCGTAGGCCATCGCGTCCCACACGGTGCCGCCGCCGCCACGCTTCCACCAATCGCCCTTCCACGTTTTGGCTGCCATCGCCATGGCCCGCGTTTTGTAGCCTTTGGCCGGGTCTCCCGGAACGGTGTAGAAGCGCCATAGCTGCTTGCCGGTTTCGGCGTCATAGGCCGTCACATAACCGCGCAGGGCGTTCTCGGCTCCGGCATTGCCGATCAGAACCTTGCCGTCGAACACACGCGGGGCGCCGGTCACCGTATAGTGCTGGTTGCCCGTGCCCTGGAGCGTCTGCACCGACCACACCGGTTTGCCGTCGCGTGCGTCGAGGGCGATCAGCCGTCCATCGAGCGCCGCGACGTACACCTTGCCATTCCATACCGCGACGCCTCGGCTGACGATGTCGCAACAAGCCAGCCTTCCGGTCTGCTCCTGCACCTTCGGGTCATAGGTCCAGAGCTCTCTGCCGGTCTTGGCATCATATGCCGTGGTGATGTTCCACGGCGCGATGTTGTAGAGAACGCCGTCCACTTCCAGCGGCGCCGCTTCGACGCCGCGGTCCGTGTCGATATCGGCATACCAGGCCAGACCGAGTTTGCCGACATTGCGATCATTGATTTTCTTGAGCGGGCTGAAATTCTGCTCGCCATAGGTGCGGCCGACAGTCATCCACTGCCCGGGCTCGCGATTTGCGGCTCGCAGCCGCGCGCCATTCACCGCCGCTGAAGCGGGCGTGGACGGTGCCGCAAGAACGGGTCCCCCAATACCAACGCTCGCGAAGATGGCTGCCGCACATGCGACAACCAGCCCCGCATATCCAGACCTCACCAAAATGTGGCCCCCCGCTTCGCTTTCAGATCGTCGGCAACTCGTATCCCGGCGTCCAGAAGCCGTGGATTTGGCCAACGACCTGATAGGGCATCTTGATCCTGGCGATCGGGCCGGCATCGAAATCCTTGGTGTCGACCAGGATAAGATCGGAACGGTTGTTCTCCTTGACGTTGTCGGCCACGCCGATGAGATAACCGTCGGCCTCGCCGGCGGCCCGGTTGCGCGGCACGAAGCACATCTCCGACAGGCGCACATCCTTGCCCAGCGAGAACAGCTTGTAGCTCTGCTTCAGCTGATCGAACATGGCCCAGGCGCTGCCCTTGGGACTGAACGACAGCATGAAGCCGTAACGATAGGGCACCGTCAAATAGCGGTCGTCCTGGCGCGACAGGGCCCCTTGCACCTCGGGATAGAGAACCTCCATCTGATAGGTGTCGTTGCTCTTGCGGCTGAGATCGACGGTGAAGCGGCGGACATTGCCGGCAGCCTTCTTCGGATCGAAGGGTTCGTGCACATTGGGGAAGAACGGGAACTGGTTGCCCGAACCGCCATCCATGTCGAGCGTGATCTTGTCGTTCTTGTCCTCGCGAACGCCCATGACATGGGTGCACATGGTCTGTTCGCCCTTGAACCAGCGGATGTCCTTGCCGTCGCCGCCGCGGCGCATCACACCCAGATAGGTCGAAAGCGTCGAATCCCAGGCCCATGAAACCCCGCCCTTGTTGAGATTGGCCTCGTTGAAGGCCAGCGGAATGGCCAGGAACATGATGTGGTGTTCGCTCACCGCGAAGTCATGGATCATGCCCAGATAGGGCGCCTGGACCCAGGCCTGCCATTTGATGTGGCCGTCCTTGGCATCAGCCTGGAACACATAGATGTCTTTGGTGCCGAAGCCCTTGGCCTCGTAGCCGAAGGAGATCAGGTCGCCGGTCTGCGAATCGATCTTGGGGTGGGCGGTATGGGTCTTGCTCGGATACTGATCGCCGAACAGGTAGTAATCGTCGGTCGTCTCCAGCGTCAGCGGGTCCATCGTCACCGGTGGGCTGTCCTCCTTAAGCACAAGCAGCTTGCCGTGATGGAAGAACTGCTGGGTGTTGGCGGTGCCGCGGCTCAACCCCTTGACGCTGGGATCGTCGGTATGGGGGTTGCGGTACATGCCGAACAGCGAGCGGCGTGCCTTGTGCTGTGCCTTCCAGCGCTGGGTGCGGGCATAGCGGGTACGATAGTCGACATGACCGTCCTTGATGCGGAACATGCTGACATGACCTTCGCCGTCGAAGCCGATGTCGTTCTGGTACTTCTCGGGCTTGGGATATTGCGGATCGGGACCGACGCGGTAGAAGGCGCCGTCGAGATCGGCCGGCAGCTTGCCTTCGACCTCGCAATCGAACAGTTCGTTTTCGGAGCGGTTGACGCCGCCCATTTCGCTACCGCCGCCGCCAAAGTCGCGGCGGTTGGTGGGAAACAGAACCTGAGATGCCATCATCTCCTCCGAATCTCCTGCCGCCTGCGCCGCCCCAATCCCGCTCGCCGCGATCCCTGCACCAACCGTCACGGCGCTCAAAAAAATCCGGCGGTCAAGCCCCGCTGACTTTTCACCACCAGCCGCCGTTTCCGAAGGTGACTTTTTTTTCGGCATATGGGGACCCTCCTTCTTTTCGATCTTCAATGAGCCGCCTTGCCGGCCGGCCACGCGGTTCGCATATGATAAGGGACGCCGACATAGGTGACCTCGACGCGATAGATCTGGCCGTCCCGGATCTTGAACAATTCCAGCATGTAGAGGGTCGACGGCGTTCGAAACCCCGATTTCACCTCTTTGCCGTTCGGCAGCGTCGTCTCCATCATCGCGGCGTTGTGATCGAGGAAGGCGCGCGCCAGAACCAGACCGCGCTCCTGATCGATGACCAGAAAAGCGCGGTCGCGCACGCCGCTGTCGAAACGGTAATTGCCACGCTTGAACTGCTCGCCGCAGCTCAGATTGCCGCCGGGAAATTTGGAGTCGGGATTGCCCGCCGTCGCAATGCCATTTTCAAGGCGCTGGCAATCAGGCGCGAACGATGTCAGCAGCGTGCCATCATTGTCCTGCAGCGTGCTGAAATAGCCGTTGGCGATATCCGCCATCCGGGCGCGGGCAACCCGTTCGTCAAGCGGTTCGATCTGCATCATGGCCGGAAAATGCTTCAACGCCATTGGCGCCACTTGCCCGAATGGCGACGGCGGAGCGCCCGGTCTGGCGGGCGGAATGCGGTTCACAGCGGTTTCGACTTCGGCGATCTTATGTTGCACGACCTTGAGCCGCATCGCGTAATAGCTGGGCACGCCGTGCTCTTCGACCGAACCGAACAGCCCGACCTCCCCGGTCTGCGGATCGGCAAAGGTCAAATCGTTCTTGCCCATACCGGTGATCGATCCCCACAATCCGTCGCCGATCATCAGCGGCACATTGTTTTCGGTGAATCTGACCTTCGTCGCCCATGCGACCCGGCTTGGATCCTTGGCGGCCAGCGCATCCATATATTGCGTGACAAAGCCGTCGAGGCAGGCGCGGTCGCAATCGGGCTTGAGTGCATTGCCATCCGGGTTCGGCTCCTCCGCGGCGGCGGAGCAGATGCCGATCGCCACAGCCAGGGCCACACCCAATATCCCGCTCATCCGGGTCTTTATTCTCATGTCGTTTCCCACCTCCCCTTGCCCGCCTGATTCATTCAATCGAAGTCGCCAGCAATCGAAATCGCCAGGGCGTGTCCCAACGGGCGCGCGCCGGCGCTTCGTCGGCCCGCTGAAACTATTGGCGGACTCTGAAATCGTGCCCCCAGAAGACTTGCCCGATCATATCAAACAAAGCGGGCTTGCGCCATTGTCTCCGCGCCCATCGTGCGGCTGAACATCGATCGGATTGTCGATCGCGCCAAAGAGCTGGATCCGATAACTGCGATTGGCGGTCACATTGTAGAAACCTGCAATATCCGTGTAGAACCGCTCCTCGCCCTCGCGTCCGGGATCGCCGCCGCCGACGTCGCGCGCTGGCCGGCGCGGGCACGTCGCATCGAACCGGTTCCCGCCCAGCCCCAAACGCGATCAGGCGCGACCAGGATGTAAGCGGTCAAAGCCGCCTCGTTCTGTGTTGCCGGCGATTTCGTTCCATGCGACTGTAAAAGCATAATTTAGATCGGATCGGCGTTTGTTTTAGGGGGGTGTCGATGACCATCGACCGCAGATCGTTTTTGAGCGCCGCCGGCGTGGCGGGAGCGGCGGGCGCGATTGGACTGGCCGGAGTTGGCGACAAGGCCGCCGCTCAGGTGACCGAGACCCAGGGCCCGCCCGCGAAATCCACTGCCAAGGTGATCGACGTTCACACGCATATGTATTCGCCGGGCTGGATGAAGCAGGTCGATGCGGCGAAGGACCCGAATTTCCATCTCGGCAACGGTGCCAATCGCGCGCTGATCTATCGCGGCGAGGGCATCGGTGCAATCTCTCAGGCGATGCTGAATTATGATATCCGCCTCAAGGCGATGGACGCGGCAGGCGTCGACATCGCCTTGATCAGCCTGACCGCGCCGAACGTCTATTGGGGCACCCGTCAGCAAAGCGCGGCCGCGGCCCGCGCCATCAACGACGACTACCGCGCCGCCGAACAAAAATACGACGGCCGGATCCGCTGGATGGCCTCGCTACCCTGGCAGAATGCCGACGACGCGATCGAGGAACTCAAACGCACCAAGAAGAACGGCGCGATCGGCATCTGCATGCTGACCAATATTCTGGGACACGCACTGACCGAACAGCAATACCGTCCGATCTGGCGCGAGATCGAGGCCATGGAACTGCCGGTCTTCGTACATCCCACGCTGCCCTTCGTCGACGGCATGGGTCTCAAGGAATTCGGCCTCGGCAATACGATCGGATTCACGACCGAGACGAGCCTTTGCTTCGCCCGCATGATACTCGACGGGTTCCTTGACACGTTCCCTCATCTCAAACTCATCGCCTGCCATGGTGGCGGTGAATTTCCCTATCTGGTCGCCCGGTTCGACCGGATGTGGGAAGTGGCGCGGGGACCGCGCAAGATCGAGACGCCGCCGAGCACCTATATGAGCCGGATCTATTACGATTCGATCGTCTACGACGAGAAGACGATGAACTTCCTGATAGAAAGCGTCGGCGCGGACCGCGTGATGTATGGCTCCGATTATCCGTTCACGATCGGTGATATGCCCGGCGTGCTCAAGCGCGTCGACGCCCTCGCGCCCGGCGCCCGCGACGCCGTTCGCAGCGGCAACGCGATGAAGCTGTTCGGCCTATAGCGTTGGAAGATCGGTGTTCGTCGGGGAATGAATGGCGCTCAGCGAGCAGTCAGAAACAAAGCTGCTTTCGATTTTGTGCGAAATTCAGAGCGGCCAGAAGCCGATTTACGAGGCCAAAAGGCGCGTGAGTTCGCCCTAATATCTGATATGATGCTTAAAAGATCTTCGCAAGAAGTCGCGCCGACGCCAATTTCGAAGGGGCCATGCCGATTGACGCATAAATCCTCGTTTGAAGATTTTGCGCGGGCGGGCGTACGAGCCAAACACGGGGGGATAAATCCATGAATATGCGCGGGAGCTTGGCCGTCGTCGCGTTGTTGCTTGCCGGCACAACACCAGGCCAGTCGCAGGGGCTTAATGGCAGCCCGGAATTTCAGGCCCGACAGGCGGCGCTGGAGAAAAACTATCCGCAGTTGAACGTCACCGACGAATACATGCATCTCAGCGTCCCTGGTTACACAATGGGCGAAACCATGGGTGTCGCCACCAATTCCAAGGGACATCTGTTTGTCTATTCCCGCACCAATCCGCAAGGCATTGCGCGCGGTGCCGCGGCCGCAATGCTGTGGGAATTCGATGAGAACGGCAAGTTCGTCAAGGAGTGGGCTCCACACAACTACGCCGCCTCGTTCGCGCACGCCGTCCGTGTCGACAAGCACGACAATGTGTGGCAGGTCGATGAGGGCTCCGGCATGATCGTCAAGTATAACCCGCAGGGCCAGCAGGTCTTGTGGCTCGGCCGGACACCGGAGGCGATCGATTACCTCGAGCGAAATCTCGAAATCCTGAAATATGCCCGTCCCACGACCGCCGCGCCACCGAAGCCGGTCGGCCGCAAGGGAATTTTCGACCGTGAAACCGATGTCGCTTGGGATTCGCAGGGCAACATCTTTGTGGCGGACGGCTATGGCAACTCGCGTGTCGTTAAGATTTCGCCCGACGGCCACTGGCTGAAGATGTTGGGTACTTATGGCACGGGCCAGGACCAGTTCAACACTCTGCATTCCATCGCCGTTGACGCCCAGAACAATGTCTATATCGCCGACCGGGGAAATTTCCGCATCCAGGTCTATGACGACAATCTGAACTATGTGCGAACCATCACCGGCATTGGCGCGCCATGGGCTTTGTGCATCAGCGACTCCTCGCCGCAATACATGTTCAGCGGCGACGGCAATGGCAAGCTCTACAAGATGGACATGACCGGAAAAGTTCTCGGCATGACCATTACGGGCCAGGACCATGGCGAGGAGGACACCGGAGACTTGATCCACTCGTTGGATTGCCGGAACCCCAATGTGGTCTATATCGGCTCGGCTTCGATGTACGACGTCCAGAAGCTCACCATCAAGTAAGTGGGCATCGCCTCCAGATCGCGTGCGCAAATATAGCGGTAGTCGCAGGCGATCGAGATCACAAAGAAGCTCGTGGTGAATGCGAGCGCTGCGGCCAGCGGCATAGCGGCGGGCACGATGCCGGCTGGTTCCCATCCCGAAGGGTGCGGGATTTTTCCTGTTCGGCGAGTCTCTACGCCCGGTTCGCCGGTGAACCATGCGCGAATTGCGCCGGAACGCGCGGCTTTCGCGCGGACGATCTCACATTGCCGGTTCGTCGGAGAATGAATGGCGCACCGGACGGGATGAAACTGGGCACTGGGAACTGGCTGCTGCTCGATCCTGAAGGCGAGTGCTTTTCGCGAGCTATTTCTACTCCGACTTCAAATTTTATTTGTGCCAAAGCCAGTGGAATTCCCCCGACGCTGATCCTCACAGTTTGGCTCCTTTGCTCGTGATCTGGCCTGAACGCTAGTTGCGATCCTGCTTCGGCGGAAGCGCCGGCGGCACGTAAGGCTTCGGCAAGACAGCCGGTGGCGGTGGTGGCGCGGGCGGGGGTGGCAGTTTGACGCCAGGGCCAACCACGGCGATCAACGGGCGCGGGGGAGGTCCGATCACCGGAAATGGATACAGGGGAATTGGAAGCAGAATCACCGTCGGCGGGGGCGTTGGTGTCGGTGTCGGTGTCGGCGTTGGTGTCGGCGTGGGCGTTGGCGTTGGTGTCGGCGTGGGCGTTGGCGTTGGCGTTGAGGTTGGTGTCGGCGTTGGTGTCGGCGTGGGCGTGGGCGTGGGCGTGGGCGTGGGCGTCGGTGTGGGTGTCGATGTCAGCGTTGGTGTCGGTGTTGGCGTCGGCGTTGGCGTCGGCGTCGGTGTCGGCGTCGGCGTCGGTGTCGGCGTGGGCGTGGGCGTCGGTGTGGGTGTCGATGTCAGCGTTGGTGTCGGTGTCGGTGTCGGTGTCGGTGTCGGTGTTGGCGTTGGCGTTGACGTCGGCGTTGGTGTCGGCGTCGGTGTCGGCGTTGGTGTTGGCGTGGGCGTCGGTGTCGGCGTCGGTGTCGGCGCTGGTGTTGGTGTCGGCGTCGGCGTTGGCGTTGGCGTCGGTGTCGGCGTCGGCGTCGGTGTTGGCGTCGGTGTCGGTGTTGGCGTCGGTGTCGGCGTTGGTGTCGGCGTTGGCGTCGGCGTCGGTGTCGGCGTTGGCGTTGGTGTTGGCGTTGGCGTCGGTGTTGGTGTTGGCGTCGGCGTTGGTGTCGGCGTTGGCGTTGGCGTCGGTGTCGGCGTCGGCGTCGGTGTTGGCGTCGGTGTCGGTGTTGGCGTCGGTGTCGGCGTTGGTGTCGGCGTTGGCGTCGGCGTCGGTGTCGGTGTCGGCGTGGGCGTCGGTGTCGGCGTCGGCGTCGGTGTCGGCGTCGGCGTCGGCGTTGGCGTTGGTGTTGGCGTTGGCGTCGGTGTTGGTGTTGGCGTCGGCGTTGGTGTCGGCGTCGGCGTCGGCGTTGGCGTTGGTGTCGGTGTTGGCGTCGGTGTCGGCGTGGGCGTCGGTGTCGGCGTTGGCGTCGGCGTTGGTGTCGGCGTTGGGGTTGGTGTTGGTGTCGGTGTTGGCGTCGGTGTTGGTGTGGGTGTCGGTGTTGGCGCCGGGGTCACCGTCAGGACGCCGTCGACATAGGTGATAGCGTAATTGGAGATGTCGGATGTGCCGCCAGTCGCCGCACTGGGGGTGATGGCATAAGGACTGCCGGCCACGTCCGCCGTTGCCGGCGCCCCCGGGCTGGTCAGGCTCACCGAGCCGATGGTCTCGCCGTTCTGAAGGCCGCTGGAGATGAACTCGGTACCGGTGAAGCCGAATACATCGCCATAGAGTTTGGTGCCGTTGTCGGCCGTGATCAGCAGCGGCCTCGGCAACACCGTCAGAGCACCGTCGACATAGGTGGGGGTGTAGTTGGCGATGTCAAAGCCGCCGCCGGTCGCCGCACTGGGCGTGATCGCGTATGGGGACCCCACCACACCTGCCGTTGCCGGTGCGCCCAGGCTTGTCAGGCTCACCGAGCCGATGGTCTCGCCGTTCTTGAGGCCGCTGGAGGTGAACGCGGTGCCGACCAGGCCGAACACATCGCCATAAACCTTGGTGCCGTCGTCGGCCGTGATTGTCAGCGGCGCGGCGGTCACCGTCAGGGCGCCGGCGACATAGGTGGGCGTGTAATTGGCGATGTCGAAGCTGCCGCCAGTGGCAGCACTGGGCGTGATCGCGTATGGGGACCCCACCACACCTGCCGTTGCCGGTGCGCCCAGGCTTGTCAGGCTCACCGAGCCGATGGTCTCGCCGTTCTTGAGGCCGCTGGAGGTGAACGCGGTGCCGACCAGGCCGAACACATCGCCATAAACCTTGGTGCCGTCGTCGGCCGTGACCGTCAGCGGTGCCGGGGTCACGCTCAGGGCGCCGGCGACATAGGTGGGCGCGTAGTTGGCGATGTCGAAGCTGCCGCCGGTCGCCGCACTGGGCGTGATGGCATAAGGACTGCCGGCCACGTCTGCCGTTGCCGGCGCCCCCGGGCTGGTCAGGCTCACCGAGCCGATGGTCTCGCCATTCTTGAGGCCGCTCGAGGTGAACGCGGTACCAACAAGGCCGAACACATCGCCGTAAACCTTGGTGCCGTTGTCGGCCGTGATTGTCAGCGGCGCGGCGGTCACCGTCAGGGCGCCGGCGACATAGGTGGGCGTGTAATTGGCGATGTCGAAGCTGCCGCCGGTCGCCGCACTGGGCGTGATCGCATAGGGCGAAGCGGCCACGCCTGCCGTTGCCGGTGCGCCCAGGCTGGTCAGGCTCACCGAGCCGATGGTCTCGCCATTCTTGAGGCCGCTCGAGCTGAACGCGGTACCAACAAGGCCGAACACATCGCCGTAAACCTTGGTGCCGTTGTCGGCCGTGATCGTCAGCGGTGCCGGGGTCACGCTCAGGGCGCCGGCGACATAGGTGGGGGTGTAGTTGGCGATGTCAAAGCCGCCGCCGGTGGCAGCACTGGGCGTGATGGCATAAGGACTGCCGGCCACGTCTGCCGTTGCCGGCGCCCCCGGGCTGGTCAGGCTCACCGAGCCGATGGTCTCGCCGTTCTTGAGGCCGCTCGAGGTGAACGCGGTGCCGGCAAGGCCGAACACATCGCCGTAAACCTTGGTGCCGTTGTCGGCCGTGACCGTCAGCGGCGCGGCGGTCACCGTCAGGGCGCCGACGACATAGCTCGGCGCGTAGTTGGCGAGGTCGAAGCTGCCGCCGGTCGCCGCACTGGGCGTGATCGCATAGGGCGAAGCGGCCACGCCTGCCGTTGCCGGTGCGCCCAGGCTGGTCAGGCTCACCGAGCCGATGGTCTCGCCGTTCTTGAGGCCGCTGGAGGTGAACGCGGTGCCAACAAGGCCGAACACATCGCCATAAACCTTGGTGCCGTCGTCGGCCGTGACCGTCAGCGGCGCCGGGGTCACCGTCAGGGCACCGGCGACATAGGTGGGGGTGTAGTTGGCGATGTCGAAGCTGCCGCCGGTGGCAGCACTGGGCGTGATGGCATAAGGACTGCCGGCCACGCCTGCCGTTGCCGGTGCGCCCAGGCTTGTCAGGCTCACCGAGCCGATGGTCTCGCCGTTCTTGAGGCCGCTCGAGCTGAACGCGGTACCAACAAGGCCGAACACATCGCCATAAGCCTTGGTGCCGTTGTCGGCCGTGATCGCCAGCGGCGCGGGCGTGATGGCGCCAATCGTGCTGCCTGCACTCTCAAACAATGCATAGAGGCCGGCATCCGCGCCGGTGATGCTGTAACCGCTGAAATTCGCGGGTTTCGCCGGGCCCACATTCTTGTCGGCAAAACTGATCGTGCCGCCTGCGAGGCTGACATCCTTCGTGCCGCCCACAGTGGGGTCGCCCAGGAATGTGGCCGTGGCATCTGTAAGACCGTCGTAAACCTTGTCGTTCGCCCCGACAAACACCCACATATGGGACGCCAGCGTGGCGCCAGTGGTCAACGTGAAGTCGCCCGAATAATCCATCGGCGCCGCATAGTCGTCCGGGCTGTAATAGATCGTAACGGCGCCGGGCCCCGTAACGGCATAGTGTCCGCCACCGGAAAAGATCACACTGCCGCCGCCAGGTCCGGTCCCGTCATTGTCGGCCCTGAACGCGACGTTGCCTCCGGTCGTCGTCATAAAGCCGGTCACGTTGATATTGTTTCCGGCGTTGGCCGTAACGCCGCCGCCGGTTGTCGTGACGGCCGCATCGAAGTTTACGTCGGTTCCGGCATTCGCGGCCAGATTTCCGCCGGTGGTGGTAACGGCCGCCTCGAAATTGACGTTGTGAACCGCATTGAGCGTCAGTGTCGTCGCCACCGACCAGGTCAGAGCGTCACGGACATTGACGTCGCCGTTCACCCCGCCGGCACCATCGTCACTGCTAATGACGACACTCGACGTAACCAGGTTGGCACTAAGCGTCGTGCCCAATATGTCGCTGCCTGTGCCGCCAATGTTGAAGTCCTTGGGATCAAGCAACCATGTGCCGGTCTTGCCCGTCGCCGCGTGCGTCGTGACGACAGCGCCGTCGGCGACCTTGACGTGTGCAGCGGAGGTTTCCACGAAGCCGCCATCTCCGCCGTTCGGAGCCGACGCATCCAGCGTGCCGCTGACGTTTGTTGTGCCACTTTGCATGTCGCCAAGAAGGGTGATCGTGCCATTGTGGTTGGCGATGGTGCGCGCCTCGATGACACCGGTATTGTTCACGGCGCTATGAAGCATTTCGCCGGCGGCCTGCGTCGTCATCGTCACCTGACCGCCATTGGCGTGGATCAGGCCGCCGTTCTGAACGAGCGCCTTTACGGCACCCCGATTGACAGCGACATTCAACAAACCGTCTCCGGCGACGTCGAGCGTCACCGCATTCCCGGCGGCCAGCGCCACCGTGCCAAGTCTGGCGGTAATCACCCCTTCGTTGTCGACATGTGCTCCCAAGAGCGCGACATAGCCGCCGTCCGCTTGGATCGAGCCCTGATTGAGGATCGCGCCATTGCCCGATCCGTCAAATCTGTATCGGCCCGCCATGAAATCGGCATTGCTGATCCCGAGCGTGGACGCCACCAGCCCGCCGACGTTCACCTGCGCGTCCTTGCCGAACAGAACGCCGTTTGGGTTCACCAGAAAGACGTTTCCATTCGCCGACAGAGTGCCGGATATGCTTGACGGGTCCACTCCCAAGACACGGTTGAGCACCACGGAATTGTCGTTTGGCTGCACGAACTGTACGGCGTTGCCTTGTCCAATGCTGAAATTCTGCCAGTTGATCACCGCATTCTGGCTCGACTGCTTGACGGTCAGCGTATTGGACGTGCTCGCGATGCCGGCCGCGCCTGCCGCCACCTCCCCGCCGCTGGGCAATACACCCCCATCTGCTGTGGCTGGCAGGGATAAGGAGATTGCAAGTCCGTACAGGGCGGCGGACGGGAAACGCTTGCGATCGAGCCCGCCACTTGCGTTGGACGTTACAACACGATTCGTCTTGCCGTTCGCGGCGGGCCGGTACGTGCGCATCGTGACGATGCTCCTTGCACCTGAGGCAGTGCGCCGCGATATTTGCGGTGGCCGCCGGTACCTCAGAATGGTTCGGCGATCTGCATCCGGAAGCGGCCCGCCCTCTGTCCGGAACGGGCGTCGTGACTGCGTCCCCAAGCTTGCGGGCGCATGTGCGCTTCACCACGACGTTGCGTTTTGCCGCCCAGACGATTCCAAACACTTCGCGAGCCGCAATCACACGTCTTACGACGCGACAATTTCGGATTCCTTCGCGTTGCGACGCAAGGGACGGAGAATACCTAACGCGGATGTGTGAGCAGAGTGGTCTGGATTTTGGGATGCAGCTTTTGAGACCGGAAATGCACGCCAGGCTGGGAAGCCGCTCGTCGGCTCCGGCCAGCTACCCCACAGGGTAGTCGGCGTAGGAGTCGTTGCGCCAGCGGAAATTGGTGAAGGTGATGGTCACGCTGAAATCAAGCGACTTGACCTGATGCCACCAGCCAAACGGCACAAAGAGGATCTCTCCCGGCTCAAGTTGCACATCGTAGAGGCGCAACTCGGTCAGGCGGGGGTGGCGCGCGAGATCGATGCCGGGATCGTCAAGATCTGAAATCTCGCTGAACACATGCTGATCGTTATAGAGTTTGCCGACGTCAGACGCAGGCGCGACCCTCAGGCGTTTGCGGCCGACGATCTGGGCGATGAAATTGTTGGTGAGGTCGTGGTGAAGAGATGTCACGGTGCCCGCCGGTCCGATCCACATCATTCCGTGGGGGGCCGGGGCCCGGGAATCGAGAAACTTGTCGAGGAACCCAAGGTCTGCGTGCAGCACCGATAAGGCTTCGGCGTTGCGATGGGAGTTGTAGGCGGTGAGGTAGGCGTCGTTTCCGGCTCCGGGCCGCAGGATTTGGTCTATGAAACCGTCAAAAGGCGCCTCTCGCCGGTGGGCATCTTTGTCCCTCTCGAAACGGTGGTCGCCGCTGCGCCCGCCCTGGAATTCGATGAGGCGGGCGCCGACTTTCGTCTTGAGGTACTCCGGCGTCCAGCGCACCAATGCGGGCCAGTCCGCCATTTCACCCGTCAGGATCACCGGCCGGCTCGCCGCATAATATCGTTCAAGGAACTCTCCGGCGCTGAGTCCGGAGCGCCGCTCGATGGTGTTCAGGCCCGGAGCGAGGTCACGTTGACGCTCGAGTGTCTCCAGCAACCACTCGCGTTTGGCAAGCGCCAAGCGAAGCGCGGCGGTCTCTTCGGGCGCGACCCGGGCAGTCGGGGCGTCCGGCTGGGTGGGCGGGCGCGCCGTCTTCCGCGGCGGAGCGTCATCATCTGGCGCGGCAGGCATTTCGGGCGCGGCACTGGTGTCGAAGCGCCTGAGCCGCAGCTTGGCGCGATGATCCTTGACGAGACTGTGTCCGCTCGCGTCAACACCGCGGTAGTAATGCTTTTGCCAGCGATCCGCCGGTGTGTGCGGCGGGTTCGCCGCCATGCGCTGGTGGAATTCGTCACGCGCCCGGCTCCACGCCCGAAATCGTTCCATCGTCGCCGGATCGGATTCCAACGGTTCGAATTTCGGCACGAAGGCCTCAATCGCCGCCCGTTCGACGGGAAAGAGAAAGCAGATCGGCTCCATTGCGTCGAAATGAACCCATTGGCCCGGCCGCGTGAAGCGCCAGTTCATCGTGAAGGTGAAGGGCGACCAATCGGTCTCGACGATGCCGGTCAGGGGGGCGATGCCGTCTTTGCTCCGGTTGGGCGATCCGCCCACCCAAAGATTCCAGCCCTCCGGGGTGCGAAAAATGCCTTCAATGTGGAAGGTGATAACGCCCTGCCCGAACAGCGACACGGCGAGGCGTTCCGGTTTCGCGCCCGGCTCCGGCCGGATGGTAATCGCGTCGATACCCGCTTCGCCGTTCCAGATTGCGTCAAAGGCGAAGGGATTGAGAACTTCCCAGCCGTGAGCATTGGCGATGTTGAGGGGCAGACACCGATAGGCGAAGGATTCCGGCGTGTCGTCCATCCAGGCGCGCGTCGCCGGTGCCGGCCGGATATAGGGCGCCCATCCTGGGTGAAGGTAACAGATCAGGTCCATCTCACCGCACAGCTTATCAAATCTGCTCGGCGAAGTCTCACTCGCCCCTAATCGAGAGGCTTGTCATGTCGCCGGGACGCGTGTCGACAATGTAGAAAGCGGGGAAAACCTCCTTGATCGTTTTGACTTCCGGCAAGATGTAGACAATGCCGTTTGTGCCGGTGAATGTTTTCAGCACAACGTCGTTAAAGAATTTTACGGGGACATTGACGCAACCATAGGAAATTCGCTTGTCGAGAGGGGATATTGTCGCCAACCGCGCCAGCCGATGATCGCCGGGGGTGCCGGTGATCACGGGGTGCATAGAGAGTGACGTGTCGTAATCCACCCAGAGAACTTCCTTCTCCAAATCATGACCCAGGGCGGCCACGAACCTGCCAGCTGCGGTCGTTCGCTCCTTCGGGCCTATAGCGGATAGTTTCTGGCTGCCGATGCCGAAGACCGTGTCGTCGCCATGCGCCAAACCCAACAGCGCCATAGAGGCGCCGCGCAAGTGCCCAACGCTGCTGAAGACGAATACTTTCGCCTGGACCTTATCGATGATGACAAACGGCAATCCGTGATTGTCGCCAGAAGCCACCACCCAATCCGCGACGCGCCGTGCATCCTTCGAGGCGAGTTCTCCCATAAAATTCGCCCGTTTCGGGTCAGCTGCCAGTGGCAGTGTGGCGGACGGCGCGGCGGACGGCGCGGAATCTGCGGATGCGTCCGTGACGGCGGGAATTGCAATGGCCGCAGCGGGCCGCGCAGCGTAGCTCGCTGCAGAAAGAGGCGACCATGCCAGGGCGCCCACTGCCAAAGCCAGTGGAATTCCCCCGACGCTGATCCTCACAGTTTGGCTCCTTTGCTCGTGATCTGGCCTGAACGCTAGTTGCGATCCTGCTTCGGCGGAAGCGCCGGCGGCACGTAAGGCTTCGGCACGATAGCCGGTGGCGGTGGTGGCGGTGGCGGGGGCGGCAGTTTGACGCCAGGGCCAACCACGGCGATCACCGGGCCCGGCGGAGGTCCGATCACCGGAAGCGGAAACAGGGGAATTGGAAGCAGAATCACCGTCGGCGGGGGCGTTGGTGTCGGTGTCGGTGTCGGCGTTGGCGTCGGTGTGGGCGTCGGCGTCGGTGTCGGTGTGGGTGTGGGCGTTGGTGTCGGTGTGGGCGTCGGCGTCGGTGTCGGTGTGGGCGTCGGCGTTGGTGTCGGCGTTGGTGTCGGTGTGGGCGTCGGCGTCGGCGTCGGCGTTGGTGTCGGTGTGGGTGTGGGTGTGGGCGTCGGCGTCGGTGTCGGTGTGGGTGTGGGCGTCGGCGTCGGCGTCGGTGTAGGTGTAGGCGTCGGCGTTGGCGTCGGTGTCGGTGTCGGTGTCGGCGTCGGTGTCGGTGTCGGTGTTGGTGTTGGCGTTGGCGTTGGTGTCGGTGTTGGTGTCGGCGTGGGTGTCGGGACCGCAGTGATAACTCCGACTGTCCTGAATCCCGTCGTGCAGCAATTGGCCGGGAGGGCATAATCGGCAGCGTCTGGGCCGGTAAGGCTGTACCCGCTAAAGGTGATGCCGATGTCCGATCCTACGGCTGAGGAATTGAAATCGGCCGTCGCGCCAGAACCGGCGACCAGCGTCACACCGGTAGGAGAATCCTTCAATCCCGACAGAGTTGTCGCGGTCGTACCGTCGAAAACCTTGTCCCCGATCGGGAACACCAGCATATGCTCGGTAAGCGTTGCGCCCGTGGTCAAGGTGAAGTTGCCTGAAAAATCCGTCGGCGTGGTGTATGAAGTTGGATTGTAATCAATGACGGCGGGCGCATTCGGCCCCGTGACCACAACCTTCGGGGCGGCGGCAGCGAAGATCACGGTGCCGCCGGCGATCCCGGGTCCCGTGCCGCTATTGCCGGCGATCATGACCAGCCCCTGTGTCAGGCCGAGGCCTTGACTTGAAATGGTGCTGCCTCGGGTCTCCGTTATGGCCCCGGCAATGTTGATATTTATTCCCGCGCAGAGCGTGATGTTGCCGTCAGTCGTCACCAGGGCGCCAGCAAGATTTAAGTTCAGGTTGTTTCCGGCACCCAGCAGAACGCTGCCATTGGTCGTCGTAATGGCCGCACTCACGTTCACATCGCGCCCACAACAGGTCACGAAGTTTCCGTTCGTGGCGGTAATGGCATTGTTGATGTTCACATCGCGAGCGGCACTCAACGTCAGGGTCGTCGTGCTCGGGGTCGCCGTCCAGCTGACCGCATCATTGACGGTGATGTCGCCGCTACCGGACGTTGACGAATGTAGAGTGGTCACGGGAGGGGTGCCGGCGACCGTACCATCGGTTCCGGCGTCCGTGGTGATGGTGACGCTGTTCGTTACGAGGTCGGCGGAGAGCGTTGCGCCGGAGATGTTTCCTCCCGTGGGGGAAATGACAAAATCCTGAGGGTCGATGCTCCAGGTGCCGGTTCGCCCGTTGGGCGCGGCGGTGGTGATATTTGCGTGCTCGCGCGATATTCACGCTCGCGGCGGACGTTTCGATAGAGCCCCCATCGCCGCCGTTCGGGGCACTGGCGTCCAGCGTCCCGGCAACATTGACGCTGCCATTTTGACTGCCGCCGAGAAGCTCGATTGTGCCGTTGTGCGTGCCGACAGTCTGGGCCTCGACGACGCCTGTGTTGTTCACCGCGGATTTGAGCAGCTGGCCCGCGGCCTTCGCGGTCATCACCACTTGTCCGCCATTGGCCAGGATCAGGCCGCCGTTCTGGACCAGGGCCTTCACCGCGCCTCGGTCGATCGTCACATTGAGCAAGCCGTTCCCGACGACGTCGAGCGTCATGGCGCTTCCGGCGGCCAACGTGACTGAGCCCAGCCGGGCAGTGATGGTGCCTTGATTGGTGACGTTGGCGCCCAGCAGCGCGACAGAGCCGCCATCGGCGTTGATGGAGCCCTGATTGAGAATGGCGTTCGTGCTCGAACCGGCGAATTTGTAATTGCCCGCCATGACGTCGGCATCGGTGATACCGAGCGTGGACGCCACCAGCCCTCCCACATTCACCTGCGCGCCCTTCGCAAACAGGACACCGTTGGGATTCACCAGGAATATCTGGCCGTTGGCCGAAAGGCTGCCAATTATGGCCGACGGGTCGGAGCCCAAGACGCGGTTGAGCGCAACCGAATTGCTGTTCGGCTGCCGGAAGGTAACGCTCTCACCCTGACCGATGCCGAAGCTCTGCCAATTGATCACCGCATTTTGGCTGGACTGGTCGACCGCAAGCGTGGTCTTGGTGCTCGAAATACCGGCGGCGCCCGCCGAGACGCTTCCGCCTGCTGGCAACGCATAGGCATTCGACCCCATACCCAGCGACACCAGGCCAACCGCGCCCCACATTGCCACGCGTGCGCAGCTGGCCAAGGCCGTCGAGCGCAACCGGTTCTTTTTCAGATTGGTTTTGACGCCGGGAGTACCAGTGCCTGAACAATATGAACTGGCATGGTTGAGGGGGTGCAGGGTCATCCTCATTACGAAGAATCCTTTTGTATCCGAAGGCAGCCCCCGCCGCGATAAAAGTCACTCTCCCTGCGGTGCTAACGCACCAACATTAGAATTGTTTCGTGACGGCCACCCAAAACCCGCCGAAGCGGTCGGGCGCCGAAGTCGCCGGCGTGTTGCCCAGTTCCCAGGCGTAGGTGGCCGAGGCCTCGAAGTTGTTCGCGGCAAACCAGGTTACGCCGACACCGGCTCCGCTGCGCGTGGCGCTGTTTGACCCGGCCTGCCAGCGAGATTTGTTCAAGGTCACCGATCCGGTATCGACAAAACCGATCAGTTGTATCTCGCCCGGCAGTTCGTCGGTCCATCTTGGCATGAGCAGTCTGGCTTCCAAGGTCGCGATATATCCCTCGTCGCCGTACACCTCACCTTCCGGATAGGCGCGCACGCCATATGCGCCGCCCAGTTCCATCTTCTCGGAGATGTCCAGATTCTTGGAGGCGATCTGCCCTCTCACCAATCCGTAGAGAGAGAGCGGGCCGGCCACATGCTGCGTGCGCGACGCGCTAAAATACAGCTTGGCATAGGAGCCGTTGGTCCGCGCGGTCGCCGCGTCGGCGGCCCGCGCCAGGGGACTTTGAATGTCGAGGGTGCCGGCACTCAGAATAAGAGAATAAGAATTGGCCCCGCCGCCGCCAAAATCGTCTCGATGGTTGCCGCTGATTCCGCCGCTCGCCACCCATGCCTGCTTGTCCGTAACGGTGGATGTGGCGCCTATTTTATCTTGGAAGTCCCGATGATCGAGATCGAGCAGAGCGTAGAGATTGTCATTGTAGGATCGAATGACCGGATAGCTCCCGTAGAGGCTGACGATCCCCTCGGTGCCGGTGGCATCCAGGACGGAGAACTGCCGGCCCAGCCGGTATCGGAATCCCGTGTACGCGATGCCCAGCGTCCCGTCCCCGCCTGGGCCTGGTAGAACAGGCGGCCATAGGCCATGTCGCCAGTCGTGGAAAAAAATGCGCGGGCGCCCAGTACGTCTCCGATCCCGAGGGGTTCGTTGAAGTTGACGGAAGCTCCGAGACGATAAACGCCGGTGTAGGGATTGCCCCCATTATCTGCTTCGACGCTGCCGTCCACCCGCTGCCCCGGTGTTACATGGACCGTCAGGTCGGACGTTCCGACCGCCTCGCCCGGGGACAACGTCGAATTCACATTCAGGCCGGGAATGTCCGAGATGATCAACAGGCGCCGCTCGAGCGGGTCGCTGACGACCGCGTCCCCGCTATTCAGGCCATCGAGAACGTCATTGACGACCCGGTCCGAAACATTCGTCTTGTTGTCCAGACTGACCTTTCCATAGCGGCCCTCGATCACCGCAATGGTGACAACCCCGTTCTTGACGTCCTGAGGGGGCACATAGGCTTGTGCTACGAAATATCCGTTCCGATTGTAGAAGTCCGTGATTTTCGAAGCCAGATCGCGCAAATCGGACAGGCTCAATTCGCTGCCCGGCATAAATCCGGTGACCGCAATCAATTCGGCTTCGGAAAACCGCGTCGCCCCCGTCACGTGCAGCGAACTGACCGCGAATTTGGGCCCGGCAGGCCCGGGTTGAACAGGATTGTTGTTGCGTTGAATTGGCAGTCCGGGAGCTGCATTTTGCAGCGCGGGGGCCTGCGGAATTTGCTGAATTTGGCCACCCGCCCCGATCGGTTGCGCAATCGCACTCTGGCCTGTCGCAAACAGGGCGATGGCAAACAGGGAGAGTGATAATGCGCTTCGTTTCAAATCAGGCATTACCCATCCCCCGCAGCCAAGTCATCCCCCGTCATGTCCTAAAGACATAACCGACACCCATATATTCCACCAATGTCTAGTATAGCACATTGTTGCCATCTGACTGTAGGCATCAATACGTAATCAAGCCCAATTAAAATGAATGTTTTTCCGTAATATGTCCTTGGTCGGGAAGGCCTTCCTGTCATGCCCATCCTTGCCAGTGGCCAGGATGCTTCGAACCATGAAGGATGTGCAGGACGGCCATTGCGGCGGTCTGGGCGGCATTTGTGTTCGGTGCCGCCCCCAGCCAGGGCCACAATCCTGGTCCCCAGCCAAATATCCGCGGTATCATGGCCAAACGCCACAACAGCGATGAGAAGCGGTGAGCGTCATGCCATACAATCTGGACATTCCAGGGTGGATGCCCGAACCGGAGCTGAAAATACTTGAGAGACTGGCGCGTGAGATCCCCGCTGGCGGCTCCATGGTTGAAGTCGGACCGTTTTGCGGCAGATCGTCGTGGTGCTGGTCCAAGTCGGTAGCGCCGACCGTTTCCGTCACCTGCATAGACATCTGGGATCCGGTCGAACACCCCTATTCTCCGCCCGCCAAGGTCGGTGAAGAGGCCGTCTCCGGCGCCGACTACGGCAAGACCTCCCGCGACAAGGGCAGCTGGGGAACATTCGAGAACTTTCAGTACTATACGAAGGACTGTGAGAACATCACGGCGCTGAAGGGACGAAGCCCGGATGATTTCCGGGACTGGCCAACCGACAGTCTCGATCTCGTCTTTCTGGACGGCGTTCACCACAATCCCGTGTTCCACGCCGATGTGACGCACTGGTTTCCCCGCGTCAAACCCGGGGGCATGCTTTGTGGCGACGATTGCGCGAGAACCCACCCCGACGTGCTCTGGACCATTGACGACTTCTGCAAAGAGCTGGGCATCCCGTTCACGGTCGAACGACGCATCTGGATGGTTCGGCGGCCGAAGGCGTTGCCGTAGCAGACCCACCAGGCGCCAACTGTTGGAGGCTTTGGGTCCTGCCGCCAACGACAACGAGGATTGCCCATGAGCAAGAGGGTTGCGGTCTATGCCCGGGTCTCCACCACGCGGCAGGACGAAGAACGACATCTCCATTCCCGACCAGCTCGCCCAGGCCAGGCGCTATTGCCAGGCCAAGGGCTGGCACGTGGTGCGCGAGTTCGTCGATCCCGGCGCCAGCGCCCGCGACGACAGGCGCCCCGAGTTCCAAAGGTTGATGGACACGGCCTCACTCGATCTCTCGCCCTTCGATGTGGTGCTGGTCCATAGCCAGTCGCGCTTCTTCCGCGACACCGCGGACTATGTCGTCACCAAGTAGCGCCTGCAGAAATACGGCGTGTTGCTGGTCTCGATCACCCAGGACTTCGGCGAGACCATCATCGCCGCCGACGACGGCCTAGCGGCGCGGCAATTCATCCGGCTGAGAACTCCGCCAGCAGATAAGACGAGGCGCAGAGATGCTGATCGATCCTATTTGCAGCGCGGCCGTTGTCGAACACCGCCCTGATATTGTAGTGGTCGCAAGGTCGGGAGGGGAATTAGAACGCGATCTGCAGCTGGACGCCGAGGCGCCTGCGGTCCAGGATCTCGGTCCACGCCCCGGTATTGGACTTGACTTAGCGTGACCATGACCGCGCGCGTGCCGTTGACGATGATCAAACAACCAGATGAGGCCAAATCTCCTTTAGTCTATGCCCTCGACGGTCCCTATTGTTTTGATGACGGACAACCAAGGACGAGCTGAAACGACGCATCGACGAGGCGGCGAAATTCGTGCCGCTGGAGCGATTGGCGTCGTCGCCGCAATGCGGATTGTCCTCGACGCTCGAAGGCAACAAGATCGCGGCCGCGGAAGAGATCGCGAAGCTCAAGCTGATCGTCGAGAGCGCGCGCGAAATTTGGGGTGATTGAGGAACCGGAAGGGGCGGGAGGAATTGGGCATGGCGATATTCGCTGCGGCTTTCGGCTCATCGCACAGCGCTATGCTTGTGTGCCAGGAGGATGATTGGGTCGGCAAATTCCCGCCTTCCGACAAGCGCATGATGCATCACGATTTCAACGGCGACCTGATTTCCTATGACGATCTGGTGATGAAGTTCGCGGGCCATGCGGCGCCGCTTATCGCGCCGGACGCGATCGCGACGCGCTGGCACAAGACCCAGGCGACGATGGACCGCATGCGCGACGAAATCCGCGGCGCCAATCTCGATACGCTGATCATCGTCGGCGACGACCAGCACGAACTGTTCCCGCCGCAGCACAATCCCGCCATCGCGATCTATTACGGCCAGACCATCCGCAACACCAAGGCCCGCACCGATTTGCCGCCCGACGACTGGTACCGTCGCGCGCAACAGCGGCGCAAGGAGGACGGCGCCGATGTCGAGTATCCAGTGCATGCCGGTCTGGCGAAACATCTGATCCAGGGCCTGACGGAAAGGAACTTCGACATCTCCGCGATCAGCGCGCTGACGCCGGGTCAGTCAGAAGGCCACGCTTATTCCTTCATCCATCGCCGTTATCTCAAAGGCTACCGGCTGCCGATCGTGCCGATCTTCGTCAACACCTATTACGAACCGAACACGCCGACGCCGGCGCGCTGCATCGCGCTCGGCAAGGAAATCGGGACGCTGATCCGGAGTTTCCCCGAGAATATCCGCGTCGGCTTCCTGAGTTCGGGCGGTCTCTCGCATTTCGTCGTCGACGAAAAGCTCGATCATGGCGTGATCGACGCCTTGAAGCGCAACGATCTCGACTGGCTGGCAAATCTCACGCCGAAGCGGCTACAGTCCGGCACATCGGAAATCCGCAATTGGCTGGTGGTCGCGGGCGCCGTCGCCGCCACCGGCATGATAATCACCTGGGCCGATTATATTCCGGGCTATCGTACCCCGGCGTTGACCGGGACGGGTCTGGGCTTCGTGAGATGGAGCTAGTTTTCGGTTGTCAGTCGACAGTTGCCGGTTGTCGGTGGATTGAGAAGTAGAGACTGATAACTGATAGCGTTGAAGGGAGGCGCGACCATGCGTCAGAAAAGCATTCACCTGCCCGGCGTCAGCCACAAGGCGCCGATTCCGCTGGCCGCGCGGGTCGGGCCGATCCTCGCGACCGGCGGCGTCGCCGGCATCGACCCCGCCACCGGGGAGGTGCCGGAGGGCGCCGACGCCCAGGCCAAGCACGCTTTTCAGAATATGGGCAATATCCTGAAGGAAGCGGGCATGGATTGGGGCGATGTGGCGAAGCTCACCGTGTTCCTGGTGGACGATGCGGATCGCGCGGTCATTAACAAATACTGGCTCGAAATCTATCCCGACGAGCATCATCGCCCCGCGCGTCATTCGCTGGTGCAGAATCTGCGCGGCGGGGTATTGTTGCAGTTGGAAGTGCTGGCGGTGGCCAAGTAGCGCCCGACCCGGCCGATGCGGAATTAAGCGGCGTAGTGACCCTGCCGGTGCGCGCCCGCTTCCGCGGCGGCCGGGCCGCAATGATCGCTGCTCCCGGAGCGGAGCGGCGTCCCGCGGGGCCCGACAAGTCGCTTATCAAAGCTATCGCCCGCGCGCACCGCTGGAAGACGATGCTGATGGCCAGCGAAGTGGCGTCGATCGAAGACCTCGCGGCGATCCTCGAACAAGCGCAGCCATGACCCGCAGAGTGCTATCGGAGATTACGACACTAGCCGGGAGATCAACCCAAAGCTGGCGGACGCTTATGTGAATCGGGGCGCCGCCTATGTCATGTTGATGCGGTTCGAAGACGCGGTGAATGATCTGCCCAGGGGGCTCGCGCTCGGCACCACGAGTCCCCAGGTCGCCTGTTACGACCGCGGCGTCGCCCATGAGCAGCTGGGCGACATCAAGGGCGCATATCTGGACTACAAACAGGCGGTCGAGGTGGCGCCCGACTTCCAGCTGGCGATCCAGGAACTCAAGCGTTTCAAGGTGGTCCGGAGGCCGGCAGGCGACAGCCCCTGAACCCAGGGGCCAATGCACGATTTGCCGGCGTGCGGCGTTCTGGCATTCGCCCTTGGACGGGCGACCGGTCGTGCTTTTGATCCGTGTTGACCTATTTTGGCGATCCAGTCCTGCGCTGCGCGAAATAGCGGCCGTGCTTATGGCCCTGCGCATCGAGCGCGCCCACATAGCTGCCTCCCAGGGCGCCGCTTCTGAGTGGGTTCACGTAAATCGTCACGTGATCGCCCGGCTTGAAGGTGACCGGCCCGATGCCATTCCGCTCCAGTCTCTGCGTGTCGGACATTTCGACGGGATAGGTGGCGGGCTTTCCGTCCCGCTTGATCACGGTCAGGAAAAGATAAACGTGGGGGTTGGCGAACTGGTAGCTCGTGACAACGCCTTCGACCCGCGCAATTCTGTCGACTTCGTACATGGCGTGCGAATGGTGCGCGCTTGCCGTCAGAGCCGTGGACGTCAACAGACACATGCCTATGCCAAGTGCAGAGTATGCTTGCCAAATCGTCATTGGTCTCTCCATCCGTAACTGCGGCAACCAATCTCCGACTACTTCTTGCCCGGTACGCCGCGGGCGGCATCGCGGTCGAATACAGCCTTCCAGTGTGCAGCTTCCTTTGGATGCGCCGCGTCCCAGATCTTGTAGGCCGTCGCCCATGGCCGCGGATCGGCAAAATTTTGGTACCCGGCTTGGCCCGGCACACGCTCCTGAAGCACGCCCTTCGCATCCATATGGATGTTGTTGGTCGAGACGCATTCGCTGTAAGTCGCCGGTGCGATGGTCCAGTCCTTCAGCGTTTTGAACAGGACAACATCGTGCCAGGGAAAGGCGAACGCCTTGGGATCGTAAAGCGTGATGTCGACGAGCAAACCGTCGGGAAAGCGCTTGACCCGTTCGACGGCTTCAAGCTGGTCGCTGAATTCCGGCAGGCCGTGCGTCATCGCCCACTGCCTGATATTCTTCGAGTAGATGACCAGCTGGTCGCGGTCCCAGAGTCCTTCCGATTCGCCGTACCATTGCGGAAATGCCCTGTCCGGCGGGAGTAGGCCGCGGCCGTCGGTGTAGATGTAGCGCGTGGCCATATTGTTCTTGTCCTTGTTGAACATGACCATGTGCCCGTCCATCATGAAGTGCCATGTCGCGCCGCCATTGCCCGGCGCTGCGTAGTACCCGCCGAACCCATAAGGCAGGCAATATTCGGTCGGCCACCATTGATGGCCGCCTTCCCATTCGCCACGCAACAGTGTCAGAAACCGCGACCGGTAGGCCGGCGAAACGGCTGCCATCACGTCGGAGACCTTGGCATAGCCCGACAGAACGCCGGTGGCTGAGCCCTGCCAGTCGCCGCTCCAGTCGGGAAGCGTCGCCCGCGTGTGTTTGGTGCCGCCATGTGCCGCCTTGAGCCAGGCATCGTATTGTTCCTTGGCCGTCTTGTAGGGATAGGGGCTGCGGATGATGACGCCTGTACCGCCGGATCCCTTGATGTCCGCGGGCGGGCTGGGTTTGTCGATGTTCTGCCCCTCCCAACTGTCGCGCCAGAACTCGCTGGAGGTCATATTGCCATAGGCGTCGTTGGGGACGATGTCCGGCTTTCCGGGGTTGAATTTCTTTACCCACTGCTCGGCCGACGTGATGTTCGCCAGGGGATGGGCGGGGTCGAAGGTCGGTTGGTTCGATTGCGCCAGGGCCTGGAAGGGGTTCGCGCACGCGGCCGCAAGGATCGCCGCAGCAAGAAGACCGGCCCCATATGCAGGGATCAATTTCATAAATGTCTCCTCCCTAGAGTGGATTGTGCCTCTGTCTCCGCCGTCCTCCAACTGGATGGCAATCGTGATTTCTGTGCGGCCTTCGCGTGGACGGCACGGCTATCGAAGCTGGCCTTCCAGCGCGTCGCTTCCTTCGGGTACGTAGCGTCCCATATCTTGTAGGCCGTCGCCCAGGGCCGGGCGAATCTGACGATGTCGGCGCGCTGGAAGGGGCATGCTTGACGCACATAGTTCAGGCTCGGCAAACGCCATTAGGCGTCACGCCGCCTGCGATGATATCCTGGGGCCGGTGCCCCGGGGTAGACGTTCATATGAGACCAGCCGGAATGCTTGTGGTCGTGCCGGCGGTCGTGGCCCTGCTGGCGGGACATGCGCTCGCTCAGGTGCCGCCCGGCATCGCCGCGCAAAACCGCGCTCTCGGCCAGAAGCTCGACATTGGCGCCGCGATCAGGGCCTACGGCCCATCGGCGGAGCGGCCGCTCTACAGGGAGGTCAAAGTCATGCGGGACCTCTCCTACGGGCCGGACCCCAGCTACAAGCTCGACGTGTTCGAGCCGAAGGGAGCGATTTCCCATCCACTTCCGGTGCTCGTCTATGCAACCGGCGGTCAGTTCATGCGGCCCTTGAAGCTCTGAGCCAGCGTCGAAATCTCGCCCAGCAACTTGCCCGAAGGCAAAGACACGCAGCGGGAGGCCGACAGACATTGCGCGTCGGCCCGGCGCTACTTCTTCGGCGGCGGATACCAGAATTCGAGATGGCACGACTCGCACACTTCGTCGAGCGTGCCGCCATTGGCGTCGATTGCCTTGACATCTTTCGCTTGCACGGCTTGCAACATGGCCATGCCTGCGTCGTGCAGGGCCTGGGCATGTGTCACGAACGATCCCCAATTCAAATCGATGAGGTGCTGAACCTCCTGGGGCCCGAGGGCGCCGGGCTCGGTTGGGCCACCGCCCACGGCGGCCTTGCGTCCTTTGATCATGAGCAGATTGGTCAACTCGACGAGAATAAGCGCCTGCTGGCGCAATGCCTCCCATTGCGCGTCGGATTGCGGCTTGTGCACATGATAGCCGGTCTTGTCGCTGACGATGGCGATGGAATCCCACAATGCGCCGGCCGAAGGCATCACCTCGGCGGCCATGATGTCTTCGACGGTAGCGACCGGCATGAAGGGACCGGACGCCTGTGCCGGCGTCTGCGCAGGCGCGGCCAGCTTTTCAACCGCCGCGGTTTGCGAGCCCGATTGGCGACCGCAGCCGACCAACGCGACCAGCGTCACTGCGATCAGCGGAAAAAGCAGCTGGCGCTTCATGGATTGGCGTTCCTTTCCCGATTGCCGAAGCAGAACTGACTCGAAGCTCTTGCACCAAGATTGCGCGGCGAAATGAATGAGCCGATCCGGTGGAAACGCTACAGGGGAAACGACAGACGAAGCACGATTATAGCTTCTGCGCCACCTGCGGCAAGCCTTGGCGGTCCCGTTCGGTCACGGTCAGGACGGCGACAGGATAGTATGACACTAACCGATCAACAGGGGCTGCATATGCGAAGCCGCGTTCCGCAGCACCGGAAGACACTTTTCCAGCATCTCCTCGCGGCTCATGCGGCCGGCTTCCGTGCCGACGTGGAGCGCGGCAACAACCTGGCCGGAGGCATTGCGCACTGGCACAGCGAGCGCGCGCAAATCATGTTCCATCTCGCCGGTCACCAGGCAGAAATCATCGCGCCGGACCTGCTTCAGGATCCGTTGCAGCGTCGCCCTGTCGGTCACCGTATCCTGCGCGAACTTCGTGAGAACGACCCGGCTGAAATAGGCGTCAAGCGCGTCCGCCGTCAGGTTGGAGAGCAGAACCCGCCCCATCGCGGTGGAATAGGCAGGCACCTGCGTGCCGACATCACGGGTGCGCGTTGCGCGCCGCCTCAACGCCGAACGTGCCACATACACCACAGCATCCCCAGACAGGACCGAAACCGAGCATGATACACCGGTCGCATCGCTGACCTCCTCGGCGTAGCGGTGCGCGATCTGCGGCAAGGCATTGGAGGAAAAGTAGGCCTGGGAAAATGTCAGCACCAGCGGCGACAGCCAGAAATACTTGCCGTCCGACCCGACATAGCCCAGCCAATGCAGGGTGATCAGGCAGCGCCGCGCGGTGGCGCGCGGCAAATCGACAAGCCGCGAGATCTCGGACAGTGTCAGCCGCTCATGCTGGTTCGCAAATGCGCGCATGACTGCGAGCCCGCGCGCGAGCCCGGCAATGCGATTTTCATCGGACGACGCGTCTTTGGCCGCCTTGGTGTCGGCAGAAATCGCGTCCGCCCCGGCGCTCTTGGAGGCCCGCGGCCTCTCATGAATCATGTCGGTTTAGGACTTCGTCTCGTGGTATCTGTTACCGGTGATCGCAAACTTGCGCCCTATGCCTTTAACAACACTCAATTCAATCAGCATTTCCTACCAACATATCCGATCTTGCAGCCGCCCATGCGCACCGCCGCGTGCAGCGGGAGCAATGCACCATAACGCTTTGCCTTTGATGAGGCAAGGAATCGGCCCGCATGCGCATTGGCCACTGTTGCACGGTCACACTCCCGCTTTATCCCGTCGACGCCGTTTTGCGTTGTTTGAGGTAACGGCCGTGCTTGTGGCCTTGGGCGTCAATCGCGCCGACATAACTTCCACCCTGGACGGCGCTCCGCAGCGGGTTCACGTAAAGCGTGACGCGATCGCCGGCCTTGAACGTTTTCGGGCCGATGCCGTCCTTCTCCATATTTTGTGTATAGGACATTTCGACATCGTAGGTTCCCACCCCGCCGCCCGGCTTTGCCACGGTGAGGAACAGGTACACATGCGGATTTGCGAACTCGTAGCTTTTGACGATCCCTTTGACAGCTTCGACTTTCGTCGAATCGTACATGGCATGCGAATGATGCGCGGAAGCCGCGGCGGGAATACCCAGCGCCAGGGAAGCGCCGAGCGCCGCCGAGACGAACACGATCCTGACGTTCATCATTTCCTCCGTTCGTGAATCCGTCTGCAGTGACCATCATTCTGGTTTCGCAGTCTGCGCAGGTTCAGCGACTTTGGCTTCTTTGGCGATCCGCGCGAAAATCGTCTTCCATTTGGCCGCTTCCTGACGGTGCGCGCTGTCCCATAGCTCGTAGGCGGTTGCCCAGGGCCGTGGATCGGACAGGTCGTTATAGCCGGCCTCGCCAGGGACACGTTCCTGCAACACGCCCTTGGCATCCATGTAAATATTGTTGGTCGAGACGCAATCGCTCCAGGTGGCCGGCGCGACCGTCCAATCCTTGAGTTTCTTGTACACCGCGATGTCATGCCATGGAAAAGCGAATGCCTTGGGGTCATAGAGCGTGATGTCGTCGAGCATTTCGTTGCCGAAACGCTTGATCCGTTCGACGGCCTGCAGCTGATCGCTGTATTCCGGCAGGCCGTGCGTGATCGCCCACGCCTTGATGTTTTTCGTGTAGACAATCAGCTCGTCGCCGTCCCAGAACCCTTCGGATTCACCGTACCAGCTCGGAAATGCCTTGTCCGGAGGCAGGAAGCCGCGGCCATCGGTATAGATGTATCGCGTCGCGTTTTCGGGGCGATCTTCGTTGATAAGGACCATGTGCGTGTCCGGCATGAAGTGACGCGTACCGGCGATCCAGAACAGGCGGCCGAAGCCTTCGGGCAGACAGAATTGCGCCGGCCACCATTGGTGGCCGCCTTCCCATTCGCCGCGCAGCAGGTTCAGGTAGCGCGGCTTGTATTCGTCCGACACCGCGTTCACCACATCGGAGATGCGCGCGGTGCCTTCCAGCACGCCCACCGAGGCGCCCTGCCAGTCGCCGGTCCAGTCTGGCAGCGTCGCCTGCGTGTGCTGCGTGCCGCCATGCGCGGCCGTCAACCAGGCCTCGTATTGCTCCTGTGCGGTCTTGTATGGATAGGCGTCTTTCGCTGGGTCGGCGATGCTTCACCAATATCCATGCCAGCCGAACAGCGCGCGCCCGCGCGGTCGATGGACCGCCCCGCAGGATGATCGCTCGACACGAGGCGGTCGGCACCTCGTATTTTCTTCATTCGAATTCGAGCGCCATCAGGTGCTGTTTTCTGAAGGCTCTCGGCGATTGGCCAAGGTTTCGCTGGAAGATACGTGAGAAGTAGGCCGGATCACAGTAACCCAAACGGTAGGCCGCTTCCCCACGGTGCCCACTTTTGTTCGGTAATGGCGCACGGAGCAGTCAGAGACGAAATCTGCTCTCGATTCTGCGCAAAATTCGGAGCGTCCAAGCGCCGAATTCCGAGGCAGACAGCCCATTGGGGCGCTCTAAATTACTGAATTTACGCGGATATCTTCCGGACCGAGTACCGCGCCCCTACCGTCTCATCTCCACGGAGGGCCGAAGACGCCAAGCGAACCTTAGGCTCTCTTGACGCCCCGTCCCAGATCTCCCAAGGAGCCGGTTCGGTGTGGAATCTGGCGAACGATCCAGGCCTCGGAAACATGACGACGCTGGCGAGTTCCGGCCGGATCACGTTCTGATCGGACCTTTGGTGCGCCCCCTGCCGCCAAGGATGCTGCGTCCGGTTAGCTGCCGGATGCGGCCATGCGCATTCAATCGTGAAGGTTGCGGATCCAGCGTTCCAAGGGGCTTGTGACGGACGTGTCGGCCGTATTGAACGACAGCGTCACCGAAAGGTGGCCGTGATTCTCGAAGACGTGAAATTCCGGACAGTGGCCGGCGGCGCAGAGCTGCCGGCGCAGCACGTCCTCCGACTGCTTCTGCGCGGGCGGATCGAATTCGGTCGAAGCCACGAATAGCGGCAGCGTCAGCCGGCGAATCCCGTCCAGGTCGGAGTGGTCCGGATCGAACATCGGATTGGGCGGCTGAAACTGGCGCGGCTCCGTCGCCGGAACCAGGTTGAGCGGCGCGGAGATGATGGCGGCGCCGGCAATGCCCGGCTTGCCGCCCGGCCAGAACTCGGGATGTGCGAGGTAGCTGACGAGTTGCGTGCCGCCATAGGCGTGACCGAGGAAGATCACGCGCCTGGGGTCGCCTCCGTATTGGGCGATATTGGCATCGACCCAGCCGATGATGGCGGCCATGTCCTGCGGTCCGGTGCGCCAGGGTTTGTCCTTGAAATAGCGGCGGTCGGTATTGACGCCGACCATCCCATGCTTGGCCGCCCAAAGCACAACGTTGTCGTAGAACGGTGAGCCGCCCGGCAGGTCGATCCTGCGCGTGAACTGCCCCCCGTCGCATAGACGAGCACCGGTGAGGGATGGGCCATGCGCGCCTTGGGCATGAATACATCGAGCTTGTATTTGGGGTCGTTGCCGTAGGAGAGGTCGCGGACCACGCGCACCTCCTTGTAAGGCGGCCGTTCCGCCACAGGGCCATAAGTCTTGATCGCGGCGCGGATGTCGATCTTCTGGCCAAGAGCGCGATTCTGAGCGGCGATCTTGGGCGGGACCTGGGCCATGGCGCTTCCGCTCAGCAGCACCACTGCTGCCAGTGCAATCACCTGTGCCCGCGCATATGTCATCGTGGTCTCTCCTTGGCGCAATCACGCGCCGCGCAAGCATGCACGATGCGAGGAGTACCGTGGCCCCCGCCTGCGCACGTCTCTGCGGCGCCCGCGCGCGCAAACCCGTCGGGCGCCGAGCTCTGCGCCCGTGCCTCAGACGGATGTTTTGCGCGCACGCCGTTAGAACGAGATTTTGTCTGACGTTGTCAGCGTCGTCATATTTCCCAGGCCCGGATCGTTCGCCAGATTCCACACCGAGGCCTGCTCGGCATAGGCATCGCTACCCGGCATCGTGTCGACCGGAACGACCACCTTGTAGCCGCGGCTGGCCGCGCCGAACGAGGTGAACAGCACTGCCCCGTTGGGTGCGGTGCCGGTGGCGATGACGGTCTTGATGCCGTGATCTTTCAGGATCTTGTCGAGGTCCGTGCCGAAGAACTTGTCGGCATGGCCCACGATCATCGGCTCGTCCTTCATCGGCGCGACCGCCTCGGCATAGGCTGGCTTGGTCGCGCTGCCGAAGTTCGTATAGACCACGAGCGCATGGGCCGCATGCGCCTTGTCCAGCAGCATCTTGACATGCGGCAAATCCGCCAGGCAGCGCGGACGCATGTCGTTGCAGGTTACGGCATTGAAATCCATGACCAGCAGCGCCGTCGTTTGCGGATCGACCTTGACGTCCTTCAGCTCCGGCGCCGCCGGCGCCTTCACCATGCTCCAGTCGTCGACGACGTTCTTCTGCTGCGCCACCGCCGCAGGAGCGAACGCCGCCACGAGACCTGCGGAGAGGGCAGCCGCCGCCAAGCCACGAGCCCATTGAATGCAAGCCATCGCATTTCCTCCTCTTTGAGGCCAATACCCAGATCGGATGAGGCCCTAGTCGTTGAACGCCACGCGGACACCAAAAAGCCTCCGTTGGCCGATATATTGGAAGCTCACGCCCCAGACGTCCGCATCGTTCAGGCCGCCGCTGATATAGGCCGAATCCGTCAGATTCGTGGCGAACAGCTGCACATTCCAGTGTGCGTCCGACGGCGTGTACTGGATGCGCGTATTGAGGATGCCATAGGCCGGCTCGCCGCCCGGAATCTGGCGATAGACCTCGCCATTGATCTGATAACTTCCGACATAGCCATAGTCGGCACGCAACGTGACATCGGACATGTTCGGCAGTTCGAAGTCGTACTGACCGGCCAGATGGAACGTCCATGCCGGCGCATAGGCCCATGGCGTGTTCGGACCGACGGTGGTGTTGTCATACTTCAGCCAGGACGTATTCAGATAGGCGACGCTCGCGTCGAGCTGCAGGCCCTCGATGGGAAGCGCCTCGAGTTCCGCCTCGAAGCCGCGCGCCCGGCCCTGACCGCCGCTGGTGTTGACCACGACAAAGGCGCCCGTTGATGGAACGATGAAGGACTGCTCGATCTGACGGCCGTCCCAGACCATCCAATAGCCGGTCACATTGACCCGGAAGCGGTGATTGAGCCAGTCCGAGCGGATGCCGGCTTCGTAGTCGTGCACCACTTCGGGATCCAGCGTGATGTTTTGCGCCAATATGGTGTTGTAGGAGGTCGTGCCAGCCGTGAAGCCCTGGGCATAGCGGACGAACGCCATCATATCCGACGTGAAGTGATACGACGCGGTCGCCATCGGCGTCGCTGTGACGCCGCCGATGTACGGATTGGAGGCCTTCTCAACCGTACCGTTGAACAACGAGCCGGGCCCGTATCCCGCACCGCCGCCCAACTCGGGCGTCAGGTAGGTTCTGAATGCCCCCGTCGGCATCTCGAACTTGTCGATGCCGCTTTCCCAGGCCAGGCGAACCCCACCCTGAATATCGAGTGCCGGCGTCGCGTGCCAGGTCGCGTTGGCGAACACGGCATAGTCGTTGGTCGTGTTGTCGGTCAGCATGTTGTTGTAGTCGGTGTTGCTGCTCGGCTGCTGACCGTCCTCGAAATCGTGGGGGAATTCTGCTGCCCGGCTGAGCGAAGCTTGCCAGCGTCGCGTCGCCGTTCGCCAAACCCCATTGATGGATGAAATCGGCCAGGGTCGAGTTCGAGCGTCGGCAGATTGCCATTTTCCACGAGGGGATCGCCCCCGGCGGCGGGATTGGGGAGATAGAATTCGTTTAGCCCCCAGCGATAATGCCGCTCGCGGTCCCGACCGCCGAGGTAATAGCCGCCAAGCAGGAAATGGACTTTGTTGTCGAAGAGATTGCCTTCCAGGTGCACCTCTTCGGACCAGTAATCGTAGCGCCACATGCGCAAATCGCGCAGGCCGCCGATATCGCCGCCGAAGAAGTTGGTATAATGCCGTGTTGTCTGCGTCAGATAGGACGTCAGATTGGTCAGCGTTATGTTCGAATTGACATTCCAGGTTGCAGTGAACGTGTACTGGGTTTCATCGATCCGCTTGGAGTTCAGCGGCACGTCGTTGGTGGTTTCCCACTGCCCGACCCGGCCGCCGGGATAATTCCAGGAATTGTTTTGGGCCGACCATTGGCCATTGGCGGCGTGGAAGCGGCTGAGCCATTCCGTCGAGCCCGTCCAGAAGTTGTAGGGCCCGTAACCCGGGTTCATCATCGCCACATTGTAGAGCGTCGTATATGTGGGAACGACGGTGCCCGGAGTAATGTTCGTGAAGCTGGCCACGCGCGGATCGGTGCCCACGCTGTTGGTCTGGTTTGCCGTCAGCCGGATGGTAAGGCTGCTGCTCGGCTTCCACTCGATATCTCCGCGGAACACCTTGTCGTCGTAGCCGCCATACCACTGCTGGTTGGTAACCGACTTCAGCCAGCCGCCCTGATGCTGGATCGCCGCGGTCCACTTGGTCAGCAGCGTGTCGCTGAGTGGCACGTCCACGGACACGTTGACGAACCGCCTTCCATAACTGCCGATCTCGAATGAACCATTGGCGCCGAATTTGTCGGCCGGCTCAACGGTGACGTAGTTGATGGCGCCGCCATTGGTGTTGCGGCCGAACAGCGTGCCCTGAGGTCCGCGCAGGATTTCGGTGCGCTGCATCTCGACGATGCCGCCTTCGCGGAAGCCGACATCCGGTTGCCAGATACCGTCGACGTAGAGGCCCACTTCGGGAATGCCGCGGATGGAAACGGTGGTGTCGATATTGTTGGCCTGGTTGCTGCCGATCGACAGGTTCGGCACCATGGCGTTGAGGTCCGCGCCCGTGGAAATGCCCTGAATTTGCATCTGTTGCAGGGTGATCGCCTGAACGGACATCGGCACGTCCTGCAGGCGCTGTTGCGTGCGCTCTGCGGTGACGATGACGTTCTCGATTTGCGTGGCTTGTTCCTGTGCCGACGCCGCTCCGGCGCACAGCAGTGTCATCAAGGAAACTTCGACAAGCAATCCTGCCCGCAGCCACCCTGAATGACGGCGAGTTCCAGCTTTCCGAATCATTGGCCCCCCTCCTGGGATTTTGTCTTCGGTTCTTAACTCCACGGTGCGGTGAGCAATCTGCTGGACATCCTGTCGCAGGCACCCCCGCGCATGCTCCCAACCCGTGCGAAATCCGAACGTTTGTATCATTGTCAGCCTATGGTAATGTTTCCCTGGCTGTCAACATGCTGACACAATAGATCAGCGTGCCGGTTATGACGGTGGCCGCTATGCAGGCGTGTGATGTTTTTGGCAAAAAAACGGCCCCGGATGAGCGGGGCGCTGCTCAATGCTTCAGAAGAGGCCCTGATCCGGCACAGCCCGGATTGCGGGATCATGAACGACGGACACCTTACAGAAGATTCACCAGACTGCGGCTACTGACGGCGCGGGTCGTGAACATAGAATACGCATGGGAGGAACGACTGATGAGATTCGCATCAACGAATGCGATGGGACTGCTTGGCTGGATTCTCGCGGCCGCTGTGGTCATCCCGGCACAAGTCTGCGCGCAGCCGGCGCAATCGAAATTTGATCCCGCCCAGCCCTTTGCGGACATCAAGACGCCCGAGCAATGGGTCAAGAAATTCATCCCCGGGAACCCGGACATCGTGCCAAACGATCCCTGGGGCAACATGACCCCACAAGAGTTCTGGACCGGCAGCTGGCAGGGGCAGAACACCGATCACCCCTACCGTTCGCCCGCGAGCATGAAGGGCTCTGGCGGCAAGGGCAGCACCGTCCGCAGTCCCTATCCGTACAAGACGGCCGAAGAGCAATACAACGCCTGGCTCAAGGCTGCGCATGGCGGCACTCACCACACCCGCGCAGACCGTCCTGACTGGAGCGGAGATTGGCAAGAAATGCGGGGCTCGGTGGCAAATTCCACCCGGATTTCGGACCTGATGGCGGCGATGTCGAATAGATACAAGCCCCGCTATGTGTCGATGCTGCGCGGCGAATGGGAAGGAGGTCACCAATGGTGGCCGGCCGAATATTGTCTGCCCGACGGGCTGCTCGCCCGTGGCCCCCTGTGGACGGGGGGCGGGACGCTCCACTTCATGGTAGACGCGCACATGGTGCTGCTGAACGAAGATCGCCCGGAAAACGCCACGCGCTACGTCTATACCGATGGCCGCGGGTTCCTGCCGGAGAACAAGACGGTTTCAACCTGGTACGGCGAATTCGAGGGGCTTCTGGGACGGCGACGAATTGGTCATCTATACAAAGAATATCAAGCGATGGGCCATGACCCACGGGCTGCCGGAATTCAGCGATCAGATGCAGATCATCGAGCGGATGAAGCGTTTCGGCAACGAGATGCTCGACGACATCACACTCTACGATCCCAAGGCGTTCGCGTTTCCATGGCACGACGTCGCCGTATTCCAAACGCTCAAGGACTGGACGGTTGCGCAACCGAACTGGAGCGACTGCGTCTCTACCAACAACATCTACATGGATTCGAAGGGCGTGCTGCAGGAGCACGTGCCCGGCGAAGCGGGCTACCACGACATTTCAGACCCGCGGCCTTGGGCAACGGCTTACAAACTCTGGGATGAAGCGCATCCCAAGGAAGCCGCCCGCTGGGAGAAGGTCTTCAAAGAAGCCGAGGCGAAAGGCAAGTCCGCGAAGAAATGACCAACGAACCGGGTCGTCAGGGTTACAAGAGGAGAGATAAATGAGAACGAGAAATGCCATTCTTGGAGGAATGTTGAGTGCGGCTATATGTGTCGGCGTGCCACTCACGGCCTCAGCGCATCATTCGCATGCGATGTACGATCCCACGAAGACCGAGGCCATCGCGGGAAACGTCAAGTCCTATGAATTCGCCAATCCGCATGTCTACCTGCTCCTCACTGTGAAAAAGCCGGGCGGCAAGACCGGAACGTACGATGTGGAGATGTCGTATACCGAGAACATGGAGCGGCAGGGCATCGGGCCCAAGACTTTCAAGGCTGGCGACAAGGTCACGGTGTACGTGAACCCGCTCAGAAACGGGGCGCTGGGCGGAAGCTATGTCGGCGCTCTCGACGCGCAGGGACACATGCACGGACGCAAGGAGGGACGTTATCTCAATTAGACGAAAGGATCGATGTCAACTGGCGCAAAGAATCTGGCGATCATGCACCAGGGCGCGGATGACGAAAGGGCTTTTGCGCAGGCGGGCCTGTGCAAGGTCGTGACGCGTGGTTCGGCCAACGGCGATCCCAGACATCAAGTTGAAGTCAGCACGGACACGCCACATCCGCTTGTGACAGATCTCGATGAAGTCCGAACTTCAAAGATAGATGGCAGCCGCGCCTGCGTCGACATCGTTGGAATCGGTTAGGTAGGTGCCGAACAAAGAGGCGGTGCGCTGGAAGGCTGTTTTCGCGCGCGACCCAGCGGCGGCCGGCAACGGAAATGTGAAGGGGCGCGTAAAATTCGAACCACGGAGAAGATGGTCATGAAATTTGCCGGCGGACACTTGGCCATCGTGGCTGCCATCCTCGCGGTCGGGATGCTTGCGATGCCGGTGCGGGCCTCGGCACAGCCGGATCGGAAGAATTTCGATCCTGCCCATCCCTTCGCACACATCACTTCCGCTGAACAGTGGGTGAAGAAATTCATCTCCGGCAAACCGAATCTCGTAGCGAATGATCCCTACGGCAACATGACCTCGCGCGAATTTCAGCAAAAGAGTTGGCTGGGCCAGAACATTGGCCATCCGGATCAGACGCCTGCCAAAATCAAAGGGTCAGGCGGTGAAGGCGTCATCATTCGCAGTCCGTATCCGTACAAGAGCGCCAAGGAGCAATACGACGCGTGGCTCAAGGCCGCGCGCAGTGACGCCAAGATGAACCGCGCAACGCTGCCCAATTGGAGTGGTGATTGGCGCGGCGGCGTGGCCAATGGCGTGCTGGGCGGAAATGCCAGGGTGTCCGCGGTGATGGCGGCGCTCACCGCGCCCTACAAGCCGCGCTTCGAAGACCTCTTGCGCGCGGAATGGGCTGGCCACGCCTGGTGGTCCAACGAGTTCTGTCTGCCAAACGGCTTTGGCCGTCTTTATGACATCGGTGCGACCTGGCATCTCCTGATGGATGTGCACATGGTCATGATCAACAAGGATTGGCCGATCAATATGACGCGATACATCTATACCGATGGCCGCGGTTTTTTGCCCGAAGCCAAACAGTCACCGCAGTGGTACGGCGATTCCATCGGCTTCTGGGATGGCGATGAGCTGGTTGTATATACCAAGGACATCAAGCAATGGGTGATGACCCATGGCATGCCAGAATACAGCGGGGAGCTCAAGGCCGTCGAAAGGATGAAGAGGCTTGGCGACAAATTTCTCGTCGACGTAACCTTGTACGATCCCAAAGCATTTGCCTTTCCCTGGCATGACGTGGCGGTCTTCGATTTGCTCAAGGACTGGACGGTCGCGCCAGCGCGATACAGTCAATGCGTCGACACCAACAACATCTACCTGAATGCCAGGGGCGAACTCGGGGAACACGTTCCGGGCGATCTGGAATATCACGATCCCACGGACCACCGCCCTTGGGCGACGGCCTTCAAGCGTTGGGATGACGCTCACCCCAAGGAGGCGGCGAGGTGGAAAGCGGCCTTGGCGCGCGACACGGCGGCGGCCAGCGCCGCGAAAAAGTGAAGGGCCGTTTGCCAAATTCGGCCTAGGCAGGAGATCGCCATGAACATGGCGGGCCCATGTTCGGCCATTGTGGCCATCTCGCGGCGAGCATGGCCGGCAATCGCAACAGCTGCATTCCGACGCAAATTATAGTAGAGTGGTGCCGTGGAATTGTGGGCCGGGCTCAATTGCCGTAGCAGGGGCAGTGATTCATTATGAAGTCCGAGGACCCCGCAGTTGGTGGTGCTGCCATGCACGCCGCCAATTCGTTTGTTCCGGAAAAGATTGCCCCTCCTTCGCCCAATTTCGATTACATTGCGGGGCTCGCGCGGGGGCTCGCGGTTATGCGCTCGTTTGCGCATCAGCACCAGCGGCTTACGCTGGCAGAGCTTTCGAAGCTTGTCGGTCTGCCACGGGCCACCGTGCGACGATGTCTGCTGATGCTAAACGCGCTCGGCTATGTCGAAACGGACGGCAAATATTTCAGGCTTACGCCTCAGGTGCTTACATTCTCGCGTGCCTATTTCTCGTCTAACGCCCTCCCCCATATCGGCCATCGGTTCGCCCACGAAGTGAGCGCAGCCACCGGCGCGTCCTGCTCGATATCCGTGCTATCCGGAGATGAAGTTGTCTATATCGCTCGTTCCGCGCTCAAACGGCCGGCCGCGGCGAGGCGCGAAATCGGTTCGAGCATGCCGGCCTATTCGACGGCGATGGGACGCGCCTTGCTTGCAAATCTGAGTGATGACGAGATCAACGCCTATTTGGACCGCACCGAATTGACGAGGTTCACGCACAAAACGATCGTGGACAGAGCCGCCTTAAAGCGGATTCTCAAACGGGCACGGCGCGAAAATTTCGCGTTTGTCAGTGAGGAAATGGAGCACGGTCTTTCGGCGGTCGCTGTGCCGATTAGAAATGCGGGTGGTCGCGTTGTGGCGGCGATTTACGTGAGTATGGAAGGCGCGCGGGCAAATCGTGAACAGATGACGTCCCGCTACCTTCCGATCCTGCGTGAATCGGCTGCCCAGATGCAGCCCTTACTCGTTGGATGAATTCGCCCGATTTTTTTTGCGAGCGTAATGGTCCGGCAGGCTTGTGACGCCAGTGCCGGCTCGTATACTCATTTGGTTCGCTCCTCCACGCATGAAAGCGCGTGGAAGCGTCGCGCGCTTTTGTCTGTCACGGCAAGGCGGGAAAATTGCCGAGATCTGATCATTTGCGAACCAAACGGATGGGGACGTGTTCTTATGAAATCCAGATTGCCTTTCGTTTTTGCTGCGGCGGCAATGATTTCCCTGGCCGGCTGTGGCCGCGATTCCGCCTCGCAAAGGACGGCGCAGGCAAAGAAAGACGTGTCTCCAGCGCAAGCCGCGCAGGCGCAGCCAGCTCTGCCGCCTTTCGCAGCGGTGGCCGCGGTGGACGAGATCATGGCAGCGGAGGTCATGCCGTCGGCCGGGGCGCTATGGAATTCGGTCGCCACCATTTCCGACAAGACCGGCTTCCATGTGCACGAGCCCGAAACGGATGCGCAGTGGGAAGCCCTGCGTCTGCAGGCGCTCATCCTGGTCGAGTCGACCAATCTGCTGATGATCAAGGGACGCAAAGCGACGGCGGAAGCCGAGCCCGACGAACCGGGTGCGCTTGGCGGCGCAGCCGTGCAACACCTGATCGATACGAATTGGAGTTCCTTCGTCACGGATGCGCAGGGTCTTCACGACATCGCCATGGTGATGCTGCATGACGTCCAGGCAAAGGACGTCAAGGGGCTCTATCACGATGGCGGCACGCTCGATCAGGTCTGCGAGTCCTGCCACCTCGAATTCTGGTATCCGGACCAGACGAACCAGAAAAAATAGCCCGTTGGCCGGCTTCGCGAGCGGGCCCGGCATGCAAGCCGGTCTTGCTTGCCGCCTGCACGATGCCGCCTGACTAGGGCTTCGACTTCGGCGGGATCGCCGCGACCTCGCTTTTCGACAGCTCTTTCATGTTCTTGACGATGCAGGCCTGCGGAATGTCGTTCCACGACTGCGAGACGTGCAAATCCCAATCGATCGGCGCACAGATCGATGTCGTGCCGAGAATCCGCGTGATGAGAAATGCGCCGGGATACGTGATCGAGGGACAGGGCCCAGCCAGATCGAGCCGGTAGTAGCGTCCCGGGGAGACGCGAAGGTAGATCGTCTTGTTTCCGTCCGCCTTCCAATTCTGGATCTGGCTGTAGACGAAGCACGTCGCCGGTCTCTCCCGTGACGCCGGCTGCGCAAGCACCGGTCCGGTTGCCAGCATGGCAATCGCGGCAAGCATCCCACTGTAGAATTTCGAGTTCATCGGGATACCTCCATCACGGGCAAATTACGGCGCCATTATAGCACCCACCGCTTTCATTTCACGCGGCCTTTGAATCCCTGCGCTGCCAAGGAAATCTTGTAGATCGACATGGCCGTGTTCCGGACATCCTTGGGCGTGTCATAGGCCTTCCCGTCCGGCCCGGCCGCGCCGTGGCAGACGGCGTAAAGCGTCTTTTTGTCCGGTCCCGAAAACGCCAGCGAAAGCGGGCTCGGGGGCGCATCGATCTTGCCCAACAGCTTGCCGTCCGGAGAAAACACGCGGATTCCGGTGTATGCCGGCACGTAAAGACGGCCGTCATTGTCGATCGCCATGCCGTCCGCGCTTCTGTCGTCGAAGCTGGCGAAGATGCGCTTGTTCGTGAGCGAGCCGTCCGGCTGGACATCGAACGCGAGGACCTGATCGGGCTTGCCGGCATAACCGTTGGGATAATTGGTGATGTACAGGATCTTCTCGTCGCGGCTCAGCATGATGCCATTGGGATGCACGCCTTCGGCGACCACCGATACCTTGCCCGCCGGGTTGATGTAGAAGATCCCAGGATCGACGGAATTGAAATAGACGCCGCCCTTCGAATCGGCGATCAGGTCATTGAGCCGCCCGAGCGGTTTGCCATCGGCGAAATGATCCGCCAGCACTTTCCGCGTCGGTGTGAACCTCACGACTTTCGTGGGGTCCGTGCAGGTCTTTTCGAAGAGTTGGATCCCCGGATCGGTGCATGTCCGCTCGTCGCCATAAAGCTCGCCGTGCGGGCCCACCGACAGCGAACCCACACCGTCGGCATTGCGCAGATAGACCGAGACATGCTCATGGCCATCCAGCTTCTGGACCGTGCTCGTCTGCTCCTGGGCGAACAGCAGTCCGCCGTCGGGCGTTCCCACGATGCCGTCGGCGTTGTACAGGCCCGACCACGCAAGCGTCCATTTCGCACCCGGTGCGATCACGCCGGAAATCGCCGTCGTGTTGACGACCTCTGTGCCGAGTTGCGATTGCGCAGCGACAGGCGCCAGCCCAAGGCCGGATATGCCAAGGCCAATTAGGCACGCGAACGCCAATCTTCCCAATTTCATGATGGCGACCTCTCCTCCTTTTGATTCTGCAATTCTACGGTTGTTCAGAAGGCGCCACGAAAGAACGCGCAGCGCTCCACGTCATTTCATGCGGCCTTTGAAGCCCTGCGCCACCATGGAAATCTTGTAGATCGACATGGCCGTATTCCGGACACCCTTGGGGGTCTCATAATCCCGGCCGTCGGGCCCGACCGCGCCGTGGCAGACCGCGTAAAGCACCTTCTTGTCCGGGCCCGAAAATGCCAGCGAAATCGGGCGCCGGGGCGCAGGGATGATTCCCAGCTCCCGGCCTTCGGGCGAGAACACATGGACCCCGGCCATCCCGGGCACATAAAGCTGGCCCGCACCGTCGATCGCCATGCCGTCGGCGCCATTGTCGCCGCCAGAGAGCCTGGCAAAGACGCGTCTGTTCGACGTCGAGCCGTCCGGATGGACGTCGAAGGCGACGACCTCGTCCCGGTTGGTCACATAGAGGGTCTTGCCATCGCGGCTCAGCATGATTCCGTTGGAGCGCAGGCTGGAGGGCTCAGCGACGGTCGAAACCACGCCCTTGGCGTTGACATAATACGCGCCGCCGACCGTGAAGTAGGCGCCGCCCTTCGAATCGGCGACGAGATCGTTGAGGCGGCCGAGCGATGACCCGTCGGCAAAGTGCTCGGCAAGGGCGCGGCCTTTGGGCGTCAGGATCACGATCCTGGTCGGATCGCTGCAGGTCTTGTCGTAGAGACGGATGCCGGGATCGGTGCAGGTCCGCTCCGCGGCGTAGAGCTCGCCATGCGGCCCCACCGACAGCGAGCCCACGCCATCGGCATTGCGCAAATAGACCGAGACATGCTCGTGGCCGTCCAGCTTCTGGACAGTGCTGGTCTGTTCTTGCGCGAACAGCAGTCCGCCGTCGGACGTTCCAACAATGCCGTCGGCGTTGTAGAGCCCCTGCCAGGCAAGCTTCCATTTCGCGCCCGCCGCGACCACGCCAGGTATGGCTTTTACCGTAACGGCCTGTTCTCCAGTCACCGACTGTGCCGCAGCCGGCACGGCAAAAATGGCCGACGCACCGAGGCACAATAGAAATGTGAATGTGATCTTTGCCGGTCTCATCACGTAGCGCCTTCCTCCTCCGCTTATATTTTGAAATTGATTGGTTGAAATTGCATTTTGTCTCGCGCGTCCCCAAAGTGCCACATATTTCTTTGGCGTCCATGCCTTTTTCCAATTGCGGAATGTGCCAGTTCGCCTTGCATGGCGATGCCTCGCGCTGGCCCGGCGCGAGCCGCCCGAATTCGAAGCCGGGCGCCCTTCCGGCGCTTGTGCAACGGAAATCCGATGTGGACCTGTCCCTTCTGCGATGGATAAACTCGGACCGATGCCATAATCTTTATATTCGTCCAACCGCTAACGCTCCATGGCCGAAAGCACATGCTGAGAAGTACCGAGAGATTTCTGACGACGCATACCGGTAGCCTGCCGCGGCCCGACGATCTTGTGCGTACGATGCTTGCGAAGGAAGAAGGCGTGCCGGTTGATACGGGTGTTCTCGCCAGCCGTATCGCCGAGGCCGTTCACGCTGCCGTTGCGCGCCAGACCGAAATAGGGCTCGACATCGTCAACGACGGCGAGATGTCCAAGCCCAGCTACGCGACTTACGTGAAGGATCGCCTGAGCGGCTTCGGCGGCACTGGCACAAGCTACGTGTTTCAGGACCTCGAGGAATTTCCGAAAAGCGCCGCCCGCGTCTTCAACGATCCGGGCCGCAAGGGGCGCAGAACGCCCGCCTGCAACGGCCCGATCGCTGTTAAAGATACGCATTCTGCCAAGCTGGACATGGAAAACCTGACGGCAGCCGCCAAGGCCGCAGACGCAAGTGCTTTCTTCTCCAGTGCCGCCTCGCCCGGGGTGATCTCTCTCTTTTTCCGTAATGATTATTATGCGAAGCACGAGGACTATCTTTTCGCGATCGCCGAAGCAATGCGCTTCGAATATGAGACCATTACCGCATCCGGAGCCACGCTTCAGCTCGACTGTCCGGACCTCGCCATGGGCCGGCATGTCCAATGCGCCAAGCTGAGCCTCTCGGAATTTCGCAACCGCATGCGCCTTCACATCGACGCGATGAACCATGCCGTCCGCAACATTCCGGCCGAAAGGCTGCGCATGCATGTATGCTGGGGCAATTATCCCGGGCCACATCACTGTGACGTGCCGTTCGCAGATATTTTCGATGTGCTCGCTGCCGCCAAGCCCGCGGCGATTCTGTTCGAGGCGGCCAATCCGCGACATGCCCATGAATGGGCCATGTTCGAGGCCGTCAAGCTACCGGAAGGCAAGATACTCGTTCCGGGTTTGATCGAATGCCAGTCGAACTATATCGAGCACCCCGAACTCGTGGCCGAGCGTATCGGCCGCTACGCCCGGCTCGTGGGTCGGGAAAATGTGATGGCGGGTGTGGATTGCGGGTTCAGCATTCATGTCGGTCAAGGTATGATCGACCCGAACGTCGTTTGGGCGAAGCTGGCGGCCCTCTCGCAGGGGGCACAGATCGCCTCGAAGAAATTCTGGTGATGGCTGGGCGGCGCGGTTTCCTGCACCGGTGCGCGTCGTCCATCTGGTAGATAGTCGTTCGATCTCACAAGTCAATTAGGGACTCAATCAATGGCTGACACGGAAAAACTTCCATCCCGTCTTCATCACACCGCCTATGTCACCAACGACATGGAGGCCACGCGAAAATTCTACGAAGACATCATAGGGCTTCCACTCATCGCCACCTGGAGCGAAGCCGACGAGCTTTTCGGCGCGGTCCGGACCTATTGCCATTGCTTCTTCGGAATCGGGGACGGCGGCGCGCTCGCATTCTTCCAATTCGTCGAACCTGAGGATCAGGAAAAGTTCGGCCCGAAAATGCCGTTTACGCCCTTCCACCACCTCGCTTTGAAGGTCGACGCGGAAGCACAAAGGGGAATAGAGGAGCGCCTGAAGGCGGCCGGCTACAAGGAGCCCAAAAGCTTTGTCTTGGAGCATGGCTATTGCCGGTCCGTTTACGCCACCGACCCCAACGGCATGATCGTCGAATTCACATGCGATGCGCCCAACGCAGACGAAATCAACGAGACGCGCCGCGTCAATGCGCACGCCGATCTCGTCCGCTGGCTCGGCGGCGACCACACTTCGAACAACACCTATCGCTGAGCGCAGGGCGCCCTATCTGCCGCCGCTCCGAGCGGGCACCAACCCGACGGGAAGCCTGTGGCTCCATGGACATATTTGCGTAGAAGGAAGCCGCCGGTCACGCAGGTCCGCTTCTGAAGAGCCGGTCGGCCAGCTCGTCTGTCGCACTGGGCCGGGGGGGGCAAAGGCCGGTCGCTTTGCCTGTTGAACAGGGAATTATCGGGGAGCGTCCGGGAGTCTAAACAACACGCCTCTTGGCACGGAACCGGCAGACGAAGAGGTTTACTTTTCCTGCTTCAAGTCAGAACTGCCATGCGAGAGATATCTGGCAATCGCGTGCATTTCGGAATCCGCGATCTCGGTCTTGCGGAACGGCGGCATGGTATTCACGCCGTGCCGGATAATGTACTCCACATATGACGCCTTCAGATCCTCCCGCTGCTCCAGCACCGCCGGTTCGCTGCCCTTGTATTTGACCTGCAGGCCGGCGGTTCCTGCGTGAAAGGGGCCGGCCGCATGGCATGGTGCACACCATTTTTCAAAAACGGCATGACCATCTGGACCCGCGCTGGCCTGCTGTGCGTCTGCCGGCAGTGACGGCATGGCAAACGCCACCAGCCCCACTCCGATCATTATGATTTTCATGGCATTTTCCTTCCGCGCAGGTGCTTGGGCCAGATTCCGCTTCTGCCAGGCGCCAGGATACCGTTCGGGTCCAATGCATCCTTGATCGTCTCGTGATATCTCAACAACGCATGGTTGTTGAACGAATAGGCGGCCATGACATCGTCCATGAACACCGGCGCCGTTCTGTACTCGCCCCAACCATTGTCTGCGGCAACTTTGACCAGAGTTTTGACGTTCTCGCGGATTTTGGCATTGTGCTCAGCGTCGTCGGTGATCGCCTGCGCATAGAGAAGAACGAGATTGCAGCGGAACCACGCCCAGCCGCCAACCTGGTTGTAGTGTTCGATACCGAGGTCGTGGTACGCCTTTTTGAACACCTTGCGCGCGCGCAGCAATTCTTCTCCGGACATGGCGATGATCGGAGAGAAAAATATGTGACCGTGGCTGCGCGAGGCGCCGATTCCGGTAAAGATCGCAAGGCTCGGAATGTCGACGGCTTCCTTGGAATACTGGTCGCCGTCCATGCCTTCCTTCACATTGTCGTAGTCCTGCGGAAAGTGAAAATAATTGCCTGTTTGGAATTTCGCGCCGGGGATCGCCGACACGCGCCGCTTGACAAACTCCCACTTCGCATCGATCACCTCGGGCGCGCCATTGAAATAGACGCGGGTCCCCCAATAGCCGAGGCCCTTTTCCCGTCCCAGCCTGTCCAGTTCCGCAGACGGCTCGCCGCCCGACCTCGCGACCGCCGCTTTGACCTCCGGATCTTGCGACGTCAGAAGCGGGCTTGTCAGCGACCAGCTGGTATCGATGGTGAAATCGGCCACCAGCGACGACATGATGTCGAGAAATTGATGGACGTCCTCGTGTCGCGGAACGGATATATGGTCGCTGCGGGCGGCCTCGGGCTCCGGCAGGAGATAGAACCCGGCCTTGGTCACGATGCCAAAATTGCCCTGACCGAACATCGGGGCGACGTGCGGCCCATATCCGTATCGAAAGGTGTTCCACGCCTTGCTGCCGGGGAGCGCGCCCGAGCCCGTGCGCATGAGTTCGCCGTTCGGCAACACGACCTCCATGCCGCAGATGGCGCCGAAGTGGTCGCGGAACGCGGTGTGGCCGACGCCATGATCCATCGCATTGCCGATCAGGCTGCCCCATCCGGGTTCGGGGCAGTCCAGCCAGACCTTGAGCTTATGGTCGCGCAAGTAGCGGTAAAAATCGAAATAGCTGACGCCTGGCTCGACCAGCGCATAGGCGCGAGCCTCATCCACTTCAAGAACGCGGTTCATGCGCTTGAGATCGAGCACCATGGTGCCGCTCATGCGCGGCGCCGAGCCGCCATATCCCAGATTGCGCCCGGTCGAAATCGGCCACAATGGAATCTTGTACTCATTTGCGATCGTAACGATCTGCTGGACCTGCTTGACCTCGACCGGCGCGACCGCACCCGAAGGAACATATTCGTCGGGCTCGTCGCCGCGAAACGGCGTATAGGCGTCGAGATAGGTCCCGATGTCCAGATCATCGGTAAGAACCCAGTCGCTGCCCACGACGTCCTGCAGACGTCGAACAGCTGTCTGGAACTGCTTGGCACTGACACCTGGCGGCAGCTTGCGTTTCATCCCATCGCTCCCCGTCTTTTTGTCACGTTGTCCGCAAGCGCCGTCTGGCAGGCGCGATGATCCATGAAACCAGTATTTCCACGCCAGGTTCGGCCGGTGCCGGCAACTCGGCACTTATCCGCCTTGGCACGTCGCGCGCATTTCGGGTCAACTCGTAGCCCCGCATGAGACGTGCGACTTCTCGCGGCCACGCGGCGCTGCGCATTTGCGAATCGTCGGCCTGCACGAGAAGATGCGCCGGGCCGGTCAGATCATGCCGGATGCGGCGCCCGGGCCCGACGATGTGCTCGCCCCGATAGGTCACGCGCAGTCCATAATCTCGGGCCAGATGCTCCAGACAGAACAGGGAGTTCTGCGTCGTCAGCCCCGCGACCGGACGGGCTGCCTTGCGCCAGTGCGGATCGAGATCCTTGAACCAGAGCTCGGTGATGTCGCCCTCGATCGCGTGCGCAGGCACATCCACGATCTGGGCTGCGAATGCCCGGCTGTCCGCAAACCGCCTGTCATATATGGCTTTGTGAAGCCGCGTCGGCGGAGGGGCAGCGACCGTTGCGGAAGCAATTTCGAACCCCGATGTCAGCGCGGCCGCCGCTGTGACCGCCACCCCAGTCTGGAGGAATTCTCTGCGGTTCGTCATCGCCGCTCCCCTGTTGCAGGACTGAAACTTCTCCTAATAAACCTATTTGCCTTTTTCTCGTGAGATAAGCTGAAGGCGTTCGACGCCATCCTGAATGCGGTCGTGATGGAGCTTCAGCGGACAAAGATGCAAAAGCGCATCCAACAATGACCCCACACCTTATGGCACGAAACGGATTACATTCATTGCGTAACCGCTGAATTTTGAGGGGCACGATTGGACGCGATACGCGACCCTTCAAGTTCCGATTGTTTGCAACCAGTTCAATGAGAAAAACGACAAAGCGGGTGGGATCATTGTTGAGCGCAATTTCACGGTCATAGCGTTATTCGAGTGCGAAGGCCAAAACGACATTGCCGGAATGGGCCGCACCGGATTGACCAACCGAATAGCCGGATCCGGCGAACAGCATTCCATCCACGACGGTAATGCCCTGCGAACCCATTGCGCCGCCATGCGCAGGTACTTTGTTGACGGTGTCGAAGGTGAGCGCGGATCCTGGATCCTTTTGGTGCTTTGGTGCCGCGAACGGTGGCGCGCGAGCCCCCATTCTTCTGCGGCAATCCTCGATAGCTGTCATCCGACAATGACTGCATCAGCGAGTCCGTGAGTCGCGCATATCCGTTGAGTACGTGCTTGCGCATGGCAACAGCGGCGATGTCGGGATCGCGCGTTGCGAGCGCAGCGACGATGTCGCGATGTTCTATCTGCGACTGCGCGCTTCCGTGCCTCTCATCAAAATTGCGCCGCCGGAGGAGGTGCATGCGGTCGATCACTTTGCGATAGAACTCAGGGAGCACAGCATTCTCCGCAAACTCGACGATGCGGTCGTGAAAGCCGATGTTGAGCGGAAAGTACGCCGCCATATCGCCGGCCCGCGCGGCATCCTTGAGGCGTGCGAGCCTGGAATTCAGTTCTTCGAGCATCTCCTCGGTAACACGAGGGGCGAGCAATCGGCCTGCCATATCATCAAGGGCCGAACGCAACTGGCAGAGTTCGCGCGCTTCGGGCTCATGGATTTCCCGGACGAAGACGCCGCGATTCTTCTCGACCTTGACGAGCCCGGTCTCCGCCAGTGCCCGAAACGCCTCGCGAATCGGTGCGCGGCCTACATTGAAACGTTGCGCGAAGCTGAGTTCATTGAGCCTGTCGCCCGCGACCACATCGCCGCGCTTGATAAGGCCGGCAATCTCCTCCCGCATGAGGTCCGCGATCGACAGCGTCTGGAGAATTTGCAAGGGCTTGATCGGTACTGTCATGCGCAGCCTCTGCCAGCAAAACCACGACTGTGCTTAGGCTTGTAGTATTGCTAATTGTCAACAATACTACAATGTGAGCGAGGGGAGAAAAGCATTGATTGCCCGCGAAGTCGGTTTCCCGAACTCTCACCGCAGATCGGGCCTCAGATCGAGGCGAAGCATGGTTCCCTCGATCGGGCTGGCCGCGCCATGGGGCTGCAGACACAAGGCAATGGTGGTCGTGGCGTTGAACCAGTTTGCCGGTCCGCCGCATGGGGATGTGTTTGGCTGCACCAAGCGTTTAGCTCCGGTTGCCGCGCCCTTCCTCGATGTCAACACCCCCAACGCTGCGCTGGCGCATCATGGTGATGATCGCGGAAGTCGCCCGCTCCAAAAGTCACATTCCCGTTTTTGAAAACAGAAAAGCAGGAGGAAAGGGCCGTGGATCTGGGTACCGAGGCCAGCGCGAGGCGGCACACCGTGATTGCGCGGATCGACCGGCTGCCGCCGTCGCGCTATCTGATCGGGCTCGTCGGGCGCATCGCTTCGGGCGGGTGGTTCGAGTTCTACGAGCTTTTCATGCCCGGCTTCATCTCGCTCGGCCTCATCCGCTCGGGCATCTACGTCGCCAAACCCGGAAGCATCTTCGATCCGCACCTGTTCGCAAGCTTCCTTGCGAGCTTTTTCGTGGGCATGCTCATCAGCACCGCCGTATTCGGCTTCGTCTCCGACCGGCTGGGGCGGCGGGTGATCTTCGTCTGGTCCATGATGATTTACTCGGCGGCGCAACTGGCGATCGCCTTCCTCTCCGATCCGGCAGCAATCGACCTGGCGCGGTTCATCGCCGGGCTCGCCGTCGGCATCCAGCTCATCAACAACGACAGCTATATCACCGAGATCACCCCGCGCACGGCGCGGGGCCGCTACATGACTGCGGCGTTCATTTTCATCCTCACCGCGATTCCGGTCGCGGCCTTTCTGGCCGCGGGCCTGGTTCCGCTGGCGCCGCTTGGGATCGCGGGATGGCGCTGGGTGGTCGGGATCGGCGCACTCAGCGGCGTGGTCGTGTTCTTCGTCCAGAAGGGGCTGCCGGAGTCGCCGCGCTGGCTTGAGGTACACGGCCGCTTCGCCGAAGCCGACCAGGTGGTCGCTTCTATCGAAGCGCGCGTTGTTGCCGAGTGCGGCCACGCGCTGCCTCCACCGGCCGCCGGCGTTCCCGATCTCGAAGCCAATAGTGGTCGTTGGACGGAAATGTTCTCTGTCTTCTACCTGCCGCGCACGATCATCATCTCGATCTTCCAATTCGCACAGACGATCGCCGTCTTCGGGTTCACCGCGTTCGTTCCGATGCTACTTGTCGAGCAGGGGTTCACGATTGTGAAATCGCTCGAATACACGGCGGTGATCGTGCTGCTCGCTCCGATCGGCGCTTTGTGCGCCAATTATTTCTCCGAGCGGATCGAACGGAAGTGGCAGCTCGTCGGTACGGCGTTTCTGATCGCGGTGAGCGGAGCGATTTTCGCACAGGCGCGCGATGCGACGACCGTGATGGTGAGCGGCGCCCTGATCGCGCTCGGCAACAACTGGATGATCGCGATCTTCCATCCTTATGCAGCCGAGTTGTTCCCCACCCGCATCCGCGCGCGGGCGATCGGCTTTACCTTTTCCTGGAGCCGGGTGAGCTCAATCTTTGTCGGCTACTGGGTCGCCGATCTGCTCGCCGGCTTCGGGACGACCGGCGTCTTCGTGATGATCGGGGCCGCGATGGCTGCCATCGTGATTGGAATCGGCGTGTTCGGGCCGCGGACCAACGGCCAAAGCCTCGAACTGCTCTCGCCCTGAGGCTCATCGCGGCGAGGAAGGTCGACGGATGAACGTTGAAATCCCCGACGGCAAAGATGTCGGCCATGAGGTCATGCCTGTATCAGCAAACGCATGGGGCGGCCGCCTTTCGATGTCGATCAACCGAACGGTTTTTTGGGTGCCGACGGATGACGGCGCTCATGGTTCCGTTGACCCTTATTTCAATTTGGTATCGGGTCGTCGCGTCTCAGCCAAGCGCTGGGACAAAATGGCCTGGACACAACGTCGGATTGGTTGAACAACCCACCGCGGCCGTCCCGTGCGTTGATGTGCTGATAAATTGTCCGACTTTTTGGAAAGGCGAGAGATCGATGAGGAAATGCCTGGTCACGCGGGGCTTTCTGGTTTTGAGCTGTGTTTTCTTGGGCTGCATTGTGGCGCGTGCGGGAACGCGAGCCGATAATGCTGCCATCGCAGTGCTGTCGTCCAAGCCCGCGCTGGTGAGCGGCGGCGATGCGCTGGTCGCGGTTGGCGTCGACGGATCCATCACCCTCAACGGCGCCGATGTGACCGCCGATTTCAAGCAGGCCGGCAACCGGCGCATCGGCTTGATCGAAGGCCTGAAGCCGGGCGCCAATGTCCTGAGGGCGGGCGGCTCCAGTCTTGTGCTCACCGACCATCCCATAACCGGGCCGGTCTTTTCGGGCACGCGCGAGACGCCATTCTATTGCATGACCGACACGTTCAAGCTCCCCGCTTCGACACAGACGCTGGGTCCACCGCTGGATGCCAATTGCTCTGTGAAGACACGCGTGGACTATGTCTACCGGACCAAGGCCGGCTCCTTCAAACCGTTACCTGCCGGCGCAACGCCGGACGACCTGACCGAGACGACGACCAGCGACGGCAAAACGGTGCCCTATATCGTGCGGGTGGAGACCGGCACCATCGACCGTGCCATCTACCAGACCGCGATCCTGGCCGCGCCCGCGACCGCCGTTGGCCCCACCGCACCGCCGCCCGCCTGGAATGGAAAGCTGGCCTACACCTTCGGCGGCGGCTGCGTCGGCGGCTGGTATGTGCAGGGCTCAAGCGTCGGCAATAGCGACATCCTGGAGGACCTCCTGCTGCGCCAGGGTTATGCCGTCGCGTCATCGAGCCTCAATGTCTATGGCAACAATTGCGCCATGGTGCTGGCGGCGGAGGCCCTGGAAATGGTGAAGGAACGCTTCATCAAGACCTATGGCGTGCCGAAATTCACCATCGGGTGGGGGTGTTCGGGCGGCAGCGAGCAACTCAATCCTATCGGCGACGCCTATCCCGGACTGGTAGACGGCTTCATCGTCGGCTGTAGTTTCCCCGAGGTGATGGCTGGAATGATATTGAACCTCACCGATGCCGACCTCATGGTGCATTATTTCAAGAACACCAATCTAGCCTGGACCGACAAACAGAAGGCCGCGGCTGCCGGCTATCCCAATGCCACCACGGCGGTGACCATCTCCCCGCTGGCCGTGCGGATCAAGGCCGAAGGCGGCGATTGCAAGGCGGCGGTCCCCAAAGGCGTGCGCTTCAGCCGCGAGCAGAACCCCGGCGGCGTGCGCTGCGATGTCTACGACCACACGATCAACATCCTCGGCAGAAATCCCGTAACCGGCGCGGCACGGCGGCCCTGGGACAATGTTGGCGTGCAATATGGTCTTGCGGCGCTGAAGTCCGGCGTGATTTCGGCGCGGCAATTCCTCGACCTCAATGGCGCCATTGGCGGTTTCGACAATAATGGCGATTACAGCGCCGCACGCAGCGTGGCAGACCCGGTGGCGTTGCGACGCGCCTACCAGACCGGTCAGATCACCTATGGCGGGTTGGGCCTCAGAAGCACACCTATCATCGATTATCGCGGTTATGTCGACGCGCCGGAGAACCACAATGAAAACCATGCGCGCTTCCATTCCTTTTCGATGCGGGCGCGACTGGAAGAGGTTAATGGCTCCGCCGTTAATCAGGTCATGTTGGTCGAGTTGGGCGTGCCGGGCACCTATGGCCTTTTCTCCGATAAGAGCCCCGTGCTCAGCCATGCCCTTACCCAGATGGATGAATGGCTGACCAATCTGGACAAGGAACGCGCCGAACCACGGCCCAGCCTTGCCGCCATCGCAAAGGCGAGGCCTGCGGACCTCACCGACGCCTGCTTCACTGATGGTGGGACCGTCAAGATCGCCGAGAAGCAGGTCTATCGCGGCAACACAAGATGCAACAGGCTCTATCCGGCCTATTCCTCGCCGCGCATGGTCGCGGGCGAGCCGCTTGCCAATAATGTGCTCAAATGCCAGCTCAAATCCATCGACCCTGCTGATTATGATGGCAAACTTAACCAGGCCGAGTTGGCGGAGTTAAAAAGCATCTTCCCGACAGGAGTCTGCGACTACCGCAAGCCCGGCGTGGGACAGGTGCCGACCGCCGGCACATGGCAGTCCTTCTGAGCCGATGGGGATACATCGCTTGCAAAGCGGCCTTCGCGAGAAAGCCGCCAGTTGTGCCAGAAATCTTGCGCCGGATGGCCAAGGCCCTCAATCTCGACATCAAGACGCTCCGACACAAGAAGACACTGCTAAATGGCATTTGCCCGGAAGCCGTAGATCTCCTGAAGGACAAGCATGTTCCTGAGCACACGTTCTTCATTCTCAGGAAGATGAATCCGATGCGGCAGATCGAGGCCGCCGAGCTCATGGTTGCGATGAACAGGTTCACCACGAACTACGCGCGCTCCCTGCTGGCAGCCACGCCGCAGTCCCAGCTCGTCGATGCAGGCGAACCCGTACGGAGCCCACCACGCCCGCCTACAATTGCGGGCCAGATGATTGGCTAATGCTCGTCGGTCAATGCGGATACCGGGGGCTGAGGCGCGGGTCCCCGGCATACCTCATAACCAACCATAACTACCAATTATGGTCACTGAGCTCTCGCCCAGATTCGATCGCGAGGATCTCGGATCACGGTACGATGTGTCCACGATCCATGAGGATTACTGGCACTCGTATACCGACTCCAGGACAAGACTGCTTCTAAGCCGCTTCCTTCAAGACCCATCTAGATTACACATGAGTGACGCAGTAGTCTCCAAATACATGGTACGAAAAAATCCAGCGAGCCAGGGATTAGCGGGGACGTCAATGAAATTTGGCCTATTCGACCACGTCGACCGATCGGGCGCGCCGCTCGCGCGGCAATTTGCGCAGCGATTGGAATTCGTCGCCGCCGCGGACAAAGCGGGCTTTTACTGCTACCATGTAGCTGAGCACCACGCGACGCCCCTCAATATGGTCCCGGTGCCCGGGGTCTATCTCGGCGCTGTGGCCCATGCAACGCAGCGCATCCGCCTCGGGCCGCTCGTCTATCTCCTGCCGCTCTACTCGCCACTCCGACTCATCGAAGAAATCTGCATGCTCGACCACCTCTCGGCCGGACGTCTCGACGTCGGTGTCGGGCGCGGCGTGTCGCCGTTCGAGCTCAATTACCACAGCGTCGATCCGACCACGTCACGCGAGGTGTTCCTCGAAGCGCTCGACACCATTCTCTACGGCCTCACGCACACGATGCTCGAGCACAAGGGCAAGCACTTCACTTACGAGAACGTCCCGATGGAGCTGCGGCCGCTGCAACAACCGCATCCGCCGATTTGGTATCCTTCGTCGAGCGCCGTTAGCGCCGCTTTTATCGGCGCCGGCGGCTACAATTTCTCGACCCTCGGCTCGGTCGCCGAAGCCAGGAAATGTGTCGCGGCCTATAAGGAGGCCTATGCCAGGCGCGTGGGGCCTCTGCGGCCGCCGGCGCCTTTCACAGGCGGGACCGCAATCGGCGTCAACCGGCATGTCGTGGTCGCGGCGACAGATGAGGAGGCGAAGCGGATCGCAGCGCCGGCCTATGACCGCTGGTACGCGAGCCTGACGAAGCTGTGGCGCGAGAACAAGGTGGCGGGCCCTGCCATCGCTCGTGACACGTTTTCGAACGTCGGCGAGGCAATGGCGGCGGGATCATTCATAGTCGGCTCGCCCGCAACCGTGTGCGCCGAGATCGAACGCCAGATCGCTGCGATCGGTGTCAACTACTTCATCTGTGGCATGTATTTTGGCGATATGGCACACGCGCAGGCCATGCGCTCCCTCGACCTCTTTGCCAGCGAAGTCATGCCGCATTTTGCAGAGACAGCCGTAGCGGCGGAAGCATAGACTCCGGTGCCGCCGATGTCCCATCTGGATAGCCCATCAGCGCGTAGCAGACGCCAATGCCAAGGGTGCATCGAATAGGGCCCGATGCCGGAAAGCGGCATCTCGTCCTGCAATAGCCGTTCCCGTGTGGCATCCGCGGCGTTTTCATCCGGCGTTCTGATGATGGCGATCGCGGGCTGGGTGACTGATAGAGCGGCGTTGCACCGGCCGGGTCCCGCTGTTGCAAAGCCAAAGTTCGGGCATGATTTGGTCGACGGGGATATTCATTCGGTGGATGTCAGTTAAGGAGGATGTCGGGATGGGTCGATTGGATGAGCGGGTGGTGGTTGTCACCGGCGGTGCCAATGGTATCGGCAAGGTCTACAGTCAGGGGTTGGCTGCAGAAGGTGCGACTATCGTCATCGCCGACATCGAAGGTAGCACCAAGGTCGCCGATGCGTTGTGTAGGCAATACGGCAAAGGCCGCGCGCACGCATTCCAGTTCGACGTCAGCGTCGAGAAAGACGTGGCCAGCTTCGTCAGCGACGCAATGAAACGATGCAGCAAGATCGACGTGCTCGTCAACAATGCGGCTGTATTCTCCACACTCAAGCCGACCGAGCCGTGGGAGATCGATGTCGAGCTATGGGATCGCGTGATGGCCGTCAACGTGCGTGGTCCATTTCTGATGGTGAAGCATGTCGCGCCGCACATGATCAAGGCGGGCTATGGCAAGATCATCAACGTCGGCTCGGGAACCGCTTACCGCGGCATCCCACACATGGCACACTATGTGACGTCGAAGGGCGCGATACTTGGCTTTACCCGTGCACTTTGCCGCGATCTTGGCAAGTATGGCATTCGCGTTAATACCCTGGCACCCGGCCTGATCATGAGCGATACGCTCGTGGCGACCAACCAGGTGCATATCGATGAGATGCGCGACGCTGTTATCGCCGCCCGTTCGATCAAGCGTGACGGCTATCCGGAAGATCTGATCGGCGCGCTGGTGTTTTTGGCCTCGGCTGAGAGCGACTTTGTGGCGGGCCAGACTCTGGCCGTGTGCGGCGGCACGACAACCACCTGAGCGCGGAAGTGTGGTTTGGAACGTCGCCAGCCCTGTACCGTCGCCACCTCAATTTGGCGCAGCAACGTCACCATCTGTTCAGCACTGAACCTGTGTGTACCGATTACTGGATTCTGGCGTAACGGTGATGCAATCTCGCCCGCAAACTTCCAACCCCCACTTCGGCCCAGACTGGGGGACGCATCTCCCTAAACGGAGACGCGTGGACCGAAGGTGTGAGAATTTCCCTGTTCGACATCTCTCGACGCCCGGTTCGCCGGTGAGCGATGCGCGAATTGCGCCGGAACGCGCGGCTTTCATGCGGACGGTCTCGGAATGCCGGTTCGTCGGAGAATGAATGGCGCACCGGACGGGATGAAACTGGGCACTGGGAGGTGACGGTCTCTCGCCCCTGAACGGCAGCGGCCATTCGAGAGCTATTTCTACTCCGACCCCAAATCTTTTCCTCCAATTAAGTATAGCGTCCCAGGAATTTAACTAATTTATGCTTCGCCTCCACATCTTTCTCCAAAATACTTGCATGCATTTTCATTCGCTAAAAAAAAGTTGAAATCAAATACGTCCAGACTCCCGTACATACAACCATAACTCCAGCAAACACAAATACAGGCCATACTTCTTGATAGCCGTGGAGAGCATCGTCGTAGAGGAAGAAAAAAGCTAGCCCTGAAATTGGAAGCATAACAAGCCCGATGGCCCATGCTAACAATCCAGCGCGACTTTTTATTTCGACCTCCTGTGCGGTCCGACTGCTAAGGCCTAGAATTGACAGCAAGCTAGTGCGTGAAACATTAAACAGATAAATGGCCATTATACATGCGACAGCACTAAGGATTCGAATCAAAGAATTATTGGACGCGACAAACGCAGCCACGATGGCAGTAAGAAGAAGGACTATACCTGAACCGAACAGCCCATACTGCCATATCTTATTTTGATAAGACATTAATGGCACACCTCCTGGGCGCGTTGGGAAAGGGCAGCTGCCTGCTCCGCTAATAATCCGATAACATCACCAAATGCAGCAACCCCCGGCAACCGTGATGCTGCCATTCTCGCTGCGAGCTCTGCGGCATGGCTAAAGTTGAAATCACGAATGGCGTTTAGGTTTCCTCCTGCGAACGAACTTAAGGCTGCTGCAGCCAGTGCTGTGCCAATTCTAGCCCCGCTGAACACCGATCCCGCAGCTGCAAATGAGATCGTGACAGGTGTATCGACGCCAAAGGTAATACCTTCGGCGCCGCCAGAGACGCCAGCGCCAATCAATGAACCGATTGCCAGCCAATTGCTTTGTTTTGACATCCTTTCAAACTCAGCCGCCAAGATCGCAGCATAGTATCTTGCCGCAGTGCACTGTCCATTCCCAGAACCCGGCCCACCATTTGGCTGATTTGGAATATTGCCTGTGGGAGCGCTCAGTTGGGAACCGCCTAAAGAAACGTCGGGAAGTATTATATCAAATACGGTTCTCTTTCCGGGAACCTTGACCGGGGGCTCCGGGTCGCACACGGGCATTTGGCCGGTTGCGTAGATATAGCAACCCAACCCGCTCGGATCGGTCGCATTGACGGGATCGTTTCCGACATAGGCATAAAGGTTCATGCCCGCGTCGTAACCGACCGGATCGGTCTGCAAAAAGCGTCCGATGGCGGGATCGTACATGCGGGCCTTAAATTCAGGAGACATAATATCTAACTCGACGCCCGGCGGACGGACGGCCCGGGATTCCAAACGCGTGGCACCGATCGAGCGCGGCGATGGCCCGCGACCGGGCAGACGAGGCCGGTCTGGCCGCGCCCCCGCCGCCGCCGAAAACCGGGCGCGCTGGCGTCCAAGTTCGGCTAATCTCGAATCATGCTCGCGACTCGACCGTTCACCGGAAGCTATGGCCTGGCCGCCGGCGCCTGGCGCTGGGCGGCGCTGGTGTTCGTCGGCGTCGCCGTGATCGCGGCCGGGATCGCGGTCGGCGCGCCTCATGCCGCCGACTGGGCGGGGCTGGCGCTGCTGGCCGGGCTCGGCGCCGTGGCCTGCCTGTTCCTCTATGCGGTGTGGCCGCGCGAGGCGCTGAGCGCCGCCGATGCCCGCCGCGTGGCCGAGGCCGCGGCGCGTGCCAATGTCGCCTGGGTCGTGACCGGGGCGGACGGCGCGGTGGTCGACTGCAACGACGTCTACCGCCGCATGGTCGAAACCAAGGAGGGCGAGGCCCCGTCACCGCCCGAGCTGGCGCTGGCCGGCGAGGCCTCTGCCGCCATGCTCTACCGGCTCAGCCGCCGCGCCGCCGAACGCCGCGCAGGCGAAGAGAGCTTCCGCGTCGGCCCGTCGCTGGAGCTGGTGGCGGCCGTCCGCCCGCTGACCGATGGCCAGACCGCCTGGTGGTTCACGCCCCGGCTGGGCGGCCGGCCGGTGGCGGCGGCCCCAGTCAAAACCGGTCCGGTCCCGGTGGTCCCGGTCAAAACCGGTCCGGTGCCGGCGCCCGATGCGGCGGCCGCGCTGTTCCGCGACGCGCCCGTCGGCATGGCGCTCACCGATTCCGCGGGCAAGCTCAGCCAGAGCAATGCAGCCTTCGATGATTTCTTCGGCCTCGCCGGGGGGCCCGCGGGCCAGAGCCTGGCCGACCTCGTCGACCCTGCGGACCGGCACGGCGTCGTCAACCTGGTCGCGACGGCGGTGGCCGGGGCGGCGCAGTCCGCACCGGCCGAGCTCAGGCCGCTGGCGGCGCCGGAACGCATGGGCGAATTGTTCGCCAGCCCCGTGCAGGGCGGCGAAGAGGCGATCCTCTATCTCATCGACATCTCCGAGCAGAAGGCGCTGGAGACCAAGTTCGCCCAGTCGCAGAAGATGCAGGCGGTGGGGCAACTGGCCGGCGGTGTCGCCCACGACTTCAACAATCTTCTGACCGTCATCATCGGCAATTCCGAATTCCTGCTGATGCGCCATCTGGCGGGCGATCCCTCCTTCAAGGAGATCAACGAGATCCAACAGAACGCGCTGCGCGCCGCGACGCTGGTGGGCCAGTTGCTCGCCTTCTCGCGCAAGCAGACGCTGCAGCCCAAGGTGCTGGCCTTGCGCGACGTCATCGGCGAATTGGCGCTGATGCTGCGCCGGCTGTTGCGCGAAGGCGTCGAACTCAATCTCGAGCATGGCGAGAATCTGTGGCCGGTCCATGCCGACGAGACCCAGATTTCGAACGCCATCATCAATCTCGTCGTCAACGCGCGCGACGCCATGCCCAGGGGCGGCACGGTGACGATCCGCAGCTCCAACGAGACCATCGACCAGCCGGTTGCCATCGGGGCGGCGATCATGCCGGCCGGCGACTATGTGCGCATCGAAGTGGCCGACACCGGCAGCGGCATCGCGCCCGAACATCTGGGCAAGATTTTCGATCCCTTCTTCACCACCAAGCCGACGGGTCAGGGCACCGGGCTCGGACTTGCCACCGTCTACGGCATCGTCAAGCAGACCGGCGGCTTCGTCTCGGTCGAATCCGAGCCGGGCCACGGCACCACCTTCGACATCTATCTGCCGCGCTATCGCGGCGAGGCGGTGCCCGCGGTCGAGGCCGAGCGGGCGCCGCGCGACGTCACCGGCCAGGACACGATCCTGCTGGTCGAAGACGAGGAGGCCGTGCGCAGCTTCGCCGCCCGCGCGCTCAAGCTCAGGGGCTACGACGTGCTCGAAGCCGCCAGCGGCGAAGAAGCGCTGGATATCGTCAGGACCTATGACGGCCAGATCCACCTGCTCGTGACCGATGTCGTGATGCCGAACATGGACGGGCCGACGCTGGTCAGGAATCTGCGGCGGCTGCTGCCCGACATCCGGGTGATCTTCATGTCGGGCTACGCCGAGGAAGCCTTCCGCCGCAACGACGAGAAGGCCGAGAGCCTGCACTTCCTGCCCAAGCCCTTCGGGCTCAAGCAACTCGCCGCCAAGGTCAAGGACGTGCTGTCGGCCGCGCCGCAGCAAGGGCCGAACGGACGGTGAAGGCGCGTTCTAGCTTTCGATCTGGCGGTCCTCGCTGTAGCCGCAGGTCGGGCAGCGCATGCGGATAAAACGCGGATCGGGCGAGGCGATGGGCTCCAGCATCACCTCGATGCCCTTCAGGTACCAGCAATAGGGGCAGAGATCGGTCTTGGGCAGGCCGGCTTCCAGCCGGGCGATGAAGACGCGGGCGGAGGCCTCGGCGGCCCGTTCCTGCGGCCTTAGCATCTCCAGCTCCGCCGCCGTCTTGGGCTCTCCGTAGCGCGCCTTCAGCCGCTGCAAGAGCTCGGCGCGGTAGTGTTCGCTTGGCTTGCTCATCGGCGATCCCGAGGTCCTCGCCGCGCCCCCCCGGATGGCGACTGGCACCGCGATCTGAAATATTATTGCGCAAACTGTCGGCGGCTGGGGCTCGCGGCACCGCCGGTATGGGCCAAGGCGGCTCGCGGACTCAAGCGGATAACGTCCTTGAACGGATTTTATGGAACAGCGGCTGAACGAATATAGAATATCATAGCAACATCATGGCCTTATATCCCGGCTTGCGAACAAGAACAAAGCATGTACGATACAGCACGACTGGCCCTTGGGATTTGCCGGGGCCTATGGAATAAGGAGCGAGTGGCGATGACACAGGCGATTCTGCGGGTGGTGGGTAAGGACGATTCCAGCGATCGGAAGAAGGCGCTCGAAGCAGCGCTCAGCCAGATCGATCGCGCCTTCGGCAAGGGCTCGGTGATGAAGCTGGGCGGCCGCGAGGTCGTGGAGCTTGAGACCGTATCGACGGGCTCGCTCGGCCTCGACATCGCGCTGGGCATCGGCGGGCTGCCGCGCGGGCGCATCATCGAAATCTACGGTCCGGAATCCTCGGGCAAGACCACGCTGGCGCTGCACGCCGTGGCCGAGGCGCAGAAGAAGGGAAGCGTCGCCGCCTATATCGATGCCGAGCATGCGCTCGATCCGGGTTATGCGAGGAAGCTCGGCGTCGACATCAACGAGCTTCTGATTTCCCAGCCCGATTCCGGCGAACAGGGGCTCGAGATCGCCGACACCTTGGTGCGCTCGGGCGGCGTCGACGTGGTGGTGATCGATTCGGTGGCGGCGCTCACGCCCAAGGCCGAACTCGAAGGCGAGATGGGCGACCAGCTGCCCGGCCTGCAGGCCCGGCTGATGAGCCAGGCCTTGCGCAAGCTCACCGGCTCGATTTCGAAATCGAAATGCCTGGTCATCTTCATCAATCAGATCCGCATGAAGATCGGCGTCATGTTCGGCAATCCGGAGACCACCAGCGGCGGCAACGCGCTGAAGTTCTATGCCTCGGTGCGGCTCGACATCCGCCGCATCGGCGCCATCAAGGATCGCGACGAGGTGGTCGGCAACCAGACCCGCGTCAAGGTGGTGAAGAACAAGGTCGCCCCGCCCTTCAAGCAGGTCGAATTCGACATCATGTACGGCCATGGCATCTCCAAGACCGGCGAGCTGGTCGATCTCGGCGTCAAGGCCGGGATCGTCGAGAAGTCGGGGGCCTGGTTCTCCTATGACGGCCAGCGCATCGGCCAGGGCCGCGAAAACGCCAAGAACTTTCTGGCGGCCAATCCCGACATCGCCGCCAAAATCGAATCCCAGGTGCGTCAATCGGCCGGACTGATCGCCGAGGTCATGGTGCACGGCGAAGACGAGCCGGCGGTGGCCGCCGAAGACTAGAGTTTTGTCGTTCCTGTTGGCATGGGAACGGCTCCTGGAGGGGCGCCCCACTGGGGCGCCCCTCTTTTATTTCGGGGCTCGCAAGCAGCCGCCACACCAACTCTGCTTGCTCGCCCCGGCAAATCCGGTCGATTAGGGTTGATGACAAGGTTTCGGGGGGCCGCTACAAGCTGAGATCATGAAAAGCCTGACCGAAATCCGCTCGAGCTTCGTCGATTTTTTCGCCGCCCGCGGCCACGAAATCGTGCCGTCCGCGCCGCTCGTGCCGCGCAACGATCCCACGCTGCTCTTCACCAATGCCGGCATGGTCCAGTTCAAGAACGTCTTCACCGGCCAGGAGAAGCGGCCCTACAGCCGCGCCGCCTCGGTGCAGAAATGCGTGCGCGCCGGCGGCAAGCACAACGATCTCGACAATGTCGGCTACACCGCCCGCCATCACACCTTTTTCGAGATGCTGGGCAACTTCTCTTTCGGCGATTACTTCAAGGAGGAGGCGATCGCCTTTGCCTGGGATTACGTGCGCGGCACGGCGGGCCTGTCGCCCGACCGGTTGCTCGTCACCGTCTATCCCGAGGACACCGAAGCGCGCGGGTTGTGGAAGAAGATCGCCGGACTGCCGGACAGCCGCATCATCTCCCACACCGACAATCTGTGGGCCATGGGCGCGACGGGGCCTTGCGGCTATTGCTCGGAAATCTTCTACGATCAGGGCGATAAGGTGGCTGGCGGCCCGCCCGGCAGCGCGGACGAGGACGGCGACCGTTTCCTCGAATTCTGGAACCTCGTCTTCATGCAGTTCGAGCAGGTCGACGAATCCACGCGAGTCGATCTGCCGCGGCCCTCAATCGACACCGGCATGGGGCTCGAGCGCATCACCGCGATCCTGCAGGGCGTCACCGACAATTACGACATCGATCTGTTCCGCCATCTGATCGCGGCCTCGGTCGATCTCTCGGGCCAGCCAGCGACCGGCGGACATGCCGCCAGTCACCGCGTCATCGCCGATCATCTGCGCGCGACCTCGTTCCTGATCGCCGACGGCGTCTTGCCGTCGAACGAAGGCCGCGGCTATGTGCTGCGCAGGATCATGCGCCGGGCCATGCGCCACGCGCATCTCTTGGGCGCGAAAGACCCGCTGATGTACCGCTTGGTGCCGGTGCTGGTGGCGGAGATGGGCACCGCCTATCCCGAACTCAAACGCGCCGAAGCGCTCGTCACGGAAACCTTGAAGCTCGAAGAGATCCGCTTCCGCGACACGCTGGCGCGCGGACTGAAGCTGCTCGACGAAGTGACTGGGACGATGTCGAAAGGCGACCGGCTCGCAGGCGAGGTCGCGTTCAAACTCTACGACACCTATGGCTTCCCGCTCGATCTGACCGAGGACGCGCTGCGCGCGCGCGGGATTGCGGTTGAAACCGAAGGTTTCAACACGGCGATGGCCAAGCAGCGTGCCGATGCGCGCAAGGCCTGGGCCGGCTCGGGCGAGGCCGCCGATGATTCCTTGTGGTTCGAGCTGCGCGACGAATTGGGCGCCACCGAATTCCTCGGCTACGACACCGAGGAAGCCGAAGGCAAGATCGTCGCCATCGTTGCCGGGGGCGCGCGCGCAACCCGCGCCGAAGCCGGACAGACCGTGCGCATCCTCACCAACCAGACGCCGTTCTATGGCGAATCGGGCGGACAGATCGGCGACCGCGGCGCCATGTTCTCGGCCAAAGGCGGTGAAGGCGAAGTGATCGACACCGAGAAGAAGCTGGGTGCGCTCCACGTCCACGCCGTGAAGATGACGGGCGGCGCATTCAAGCCCGGCGATGCGGTCGAACTGCGCGTCGATGGCGAACGGCGGCGGGCCACGCGCGCCAATCACTCGGCCACGCATCTGTTGCATGCGGCGCTCAAGCGCGTGCTCGGTCCCCATGTCAGCCAGAAAGGCTCGATGGTCGGCCCCGAACGGCTGCGTTTCGACTTCAGCCATCCCAAGGCGGTGACGCCCGGCGAGCTCGAAAAGGTCGAGAGCCAGGTCAATGAAGTGATCCGCCAGAACACCGATGTCTCGACGCGGCTGATGCCGACCGACCGGGCCATCGAAGCTGGCGCCGAAGCCCTGTTCGGCGAAAAATATGGCGACGAGGTGCGCGTTCTGACGATGGGCGAGGATTGGGCCGCGCCCAAACCCTATTCGGTCGAATTGTGCGGCGGCACCCATGCGCGCCGGCTGGGCGATATCGGGTTGTTCACGATCCTGTCCGAAAGCGCGGTGGCCGCCGGCGTGCGCCGCATCGAGGCGGTGACGAGCGAGGGGGCGCGGCGCTATCTGGCGGGCCAGGCCGAGCTCGCGCGCGAGGCCGCGGCCGCCCTCAAGACCAGCCTTGCCGAATTGCCCGCGCGCGTGACCCAGCTCGCCGAGGAGCGCCGCCGGCTCGAGCGCGAACTGGCCGATGCCAAGCGGGCGTTGGCACTGGCCGGCCCCGCCAAATCCGGTGAGGACGAGGCCGCCATGGAGATCGCCGGCGTCAAGGCGGTGCTGCGCAGCGTCGAAGGCGTCTCGCCGAAGGACCTCAAGGGGCTCGCCGACGAGGCCAAGGCCAAGATCGGCTCGGGCGTCGTCGCCTTCGTGGCGGTGACGGACGGCAAGGCTTCCCTCGTTGTGGGCGTGACGCCCGATCTGACGGGGCGCTTCAACGCCGTCGATCTGGTCAAGGCGGGTGCGGTGGCGCTCGGCGGCAAGGGCGGCGGTGGCCGGCCCGATATGGCCCAGGCCGGCGGCCCGGACGGCGCCCGCGCAGCCGACGCACTCAAGGCGATCGAGAGCGCCCTGACCGGCGCGGCTTAGAGCGGATCATCGTTTCACAGAACCGACGATCCGCTCCAATTCTTTGTTCTCACGCAATTTCGGACGGAGTTGGTAGCGCCAGCGTGCCAACCGGCTGCCACTCTTCCTGGAATTGCTCTGCCGTCGGCCTCAGCCCATGGCCGTCTTCAGGTTCTCGTCGACCTTGTCGAGGAATCCTTCGGTCGTGAGCCATTTTTGCTCCGGGCCGATCAGAAGCGCGAGGTCCTTGGTCATGAAGCCGGCTTCGACGGTGTCGACGCAAACCTTCTCAAGGGTGTTCGCAAAGTGGATCAAGGCCTCGTTGCCGTCGAGCTTGCCGCGATGGGCCAGCCCCCGCGTCCAGGCGAAGATCGAGGCGATGGAATTGGTCGAGGTCGATTGGCCCTTCTGATGCTGGCGATAATGCCGGGTAACGGTGCCGTGGGCGGCCTCGGCTTCCACGGTCTTGCCGTCCGGGCTCAGCAGCACGCTCGTCATCAGGCCCAATGAGCCGTAGCCCTGGGCCACGGTGTCGGACTGCACGTCGCCGTCGTAGTTTTTGCAGGCCCAGACATAGCCGCCGGACCATTTGAGCGCGGCCGCCACCATGTCGTCGATCAGCCGGTGTTCGTAGGTGATGCCGGCTTCCTTGAACTTGCCGGCGAATTCGGCGTCGAAGATCTCCTGAAACAAATCTTTGAAGCGGCCGTCATAGGCCTTCATGATCGTGTTCTTGGTGGAGAGGTAGAGCGGGTATTTGCGCTGCAACGCGTAGTTCATCGAAGCGCGTGCGAAGTCGCGGATCGAGGCATCGAGATTGTACATCGCCATGGTCACGCCCGAGCCCGGGAACTCGAACACCTCGCGCTCGATCACCTTGCCGTCCTTGCCTTCGAAGCGCAGCGTCAGTCGCCCCGGCCCCGGCACGAGGAAATCGGTGGCGCGGTACTGGTCGCCATAGGCGTGGCGGCCGATGACGATGGGCTTGGTCCAGCCCGGCACGAGCCTGGGCACATTCTTGCAGATGATGGGCTCGCGGAAGATCACCCCGCCCAGGATGTTGCGGATGGTGCCGTTGGGCGATTTCCACATCTTCTTGAGGCCGAATTCGGCGACGCGCGCCTCGTCGGGCGTGATGGTCGCGCATTTGACGCCGACGCCATGCTTCTTGATGGCGTTGGCGGCGTCGATGGTGACCTGGTCGTCGGTGGCGTCGCGGTGTTCGATGGACAGATCGTAATATTCCAGCGGGACGTCGAGATAGGGCAGGATCAGCTTCTTCTTTATGAGGTCCCAGATGATGCGGGTCATCTCATCGCCGTCGAGTTCGACGACCGTATTGGCAACCTTGATCTTGTCCATGGGACTCCTCGGCAGGCTCTTGGGCGGGAAATCGCGGGGGAGCCTATAGCCTCGCCGCGCCGGGCCGTCAAAGCCGGATGGCCATTGTGCGCAGCCACTGACACTTGACCTGCCGGATCACAGGCTTATTGCGTAGCCCGCCTGGAGCGGATCATCGTTTCGCGGAATCGACGATCCGCTCCAATTCTTTGTTTTTACGCAATTCCGGACGGAAAACCGCTTCACACTTTTCCTGGAATTGCTCTAGAACTGGAGCCCGACCATGCCCGATATGCCTGCCGATGCGCCGCTCAAACTGACGGCGGAGATCAAAGCTACCGTCAATTCCGCTCTTGAGAGCGGCTCGCCCATCCTGCTCGCCGCCGTGGGCCCCGAGGCCAAGCCGCTGCTCTCCTTCCGGGGCTCGATACAGGCCTACAGCGACACCCAGCTCGGCTTCTGGCTGCGGGGAACGCAGGGCCGCACCATCGCCGCCATCCGCCAGAACCCCAATGTGGCGCTGATGTACCGCTCGGCCCAGAGCCGCGGCATGTACCAGTTCCAGGGCCGGGCCCGCATCGCCACCTCCGAGGAAGTGCGCAAGCGCGTGTTCGAGGCCGCTCCCGAGCTCGAGCAGAAAGCCGATCCCGAGCGCAAGGGCCTGGCCATTATCATCGATCTGGACCGGGTGGACGGCTTTGCCGGCTTCGGACCCGACGGGCCGTTCGGCTTTGTGAAGATGTCACAGGCGGCCGGCTGAGCGGCTGGACGCTTGCCGTCCGCGGGTGCAAAACCCGGCCATGACATCGGCGCCAGCAATAATCCTGTGCCGCCCGCAATTGGGCGAGAACATCGGTGCCGCCGCCCGCGCCATGGCCAATTTTGGGCTCACCGATCTGAGAATCGTGGCCCCGCGCGACGGCTGGCCGAATGAGAAGGCTGTGGCCATGGCGGCCGGCGCGGGCCACATCGTCGAGGCCGCGCGGGTCTATGGGGGGCTGGCCGAGGCGCTGGCCGATCTGCAGATCGTCTATGCCACCACGGCGCGCGGGCGCGGCGTCGCCAAGCAGGTGCTGACCCCGGACGAGGCCGCCCGCCGGCTCCGTACCGCCGCGTCATCGGGCGTGCGCACGGGTCTTCTGTTCGGCAGCGAACGGGCGGGCCTCGACAATGACGAAGTGGCGCTGGCCAGCGCCGTTATCACCATCCCCACCAGCCCCGACTTCTCCTCGATCAATCTGGGCCAGGCGGTGCTGCTGCTGGCCTATGAATGGTTCGAGGCCGCCGATGCCACGCCCGCAACACGGATCGAGCATGGCGGGCTGGCCCGGCCCGCCAGCCGCGCCGAGATGTTGTCCCTGTTCGAGCATCTGGAGGACGAGCTGCTCAAATCCGGCTTTCTCTATCCGCCCGACAAGGTGGGCCAGATGCGGCTCAACCTCAGGGCGATGCTGAACCGCGCCGACTTCACCGACCAGGAGGTGCGCACGCTGCGCGGCGTCATCGTGGCGCTGGCGCGGGGCAAACACCGAAAATCCGAGGCCGGTTAGAGCAATTCCAGGAAAGGTGGCAACCGGTTTTCCGTCCGGAATTGCGTGAAAACAAAGAATTAGAGCGGATCGTCGATTCCGTGAATTGATGTTCCGCTCTAGCCGCTTTCCGGCGCCGACTCGCATTCGCGGGCGGGGCGTTCTATATCCGGGACGGGAGTCCGGTTGCGGGCGAGGCAGTCGCCAACCCGGTCAGGTCCGGAAGGAAGCAGCCGCAACGAATCCGCCTTGGGTCGCGGCCGGGCTCCTGCCTTTCCACAACAATCGCGGCGACAGACGCGCGGAGCGGCCGCGGCTTGCTATAGTCGGTCATGGACGAAAACGACGGCCCCACCCTCGGTCTCGACATGCCTGCGACGGCCCCAAAGGCGCACGGGGCCGCCGAGCAGTACCGGGTGCTCGCGCGCAAATACCGGCCCTCCGACTTCACGGGCCTGATCGGCCAGGAGGCCCTGGTCCGCACGCTCCGCAACGCCTTCGCCACCGGGCGCATCGCCCATGCATTCATGCTCACCGGCGTGCGCGGGGTGGGCAAGACCACCACCGCCCGCATCATCGCCCGGGCGCTCAATTGCATCGGCCCCGACGGGGCGCGGACCGAGCCCACCATCGATCCGTGCGGCGTCTGCGAGCCCTGCCGCGCCATCGCCGAGAGCCGGCATGTGGACGTGCAGGAAATGGACGCGGCGTCGCGCACGGGCATCGGCGACATCCGAGAGATTATTGAAGGGGTTCGTTACGCCCCAGCCTCGGCCAGATACAAGGTCTATATCATCGACGAAGTGCACATGCTGTCGAACCAGGCCTTCAACGGCCTCTTGAAGACGCTGGAAGAGCCGCCGCCGCATGTGAAGTTCATCTTCGCCACCACTGAAATTCGCAAAGTTCCGGTGACGGTGCTGTCGCGCTGCCAGCGCTTCGATCTCAGACGCATCGACAGCGAGGTTCTTGTCGACCATCTGAAGATCGATTGCGGACAAGGAAAGCGTGTCAATCGAGCCGGCGGCGCTGGCGCTGATCGCGCGCGCGGCCGAAGGCTCGGTGCGCGACGGGCTGTCGCTGCTCGACCAGGCCATCGCCCACGATGAGGGCGACACCATCGCGGCCGGCAGCGTGCGCGCCATGCTGGGGCTGGCGGATCGCGGCCGCGTGCTCGACCTGTTCGAAAAGGTGATGGGCGGCGGGATTGCCGAGGCGCTGTCCGATCTTTCGGAATTGTACGAGCGCGGCGCCGACCCGCTTGCGGTGATGCAGGACCTCATGGAGATCACCCATTTCCTGACCCGGCTCAAGGTTGCGCCGGGCGCCGAAGGCTTCTTCGATGGCGGTTCGGGCGAGGCCAGGCGCGCCGCCGAGATGGCCGCCAAGCTCTCGGTGCCGTCGCTGACGCGCGCGTGGCAGATGCTGCTCAAGGGCCTGATCGAGGTGCGCGACGCGACGCGGCCGATGGACGCCTGCGAGATGGCGCTGATACGGCTCGCCTATGCCGCCGATCTGCCGCCCACCGACAAGCTGGTGAAGGATGTGATGGAGAACGCCTCCACCGCCGCGCCGCGTGCACCGTCTTCGCCGGCACCGGCCGGCGGCGTGCGCGCGCAGACCACGCATGGAGCCGATGTGCCCGCACGCGGTGCGCAGACGGCGCCGGCTCCGCAGCAAGACGACGGCCGCCGGTCCGACCCTGCGCAACCTCGAAGACATCGTGGCGCTGGCCGAAGCGAAATCGCAGCTTCGCGTCCGGCTCGAAAACAATGTGCGGCTGATTTCGCTGGAGCCAGGCCGCATCGAATTCTCGCTGATCGGCAATCCGCCTCATTCCTTCGCCAACGATCTTGCCCAGAAGCTGCGGCAATGGACCGGCCGGCGCTGGGTGGTGACGGTGGCGCGCGAAGGCGGCGCGCCGACGCTGGCCGAGCAGAAGCGGGCGGCCGAGGCCGCGCGGCTCGAAAGCGTCACCGCCGAGCCCATGGTGCGCGCGGTGCTGGACCGCTTCCCCGGCGCCGAGGTGGTGCGCGTGATCGACAAGGACGCGGGCGGCGAAGTGGCCGGCGAGGCCGAAGCGGACGAAACAGCGGAGGACGCGTGATGGACCTGTCCGATCTTTTCAAACAGGCCAAGGCCATGCAGGAGAAGGCCGCCGAGATGCAGTCGCAGCTTGCGACGATCGAAGTGGAGGGCACCTCCGGCGGCGGGCTGGTGCGCGTGACCATGACCGGCAAATCGGACGTGAAGCGCGTCTTCATCGATCCCTCGCTCATGAAGCCCGAGGAGCACGAGATCGTCGAAGATTTGATCGTGGCCGCCGCCGCCGACGCCAAGGCCAAGGCCGAGCGCAAGATGGCCGAGGAGATGCAGAAGCTCGCCGCCAATATGGGCCTGCCGCCCGGCATGCTGCCGGGGCTCTGAGCCGCGCATGGCAAGCCAGCCCGCAGGTCCCCAGATCGAGCGCCTGATCCAGCTGCTTGCCAAGCTGCCCGGGCTTGGGCCCCGCTCGGCCCGGCGCGCGGCGTTGACGCTGCTCAAGAAGCGCGAGCTTTTGCTCGAACCTCTGGCCGCGGCGCTGCGCGAGGCCGCCGACGCGATCACCACCTGCGAAATCTGCGGCAATCTCGACACCACTTCGCCTTGCTCGCTGTGCCGCGATCCGCGCCGCGATTCCGCATGTGCTGTGCGTGGTCGAGGACGTCGCCGATCTGTGGGCGCTGGAGCGCGCCGCCGTGTTCAAGGGCCGCTATCACGTCTTGGGCGGCGCGCTGTCGGCGCTCGACGGGGTGACGCCCGAGCGGCTCAATGTGAAAGCCTGCTGGAACGCGTGAAGGACGGCGTCGACGAAGTGATCCTGGCCATGAACGCGACCGTCGAGGGCCAGACCACCGCGCATTATCTGATGGATGCGCTCGAGCTCACCGGCGTGAAGGTCACGCGGCTGGCCCATGGCGTGCCGGTCGGCGGCGAGCTCGATTATCTCGACGAAGGCACGCTCAGCGCGGCGTTCAGCGCACGGCGGGCGCTCTAGCTCATTTGGCCGGCAACGCTTTCGTTTCCTCTGGCCGCCGACAGTTCCACCTTGTCGATCTTGTCGGCGCGCGAGACGATGCGGCCCGCACGCGTCAGGATATCCTTGATGTCGCCGTCGGCCTGGCCCATGTGGCGCTGAAGTTTCTCGGTCGCGTCGGCGAGCAGCTTCACGTCCTTGGACAATTGCCCCACTTCCTTCTGGATCAGGCTCGCCTGCTCGCGCATCCTGGCATCGCGCATCAGCGTCTGGATGGTGTTGATCGCCAGCATGAAGACATGCGGCGACATGATGACGACCTGCAGCACGGCGCGCCTGCTGCACCACGTCGGGAAACGACGTGTAGAGCTCGGCATAGATCGATTCCGACGGCACGAACATGATGGCCGGCATCTGGGTCTCGCCGGGGATCAGATATTTCTCGGCGATGTCCTTCACATGTTTCAGCACGTCGGCCTTAAGTCGCGCGGTGGCCGCCTTGCGCTCCTCGTCGCTGGCAAGCCCGCGCAGGGTCTCGAAGGCTTCCAGCGGAAATTTGGAATCGACGACGATCACGCCCTTCACATTGGGCAGGCGGATGATGCAGTCGGGCCGCTTGCCGTTCGAGAGCGTGAACTGGAAATCATAATGGGTCGGCGGAAGCTGGTCGGCGATGATGGCCTCCATCCGCTCCTGGCCGAAGGCGCCGCGCGATCTGCTTGTCGGAAAGGATCTCCTGCAGGGACACCACCTGCCCGGACAGCGCGGTGATGTTCTTTTGCGCTTCGTCGATGACGGTCAGCCGCTCGCCGATGCTGCCCAGCGTGGCCGCCGTCTTCTCGGCGGAATCGTGAAGCTAATCGCCCAGTCTCTTGTTGAGCGCGTCGAGCCGCTCGGACAGCACCTTCTGCAACGCCGTCTGCGCCTCCACGGTCTGCTGGAAGCGCCGGAGATCGCGCCCTGCTGCGGCGATGACGCTGTCCAGCCGCGGGTCGGGCGCGGCCGGCTCGGCCGCTCGGGGCGGCTTTTCACCATCGCCATGGCCACGATCACCGCCGCGGCGAGGATGGCAAAGCCCAGCAAAATCAAGGAGAAATCCATCTCGTCCATTCCGGCGCGCCTTGACCCGGCAAGTCCGCTCGCCTATCTCCCAGCTATGAGCGTCCGCCCCATCCTTACCGCGCCTGACCCCCGCCTCAAAGCGGTGTCGGAGCCCGTGGCCCAGGTCGACGACGACATCCGCACCCTCGCCGCCGACATGTTCGAGACCATGTATGCCGCCGAGGGCATCGGGCTGGCCGCGATCCAGGTGGGCGTGGCCAAACGCATCCTGGTTCTCGACATCGACCAGAAGGACGGCCGCCGCAATCCGCAGGTCTTCATCAATCCGGTCATCACCTGGGCCTCCGACGAAACCCAGGTGACCGAGGAGGGCTGCCTGTCGGTGCCCGACATCTGGGACGATGTCGAGCGCCCTGTGGCGATCCGGGCCGAATATCTCGATCAGGACGGCAACAGCCGCGAGCTCGAAGCCGACGGCATCCTCGCCATCTGCCTGCAGCACGAGATGGACCATCTGGACGGCGTTCTTTTCCTCGATCATCTGTCGAAGCTGAAGCGCTCGATGGCGCTGAGGAAACTCACCAAGGCCAAGCGGCTCCAAGCCGCCAGCTAGGACCTTCGGGCATGCGCCTAAGGCTGGCATTCATGGGCACGCCGGATTTCGCGGCGCCCACGCTCGCCGAGCTGGTGGGGCAGGGCCATCGCATCGCCGCCGTCTACTCCCAGCCGGCCCGGCCCAAGGGGCGGGGCCTGGCCGCCGAGCCTTCGCCGGTGGCCGAACTCGCCGAGGCCTACGGGCTCGAACTTCGCGATCCCGCCACGCTGAAGGACGAGGCCGCCCAACGCGATTTCGCCGACCTCAACCTCGATGCCGCGGTGGTGGTGGCCTATGGGCTGCTCCTGCCCAAGGCGATCCTCGAGGCGCCCAGGCTCGGCTGTTTCAACCTTCACGCCTCGCTTCTGCCGCGCTGGCGGGGTGCGGCGCCCATCCAGCGCGCGATCATGGCCGGCGACGAAAAAACCGAAATCATGGTCATGCGCATGGAAGAGGGCCTCGACACCGGGCCGGTGCTGATGGCCGAGCGCGTGGATGTCGCGCGCAAGACCTATGGCGAATTGCACGACGAGCTTGCACGCCTCGGCGCCGATCTGATGGCGCGCGCGCTGGCGGCGCTCGAACGCGGCAGCATCGAAGAACAGCCGCAAACAGGCGAGCCCAGCTATGCGAAGAAGATCGCCAAGGCGGAGACGCGCATCGATTGGACGAGATCGGCGCGCGAGATCGATTGCCTGATCCGGGCCCTGTCGCCGGTGCCGGGCGCGTGGTGCGAGGCCAGAGGCGAACGGCTGAAAATCCTTTACGCCGAGCCGGTGAACGGGAAAGGCGCGCCTGGCGAAATTCTCGACGACGCCTTGACGGTGGCCTGCGGCACCGGTGCGATCCGCCTGTCGCGCGTGCAGCGGGCCGGCCGCGGCGCCATGGATGCGGCCGAATTGCTGCGCGGGTTTCCGTTGCCCAAAGGCACGAGGCTCTAGACGATGGCGGGCAAGCTCGGGCGCTTTCTTCGCGAGATCGGCCAGGAACGCAGGCGCCGCAAGGAGCACGCCGTTATCGATGCCGACGACGAAGGATTCGTCTTCACCCGTCGGGGCGAGCGCGCCGCTATAAAGTGGAGCGAAGTGACAAAGCTCATGGCGGGCACCTATGCCATGATGTCGGGCGAAGTTTTGTTCGTGCGAATTGAGGGCGCCAGCCGCGAGGTCGAGATCGACGAATTTGTCGACGGCTTCAGCAATTTCGAGGCGGTGATGTTGAAGGAATTCCCGACCGTGCGCGTGCCCTTCATGGCGCTGCAGACTACCAGCTCTAGGGACGACCGGATCGATCTGCTGTGGCAGACGGGCGATCTGCGCTGAAGATGCCCCGTTACCGGCTGACGCTCGAATATGACGGAGGGCCGTTTTCCGGCTGGCAGCGGCAGCAGAACGGCCCATCGGTCCAGGCGGCGCTGGAGGCTGCGATCTTCAAGCTCTCCGGCGAGACCGTGACGGTCACCGGCGCCGGCCGTACCGATGCGGGCGTCCATGCACTGGGGCAGGTGGCACATTTCGATCTCGAAAAAGAATTTGCCGCCGGCAAGATTCGCGACGCGCTGAATTACCATTTGAAGCCTGCTCCGATTGCGGTGCTTACTGCCGAAGAGGCGGCCCCCGATTTCCACGCCCGTTTCTCGGCAACAGCCCGGCATTACCTCTATCGCATCGTCTGCCGCCGCGCGCCGCTCGCGATCGAGCGCGGGCGGGCCTGGCATGTGGTCCAAGATCTCGATGCCGAGGCGATGGACCATGCCGCTCAGGCGCTCGTCGGCCACCACGATTTCACCACCTTTCGCGCATCCGAATGCCAGGCCAAATCGCCGGTCAAATCGCTCGACAAACTGGACGTGCGCCGGGCCGCCGACGAGATCGTGATCGGGGCCTCGGCGCGCTCGTTCCTGCATCATCAGGTGCGCTCGATGGTCGGCACGCTGAAACTGGTGGGCGAGGGCAAATGGAAGCCGCGCGATGTCGCGCGCGCGCTTGCCGCGGCCGACCGCGCCCAATGCGGCCCCGTGGCCCCGGCCGATGGGCTTTATCTTCTGCGCGTGGATTACTGAAGGTCGATCAACTCGACATCGCCGGGGTCGATGGCGCGGCCAAGAAAGATCTCGCCGATGCGCGCGAAGCGGTCCGGCGCATCGGTGACCAGGAATTGCGGCGGCTTGCGTCTTGCCGGGTTTGGCCGCCAGCCCGGCTTCGGCGAGCAGCTTTTCGACCGCGGCCGCCGTCGTCGCCGCGCTGTCGACGAGCATCACATCGGGTCCCGCGACGCGACGCGATCACATCCTTGAGCGCCGGATAATGGGTGCAGCCCAGAAGCAGGCATCTGGGCCGCGGCATCGTCGCCATCAGCGGATCGAGCGAGCGATGGACAATGGCCTCGGCGATGGGGCCGCTCGTCAATCCTTCCTCGCTGAGCGGCACGAACAGCGGGCAGGACTGCTGCACCACGGGCGCGTGTCCGCGGGCCTCAATGGCGCGGACATAGGCCCCGCCTTTGACCGTGCTTTCGGTCGCGATCACGGCGATGGGTCCTTGCGGGCAGGCGGCAAGGGCGGCGTCCGCCCCCGGTTCGATCACGCCGATCACGGGCGTGGGCGCCAGCGCTGTGCGCAATTGCGGCAACGCCACCGAAGCGGTGTTGCAGGCGATCACCACCAGCTTGACGCCGCGCGCGGTGAGCGCATGGGACGCCTGCAGCGCATAGCGGCGTACGGTGTCCGCGCTCTTGGTGCCGTAGGGAAGCCGCGCGGTGTCGCCCAGATAGACGAAGCGTTCGGCCGGTAGCCGCTTCATCAGCGCCGCCATTACGGTCAGCCCGCCCATGCCGGAATCGAAGACGCCGATGGGCGCATCGTTCAGGCCGGGGCTCATTTGGGCGGAGAAGCGAAATAGGATTCGAGGATCGCGGCGTAGATGTCTGTCAGTTTTGCGATTTCATCGATCGGCATGCATTCGTTGATCTGATGCATGGTCACGCCCGGAAGCCCCAGCTCGGCCACCGCGCAGTAATCCTTGATGAAGCGGGCATCCGAAGTGCCGCCGCTGGTGGAGAGCTGGGGGCGCCTGCCCGTCACGCTTTCAGCCGCCTTGCAGATCAGGTCCGTGAAGGCGCCGGGCTCGGTCACGAACGAGACGCCGCTTGTGCTTGTCGCGACATCGATGCTGCCGCCCATGCGCCGGGCCACCGCGGCAGCCCTTTCCTCCATGCGCCTGGTCAGGCTCTCGGGCGTGTGCAGATCGTTGAAGCGGATGTTGCAGGCGGCGCGGGCCTCGGCCGGCGAAACGTTGCTGGCCTTGTTGCCGACATCGAAAGTCGTGAACACCAAGGTCGAAGGCTCGAAATGCGCCGAACCGGAATCGAGCGGCTCGGCAGCGAGTTCGGAAACCAATGTCGCAAGGATCGGAATCGGATTGAGCGCGCGCGCTGGATAGGCGGTGTGGCCCTGCACGCCACGCGCAGTGAATTCGGCGCGCATGCTGCCGCGGCGGCCGATCTTGAGCGTGTCGCCGGCATGGGCCGCGCCGGTCGGCTCGCCCACCAGGCAATGGTCGATGCGCTCGCCGTCCTTGGCGAGCTGGGCCAGCATCTTCCTGGTGCCGTTGATGCTGTCGCCTTCCTCGTCGCCGGTGATGAGAAGGCTGATCGAGCCTTTCGGTTCGCCGGATGCAAGCACCCGCGCGGCGGCCGCCACGAAGGCGGCAATCGCGGTTTCATGTCGGACGCGCCGCGGCCATACAGCACGCCGCCGCGAAGCTCGGCCGGCGAATGGATCGCCCTTCCATTGCCTGGCATCGCCGGGCGGCACGACATCGGTGTGGCCGGCGAAGCAGAAGTTGCGGCGCGGCCGTGCCGATGCGCGCGTAGAGATTCTCGACCGGCGCCGTGCCCGGCTCCTCGAAGCGCAGCGCTGGCAGGAAAAGCCGAGCGGCGCCGAGCGCGGCTTCGAGCACGGCCAAGTGCGCCGTCGATCCTCCGGCGTCACCGAGGGGCAGCGTATCAGCGCCTGGGCCAGAGCGATGGCATCGGAGTCTTGGCCATCGCTAATCCCGGAGCAATTCGTTGATCGAGGTCTTGGCGCGGGTCTTCGCATCGACGCGCTTGACGATCACGGCGCAATAAAGCGAGGGCTGGTTCGCGCCCGCGGGCAGCGTGCCCGAGACCACCACCGAATAGGGCGGCACGCGGCCATAGAGAAATCTCGCCAGTGGCGCGGTCGACGATCTTGGTCGATTGGCCCAGATAGACGCCCATCGACAGCACCGAGCCCTCGCCCACGATCACGCCTTCGGCCACTTCGGAGCGCGCGCCGATGAAGCAATTGTCCTCGATGATGACCGGGTTGGCCTGCAGCGGTTCGAGCACGCCGCCGATGCCGGCGCCGCCCGAGATATGGCAATTGCGTGCCGATCTGGGCGCAGGAGCCGATGGTGGCCCAGGTGTCGACCATGGTGCCGGCGCCGACATAGGCGCCGAGATTGACGAAGCACGGCATCAGCACCGCGCCCTTGCCGATGAAGGCCGAGCGGCGGACGATGGCGCCCGGCACGGCGCGGAATCCGGCCACGGCGAAGCGGTTCGCGCTCCAGCCCAGGAATTTGGACTCGACCTTGTCCCACCACGGCGCCCCGCCGGGTCCGCCGGGAATGGGCTTCATGTCGTTCAGGCGGAAGGACAGCAGCACCGCCTTCTTCAGCCATTGATGGACATGCCAGGCCCCGTCGCGCCGTTCGGCGACGCGGGCGGCTCCGGAATCGAGCGCGTCCAATGCCGCATCGACCGCCTCGCGCACCGGCCCGGTGGTGGCCGCGGTGACGGTGTCGCGCGCTTCCCAGGCGGCTTCGATGATCCCCTCGAGCTCGGCCATGCTGGTCATGTTCGCTCCTGCCAAATCCGGTTCTTGGCCGCCGGCGCTTGGTACTGGAGCCGGCCCCGCCCCGCAAGCGCGCCGTTAAGCACCGGGCCCAAGCTCGGCCCGGCTTTGAAAAGGCGCCCGTTTACCTTCTCTGTTCATGCGGATTTAACAGCAATTTCCGAAACTTGTGACGATTCAAGACCGCAACGGGAGACGCGGATGGCTGACGCGAACACCAACAGCCGGACGGATGGGCAGGCACGCCACCTGAGCCGGGATGAAGTGCTGCGCCTTCTGGCCGAGCGCGGCCAGGAGTTGCGCGAGGAGCTTGCGCACCGTCACGACGCCGATCCCGAGGTTCTGGCCTTCATCGCCCGTGAAGGCACGGTCGCCGCGCGCCGGGCGGTCGCCGCCAATCCGGCAGCGTCGGCCCAGACCAACCGGTTCCTCGCCGACAGCTCCGACGACGACGTGCGCGGCGAGCTCGCGCGCAAGATCGGCCGGCTCTTGCCGGGCCTGACCCGCTCGGAGAGCAAGGACGTGCGCAAGCTGACGCTGGAGACGCTCAAATGCCTGGCCGAGGACCAGCTGCCGCGCGTGCGCAAGATCCTGGCCGAGGAGATCAAGCGCCTCGATTGCGTGCCCAAGAAGATCGTCTCCAAGCTTGCGCACGATGTCGCCGCGGTGTCGGCGCCGATTCTCGAATTTTCGCCGCTGCTGTCCGATTCCGATCTGATCGACATCATCACCACCTCGCAGGCCCGCCACGCGCTGGAAGCCATCGCCAAGCGCCAGCCGCTCAGCGCCAGTGTCAGCGACGCCATTGCCGCCGCCATGGACATTCCTTCGGTTGCCGCCCTCCTGAAGAACGCGAATGCGCATATCCGGCAAAAGACACTGGAGAAGATCGTCGAACATGCCGAACACATCGAGGCCTGGCATGGCCCCCTGGTGCTGCGCAACGACCTGTCGCAGCGGGCCATGCGCCGCATCGCCGGCTTCGTCAGCGCGGCCCTGATCGAAATCCTCGCCGAGCGCAACAAGCTCGACGCCAAGACGCGCACCATTCTGCGCCAGAAGATGCAGGACCGGCTGGACGGCGACGGCGATCTCGGAAACGCTGCCGCGGTGGTCGCCGCGCGGCATCGCGAAGGCACGCTCGACGATCGCTTCCTGATCACCGCCGCCCAGGACGGCCAGCGCGAGATCCTCGTCCACGCGCTCGGCCGGCTGGCCGGCGCGCCGCTCGACGTCGTGCACAAGATCTTCGATTCGCGCCTGGCCAAGCCGCTCACGGCGCTGGTGTGGCGGGCGGGACTGTCGATGCGCGTGGCCTTCAAAATCCAGAGTCTGGTGCTGCGCCTGCCCGCGCCGGACCTGTTGCCGGCCCGCGAGGGCGTGGGCTTCCCGCTCACCGACGATGAGATGCGCTGGCATCTCAGCTATTTCGGCCTCGACGATTAATCTTGGCCTTCGAGCGGCGGCAACAGGCCGTTCTCGCTGACATGGGCGGCGTAGCCCGAATGCCCCTTTGTATTCGTGACGGCGAAGCCAGAAGCGATCAGGCCGCGCGCGGCGCAGTCGGCCCGCCGCTCGATCTCGAATTCGATATTGGTGACGCAGAACGTCTCCGGCCCGGTGACCAGCTTCTTGCCGTCCGCGCGTTCGACCAGAAGATAGACCTTGTCCATCGCGAGCCTGTTCGGGATCGCATGCGCGCAGGCGCCAGGTTCGGCCTTCCACCAGCCCTGGCTGACCCAGGCCTTGCCGCGCAGGAAGCCCAGCGCCGCCCACACCGGACGGTCGGTGTCGTTGCAGACCGAAAAGCCCGCGGGCGCGGCGATCTTGAGCGCCTCGGTCTCCAGCGCGTCGAAGAGATCATTCGGCCCAGCGGACGCCGCCATTTTCATCCGTATACGGAATTTATCGAGGGCGTGCGCCGCGCTCGCCCCCTTGCCCACGGGCGCGCCGATATCGCCGAGCAGGCGGACGAGGCCGGCCTGGCGCGCGGCCACGGCCGTGGCCAGCGGCGGGGACTGTGTGAAGGTCATGGTCCAGTCGGCTTTGCCCCTTGTGTCGATGCGCGCGAACGGCACGGCGAAGGCGTCGTCGGTGGCGCATCGGCCGCTGGCGGCCGGCGTCGTCGCCGTGAAATCGACCGTCTCGGCGCAGAGCTCGGCACGCCCGCCCCAGGCATGCGCCGCTCCGCTATGAGCCTGCGAGGTCCGCGCATAGACGTAGTAGGCGCTTGCCGTCAGCGGGCCATCGATCGCGGTCACGCAGCCGCCCGGCACGATCCGCGTCCAGCCCCGGGTCGCGATCGCATCGCCGCTCGCTGCTCCGGTCGCGGCATAGAGGATATAGCTGGTGCGGTCGCACAGCCTGAGCGCGGCCTCGGCCGGTTTGCAGAGGCAGGCGGCGGCGAGCACAAGCAGCGCGAACGCGGACCCGAGCCGGCGTGCCGCGTTCATTCCGCCGTGATCATGGTTCCGGCGCCGTGCTCGGTGAAGATTTCGAGCAGCAGCACATGCGGGATGCGCCCATCCAGGATCACGGCGGCGCGCACGCCGGCATCGACGGCTTTGATCGCGGTCTCGATCTTGGGGATCATGCCGCCGGAAATCGTGCCGTCCTTGATGAGCGTGCGCGCTTCGGAGACGGTGAGCCGCGAGATCAGCTTGCCTTCGCGGTCGAGCACGCCCTCGACATCGGTCAGAAGCACCAGGCGCGCCGCCGAGATCGCCCCGGCCACCGCGCCGGCCACCGTGTCGGCATTGATGTTGTAGGTCTCGCCCTTGTGGCCGACGCCGATGGGCGCGATCACCGGAATGAGATCGGAACGCATGATCGTCTGCAGGACCTCGGGATTGACCGCTTCTGGCTCGCCCACGAAGCCCAGATCGATGAGCATGCGCTCGCCGGTCTTGGGATCGTTCTTGACCAGTTCGAGCTTGCGGGCGACGACGAGATTGCCGTCCTTGCCGGAGACGCCGACGGCGCGCCCGCCGGCGGCATTGATGCCGCTGACCACGGCCTTGTTGATCGAGCCGGTCAGCACCATCTCGACCACTTCGATCGCGGAAGCATCGGTGACGCGCAAGCCGTCGACGAACTCGGACTTGATCCCCAGCCGCTTCAGCATCTGGCCGATCTGGGGGCCGCCGCCATGGACCACCACGGGGTCGATGCCGGTCTGCTTCATCAGCACGATGTCCTGGGCGAAGTTCTGCGATACGCCGCCTTCCATCGCGTGGCCGCCATATTTGACGACGATGGTCTGGCCGTCATAGCGCAGGATGAAGGGCAGCGCCTCGACGAGCACGCGCGCGGTCTGGCGCCAGCGTGCCATCTGCCGCAGATTCTTGTCCTGGCTCAGATCGTCCTGCAGCGCCATGGAGGGCTCCCTAGAACGGATCATCGTTTCACGGAATCGACGATCCGCTCTAACTCTTTGTTTTCACGCAATTCCGGACGGAAAACCGCTCGCACTTTTCCTGGAATTGCTCTAAGCGAAATCGCCCGCGACTTCGCTCTCTTCTATTAGCGGGCGCATGGTCTTGTCCGAAAAGGCGCGCAACTTTTCGAGACCATGCGGCCAAAACGCGGGCCTTATAACGCAAAGGTCAGGTGGCCACCAGCGCGGCCAGGTGGCGCCTCAGCGCATCGAGTCCGGCCCCGCTCCGGGCCGAGGTCGCCAGCACCTCGGGATAGGCCGCGGTATGGCTGGAAACCCGGGCGAGTGCGCCGCTCTGCGCCGCCTCGCGCTCGGCCGGTGCGAGCGTGTCTGTTTTGGTCAGCGTGACCAGGTAGGAGACCGCGGCGGCATCGAGCATCGCCATCACCTCATCGTCGTGTTCGCCGATGCCGCGGCGCGCGTCGACGAGAAGCACGACGCGCCTGAGGCTCGCCCGCCCGCGCAGATAGGCGAAGATGAGCTGCTGCCAGTCGGCGGAGAGCTGCTTGGAGACCTTGGCGTAACCGTAGCCCGGCAGGTCCACCAGCATGCAGGCCCCGCCAAGCGCGAAGAAATTGATCTGACGGGTACGGCCGGGGGTCTGCGAGACGCGCGCCAGGCTCGTCCGTCCGGTGAGTGCGTTGATCAGGCTCGATTTGCCGACATTGGAACGGCCGGCGAAGGCGAATTCGGAAAACCTCGCCGGCGGAATCGCATCGGCCACGGCCGCGCCCGCCACGAACTCGCAAGCGCCTGCAAAGAGCTTGCGCGCGTCCTCGTCAGTCGCCGCATCCGGCCCCGCGTCCTCGTCAGTCATTGCGCCGGCTGCGCAAGGGGGCCGCGAGCCAGCGGCCGAGCTGGCCCAGCTTGAGGTTCTCGAACAGATGCACCTCGACGCCCTGCCGGCGCATCACCAGATATTGCTGGGCCGCGGTCAGAAGATTGCTGCAGGTCCAGTAGATCACCAGCCCGGCCGGGAATCCCGCCATCATGAAGGTGAAGATCAGCGGCATGAAGGCGAACATCTTGGCCTGCACCGGATCGGCCGGCGTCGGATTCATTTTGGTCGAAATGAACTGGCTGAAGCCCATGATAACCGGCCAGATTCCGATCGACAGGAAGGCCGGTATGAAGGCCGGCACGTGATAGGGCAGAAGCCCGAACAGGTTGACGATCGAGGTCGGGTCGGGCGCGGAAAGATCCTGTATCCAGCCGAAGAAGGGCGCGTGATACATCTCGATGGTGACGTAGAGCACCTGGTAGAGCGAGAAGAACACCGGGATCTGGATCAGCATCGGCAGGCAGCCCGAGACCGGATTGACCTTCTCGCGCTTGTAAAGCTCCATCATCTCCGTCTGCTGACGCTGGCGGTCGTCGGCGAAGCGCTCCTTGATCTTGGTCATCTCCGGCTGCAGCTTCTTCATCCGGCTCATCGATTTGTAGGACTGATTGGCGAGCGGGAAGAACAGAAGCTTGATCGTCACCGTCAGCAGCAGAATGGCGACGCCGAAATTGCCGATGTAGCGATAGAACAGATCGAGTAGCCAGAAGATCGGCTTGGTGAAGAACCACAGCCAGCCCCAATCGACGGCGAGATCGAAGCGCTGAACGCCCCCTTTGTCCTCGTAATTGTTGAGCGTGGCCACGACCTTGGCGCCGGCGAAGAGGCGCTGGGTCACGCTCGTGCTGGCGCCGGGCGCGACGGTCTGAGCCGGCAGGCGGTAATCGGCCTGATCGGCCGCATCGCCATTGGGGCCGGAACCGCGATAGGCACCGTCATATTGCGTGTCCTGCGGCGGGATGACGGCGGCCATCCAGTATTTGTCGGTGATGCCGACCCAGCCACCGGTCGAGGAAAAGGTCTGCGGCGGCTTGTTGTCCTTGAAATCGCTGTAGGTCGCTTCCTTGAGCGAGCCGTTCGCGACGCCGACAAAGCCCAGATGCAGGTACCATGACGAACCGATTTGCTTCGGCGCGCGCTCGCGGGCGACATAGGCGTAAGGGTAGAGCGTCACGCGGCCGGACGATTTGTTGTCCACCGTGTCATGCACGGTGAACATGTAGTCGTCGTCGACCGAAATCGTGCGGGTGAAGACCAGGCCCTGGCCGTTGTCCCAGGTCAGCGTCACCGGCGTCGACGGCGTCAGCCGGTCGCCCTTGGCGAGCGTCCATAGCGTGGTGGCGCCCGGCATCTTCACGGTCTCGCCGGGCGCGGCCACCCAGCCGAACACGGTGTAATAGGGATGGGCGCTGCCCTGCGGCGACAGCAGGTCGATCTCCGGGCTCTTGGGGTCGACGGTGGTGTGATAGTGCTTGAACAGCAGATCGTCGAAGCGCGCGCCCTTCAGCCGGATCGAGCCATCCACCATGGGCGTGTCGATCGCAACGCGCGGGCCGCTCTGGGCCAGCGCCTCCTTGCGGCTCAGTTCGTGCGTGGCGGCGGGTCCGGCGGCGGTGGGCGCGCCAGGCGCTGCCGGCTGCGGCGCCGACACCGTCTGCGACGTGGTCTGGGCCTCGGGCGGTTTCTTCGCCGGCGTCTGCGTGCTGCCGAATAAATATTGCCAGCCGAACAAGACGGCTGCCGACAACACGATGGCGAGGATCAGGTTGCGATTTTCATTCATCTAATTCTTGAAGCTTTGTCTGGCGGGCGGAACCGGGTCGAAGCCCGACGATCCGCCGAGCCAGGTGATGGGATGGCAGCGGCCGATGCGCCGCGCCGCCAGCCACAGGCCCTTCAGGGGCCCATGGACGTGCAGCGCCTCCAGCGCATAGGCCGAACAGCTCGGCGTGTGGCGGCAGGAGGGCGGCAGAAGCGGCGAGATGAACAGCCGATAGACATGGATCGGCGCGGCCAGCGCCGCCACCAGCGCAGGCACGCAACAGCATTGAGGGGCGATCCGTCACGGGAACCCTCCCGTTTTCGACCGGCCTGAACTGGCATGGGTCGCTTGGAGTGCGCTGGCGAGATCTGCAAGCAGGCCGTCGAACGGCCGTGTCAGCGTCTCGCGCCGGGCGATCAGAACATAGTCATTGCCCTCCACCGCTGAAAGGGGAAGCAAGGCCGCAGCCGCGGACCTGAGCCGGCGTTTGGCGCGGTTGCGCTCCACGGCTCCGCCCACCTTGCGGCTGGCCGTGAAGCCCACGCGCAGCCGGCCCGGGGCGGCGAAACGGTCAGGCGTGGCGCAGACCTCGAGCGTCAGTCCCGTCCGGCGGCGGCGGGCGCCCTTCTGGGCACGCAGGAAATCGGCGCGGGTCTTGAGACGGTCCATGGCCAGTGCCGCGTTCGGGCCGGGCACGCTGTCGGGCGAGGCCGTCAGGCCGACAGCTTCTTGCGGCCGTGGGCGCGACGGCGCGCCAGCACCCTGCGCCCGGCCTTGGTGGCCATCCGCGCACGGAAGCCATGGCGGCGTTTGCGCACGAGATTGCTGGGCTGATAGGTCCGTTTCATGGCCTTAAGGCTCCTTGGGGGCGCCGGCCCGCCGTCGGGGAGCCGGGGTTCTAGGCGGGCAGGCCCGGCCTGTCAACGCCGGGAGACGGGCCTGCCCGCCTTGGAGGACGCTGCACTGCGGGTGCCCAAAAATGAACCGGCCGGGGCAGGCCCGGCCGGTCCGATTTGCGTCTGTGCGGCGGGCCGGAGCTATCCGCGGACAAACGCCGGGGAGATCACTTCCAGGCGCCCGGAAGGTCCTTGGTCCAGGACGCCTCGATCTGCTTGACCACGCTTTGCGGGATCGGGACGTAGTCGAGCTTCTCGGCGTCGGCCTGGCCGTTGTGCAGCGACCAATCCATGAACTCGAGCACGTCGTGGTTGGTGGCGGCCGCATGGTCCGGGCGCATCAGAACCCAGGTCGAACCGACGATCGGCCAGCTGGCCTCGCCGGGCTGATCGGTCAGGATCAGGTAGAAGTTCTTGTTCTTGGTGTAATCGGCATGACTGGCCGCGGCCGAAAAGGACGTCATGGTCGGCATCACATGTTTGTGGTCCATGTTGATCATGTCCATGTAGGTCATGTGGTTCTGGGTCGCGTAGGCGAATTCGACATAGCCCAGCGAGCCGGCGGTCTGTTGCACGGTGGCCGCCACGCCGGCATTGCCCTTGCCGCCGAGGCCGACCGGCCACGCAACGGAGGTGTCATCACCGATCTTGGACTGCCACTCGGGGCTGACCTTGGCGAGATAATTGGTGAAGTTGAAGGTCGTGCCAGAGCCGTCGGAGCGATGGACGACCGTGATCGCGCTGTCGGGCAGCTTGACCTTGGGGTTGAGCTTCATCAGCGCCGGATCGTTCCATTTGGTGATCTTGCCCAGATAGATGTCGGCGAGCGTCGGGCCGTCGATCACCAGCTCACCGGGCTTGATGCCCGGAAGGTTCACCACCGGCACGATCGAGATAATGATCATCGGAAACTGGATCAGGCCCGCTTTGTCCAGCGCTTCCGGTGTCAGCGGTTTGTCTGTGGCGCCGAAATCGACGGTCTTGGCCGTGATCTGGGCGATGCCGCCACCCGAACCGATGGCCTGGTAATTCATATTGTCGCCAGTCTTGACGTGGTACCTTTGAGCCCAGATCGACAGGACCGGGTAGATGGCGGTGCTGCCCGCGCCATTCATGGTTGTCGCCGCAACCGCGGGTACCGACGCGAACAGGACCAATGCGGCCAGCGCCGCGGAAAGACGTCGAAGCATCCTTGCCTCCGAAGATGGTTGAAAAGTGAACTCAGGTGGGCGTTAACGTGTCCCGCGATAGGCCCGGAATGTTACGCGCCAGTGACGGTGTAGATGAAATAAATGTGACAGAATGGAATCATCCACAGACAGGCTCGAACGCGGCCCCGAGCGCCCGGCTTCGCCGGCTCCCGCAGCCCGGAAATTCCGGATCGGCCGCTTCGCGCCACTGGCCGTTCTGGCCCTTGGATTTGCGCTGTTCTTCGCTTTCGGGCTGGAGCACCAGCTTTCTCTCGAGGCGCTGAGGGCCAACCGCCGGATGATCGAGGGCTGGGTCGCCGCCCACCCGTTCGTGGCCGCGCTTGTCTTCGTTGCCGTCTATGCGCTGATCGTGGCCCTCTCGGTGCCGGTGGGCGCGCTGATGACCATCTCAGGCGGCTTCCTGTTCGGCACCTGGGAAGGCGGCGGCCTCGTCGTCGTCGCCGCCACCATAGGCGCCACCGTCATCTTCCTCGCCACCCGCACGGCCCTTGCCGGGCCGATCCGCAGCCGCGTGGGTCCGCGCATCGCGGCGATGGAGGACGGCTTGCACGCGCACGCCTTCAACTATCTCCTGGTGCTCAGGCTGGTGCCGCTGTTTCCGTTCTTCCTCGTCAATCTCGGGGCCGGGCTTCTGGGGGTGGGCCTGCGGCCTTACGTGCTGGCCACGGCAATCGGCACCGTTCCTGGCACGCTCGTCTATACCGGCCTCGGCAACGGACTCGGCAAGGTGTTCGACGCCGGAGGCAGCCCCGACCTCGGCCTTATCTTCAGGCCGGCGATTTTCCTGCCGCTGATCGGGCTGGCCCTGCTGTCGCTGTTGCCGGTCCTGTGGCGGGCCTTGCGAGGCGCTCATGCAAACGATTAAGGCCGATATCTGCGTGATCGGTGCGGGCTCGGGCGGGCTGAGCGTGGCCGCCGGTGCCGCCCAGCTCGGCCGCAAGACCGTGCTGATCGAAAAGGGCGAAATGGGCGGCGACTGCCTGAATGCGGGCTGCGTGCCCTCGAAGGCCCTGCTGGCCGCCGCGTCCGTGGCGCAGACGATACGCGCGGCCGAAGGCTTCGGTATTCGCGCGCACGCCCCTCAAATCGATGGCGCCGCGGTTCACGCCCATGTGAGAGATGTGATTGCGAAGATCGCGCCCAACGATTCGCAAGCCCGTTTCGAAAGCCTGGGTGCGACCGTGATCCGCGCGCCCGCGCATTTTGTCGACGGCGATACCGTCGAAGCGGGCGAGGCGCGCATCGTTGCGCGCCGCTTCGTCGTCGCGACGGGCTCGCGGTCGGCCGTGCCGCCGATCGACGGGCTCGACAAGATCGCGTTCTTCACCAACGAAACCATCTTCGACAAGGATTCCCTGCCGCTTCATCTGTTGATCGTCGGCGGCGGACCGATGGGCTGCGAGATGGCCCAGGCGCATCGCCGCCTCGGTTGCGGCGTCACGATCGTGGAGGCCGAGCGCATCCTGCCGCGCGAGGACGAAGAGGCCGCGGCCGTCGTGCGCGCAGCCCTTGTCCGCGAAGGCGTGAGCTTGCACGAAGGCGCGAAGGTCAAGGCCTTCATGCCCACGCAATCGGGCCTCGAAGTCCTGGTCGCAAGCAATGCGGGGGACACCACCATCGCCGCCAGCCACGTGCTGATCGCAGTCGGGCGCAAGCCCAATGTCGAAGAGCTCGGCCTCGACGCCGCCCATATCGCCTACGACGCGCGCGGCATCGCCGTCGATCGGGGGCTGAGGACGACGAACCGGCACGTCTATGCCGTGGGCGACGTCACGGCCGCCCCGCGCTTCACCCATGTCGCCAATTATCACGCCGGTCTGGTGATCCGCAGCGCGCTGTTCCGCCTGCCGGTCAGGACCGACTATTCGGCGATCCCGCGCGTCACCTACACCGATCCGGAGCTGGCCCAGGTCGGGCTCACGGAGAAAGAGGCGCGCGCCGCCGATCCACGTGTGCGCGTCGCGCGCGCAGACTTCGCAGGCAATGATCGCGCCGCCACCGCCCGCCGCGACGACGGTTTCGCCAAGCTGGTGGTGGGCCGCCGCGGCCGGCTCGTCGGCGCCACCATCGCCGGGCCCCATGCTGGCGAACTGATCGGGCTCATGGCGCTGGCGCTCAGGCAGAAAATCAAGCTCTCCGCGCTCGCCTCCATGACCATGGCCTATCCGACGCTGGGTGAAATCACCAAACGCGCGGCGGGCACCTATTATATGCCGGCACTGTTGGGCTGGCGGTCGCGGGCGCTGGTGCGGGTTCTGGGCCTGTTCGGCTGAGGCTGCGCTTCAATTTCGCCCGATGATCGTGCTTGATGGCGACATGCCGGGACGTCTCGCCAAAGGTCTGGGTGCTGCCTGGAGGCTGGTTGCCCACAGCCTCTCGGGCCGGCTGCTGTTGCTGACGCTGGCCTTCGTGATGGTCACCGAAGTGGCGATCTTCTTTCCCTCGATCGGGCGCAACTACCGCGACCTTCTCGAATCCCATATCGAATCGGCGGAGATCGCGATCCTGCCCTTCACCGAGCCGGGCGGCCAGCAATTGTCGGCCGAGCTTCGCCGCGAGCTGTTGGCGCGCGCCGGCGCGACCGCCGTGATGCTGGAGCGACCGGAGCAGCGCGAATTGTTCCTGGTGACGCAGATGCCGGCGAAGATCGATGTCACCGTCGATCTGCGCAGCGACACCCTCCTCGACGACATCTATTTCGCCGTCGATTGCATCGCAAATGGCGGCAGCCGCGTGTTGCACGTGATCTCGCCGACGCCCATCAAGGGCGCGGAGACCGTCGAGTTGATCGTGGGCGAGGCGCCGATCCGCACGGCCCTGGTTCTCTATGCCCAGCGCATCTTGTTGCTCGCGCTTCTGCTGTCGGCGGTCACCGCGATGCTGGTGTTCTTCAGCCTCTATTTCATCTTCGTGCGTCCTATGCGGCGCATCACGCGCGCCATGATCGCCTTCCACGACAATCCCGAAGACCCGGGCCGCATCGTCGCCGCCTCGCTGCGGCGCGACGAGATCGGCATCACCGAGCGCGAGCTCGCGGCCATGCAGCGCGACATCTATGGCTTCCTGCAGCAGAAGGCGCGGCTGGCCGCGCTGGGCGCCGCGGTGGCCAAGATCCAGCACGACCTCAGGAACATATTGTCGAGCGCGCAACTGGCCTCCGACCGGCTCTCGGCGGTCGACGATCCGGTGGTGCAACGGCTGGCGCCGCGCATCGTCGCCGCCCTCGACCGCGCCGTGACGCTGGCGACGGCGACGCTGCGCTATGGCCGCGCCGACGAATTGCCCCCCGCGCGCAAACGCCTGCCGCTCGCGGCCGTCGCGGGCGAAGCCGGCGAAGACGCCCGCGCCGCCGCCGCCGGCAAGGAGCTCTCGCTGTGCTGCGAAATGCCCGAGACGCTCGAGATCGACGCCGATCCCGAACAGCTCTATCGCATCCTCGTCAATCTCATGCGCAACGCGGCCGAGGCCGCGAGCGCCGGCGGCCGGATATCCGTCACCGCCAAACGCCAGGGCCGCCACGTGCTGATCGACATTGCCGACAACGGCCCCGGCCTCGCCGAGACGGCGCGCGCGCATCTGTTCGAGCCCTTCGCCAGCGTCGGGCGCACCAGCGGCACCGGGCTCGGTCTGGTCATCAGCCGCGATCTGGCGCGCGCCCATGGCGGCGATGTCACGCTGGTCGAGAGCGGGCCAACGGGCACGCGCTTCCGCATCGAGATTCCCGATTTGCACGAAAGCTGAACCATGGCCTGGGATCCCAAGACCTATCTCGATTTCGGCGCCGAGCGCACGCGGCCGGCCATAGACCTGCTGGCGCGCGTGGCCGGCGAAGCGCCCGCCCGCGTCGCCGATCTCGGCTGCGGGCCGGGCAATTCGACCGCGCTGCTGGCCGCGCGCTGGCGCGATGCCGCGATCGACGGCATCGACAATTCGCAGGACATGCTGGCCGCCGCGCGCAATTCGCCCGTCCACGCAAACTGGATTCTGAGCGACGTCGCCCAATGGGCGCCGGAGCTGCGCTACGATGTCATCTTCTCAAACGCGACTCTGCAATGGCTGCCCGGCCACCGCGCATTGCTGCCGCGGCTGATGGGATTTCTGGCGCAAGGCGGCACGTTCGCCATGCAGGTGCCGCGCAATTTCGATCAGCCGTGCCACACGCTCATACGCGCGGCGGCGATAGGCAAAAGTTGGGCGCACAAATTCGAGGGTGTTCGAGATTGGTGGCATGTGCTTGCTCCTGAGGAGTATTTCGGCGTGCTGGAAGGGTGCGCCTCGTCCATCGATCTGTGGCAGACCAATTACGTTCAGGTGTTGAGGGGCGAAGACGCCGTTTTCCGCTGGATGAGCGGCACGGGGCTGAGGCCCTTCGCGGCGGCGCTCGACGACGATGAACGGGCGGAATTCCTTGAGATCTATCGCGATGGCGTCGCCGCGGCCTATCCGATGCGGCAAAGCGGGGTCACGCTTTATCCCTTCCGGCGCCTGTTCGTGGTGGCGCGGGGGCTGGGCTGACGGAATTTCGGTGATTTAGGCGAAATGGGGATCGCAGCGTCACGCTTCAAGGGGTGGCGCGAAAATTTTTCGAGCAAAAAAAGGGGAGGCCCCCCGCGGCCTCCCCGGATGACGCGCCCCAACCCCAGGGGTGGTCCGCATCAACTCTCTGGTGCGGTGATCCTGCCCCCGTGACTGTCTTCGAAGCGGTCGAGATCGGAGACCTCGCCTTCGCCCTTGTGGGTGAGCTTCGGTGCGGTCTCTTGGAAGAACAGGCTGACGATGATGCCCAGAAGCTGCCCGCCCATCGCGAAATAGAGTACGTATTGCAGCCCGTAATCCTGGGCGATGCCGCCGGCGATGGCAGGCGCCACGCCACCGCCGAAAATCTCGCCGCAGCCGATGATGAGGCCCGAGGCCGAGGAGATCAGGCCGAGCGGCGCGGCCTCCGCGGCAAGCGGTCCGGCGATCAGCGCCAGCGCGCCGAAATTGGCCCATGAGGCCACGAACAGAAGCGCGAACAGCAAGGGCAGGTTGACGCCCGTCTGGATGAACCAGAACAGGAAGGCGGCCGAGATCACGAAGGCCACCACCGACACCAGCTTGCGGCCGAACAGGTCGGACAGCGCCGGCACCGAGAACTGGCCGAGGAAGCCGCCAAGGCCGATGGCCGCAGTGACGAAGCCCATGTCCTGCGCGGTCAGATGGAGATAGCCGGTCAGATAGCTCGGCATCATCGCGCTGATGACGAAGATGCCGGCCATCGCGCACAGCAGGCCGATCATGCCCAACGGGATGTTGCGGTGCTTGAACATCTCCAGCCACGGCACACGCTTGGGCGCGCCTTTGCCTTCGCCGGTGATCGTCAGCGGCTCGCGGATCACAAACCACAGAAGGATGGCTACGATCAGGCCCGGGATGCCGACGATCAGAAAGACGTTGCGCCATGAGGTGACCTGGATGAGCTGGGTCGCCAGGATCGGCGCCAGCGCCAGTCCGAACAAGGCGAAGGCGCATTGGAACAGGCCATTGTTCATGCCGCGGCGCGAAGGATGGGAGGCTTCCACTGCCGCCGCCACGCCGGTCGGCGCCACCGCACCTTCCGACACGCCCATAATGGCGCGGATGACGAGCAGGCTCGCCATGCCCATCGCGAAGCCGGACAGGCCGGACAGGATCGAGAACAACACGACCGCCGGCACCAGCACGTTGCGGCGGCCGATGCGGTCGGAGAGCCCGCCCATCAGGATGGCCGAGACGCCCCAGGCGATGCCGAGAATGCCCACCAGCTCGCCCAGATCGGCGGGCCCGAGCCCCAGATCCTTGCCCATGCCGGCCGCGAACAGCGGCGGCAGGATCCAGCGGTCGAGGCCGACCAGCCCGAAGGCGAGGGTCAGCAGCAGAACCGTCTTGAACTCATAGGCGACGTCCCAGCGCCCCTGGCCTGGTTGGCCTCCAGCGCCATTCGATGCAACAGCCACTTTGTGCTCCTCCCTTGTCGCATTTTTCTGCCGCGAACGGTACGTTCGGAAAACGCGAACGGCCGAACCCGAAGTTCGCATCCGCGCCCACGCGACAGATACCGATTTGTTGCCGGCCGCCGGCGGCCGGGCGATCCACCCGTTTCGTCCCTAAGGCGCTGTTTTGAGCGCCTTCTTGTTATCGTCCCGCGCCAACGCTTGTCGTTGACGCGTGCTTGAGTCTAGATCAAAACCGTACCCCATCAAGGCTGGGCATCGGAAATGGCAGGTCCCGGCAAGCGCAATCTCATTACCGACGTGGCTGGCCTGACGGTGGGTCAGGCCGCGGACCTGCGCGTGCGCACCGGCGTCACCGTGCTCGTCGGCGAGGCTCCGTTCGTGGCCGTCGCCGATGTGCGGGGCGGGGCGCCGGGCACGCGCGAGGTCGCAGCGCTTGAGCCGGAATCGCTGGTCGAGGCCATCGACGCCATCGTGCTGTCCGGTGGATCGGCCTTCGGCCTCGATGCGGCGGGTGGTGTGCAGGGCCGGCTGGCCGCGGCTGGCCGCGGCTTCCGCATCGCGCCCGGCGCGCCGGCCGTGCCGGTGGTGTCGGCCGCGATCCTGTTCGACCTCGCCAATGGCGGCGACAAGGGCTGGGGCGAGACCCCGCCCTATCGCGCGCTGGGCGCGGCCGCCTTCGATGCCGCGCGTCCCGATTTCGCGCTCGGCAATGCCGGGGCTGGGCTTGGCGCCAAAGCCGGCGCCTACAAGGGCGGCATCGGCAGCGCCTCGTGGATCGACGAGGCGGGCTTCGCCGTCGGCGCGCTGGCCGCGGTCAACGCGGTGGGCTCGCCTTTGATGCCGGGCAGCGATGTGTTCTGGGCCTGGCCCTATGAACAGAGCGGCGAATTCGGCGGGCGAAGGCCCGGGCCCGATGCCGCGCCGGTTGCATCGCAGCTGCCGGCCGACATGAAGGGGGCGCGGCCGGGCGCCAACACCACCATCGCGGTGGTGGCCACCGATGCCGCGCTCAGCCGCGTCGAGCTCAAGCGCATGGCGATCATGGCCGCAGACGGTTTCGCCCGCGCGCTGAGGCCCGTGCACACGCCCTTCGACGGCGATCTGGTCTTCGCCGTGACGACGGCAAAGCGCGAACTTGGCGCAGAGCGCAATCGCGAGGTCATGCGGCTGGGGCTTATGGCGGCCGATTGCCTGGCGCGCGCCATCGCCCGCGGCGTCTATGAAGCAGACACGCTGGGCGAGATGAAATCCTATCGCGAGCTGTTTCCGCGCCGGGCGTGAAAAAAGCCATGAAAAAGCGCGGGCGGCGTTGCGGCCCCCGCGCTTTTGGTTTCAGAGCCGATCGCGCCTCAGCGCACGTAGACGCGCACTTCGCTCGACATGATGGCCGGATCGGTCGACGACGAGATGTTGAGGCGGCCCCCCGGCACGCCCATGTCGGTCATCGAGCGCAGCACCTGCTGGGCGTCGCGCTGGGCCGCGGTCTGGGCGAGCTGCACGGCGGCGGCGCTGCCTCTGGTCGGCGACACGCCCACCACCGAGAAGGTGGCGCCGGGCCGGACCTGCAGCGCCTGCATCAGCGCGTTGTAGAGGACCTGCTGATAGTCGACATTGCTGCGATCGAAGCGGATGGTCACCAGCGGCGTTCCGCCTTCCATGCCGTAGCTGACGGGTGCCGCGGCCGGAGCCATACCCAGCGCGCCGCCATAGACCTGGCCGTTCTTGATGGCGGCGGCCAGTGTCGTCAGGTTGGCGCGCTCATTGGCGACATAGGCGGTCTGGCGCTGGATGTCGTCGGAGATCTGCTTCAGGAGCCGGTCGATCAGCACGATGGTCTGATTGGTCTCGTCTTCGAGCACGCCGAGCTGGCGATGATCCTCGTCGACCGCGCCGGAGACATTGTAGGTCGCCTGGATGGTGCTGAGGATGTAATGGGCGCGCGAGGAGACGTCGGCCACCTGGGTGCCGATGGCGTTGACCGAATTGATGTTGCCGGTGAGCGAATCGAGCGCGTTCTGGCTGGTGTTCCACTGGCGCACCAGCTCCGGATTGCCGCGCGTGGTGCCGACCTGCAGATGCGTCGTGATATTCGCCTTGGCGGCATTGTAAGTGCCGGTGAAGCCGGTGGCGGCATCCTTGAGGTTGGACAGCTGGCTCGATGCGGCGACGAGGCGGCCCTGCATGGCCGACAATTCGTCGCGCAGGCTGGCGATGGTCTTGCTGACGATGGTGCCGGTGTCGCTGCCCGGATCGATCGTGACCGGGGTGACGGCCGTACCTGCCGGGGCGGCGGCTCCCTCCTCGGCGGACACAGGCTGGGCGGCTGAGCTGGACGGCAAGGTTCCCGGCAGGCCCTCGGGCTGCGCCGGAGCAGGCGCAGCAGCGGGCGGCGGCGCTTCGGCCGTTTCTTCATCGCTCCCGAACAGCGTGTTGTCGATCGTGCTGCAGGCGGCAAGCCCGAATCCAACCACCAACGCGGCCGCGAAAAGCGCCAGGGACCGCGTGGGCCCCGTCCGCCTACCCAAAATTCCCCTCATTGATCGATCTCCGCTCCGGCGGATCGCATATGCCCGCCCCCGGCCACGCCTGGCACCCTACGCGCCCAACACCCATGCGCCCCCGCTATTCCGATTTCGGGGCCCCTAGGAGTCTTAACCACCGCACGCGACGGGGACAAGGGCAAGTCGCATGACGGTTCACGCAAATATTGCGGACTGTTCCGGGACTTGGCCCCCGCTGGCCGGAGCCGCCGGGGCCGGCCGCCGCGCCGCAGCGCGAGGGGCCGCAGAGCGGCGATCGGCGCTTGCCTTCGGCGGCAGCCGTGGCCTAGGTTCTGCGCCCTTCGGCGGCGCCCGTAGCTCAGCTGGATAGAGCACCAGACTACGAATCTGGGGGTCAGGAGTTCGAATCTCTTCGGGCGCGCCATTCCCGAACAAAAGTGGGCACTGCGGCTGGAACGTCGCCGGATGTGATGGCGGCCGCGATGGCGGATTTGGGGCCGGATATGACGGCCTTGTCGCGGTTCACGACGATCTCCGACACCAGTCCGTGCACGTAGCGGCGCTGCAGCTGGGCCGGTGCTTCGATCAGGCTGTTGCGCAGCTTGGCTGCGAGCGATGCGGCCTGCGCTTTGGAGAGTGTGCGGCGGAGCGGCGGCGTTTCCTTGTCCAAGGTGTCGAGCAGGCGCACGGTTTGGTCGCGCCGGGCTTCAAGGCCCTCGACCATTTCACGGAACGATGCGGTGTCTGTGACGGTGCCTTCGGCCAGCGCCGTGTAGAGACGCTGCAGCTGTTTGCCGGTGTCGGTGAGTTGCTTGCGCAAGGCTGTTCTGCGCTGGGCACCGTTCGATGCGATGGCGCGGCGATGACGGTGGGCTTCGGCCAAGAGGTTTGTGAGTCGCTCGGGCGTGAGCAGCCGCTCGGCGAGCGCTGCGATCACAAGCTTGTCGAACTGCGGCATGGACACGGTGACGGGATCGGGACAGGCGGCGCGGCCTTTCAGCCGTGCGTTGGCGCAGGTGTAGTAGCGATAGCGTCCGCTCTTGCCGGTGCGCAGCATCAGGGGCGCTCCGCAGCTGTGGCAGCGCACAAGACCCGTGAGCAGGACAGGGCTGTTGACGAGGCGCGGGGCGGTGACGTTGGGGCGGCGCAGGTGCAGCCGCGCCTGGACCCGCTTGAAGTCCTTGGCGGGGATGATCTTGGGAACGGCGATTGCCACCCATTCGTCCCGGGGCCGCTTCTTGCCCGTCCGGCTGTCATGCCGGTTGTAGTGGTGGGTGCCCGCATAGGTCTCGGCGGTCAAGGTGCGGTGGACCGTGCCGGTGTAGAAGGCGGTGCCACGATGGGTGAGACCGTGCGCATTGAGCCATGAGGCGATGTCCTTGATGCCCATGGGGCCCTTGCTGCCGTCGCCTTTGAGGAACAGCTTGAAGATCAAACGCACGGTCTCGGCCTCGCGGGGTTCGATCTCAAGGCGCTTCTTGGTGCGCTGGCCGCGTTGTTCGACAACGACGGTGCGATAGCCGAAGGGCGGCCTGGCCCCGTTCCAGAAACCTTGCCTTGCGTTCTCCAGCATGGTGCGGGTGACATGCTTGGCGGTCTCGGCGCTGTTGTACTGGTCGGCGGCGGCCATGATGGTTTCGGCAAACTCCGCCGTTGCGCCCTCGCCGAAGTTCTGGGTGATCGAGACCAGCGTGACGCCGTGCTTCTGCAGGCGGCGCTTGGAGGCCACATAGCCCACCGTGTCGCGGAAGAAGCGCGACTGGCTGTGCACCAGCACCACATCGAAGGGCGAGGGATCGGTGCAGGCGGTGTCCATCAACCTTTGGAACTCGGGCCGCCTGTCGTCGCGGGCGCTGGCGCCGGGATCGACGAACTCCCGCACCACGTGCCAGCCCTTGGCCTGGCAATAGCGCCTGGCCTGGGCGAGCTGGTCGGGAATGGAGATGTCGTTCTCCGCCTGCCGCGTGGTGGAGACCCTGGCATAGACCGCGACGCGCTTGCTCATGGGCAATCCTCGTTGTCGTTGGCGGCAGGACCGAGAGCTTCCAGCAGTTGAGCGAACACTTCAATCTCGACCGGCTGGACGGGCAGGTCTGGCGAGATGCGGACTTCGGCGCGCAAGGCCTTGCCAGACCTGCGGCAGCTCTTGCCGGCAGGGCTGCCGGTCACCTGAGACAGGGGCTCGGCAGGGCTTGGGACAATATCGGAGCCACGATCCGCAGGACTCACCTTGGCCTGGCCAGGGCTGTCAGGGCAGCTCTCAGTCACTGGCGGCACACGCTTGGCAGCGCTAGGGGCGCCTGCCTCTTGGACCGGAGCTGCCTCGGGCCCGCCATTGTCGTTGGCGGGCGGGGCCAGGCGCATAGGTGGGCTTTGCCGATGACGGCTCACGACTTCACTCCTTTGTAGCGAATAGAAGGAATGAAGTGGCGCAGTGGCAGTGTGAGAGTAGCTGAGGCGGCAGGCTGAGCCCGTCCGGCGGCGCCGTCAAGTGAGAATGCGGGAAACACTGCGTCCGTTGACCGGCCACGGCGTTGCGGACTGCACCGGCCAGTGCTGCGACGATGCAGCGAGCATCCAGGCTCGATATCGGGGCCAACGCAGGCCAATACAGGCCAAATACAGGACCGGCACAGGACGGATGCAGGGCCGATACAGGGCCTGAACGCCAGAGCTTGAGAGAGCTGTCGCCGGGCTACGGCGAAGTCCGGGCGATTGGCGGAGCACGCACGCGCCGAGAGTTGCCCGATGCCGAAGTCGTGGACTTCAGGGCAACGTCTCGGATGGAGGGAGGGATTGTCTTTAGATGACATAGGGCCCCACGCATTAGGTTCGATGGCGCGGGATACCACTGCTAACGTCCCAACATGATTCGCGCTCGCCTGCAAGCCTGGCCCGCGACCAGGGGAGCGGCATGGCGTGCAGGCCCAAGGCGGCCGAGCGGATAGCGATTCGGGGAAGGGCATGGCGGTTCTCTCCTTACAAAACACAATCGGAAAGAACGGCCTTGCGATGGGTTCAGGGTGCCGGCTCGGGCCCCACAGTCAAGGGGGGTCTAAATGGCGGAGAGGTCAAACAGAGGGGACACAGGGGTCAACAAGGGGGGTGACAGGTCACCTGCCAAGTCACTTGCAAGTCACTTGGACAGGCGATTTGGCGGATTTTCGGGCACAGACGAAAAATTTCTTCGATGGGGTCTATCGGACCCTCCATTAGACCCCTCATGAGGGGTCTAATGGCGCAACCCGCGATCCAACTCGCGGCTCTGCGGGGGAGTGATTTGGTCGCGTCACCCGCAGGAGACACCACGGCAAGACCGTGTCCGGGGCCCCGGCGGGGCCGGGCGGTGACGCCCACACCGTCTGTCGCCATGATCGCCTTGTCGCAGGTCCGCCTATGGCAGGCCCCGGGTCAATCGGATGCCATGATGTCCAGGCGGGACTCTGCGCCGATGTCAGGCCCGGCCTGGCGGCACCGAACAGTGCCTTGCAAATGACGGCGCATCGCGTCTTGGCCTTTCGCAGCGTCCACCGAACCCGGTCAACGCCCTGTCAGGGCGTGATACTAAAAGCAGATTTCGTCGCGTCGCTCATGCGCCATCATCTCCATAATGATGAACGCCAGGCACCATCATTTTATCAATGCATACGTTCGTAACAACAAAGCTGTGAATATTTGTCAGAATATATTGCAGGTATAGAAGCGGTATGCTCGCACAGATAGCAACGAATAGTCTCGCGTTCGTGAGGCGTGCCCCATCCTGTTTTGAGTATCTGCCAAAGCGTCTGACCATGTGCACGTCAGGCGAAGCGGTTCTGCGTATTCAAAATTCACGAAATCTTGTCGAGGTCCGCAGTCCAGCCCGTTTGCAACCCCCGCGCCGCTTCTGCGCCCTCACTCCCGCCGAACGCAGCAAATATGGAGTGCCTGATGAACAGGAAAATTCTTGCCGTTATCGCAGGCGGCCTACTCACAGCGCTCGCCTCGTCGGCCGCTTCGGCAGCGACCTGCTCCGCCTACACCTACACGCTCAGCAACGGCACGACCGCCGATGCCAGCCAGGTCATGCAGAACTTCAACGATATTCTCAGTTGCGCGAACACCAGCCTAGCGCCGCTGGCGAGCCCGAGCTTCACCGGCAATGTCGGCATCGGAACGTCAAGTCCGATGAACCTGCTCGATCTCAATACGACCGGCAACAGCAGCGGGATAGATTTGGACGGCAAGCTGGCGATGTCGGGCTACAGCAGCAATACCTGGCTTCGGTTGAACGACAATGGCGATTTTTCAAGCGGCACGTACACAATGGGCATATTGCGCGCCGACGGCGGTTTCGAGGTCGGGGGCAACGGCGCAAATTTTCATGTCGATTCGTCCGGCAATGTCGGTATCGGGGTATCGACCCCCGGAGTGCCGCTGATTGTCCGCAATACCGCCGCTCAGTTGGAGCTTTCCTTTAACACCTCGATCTATTCGGACCTCAAAACGGCCGGCAGCGGATATTTGTATCTGCAGCCGACCGGGGCGCGCGTCTATGTCGCCGAGGCGAGTTTGGCTAACAGTGTTTATGTCTATGACTATTCGGGAACAAACACCGCTCATTCGCGCTTGAACGCCCACGACCTCCTTTTGGAGGACGATTCGGGGAACACAACGGCATACGTGGCAGGGGATGGTGTCAGCTATCTGAATGGCGGCAATGTGGGGATCGGGACAACGTCGCCGGATCGAACGCTGGAAGTCAACGGCGAGATCAAGGTGGACACGCTGGGGTCCGGCTCGACGTCTCTTTGCATCGACGGCTCAAGCGTGATCGCTAGCTGCTCGTCGAGCATCCGCTACAAGACGGACGTGCAGACCTCTCCGTTCGGGCTCTCGCAGGTCGAAAAGATGCGCCCGGTCACCTTCACCTGGAAGAACGGCGACGGGAAGGATTTCGGCTTCATCGCCGAGGAGATGGCGAAGATTAGCCCGCTGTTCGTCACCTACCGCGACGGCCGGATCGAGGGCGTCAAGTGTCCGCAATTGGTCTCGGTGCTGGCCGGCGCCATCCAGAAGCAACAGAAGCAGATCGGCGCGCTGCAAGCCGCCAACGATAAACAGGCCGCGGCCATGCAGCGGCAACAAGCCGAGATCGGCGCACTGCAGGCTGCCAACGCCAAACCGGCGTCGGCGATGCAGCAGCTGCAGTCAGCCGTCGCCGGGCTTCAACACCAGGTCCGAATCCACACGGCGTCGAAGTAGGGGAGGCGAGCCATGGCAAGTTGGGGACGGCGCATTGCCTATGCGGCCATCGCATCCTTCGTCGCCGGCGCGGCCATGCTTTCCAGCGCGGCGGCCACAGGCTCCGAATGCAGCACGGACACCGAATGCTATCAATACGACGCTTACGGCCGGCTGACCCAGGTCACCTACACCGACGGATCGTGCGTGAAATACACCTACGACAACGCCGGCAATCTCACATCGACCGTCAGCGAAACCACCTGCAGCTGAATTCGCGCACAGCCTTTCGAAGGGGCCGCAGCATGTCCAGCATTGCCCACCAATTCCGTGTTGAAACGAAGACCATCTTTCGCGTGCGCCTGATCGGAAAAGTCCTGATCACGGCCATTGCGGCATCGTACGCAGCGCTTTGCAGTGGACCGGTCTTCGCCGACGATCCCGGCCTACCGCCGCCGATGATGACGCAGATCATCGATTCCAACGGCGTCAATGACCACCCGCGCAACGAAGCTATACGGACCGACTTATCGGTGGGTCAGCCCAATGAAGGTGGCCTGTCCTGGACGCCTTACACGAATGCTCAACAATGGGTCACGGATTGGTCCAACAGCAATGTCAAGTATGAGGTCGTGTCGCCGCAAATCTACACTGTCACCCTGATGGGTCAGCCGGAGACAATCACAGAGTCCGGCACACGTTTTCGCCGGCCTATGGGACCGGCGGTCGCTGACCTAGATGGAACCATGTACACCTATACCAATCGCCAGGGCGCTGTTTCCGTCTTCACAGCGCCAAGCCCGGCCCTGCACTGCGTCAGCTACCGCAGGTCGGGTTGAATTCCACCCTAACTTATGCCGATGGGGAAAAGCTGAGCTTTGTGCTCCTGACCTTAGCTCCAACGTCACGATGCAGTCGGTCACCAGTAATCTCGGCTATGAGCTGAAGGCGAACTTCAACAGCAGTTCACAGATCGTCAGCGTCATGGCGATCAACAACGCCTATGAGTATTGCGATCCATCGGCGACGACATGCACGCCCAGCGACTCCTGGCCGACGATGACCTACGGTATCCGAGCGGGAGCGAGGGTCGTGGTCGGTGTCCGACGGCGCAGGCCACACCAGCACGACCAGCAGCAGTTACACGATTTCTACGATAGGCGGCATCACGCACTACCAGCAAACGGTGACGCGACCGGGTGGGCAATACCTCGAATACGATTATGACAACTGCACAAGTGCATGCGATCCGTTCCATATGGATGTGACCGACGGCGCCAACACCTGGGGTTATCAGGTGCAGTAGAATAGCCCACCTGTCGTACGGGGCATGACAGTCACCGATCCGGTTTGGCATGAGCGCTATGTCAAATCGGACAGCTATGTAGGCATGCCGGTGAGGACAGGCTCGACCCATCCGGTCTCGATCTGACAGATACCTATTCCTATTACGGCGACAACCGGCTGAAGCACGATTATCCAGAGACCAATAAGACGACATATATCTATGACAGCCGCGGCAATGTCACCGAATCGACAAGGTTCCTGTTTCCGGTAGCGGCTCCCCGACCATCACGACGACGGCGAAATATCCGTCGAGCTGCGATTCCAGCAATTACCGCTATTGCAACAAGGCGACATGGGTCAAAGACGCCAACGGCAACGAGACCGACTACACCTACGATTCCGACAGCGGCTATGTGGCGACGGTGACGGGTCCTGCGGTCAACGGCCAGCGGCCGCTGACGACCTACACCTATACGCAGGAGAATGCCTGGTACAAGGACAGCTCCGGGACCATCGTCGAGGCTTCGACCGGCGTCTACAAGCTGACCAAGATCGTTAAATGCAAGATCGACGCCGGAGACTGGGGCTCGCCCACCAAATGGGGCAACGTCACCTGGACCTCGGACGGCTCCTGCGACGGCACGGCCAACCAGATCGTCACCACCTACACCTATCAGCAGGGCAACTCGACCACGCCGAGCAATCTGCAACTGATCTCGACCACGACCAAGTCGGGCGACAACGCGGTGTCGGCGACCGCTTCGACGACCTACGACATGTACGGCAACGTGGCCTCGACCACCGACGCCAATATGAAAACGACGACCTTCTATTACGACCTCGACCGCCACCTGATCGGCAAGATCGGGCCCGAGGTGAACAGTTCCTATCCGGCGACACAGACCACCTACGACGACGACGGCAATGTCTCCAAGGTCGAGCAGGGCACGACCGACACCCAGGGCACCAACTGGTCCACGGACTTCACGCCCGCCTCGCAGGTGACCTACGCCTTCGACGCCTATAGCGGTCTCAAGGATAAGGTCACCTCGGCCTATGTCTCCGGCAGTACGGTCACGTCCATCTCGGTGACGCAGTACACCTATGACGGGGCGCGCAATCTTGAGTGCACGGCGGTGCGCGAGAATTCGGCGGTGTTCGGTTCGCTGCCGTCATCGGCCTGCGACCAGTCCACCGAGGGCAGCTACGGCCCCGACCAGATCAGCCAGAACGGCTACGATGCTGCGGACCGCCTCACCACCGTCACCACAGGCGTCGGCACCAGCACAACCATCACCCAGACCAACGCCTATACCGCCAACAGCCAGCCCTCATATGTTGAGGACGGCAGCGGCAACCGCACCTGCTACACCTATGACGGCCTGGACCGGCTGATCGAGACCGAGTTCCCGGACAAATCGACGGCCCACACCTGCAACACGAGCGACAACGAACAATTCACCTATGACGACAACGGCAACCGGCTCACGGTGACGCTTAGGAGCGGCGACGTGGTGCATTTTGCCTATGACGCGCTGAACCGGAATATCTCCAAGATATTCAACAGCGGCAGTTCCAACGACGTCTATTACGGCTACGACCTGGTCGGTGATCTGCTCTATGCCCATACCGGCAGCGCGGGCGGCGATGGCGTCGATTACGCCTATGACGCGCTCGGCCGCCAGACCGCCGAGACCGAATACGGCCGCACCGTGACCTCGCACTACGACGACAACGGAAACCGCGACAAGCTGTTCTATCCGGACGGCGACGAGATCGACTACACCTACGACGCCTTGAACCGCATGGTGAAGGTCGAGCAGGGTTCGACGGTGCTGGCGCAATACGCCTATGACGACGCGCTCGGGCGCGAGACCGGCATCACCCGCAGCAACAGCATCAGCACCGCCATGACCTATACCGCCAGCTCCCAGCACTGGACGCTGGCGCAGAGCGGGGCGCCATCCAAGAACGTCACCTTCGGCTTCGACTACACCCCCGCAGGCCAGCTCACCGACCGCACCGTCAACAACGGCAATTACGAATATGGCGCGTCCTCGGCGGCAACCACACCTTATTGCCCCAACGGCCTCAATCAATATGCGACGGTTGGAGGCTCCGGCAGCTCCTGCACCAGCGGCACGAGCTATTCCTACAGTGCCAACGGCAACCTCACCTCCGACGGCTCGCGCAGCTTCACCTACGATCTCGACAACCGGCTAACGGAGGTCTCCGGCTCGGCCGCGATGACGCTGAGCTACGATCCGCTGGGCCGTCTGCACCGGACCGTGGCCGGTTCGACGACCGAGCAATATCTCTATGACGGCAGCCAGCTGATCGCCGAATATGACGGTTCGGGCAATGTGCTGCGCCGCTACGTGCCCGGCCAGGGCAGCGACGATGTTGTGGTCTGGTACGAGGGCTCGGACCTGTCGTCGCCGTCATGGCTGACGACCGATCAGCTCGGCTCGACGGTCGCGGTCACGAATGCCTCGGGCGATGTGACGGCGACCTATGCCTATTCCGCAACCGGCGAGCCCAAGGGCGGGTTCAGCTCGGGCGGGCCGGCCTTGCGCTACACCGGCCAGGTGCAGCTCGCTGCGGTGGGGCTCTATGACTACAAAGCCCGCATGTACGACCCCGCGCTCGGCCGCTTTTTGCAGACCGATCCCGTGGGCTACAGCGCCGGCAGGAACCTCTATGCCTATGCCGATAACGATCCTATCAACGGCACCGATCCGAGTGGGTTGGATGACTGCGCCGACGCTGCCTCAAGCGGGATCGAAACGGTGTGTGTGACGGCTCACCCCATACCGGTTCCGCCGCTGGAGCCGTTGGACATACCGATAACCTTCTCGTTGTCCGGCCCCGATTCTTCGCCGCACAAACCGGGTTCTGGGGATGGGAATGGGCATGATTATCGAACGGATAATCAAGTTTGTCGTCGTCCGCTTACGCTTGCGGAACGAGTGGATTTGCTTAGTCGATTCTCCGTTCCAAATATCAACGACGTTGGCAATCCTATTCCCGCTGGAACACATTGGGTTACCAATTCTTGGGGGCTTCCCGGCGGAGAAGTGCAAACGAGGTACCAATCGGGCGGCCAACAAGTAACAAACACCACTACAAGGCTACATGTATTTGTAGGAACAATAGTTCGTACTATCGACGCACAGGATATAATGACCCATGGAACTGGCAACGCTGGCTCCGGACTGATCGGAGAATTTAGGGACGAAGAAAATCAGGCTAATGGACCTGCGATCTTTAACTACTACGATCAACGAGCGGCGGCATATGCCAAGGCTCACTATCCAGGATGCTAAATGTAAGATTGACGTTAGACGCTAAAGGAATAGGCGATGTTTGATCCGGTATTTTCGCTTTTGTTTGTCGGCGCAATATTTATTATATTGGGAAGTATAACGTTTTTCGTGGCAAAACAGTTAATGCCACGTGGCGCTGCGGCAATTGCCGCATTCGTTGTGCCTACCGCAAGCTTCTTCGGTTATATGTTCACTGCGATGATGCGAATAAGACTTGACCCCTATTTCGATAATGAATTGTTTGCATTGCGGGTGGCAGTTCCGTTTGTGGGCGCTCTCTTCTGTGCAGTGTTGTCAGTATGGCTGGTCTGGCGCTTTTCTAGGCGATAAACCATCAGCGCGAACACCGTCACCACATTCCGCGCCCCCGACACCAGCACAAACACCCGATCTCCGACTGACGGTACACGCACCGAATAGACGGAATACGGTGACAGGAGCAAAGTTTTCCTGAACCGAATTCATTTGCTAGATCTTTCGGCGGACGACACTAACCTCCCAGTGCCCAGTTTCATCCCGTCCGGTGCGCCATTCATTCTCCCACGAACCGACCGACTGAGACCGTCCGCGCGAAAGCCGCGCGTTGTGGCGCAATTCGCGCATGGTTCACGGGCGAACCGGGCGTAGAAACTCGCCGAACAGGGAAAATTCCGCGCTCTGAGCCCGCATGTCTCCGTTTTCGCAGATACGACCCCCGGTTTGAGGCCGAACCGGGGGCGCAGGTTTGTGCGCAACCGGTCGCGCGTACTCGAACTCTGCTCCCCGCACAAACTAACTGGGAAAAATACAGGGAAGATTTTGGCGACAGATACTGTCTGCCGCGAGTGGAGTCCGAAAAGCCTCGCTCTTGCAGGCCATTAGCCAGGTTTCGCATGCCCGGAACGCCCCAAATAACAGGGAACAGTTTGCCCGATAACAGGGTGTCCCGCGTCAGCGTCTGTGAGACAGGTTGGGGTATTTTGAGAAGGGAGGGTTTCTGGCTCATCGTAGCCCCATGGAGGAGCGAAGATGAGACAGAAATCCGGGCCGGTTGAGACGGCCGAACAACATGTCCGCGACATTCGCCGTGCCACGCGCCGGCGCTATTCGGCGGAAGACAAGATCCGCATCGTGCTGAGCGGGCTTCGTGGTGAACACGCCATCGCCGAACTGTGCCGGCGCGAGGGTATCGCCGAGAGCATGTACTACAGCTGGTCAAAGGAGTTTCTGGAGGCCGGCAAGCGCCGGCTGTCCGGCGATACCGAGCGCCAGGCCAGTTCGGGCGCGGTCAAGGATTTGCGCCGTGAGGCCGGCGAGCTGAAGTCGCTGGTGGCCGATCTCATCCTGGAAAACCGTCTGCTGAAAAAAAGTATGATCGGGGATGGGGACGACCAAGAATGAGATACCCCGCCACCGAGAAGCTGGAGATCATCCGGCTGGTCGAGCAGTCGCATCTGCCGGTGCGGCGCACGCTGGCTAAGCTGGGCATCTCGCGGCCCACCTTCTATCGCTGGTACGACCTGTATCGCCGCTTCGGCGAGATAGGCCTCGAAGATCGACGTTCTGGCACAGGCCGGGTCTGGAACCGGATACCGGACGAGGTCCGTGGCCAGATCCTCGACATGGCCCTGGAACGACCCGAACTCAGCCCGCGCGAATTGGCGGTCAGCTTCACCGACGAGCGCGCCTACTTCATCTCGGAAGCCAGCGTTTACAGGCTTTTGAAGGCCCATGACCTGATCACCAGCCCAGCCTTCATCGTGATGAAGGCGGCTGATGAATTCCGCGATAAAACAACGGCGCCGAACCAGCTCTGGCAGACCGACTTCACCTATCTGAAAGTGATCGGCTGGGGCTGGTTCTATCTCTCCACCATCCTCGACGACTTCTCGCGCTACGTCGTCGCCTTCAAGCTGTGTACCACCATGAAGGCACACGATGTGACCGACACGCTTGGCATGGCGTTGAAAGCTTCCGGGCTGGAGAACGCGCAACAACGCCCACGCCTGCTGTCGGACAATGGCTCGTCATACATTGCCGGCGATCTCGCCGACTGGCTCGGCGAACGCGGCATCGGCCATGTCCGTGGTGCGCCCAATCACCCGCAGACGCAAGGAAAGATCGAGCGCTGGCATCAGACGCTCAAGAACCGCATCCTGTTGGAGAACTATTACCTGCCCGGCGATCTCGAAGCGCAGATCGCCGCCTTCATCGAGACCTACAACCACCGGCGCTATCACGAGAGCCTGAATAATCTCACGCCCGCCGACGTCTACTTCGGGCGCGGTCAGACCATCTTGCTGGAAAGGGAGAAGACTAAACGCAAAACCATCGAACACCGACGCTTGCAGCACGCCCGTGCCGCAGCATAAACTCAAAAAACGGATGAGCCAGAACCTCTCTTGTTGAAACCCTGCCCGTGTCTCAAATCATCTGACGACGGACACAGTCGCAATTGGATACGCGTCGCATCACCTTAGGACTGCAGCCCTTGTCGGAACAGTCGTTCTGCCAAACGCTTCAGCTACACTAGCGTCCTCTAGTCATCGTCCTCAGGCTCGATCTCCATCCCTTCAACGAGGCTAACAGTACGCTCGACTTCTAAATCAACCATATGCGCCAGCGGGGAATAGTCCGACACGTTAGAACCTGTCGCATCGAGATAAGTAGAGAGATATAGCCGCTCCAGCGGTGTCACGTCTCTAACCAGAGTGTTTGAAATGACGAGGTGATCAAGATCGCGCAGTCCTGACAATGCTCTTACACTGCGAATTCTAGTTCGAGCGTGGCCAACGCTCCGCATGAGCCACTCCGAACAAGCCGTTGCTCCTGTGCGTAACGGGGACTTGCAATCCGGGCATTGCCCCGGGATTGCTTTTTTGTCCACGTTCTCCTCCTTAGCAGTGTCCCTCAAAAGGTGCCCTGCAGCAGTAGGTACCCCGCAGCAGTTCAAGGCTGCCGATGCAGGCGTCTCTGATATCTCTTTACCCGACTTTTCTGCTGGGCCCCCGGAGTATTTAGAGTAGTAATTCCGAGATGAATTGCCTGTTAGAAAAAAGTAATAATTCCGACTTTGGCAATATTCGGCCCTATGCTCGGCTCACCAAGAATGTGACATTACCTAGGGTGCCCATAGCCTGAGCTGATCATGAAAAAAATTACTGCAAGTAACAGCTGCGTTCTTTTTAAGAAACGCCCCCGAGCTTCTGATGATAGCTGGCAGGTGGGACGATCATCTTCATACCGTTCGCAATCACGAGGCAACGGCGGAGCGGGGTTTCGCCTCAATCTCCGAATGTTGTCTTACGTCCTGCTGGGAGTGGCCTGCCTAGGAGGTGGCACAGACGCAATGGCCGCCAATCAAATTGTGGCCGCGGGAGGCTCCTACGCACTGGCGACAGCAAGTGATGGCAAGCTCTATGCGTGGGGAGAGAATGGTTATGGCCAACTAGGCAACGATTCCAGCAACGAGCTTCACTGGGGTGCTGTGAAGCTGCCGTCCGGTGTGACGGCAACGGCTGTTGTGGCAGGCAGGCGCCACAGTCTGGCTATCGGCAGTGATGGCAGACTTTACGCGTGGGGCTATAACGCTTTTGGCGAACTAGGCAATGGCACCAGGAATGAAAGCTCCACCCCGGTAATGGTCAGCCTGCCTTCCGGAGTTGTGCCCAAGATGATAGCGGCGGGCCAGGAACACAGTCTGGCCATAGGCAGCGATGGAAAGCTCTATGCCTGGGGATGGAATTATGCAGGTCAACTAGGCAACGGCACGACGAAGGACAGCCATACCCCAGTGGTAGTGAGCCTACCCGCAGGAGTGACGCCTAAGATGATAGCGGCGGGCGGGGACCATAGCCTGGCTATCGGCATTGATGGAAAGCTTTATGCTTGGGGCCACAACGCTTTTGGCGAACTGGGCAACGGTACTACGAAGGATAGTTCTACCCCCGTGGTAGTAAACCTGCCTTCCGGAGTGACGCCCAAGGTGATAGCAGCAGGCGGGGAACACAGCTTGGCCGTCGGCAGCGATGGAAAACTCTATGCATGGGGACAGAATAATGCAGGTCAACTGGGCAACGGCACTACGGAGGACAGTTCTGCCCCAGTGGTAGTGAATTCTGCCTCCCGGCGTGACGCCGTTAGCCGTATCTGCCGGCGCCGATTTCAACCTGATGATCGGCAGTGATGGAAAATTATATTCGTGGGGAGAGAACACTAAAAACAGTCGTATGCCGGTGGCGGAGAGTTCTGCCTGCCCGAGTGACACCCAAGATGATCGCTGCCGGTGGGACTAATTTCGGCTTGGCTATCGGGAATGATGGTAAATTCTACGCTTGGGGGTCTGGCCCCGCTGTCAATCCTTCAGACAGCGCCTTGGGCCACGCTGGCAATGGGTCTCCTACGATCCTTTCCTTCATGTCGCACATCTCTCAACTCGCGCCTCCCGGCTATGTGCCCAAGCCTGTTTCATTTGTGCAGACAGCCAAGCCGATCACTCGAACATATCCAGGGGTCGATGCCTCCATCCTCGGTATTCGAACTGGCATGACGGTCTCCCACGTCGAAGCTATCGCTGCCATGCGAGGGCTTGGGAACCCGAGCAGAAACGAGACCCAGGTCTCGCTACATTTGGCTAACGTTCCAACCCTTTCGGGCAAACCCTTGGAGGTCCATTCCAAGGAATATACCTACCATCTAGGCTTTCTTGTCCAAGACAAATACAGGCTTGATGTCTCATTCAGCAGCCCAGCTACGGGCAATAGAAGTGACGCGATAACTCTAAACGCGTCTTATCCATCAGACCCAAAGCTAGCTCCGTTGACGGTGAACGGGCTCGCGACAAACCTGCTCTACCGATATGGGCCGCCCTCGTTAAAGCTGCAGAGCGTCTTCGGACAATTTCTATGGTGGGATTTTGACAAACAATCGCTCCTCAAAACTTGCAATGGAAAAATTGCATGCTTCCCACACCCTCGGGAATTCCTTTTCTCCTCTATTTTGGCCAACGACACTCAGCAACCCAATGAGATTTCAGCCGGATTTCTATATTGTTGCCTGGATACACCCGAACAAGTTGGATCCCCAAAAGGTTGGCGAACTCGATCTTTCGCTTGGAGATGTCCAGTTCGCAACACTGGATCGCGGTGCAGCAATGAAGCAGTCAATGGACAAAATGAAAATAGCTGCGGAGAACGACATCGCGGTAGCCAGAAGAAATGTGGCCAAGCAGGCGCAAGAGAAAAGAAAGACGCAGCGAAACCTGGTGCCGAAGTTCTGACAGGTGGTGCGTTTATCGCACGCGGCGCCCTTCTTGTAGCGCCTGTCGAAAATCGAATGCCCACGGCACCTGGGGGAAAAGTCCCGCTTGTTGGAGGGAAAGAGGAAGGACTTTAGAATGAACAGAAGCTTGATTGCATTGGCGTGCGGCACGGTTCTCGCGTTGTGTGCGTGTGGTCGTGATAGCGGTAGCCATACAGAACGTGCCGCGACTTCCGCCAAACCAGCCGCGTCGGCACATCAAGCCTCTACTAGTGCAAATGCCGGACCTGCCTACATCAAACTCGTACAGACTGCCAAACCTATCATACGAACGTATCACGGGGTCGATGCAAGTGTCCTTGGCATTCGGACCGGCATGTCGGCTTCCAAAGCAGAAGCGATTGCAAAGCAAATTTACAAAAAGGCTCCTGCTCCGGACCTCCCGCCTGTTCAGCCGTCCTTCTGGAACAACGGCAATACGATTAAGGCGCAAACCTTTGTCGCTGATGCCGGCATCTCGACGCTTGGTGAGACATCCAATGAGGGTCTTCAACTGATTTTTACAACACCTGCCACAGGTCACACTGTTGATGGCATACTCCGCGAGATCACGTTTAAGGGTCAGTTACCGCTAATCAGCGATATTGAAGCGGGGCTCATAAAGAAATATGGACCGCCGTCCTTTCTTGGGCCGCAAGCAGATCAACGAACATCCTTGCATGGCGCAGTGGTGCTTGCATGGAAGTTCAACAAGAATTCGCGCATGAACTGCAAATCCCTAAAATGTTTGGGAGGAGTCATTAGTACAGTACCATTCTATCTTAATCTGGAGTTTCCCAATCGGGAGAGCTACGACAAATCTGTTCGGAAAGTATGCGGTACCTCGTCGGGCTCCTCGGCAGTATTCGAGATCCGCGCGCAGATCGATTTGGATAACAACGACACTGAGCGTCATAAAGCACTTGCCCGTAGTGTGAGCGTGACGATGTGGGATCCAGAGGTGTGTGTGAATGACAGGGAACAAGCGAGAAGCCAGTTCGAAGCGTACGCCGCCACATACCGAAATTGATCAAAGCCGGAATAACCCAAGCTATGAGATGAGACGCTTTCGAGGGATGCGCGACTTATGAGAACGCGTACACATAGCGGCCATGGATTGGCACTGCTTCTTGTGGTGGCCGCTGCAGGTGTGGTGTTCGCGATGGACACGTTGGCTGCTAATGCAAGCTCAAGCGCTGATCGTGTTGCTTTCTTCGGCGATGTTGGAAACATAATCGGCAGTCAAAGTCCGCCCCTTGTCCGTCCTTCAACGCCAATGTTGAGTGAAGACGGTTCCGTTGTGCTGGTGCACTTGCATTGGAACGGCTGGGGCACGCGCGAGGCTTGGGTTACCGGTACGTGGAGTGCTGGCAAGTGTACACCGAGCTATGCAACCGGAAAGCGAACGACGAGCCCGGCTCGATTGACACTTTCAAGCCCGGGAATCATAGGGGACCATAGGGTGTATCGCTGCTTCCAGGGCTCTCCTCCACATCCTCAACGGGACATTCAAGATAAAGCATGTTTCCGTCAGCGGGGGGCATTCTACAGCTATCAGACCGTTTCTGCTCGATAAGAGAAGTGCTTTCTCCAATACAGCTATTTCCCGTTTGTTGGAGGGAAAGATGAAGGACTTTAGAATGAACAGAAGCTTGATTGCATTGGCGTGCGGCACGGTTCTCGCGTTGTGTGCGTGTGGTCGTGATGGCGGTAGCCATGCCAAAGGTGCCGCAACCTCAGCCAAACCAGCCGCTTCGGCACATCAAACATTTGCTGCCACAACGAAGTCGACGTCCAATCTCTCATCGAGCGCGATAGGCGCGTCTACGCCCGCGCCAGTCACAAATCGACTCCTCGACGTCGCTGGCGCCGTGATCGGGCATGTCTATGTCGAAAATTGCCTTAACAATAATTTTTCACTTGTTGCGACGACGTTCCCCGCTGGTTCCCGGCGGGCTGCGAAGTTCGGCGCGGGCCCCGCCACTTACTCGGGTAAGGATTACACGCTTACTATCGATGCGAATGGTGGTCCTAACGCTTCTGCCATTCTCACGCTCGTTCCCAGCGATGATACAGGCTATCTGGTATATTCACCGCGTGGTGGCATGGTTCCGACTGGATTTATGCAGTGGTACGCCGACCGGTTGGCGATGGGGGCTATCACATATACTTGGAAACAAGTGCCCGGCGGAGGACGCACCCTTAGCACCTTCACCTTTAGCCACGTCGTGCTGCCGCCCGACCGAAACGCTTCGACAGCAGCGGCGACCGGGGCGGTGACGATCAATGGTAAGGTTTCTTGTCAACATTAGATGGCGAATGCCACCGTCGTGGCGCCGCCACCCCTGTCGAAAGGCAATGCCATATAGTTGAGGACAGGATTCCATCCCTTATGGGACAATTGAAGATTCAGGGAGTTCAACTGAACCAATTGGACAGGCAGGAGCCGGGCTACCTGTATGCCCTGCTGTCCTCCTCTTAAGGTGCCCGCCATTATCCCATCTTTACTTGCGCAAGTAGCTTGTGACGACAGCAGTGGGCAGTCATTCGGCCCGAACGGGAATGTCGGCTTTGGGGTGTGATCTCAACTGATCGTCGCAACACGTAGCTTGAACTGTCCCGCGTCAGCGTCTGTGAGACAGGTTGGGATATTTTGAGAAGGGAGGGTTTCTGGCTCATCGTAGCCCCATGGAGGAGCGAAGATGAGACAGAAATCCGAGCCGGTTGAGACGGCGCCGCGGGATCGATTGGTGGTGGAGCCTGATACTCCGAAGGGGCGGAATTCACGAACCGATAGGTACTCCGCGTCAGGACTGCCGGCTTTGGGCGGAAGGTCGGCTTCGGTTTGGAAGATATCGTTGTGGATTTAGATACTTAGCGCACAGCCCCGAACCTCCCGGCCTCGGGGCTCCGTACCCTGGTTGCTCTGAATTTCGCACAGGATCGAGAGCAGATTTCGGCTCTGACTGCCCGCTGCGCCATTCATTTTCCGACGAACCGGCAATGTGACACCGCCCGCGCGAAAGCCGCGCTTTGCGGCGCAATTTGCGCGTCATTGATCCGCGAACCGGGGGTAGAGACTCCCCGAATAGGGAAAATCTCGCCCGTTCAGCCCGCGCGTCTCCTGTGTGTACCGAAAACCTCATCCACCCGGATTCGGCGGAATGTGAGAATCGTATCATGATCCTTGGCGATGAGGATTTGGCTTCACCTTCTGTGGACCGGATTGCGGAACCTGTTCAGGTCGCGTCGGCAGCTCGCTTGCGAGAACCTGCTCCTTCGCCATCAGCTCAATGTTGAGAAACGCCGGCCAGGCCGGCGGGTACCGATCACCGGCGCCGATCGAGCGCTGTTTGTCTGGCTCTATCGGTGTTGCCCGGAGATCTTGAGCGCGATGACCATCGTACGGCCGGAGACGGTCATCCGCTGGCACCGTCTGTGTTTTCGTGCCTGGTGGCGCTGGAAATCGAAGAACCCGGGAGGTCGGCCCAAGATTGTGCGGGAGCTTCGTGACCTGATCCGGCAGACGAGTGCCGAGAACCCCCTCTGGGGAGCGCCACGCATTCATGGCGAACTGATGAAACTCGGCTTTTGCGTGGCGCAGTCGACCGTCGCGAAATATATGCTCCGGCGCGGTGGCGGCAGGGGGCAGAGCTGGAAAACGTTCCTCAGGAACCAGGCCGAGGGCATCGCGTCCATAGACCTGTTCACAGTCCCAACGGTCTTGTTTGAGCAGCTCTATGCAGTCGTCATATTGACCCACACGCGCCGTCAGATCGTCCATATAGCGGTCACGGACCATCCGACCGCTTTGTGGCTGGCGCAGCAGGTCACGGACGCATTTCCGTGGGCTTCGGCGCCGCGGTTCATTGTCCGCGACAATGACGTGAAGTTCGGGGCACCCTTCAGGCGGCGGCTTCATGCGATGGGCATCCGGGATCGTCCCACCAGCTTCCGATCTCCGTGGCAAAACGGCTATGCCGAACGTGTCATCGGAACCATTCGTCGCGAATGTCTGGACCACATTATCGTGGTCAACGAGGCCCATCTGCGCCGCGTGCTGGCCGCCTACGCCGAATATTATAATCGTGACCGCACACACCGATCTCTGGCGAAGGATGCGCCGGTGGAACGTCCGATCGAACCATCAGGTGCGATCAGTGCGCGTCCAATCCTTGCCGGATTGCATCACCGATACGCGAGAATCCAGTAATCGGTACACACAACTGATAATTGGTAGTTATCGCTAGTGGCCCCGTGAGCAGCCGGCCCTCTGCCGGGCGTTCTTCGTAGCTATGAGTAGGCCGGACAGTGACGTTCTTCGGGCGTCTTCCAAGGTAGCAAGAAGTCCAGCGTATTTTGGGTATCAAGGAATTCTCTGGCGAGCTTCGGCCGTTCCCGCACGGGCACCCTGCCACTCTCAGTCAATGTAGCAGCGCGTTGCTCGACACCTACAAGAGAGCGCTCTAAGCTTATGATGTTCAACCACTGCCGAATGATCTGAGCGCGCTGTTCCTTGCTCTCGTTTTGATCGCTCGACGCGCTGCCGACCTTCCTCCTTCCGTTGCTTTTCTTCCGCCACCGGATGCTCCCGATGGGCAATTGCGGCTTGCCGGTCTGTTTCTTCCTGCAGGTGATGCGACGACGCGGAATTCGGCATTCGGATGAACTGCTAAGTGTATTTCAGCGCAGCTCTTCTATGTCTTCAATTCGTATAATCTTGTTCTTCTCGCAGTCGGAACGAACGGCTCGTTCAGCGAAGCACCACAATTGAGCACTCGGCTTGATGCCCCAAGACTGGGAGAGAGTGCCTTCATTTTGTTCCAACCACGCAAAAAACTCTTCACGACCAACGGTCGTGGTAGTTCCGCCAACAGGTATCGTCTTGACATCCCAACGACTAAAATGGGTCTCGAATATGCTCACAGCCTCAACGTAATTGAGATCTCGATAATGGAGAATGGAGACGACGTCATACCAATCCAATCGGTCACCACTTTTCGATTTGGCCGAATTCGGTTCGACTATTCCATCCCATTTTGAGGCTGGTTGAAAAAGAAAGCCGCATTTCATACAAATTCTATCGCAGCATCTTCCAGAATGTCCGTTCTTACATAGCTTTCGTAGGCTCCCTTTCGTTTTGAGGTCGCCGAACCCGGCACCGACTACCGTTGGCGCCACCACCGCGGCTGCCAGCCATGGAAGAGCGATGTGCGGAAAGATAGCAACAAGCGCGCTTACAGCGCCAATACCAGCAACTGTACCGCCCGTGCCACACGTGGCCCGCGCCATGTTCAAATTGCTTTTGTAGGAGCCTTTCGACGAGCAAGCGGAGCTGATGGCCAAGCCAGTGAGCAGTAGCGCAGTTGCAGCTCCAGCAGCGAGCGCGAACACCGCAGTGTTAGTTGTTGACCGGTTTACCTCCAGCAATCTGGCAATCGGCCCAAATGCAAACCAAGCTGCTGCTAGAGTAGAAACCGAAATGAATGCGCCGCCAAAATATGCTGTACCGTTAAGAGCTCGCAGAGGAATTCGTTTGACCAGCATGCGGGAGACAGAAGTTTCCGCAACAACTTCGTCATTTGGATCAATGATAACCATCGGCTCAGCTCCCAAAGTTCGATGATCAGTTCTTGATTAGATGCCCCTTTTCCTCCAAAAACTAGCTATAATTATCGTCAGTGCCTCGGTGAGCAGCTCGCCGTGTATCGCACGTAATTCGTAACTATGAGTAGGCCGGCCGGTAACGTTCTTCGGGAATTTTCCATGACAGGAAGAAGTCCAATGGATCTTGGGTGCCAAGGAATTCTCGTGCAAGCTTCAGTCGTTCCTGCACCGGCGCGCTCTCGCCCTCGGGCAATGTAGCGGCGCGTTGCTCGACACCCACAAGAAAGCGATCGACGCTCATTGCGTCTGCCCATTGTTGAATAATTTGGGCGAGCTGCTCCTTGCTCTCCTGTCTCGATTGCTCGATGCGACGTCGATCCTCCTCCCTTCGGCGCTTTTCTTCTGCCACCAGATATGCCTGATGAGCGATCTCGGCCTGTCGGTCGGCTTCCTCCAGCTTGGCAACAAGATCGACGGCAGCGCCTTCGACGAATTTGACGATGGATTTTATGGCGGAGTGAAGAGAGGCCCTTTTCGTCTCCTGCCAGTCGGTCGACCAGTCGACGCGCCAGTATGGCGAATATACCACCAGCCGCAGCCGGCCCGAGGGAATGTCTTTCGTGGTGGTCCAGCTGTGGTCGGCATAGTAGCGAGAACGCCTAGGCGGGATGTAGTCGGATTCCCGGATGTACTTGCCGCCGACATATCGCAGAAGCACCTCCTCCGACATCTCAACGAGTGCCAGCCCGATAGTGACGCTACCCACATAGGCGACGGTTGGTCGACGGGGAGACCAGCGCGCGCTGTGATAATCGTAGCGGCGCTGCTTCTTGCGCTCTTCACGTTCGTCGATCGAGGCACCCCGCAGGCGTTCGTTCGGTGGAGCGATTACCACCCGGTGGCCCACGGACTCGAATGCGTTGAAGAGGTCATTGGCAAAATCGAGTGCCTTGTCCAGGCAGGCCTTTGAGCTGGTCACATCAACCAGCAGCTGCTTGTACGGCCGGAGATACGCATCGTCATCCACGGGCTTGCTGTTCTCGAAATGCTCCCTGGCCCCCAGAATCAGGCCGTGGGTGCGGTTTCTGGGGATACGGGCTGGCACCTCGGATCGGCGCTGGGGCGCCCGTGGCTTTGGCGGCGGCCGATGCTCCCCGTCCCGAGACCAATGGAGCGGGTCGCCGGGGCGCGCCTCAGGCAGCGGTTCTGGGGGAGGGGCCTTGCCCACTGCCAATTTCGCCCAATAGCCCCGCTCGGGCCGCGGTACATTCAGGAGCGCACATACCCTGGCCAAATAGCTGCTGGAAACACCGAATTGCTGGGCGACGTGGGTCATAGGCTTGGCCCAGACCAGCCCGTAGAGTTCTTCTCTGGAAATCGCCATCTTGCCTCGCCTTTCCTCGCCCCCAAGGGGCGGAAAGGGTACTAGGCGTGCTCCGGCCCCCAAAGGGCGGCTGGAGCAGAGTTCGTGGCTGACGGTCCCCTGCGCCATTGCCGAACAAAAGCAAGCAACGCGACGGTCGGCGGCTCCGGCAGCTCCTGCACCAGCGGCACGACCTATTCCTACAGCACCAACGGCAACCTGACCTCCGACGGTTCGCGGAGCTTCAGCTATGATCTCGACAACCGGCTGACGGGCGTCTCCGGTTCGGCCTCGATGACGCTGAGCTACGATCCGCTGGGCCGTCTGCACCAGACCGTGAGCGGATCGACCACCGAACAATATCTTTACGACGGCAGTCAGCTCATCGCCGAGTACGATGAACTCGGGCAATGTGCTGCGCCGCTATGTGCCCGGCCAGGGCACCGACGAAACCCTGGTCTGGTACGAGGGCTCGGACCTGTCCTCGCCCTCATGGCTGGCCACCGACCAGCTGGGCTCGGTGATCGCGACCACGAATTCCTCGGGCACGGTGACGGCGACCTATGCCTACAGCGCCACCGGCGAGCCCTCCGGTGGCTTCGCCTCGGGCGGGCCTGCGTTCCGCTACACCGGCCAGGTGCAGCTGGCGGCGGTGGGGCTCTACTATTACAAAGCCCGCATGTACGACCCCGCGCTCGGGCGTTTTCTACAAACCGATCCGGTCGGTTACAGCGCGGGCATGAACCTCTATGCCTATGTCGATGATGATCCCATCAATGCGACCGACCCCAGCGGGTTGGATAATTCGAATAACAATAACCCTTACGACTGCAACGGCGGCTACGTGGGAAGCTGCGACGTCTATTCTTTTGGGTTCTGGAGCGTATCGCAACACCGCAATGCGCAGGGGATTCCCGATCAGCCGCCCTTGCCTATTTGGCAGCCATATCCCGGCGGCGCGGGTGGGGGATTTCTTCCAGCAACGCTAATTACACCTAGCGGCGGGCCCCCAATATCAATTCCAGACGCAAACGCAGTCTATCGGCTCCTCCAAGATGCCTTTCGTTTGGCTCAGCCGGTCGGTAGTGCGCGGGATAAGATTGCGACCGATCCGAACGTCGCTGTCGCTGCATCGCCGGCAGCTCGAAATCGCGCCATAGAAGAGGGGATAATTTTCATAATTCACTCGAAGGCTTATTATAACTATTCTCTGCTTCTGCAAGCAGAAGGCAATAACGGTGGGCAGATGGGCGTATTCGAATATCTTGTTCCTATTAATAGAGATTTTCTCTTCGGTACACCCGAGCTAACTCACCAACGTTTCATTCCGGGGGCGCCAATCTCGGGCTTTCCTAACAACTTTAGGGGCGCATATCCCCCATATGGTGGACTATGACGATGAAGAATGCATACCCCATGCTGGACGAACTCTGGCTCGAAAAGCACGCGGTTACGTCGGCTTTTGAAATCGCAGCGGCCGAGGCGCTTGGATACGTGGAATCAGCCACGAATGGCACCGTGGATGCTCAAAGTGTACATAAGGCGAAGCTGGGTTGCTCTGTTCAGGGCGAGGACTTGATCAGGCTAAAGGGGAAATATTTTGTGCTCCTTTTGATACGCCTGTTCGAACTATGGTTCGTAATCCCAATGCCAAAGAAGGCATTAGAGTACTTGGTAATTGACTTCCACGAACTCGACATAGTGGGTGGCTATGATCAAAAACTTCCGTCGGGAGTTGCGGGTATTGCTGAGATGCAGGAGCCGGACCAGTTTGACATTCGAGAATGGGAAACCAACTTGCGCGTTCACAGATGGCTTGGAGATTACGTTCTAAAATACAAGCAGTCACGTATAGTTGAGCGGCCGATTTTGCAAAAGGATTTGGAGTCAGAGTAGAAACAGCTCGCGAAGGACCGCGCGCCTTCAGGGCCGTGCGACGGCCACCTCCCAGTGCCCAGTTTCATCCCGTCCGGAGCGCCATTCATTTTCCGACGAACCGGCAATGTGAGACCGCCCGCGCGAAAGCCGCGCTTTGCGGCGCAATTTGCGCGTCACTGATCCGCGAACCGGGGGTAGAGACTCCCCGAATAGGGAAAATCTCGCCCGTTCAGCCCGCGCGTCTCCGTTTTGGGAGACGCGACCCCCAGTTTCGGCCGAAGTGGGGGTTGGACGTTTGCGTGAAGGAACGCCCGGGCAATCGAACTTGGCGCGGAGACGTCACTTCCCTGTTTATCAGGGAATTTACAGGGAATTTGTGCATATGTGAGGGCCTGGTTTCAGGCGCTGAATATGCAGGAAGCGCCCGTCGTCATTGGCTTTTGCGCGTCCCGCCATGTCCGACGAGCGCGAAAATAGCAGGGAATTTCGGAACCGATATCAGGGAATTTTTTGCACCGAACAGGGAGTTCGCACGCGGTATCAGGGAAGTGTTTGTGCCGCCGCAAGCCGTTCGATCATCGCTTTCTGCTCGGTCCATGACAGCGGAATATCCGCATCGAGAAGATGCGACAGGCGAAGCCCCGCCGGTTGCTCTCCGGCCAGGATCGCTCTCGTGATCGCCGGGCTGAGGAAGGCGAGGGCGAGCGTGCGCCCGACATGCCGACGCTCCTGCCCGAGGCGGACTGCGAGTGCATCGATCGAAGGGACCTCGCCGCTCAGCAGCATCGCCTTCCAGCCATGGGCACGGGCAACAGCCTTGATCAGTGACGCATCCGGGCCTGCCGGCTTCAGCGCCGATCCCGGCGCGGCCAACAATCCGCTGCGTCCGCCCCGGAACCGGGCACGAACAGGCAGGGTCAGCAGCAGGTATTTCTTCTCATCGGACAGGACTTCTCCGGCGGCAAGCGTGCCGCGGTGATGGGCAATGAGGTCCCGATCGTTCAGGCCATGCCCGGTTGCCCGCCAGGCATCGAGCACGGCGTCCCGGTCGAGTTGCAGGGCGATGGAATTGGTCCTGATGTCGACACGCTGGAGGATGGCGTTGGTGTTGGCGCTGGCGGGAAGCGCGAGACGCTGCAGGGCCTCGCCAAGCAAAGTCTCCAGCGGAACGGCTGGCACGCGGGCTATCGAGACCGTGGGCCTTTCGCCCCGGAAGGTCGAGGGGCTGGCGTAGTAGCGATAGCGTCGCCGGCCGGTCTTGACGCTGTAGGTCGGCGTCATCGGCGCGCCCGCCTCGTCGAACAGACGGCCCGCCAGCGGCGCGTCCTGGGGCGCGCTCTTCTTGCCCTTCTGTCTTCGCCGCGTGCCGGCGAGGCGCTGCTGCACGGCATCGAACAGTTCGCGCGGGACAACACCAGCCCCTACACGTTCCAAAAGCTGCTTGGCGACAGCGAGAACATCGCGCCGAATCTCGTTGCCTACATCAACGGCTTTTCGGACACCGCGCAGCGCATCTTCGAGAAGTTCAAGTTCGGGAGCAGATCGAAAAGCTCGACGCCAGCAACCGCCTTTTCAACATCGTCAAGGCGATGTCCGAGATCGACCTGCACCCGGACAACGGCATCGACAATCTTCAGATGGGGTATCTCTTTGAGTACCTCGTCATGCGCTTCAACGAACAGGCGAACGAGGAGGCGGGCGATCACTTTACGCCGCGCGAGGTCATCCGCTTGATGACGCACCTCGTCTAGTCGTGTGACCGACGGGGGAAATGAGTTCTTTGGTGCGCTCCGCCGTCCTGAGCTTGAATTTGCGAATCCCTACATCGCCAGCGCGTATCTCGACCTAATCGATTCTGCGATCAATAACGGGGCTTGCGATGAAGATACGGAAGAGTTCTACAAGAAGCCTTGCTGCTTCCGGACCTGACCGCCCGTGCGACGCCCTTCCGCGCGCTGCATTCCAGTGCGGTGATCCCGTCCGATGTGCCTGGCCTGGAATTTCCACCGATTCTGCGCCAAGAGCTTGCTCAGCATCCACTCTTCAGACGACGAAAATGGAAGCGCCCCACATATAGAATGGCTAACTTTCTGGAATGTGGAATACTCCAGGAAGCCGACGAGAAGACGCGAAAGCTGTTCTGGCAATGGATGCGCAAAAACGAGCGGCGGATCAAACCAGGCGATCGCACCAAGCTAGTCGAGATCGCCATATGGCCAGACGCAGAGGGCACGCTGCGGACGCTCTCTGAACTCTGCGAGCCTAGATCGCAACGAGTTGCTACCGTTCTCCAAGGGTTCATTTGGCGTCCTCATGAGCAAGTGCGCAGGTCAAGGCTCATTTCTGCTGGGCACAGGTCCCGCACGTCGATCAGACATGCTCCGTCCGATCAAGAGGTGCACGGCTGGCAGAACGACAAGCTAGCAGAGTTTTCGATTGGCAGCTTTCCGGACGCCGCCAACCTTCGTGCGTTAAAGCAATTCGAGGATGACCTGACTGTCCTGATTAAGGATACGGGGGTGGCAAGGTCGCTTAAGGCTGCGGATATGACACTCCCCGCGCTTGCGCAGGATGGGTCAATCCAGGAGCGTACGGGGCTTGTCATGCCCAGTCGTAGTGTTGAACGAATTACCCTTCCTTCTCGGTTCCTTTTGAGCAGCAAACGGAACGCATCGACGCTAGATAAGCTTTCGCCGGTTCTGAATAAACCAACAGTGTCCATGCTTCTCGACGCTTTTGAGGAGGATGGAAACAATTTCGGCGCATTGCAAGCGCGCCTCCAGGTGTCCGTCGTCAGATGATTTGAGACACGGGCAGGGTTTCAACAAGAGAGGTTCTGGCTCATCCGTTTTTTGAGTTTATGCTGCGGCACGGGCGTGCTGCAAGCGTCGGTGTTCGATGGTTTTGCGTTTAGTCTTCTCCCTTTCCAGCAAGATGGTCTGACCGCGCCCGAAGTAGACGTCGGCGGGCGTGAGATTATTCAGGCTCTCGTGATAGCGCCGGTGGTTGTAGGTCTCGATGAAGGCGGCGATCTGCGCTTCGAGATCGCCGGGCAGGTAATAGTTCTCCAACAGGATGCGGTTCTTGAGCGTCTGATGCCAGCGCTCGATCTTTCCTTGCGTCTGCGGGTGATTGGGCGCACCACGGACATGGCCGATGCCGCGTTCGCCGAGCCAGTCGGCGAGATCGCCGGCAATGTATGACGAGCCATTGTCCGACAGCAGGCGTGGGCGTTGTTGCGCGTTCTCCAGCCCGGAAGCTTTCAACGCCATGCCAAGCGTGTCGGTCACATCGTGTGCCTTCATGGTGGTACACAGCTTGAAGGCGACGACGTAGCGCGAGAAGTCGTCGAGGATGGTGGAGAGATAGAACCAGCCCCAGCCGATCACTTTCAGATAGGTGAAGTCGGTCTGCCAGAGCTGGTTCGGCGCCGTTGTTTTATCGCGGAATTCATCAGCCGCCTTCATCACGATGAAGGCTGGGCTGGTGATCAGGTCATGGGCCTTCAAAAGCCTGTAAACGCTGGCTTCCGAGATGAAGTAGGCGCGCTCGTCGGTGAAGCTGACCGCCAATTCGCGCGGGCTGAGTTCGGGTCGTTCCAGGGCCATGTCGAGGATCTGGCCACGGACCTCGTCCGGTATCCGGTTCCAGACCCGGCCTGTGCCAGAACGTCGATCTTCGAGGCCTATCTCGCCGAAGCGGCGATACAGGTCGTACCAGCGATAGAAGGTGGGCCGCGAGATGCCCAGCTTAGCCAGCGTGCGCCGCACCGGCAGATGCGACTGCTCGACCAGCCGGATGATCTCCAGCTTCTCGGTGGCGGGGTATCTCATTCTTGGTCGTCCCCATCCCCGATCATACTTTTTTTCAGCAGACGGTTTTCCAGGATGAGATCGGCCACCAGCGACTTCAGCTCGCCGGCCTCACGGCGCAAATCCTTGACCGCGCCCGAACTGGCCTGGCGCTCGGTATCGCCGGACAGCCGGCGCTTGCCGGCCTCCAGAAACTCCTTTGACCAGCTGTAGTACATGCTCTCGGCGATACCCTCGCGCCGGCACAGTTCGGCGATGGCGTGTTCACCACGAAGCCCGCTCAGCACGATGCGGATCTTGTCTTCCGCCGAATAGCGCCGGCGCGTGGCACGGCGAATGTCGCGGACATGTTGTTCGGCCGTCTCAACCGGCCCGGATTTCTGTCTCATCTTCGCTCCTCCATGGGGCTACGATGAGCCAGAAACCCTCCCTTCTCAAAATACCCCAACCTGTCTCACAGACGCTGACGCGGGACATTCCGCGGGGGTGATCGGATAACGCCGCTGCAACTCCGCTGGACCGCGGACCGGTCCCAGTGCGGCGGGGGGACCGCCCGCCAGCGCCGAAGGCCCAAGTTGCGAAAAATGGCGAATATTGCGTGTTACTGGGTGATGTTGTTGGGGCCCGAAGCGGTCGTGTCGGTGCCGAGCGTGGTGATGTTGTTCGACGGCGAGGTCAGCGTGATACCGGTCTGGGCGGTGACGTTGAGCGTGTCAATGATGATGGCGCCCGCGGTCGTCTCGTTGGCCTTGCCTGCCGAGATCAGCGTCGCGACGTGGCCGCTGATGGTGTTGTCGATGACGATGTTATGGCCGCGGCCAACCGTGGTCAGGCTCAAATTGCCGGTTCCGGCATCGGCTGGACCGGCCACCGTGAGCGTGCGCGCGTCTTTCAGATTGAAGTTGGCGTCATTGGTCGTGAAGGCGCCCAGTGAGGCGATGCGGTTGGCCGCGGTGAGATTGACAACCGCATGCGAGAACCCGGTAAGTGTCGATGCCGCGATCTTGCCGGAGCTGTTGGAGAGAATCCGTGCCGAAGAGTTCCAGCGTCACTGTCTGACCTCGGAGCACACTGTTGATGATGACGTCGTGGCCGGTTCCCGTCGTGGCCAGGGTGAGGTTGCTGTGGCCTGTGTTCACCGTTCCCGTTGTCGTCAAATCAAGGGCGTTGCTCAGATTGAAGGCATTGCCGGTGGTCTTGAAAGTGCTCAGTTTGGAGACGTGATTGACCGCTGTGAGATTGGCCGCGCCGTGCGTCAATCCCGCCAGCGTCCCCGCCGTGATCTTGCCGGACCCGCTTTCCGTGACTGTGCCGGCCCCGTCGAGCCTGACGATGCCGCTTTCGCCGATGGCGGAATCGACGCTGAACGCCGTGTTGGTCGCGTCGATGACCAAATTGCCGAGCCCGTCGAGAAGCGATTGCACCGACGCGTCGCCGCCGACTGCAGCCGTCAGGTCGGAGGAAGCGGTCGCGTAGCTCGAGAATCCCGTTTCGATGTTGAGATAGTGCCCGTAGATATCGAGGCCGTTCACGGAGTTACTGACTCCGTCCTCGAAGGCGGCCCCGCCGCTGCCGGAGCGATAGACCAGCACCGAGCCGCCCGCATTCTCGAGCGTGTCGGGCGCCAGCAGGAAGTAGTAATAGCCGTTGGCGCCCGTGATCGCGCCGCCACCGGTCAGGGCCGACGACAGCGCCGCGCCGTCGGCGAAGGCGTCGATCTCTCTATCCGCCACCGCGCTTCCACCAAAGATGTTCAGCGCCATGCCGGAGACGACTTCCGGCGTGCCGCTGAACTGCCAGTTGAGATAGGGGAAGCTCTTGCCGGCGACGATGGACCAGGTCGAACCGGAGAAGCCGGCACGAAGCCTGAGCTGCAATTGCGCCGTGGTCAGGCCGGTACCGCCATGACTCGACGACTGCCCGCTCGTCTCAGTATCCCAGTAGCTATGGGCGGGCGTGCCGCTGCCGTTACCTACGAGCCCCCCAACCGCGGCGCTACCACTGACTACGCCCGTAGAATAGGTAGCGTTAATCGTGCCATCATTGAGCCCAACTAGGCCGCCGATCTGCGAGTAGCCGCTAACCGAACCCGTGGCATAGGCGTTGGTGATCACGCCGCTGTAATTCGCGCCAACCAATCCGCCGACATCATAACTGCCGCTGGTTGTGTCTCCGCCGCTAACTGCGCCAGTGGCGTAACTTTCACTGATTCTGTTGTAGTTCCCTCCGACCAGCCCGCCAAGATCACTCGTTCTACTGTCGCCGTTCACCGCGCCAGTAGCATAAGAATCAGTCACGGTACCGTCATTTGCGCCCACCAGCCCGCCGCCATCATAGCTAGTCCCGTAGTGGCCGCTGCCTTGGACAGCGACGGTCCCAGTGGCATGGGAGGTATTGATCATACTCATATTTTCGCCGACCAGCCCGCCGACGTCGCTGCCAGCGCCACTCACCGCCATCGTGGCATAGGCGTCGGTGATCGTGCCTTCATTGTCGCCTACCAGCGCGCCGGTATTGCCATTGCTGCCCGCGACCGAACCGCCGACGAGGCCAACATTCTCGATGGTGCCATTGGAATGGCCAAACAGGCCGACAGAGCCGTCCATGGTGTCGTCGATGAAGAGGTTGCTGATGGTGTGGCCGAGGCCGTCGAAGATGCCAGTGAACGGCGTGCTGTTGTCGCCCACCGGCACAAATCCTTCCGCACCCCACATGCCCGGGTAACGGCCATGCGAATCGGCGGTGAATTCGTCGCTGAAATCGATGTTGGCGCCGAGCTTGTAATGGGCCGCCGGGTCCATCGCCATCAATTGAAGCTGATGGGCGTTGACGATGGTGGTGGAATATTCGCTCTGCAGGAACGGCCGGGTCTGGCCGTCGATCATGAACCAGGTGCTGCCGAAGTCGAAGGCGGCGTACTTCGATTGCGTGTGCGCGGCGGTGGCGCCGAGGCCATGGGCGCCGGTGCAGGAGCCGCTGCCGCAGCCCGCCGTCAGGCCCGTGGTGGCCCGGTCCCAATAAGCGCCGATGATCGCGCCTGCGCCGTCGGTGAACCCTATTACCCCCCCGACATTCGCTGAACCGGTCACGGCCCCGGACGCGTAGACGTCTGCGATCGTGTTTGACGCATATTCGACGTGCCCGACCAACCCTCCCACATCTGACGTGCCGCTGACATCGCCTGTTGCGTAGGAATCGGTCACCGAGTGAGCACCTCCGCCATACTGCGCGCCTATGAGCCCGCCCACATGGTTGACCCCGTTCACGGCGCCGGTGGCGTAGGAGCTGGTGATTGCGCCATTATTCTCGGCCACGAGACCGCCGAAATCTTTTGAAAAGCCATTGACAGTTCCGAGGAAGTTGACGGCTCCCGTCGCATAAGAATTGTTGACCGTGCCGTTTTCGAGCCAACCCACCAGGCCACCTGCCTGGCTGTGTCCGCTCACCGCGCCGTCAGCGTGGGAATTGCTTATCGTCGTGTAGTCGATGACGCCAACGAGCCCGCCGACGTTCGCAGTCCCGCTCACCGCGCCTGTTGCGTAGGAGTTGCTGATTGTTCCCTCGAAGGCAAAGCCCACCACGCCGCCCGTACGATCGTCCCCGCCATTTACAGTACCGGTGTTGTATACGTTGCTGATCGTTCCGGCGGCGGGTGTCTCGAAGTCGTCACCGCTTTGTCCGACCAGCCCGCCGGTATAGCTGTCCCCTGTGACGGAGCCCCCAACGAGCCCGACATTCTCGATGGTCCCGGTCGAATAGCCGAACAGCCCTACATACCAGGTCGTTGGCCGATCGATCGTGAGGCCGTTGATCGTGTAGCCGAGACCGTTGAAGATGCCGGTGAACTGCGTCGTGCCGTCGCCCAGTGGCATGAAGCCCGCGCCGGAATTCCAGGACGAGGTGGCGCTGGCGTCGATGTTCGTCCCAAGCCCGTATGTGCCGGAGAGATTGTCGGCGATAGCCTGCACCTGACCGATGGTGAAGAGAATCTGGATCGGATCGCCATCGGCGAGAAGGACGGTCTGCGGATTGCTGGTGACGTCAAGCAGATAAGGGAGCGTCTGATTGTTGCCATTGCCCCAGATCGACGAACTGAAGCCATGCGGCAACGCCGCGGCAAGCCGCGCCGTATTTCGGCCGGTTACAGTCTGGTTATTGTCGTCCACGCCAATGCCATGCGATGTCCCGCTGGTCGTGGTGTCCCAATAGCTCTTTGTTACCGTACCGCCATTGTTCCAGCCCAGGAACCCGCCATTAAAGGATACGCTCGTGCTGACCACGCCTGTTGAATACGCCTTCGCTATGGATCCACGATTGTATCCTACGAAGCCCCCGACGCTCGTGGTGCTTCCACTGACTGCACCGGTCGCGTATGCATCGATAATCGTGCCAAAGTTGTCGCCTGCCAGTCCCCCGGCCTTTTCGCCGCCGGTTACATCACCGGTGGCATAAGCGTCCCTGATTGTTCCGTCGCTAAGGCCTGCCAGTCCGCCGATTCCCGTCGCCACCGCCGCTATTTACAGCGCCACTGGCGAAGGAGCGAGAAACCGTGCCGGAATTGCCTCCAACCAGCCCGCCGATATAGGAGAGGCTTCCGCCGCCGCTCACAGCGCCGGTCGCGTATGAATCGGTAATCATGCTGGCAACGTAATTGGCGCCCACCAGCCCGCCGGCCCGCGCAGAATTTTCTGTGTCGGTCACCGTACCGGTCGCATAAGCGTTCGCAACCGAGCCGCCATTATTGAATCCGAGCAATTCACCGACTACCGCATACTCTCCGGCAGTGACCGAACCGCCGACCAGGCCCACATCCTCGATGGTTCCGCTCGAAGCACCGAACAGGCCGATATCGTATACCGTCGTGTTGTCGATGGTGAGGCCGTCGACGGTGTGGCCAAGTCCGTTGAAGGTGCCCGTGAACGGCGTGGTTTCGTCGCCGAGCGGCGTGAAACCGGCGCCCGAGTTCCAGGCAGCCGAGGTGCTGGCGTCGATCTCGGTGGCCAGCGCGTAATTGGCCGAAAGGTCATTGGCGATGGCCTGCAGCTGATTGACGTCGAACAGGAGATGGTAGAGATCGCCACTGGCGAAATAGACCGGCTGCGATCCCTGCGTGACGTTCTTCAGATAGGGTGTCGTCTGGTTCCTCTCATTGTCCCAGACCGTGGACGGGAAGCCGACCGGCGGTGCCGAGGCCAGTTGCGCCGTGGTCAGGCCGGTCACCGTCTGGCTGTTGTCGTCATGACCGATACCGGTTGCGGTACCGCTGGTATCGGTGTCCCAATAGCCGCGGGCGATCGTGCCGCCGCTGTTCTGCCCGACCAGTCCGCCCATGTAATAGTAGACAGGCGTGCCGCTGACCGTGCCGGTGGCATAGACGGACTTGATGGCGCCGCCGTTGTAGCCAACCAGCCCGCCGATGGTGGCATTGCTGCCGCCGCTGACGGCACCCGTGGCATAGGCGTTGGTAAGCGTAGCGGCATTTGTGTTTTGTCCGACCAGCCCGCCGACGACGGCGCTGGTCCCTGAGTCGCTCACCGCACCGGTGGCGAAGGATTGGTCGATCGAGACGTAGTTGAGGCCGACCAGCCCGCCGACGAAAGCGTTGTCTCCACCGCGGACCGCGCCCGTGGCAAAGGACTTGCTGATCGAGCCGTGGTCATTGGACCCGACCAGCCCGCCGACGCTGTCCTGCCCCCCGCTGACCGCGCCGGTAGCATAGGAATTGCTGAGCGATCCCCAGTTGGAGCCCGCAAGCCCGCCGACATCGCCATAGGTGCCGCCGCTGACCGGGCCTGTTGCGTAGCTGTTTTCGATCGTACCGCTGTAGTCGTTCGAGCCAACCAGCCCGCCGGTATAAGCGGCGCCGTCGCTCACCCGGCTGGTGGCGTAGGAATCGCTGATGGTCCCCTGATTGTCGCCGGCCAGCGCGCCGACAAAATTGCCGCCGCTGATCGTTCCGCCGCGCAGACCGAGATCGCGCACAGTGCCGCTCAAGCTGCCGATCAGGCCGACATTGCCGCTTGAAGCGGTGTCGTCGATATCGAGATTGACGATCCAATGGCCCAGCCCGGCCAGCATGCCGGCGAATGATTGGGCCACGGCGGCTGAGAAAGTGCCCGCGCCCGAAGCATTGATATTGTGAGCGAGCGCATAATTGCCCGAACTGCCATTGATGCCGGCGATATCGGAAATGCTTCCGAGTAAGGTGTAGGAGGCGGAGTTGATCGTAAGGCTTGCACTTCCCCCCGACAGCGTCACGCTTGCGCCAGGCGCGAAACTGTAATCACGGTGATAGTTGAGCGCGAGGCCGGCACCGGATCCGCTGGCTTTGACATCGGCGTTGAAGTCGATGTCGCGCGCGGCGTCGAGTGTGAGCGTATGGTCCGACGACCAGCTTACATTGTCATTGACGAGGACATCGCCATGGCCAGTGGTGGCGCCATGGGTGCTGCGGATCGTGACATCGGTGGTGGCGAGGTTGGAGGAGAGGGTTGCGCCGGTGATGTCGCCGCCGGAGGCGGCGATGGTGTAGTCGGTGGGATCGAGCAGCCAGGTGCCGGTCGTGCCGCCGGGCGCCATCGTGTCGATGGTGGCGCCGTCGGCGACATGGACCTGGGCGCCGGAGGTTTCGATATGGCCGCCGCTGCCGCCCTGGCCGCCACGGGCCTTGATGGCGCCGGAGACGGCGGTGGTGCCGGTGGCGATGGCCGAGACGTCGCCGCCATTCTTGCCCGCTCCCATCGCCGAGGCGTCGATGGTGCCGGAGAGATCGATTGTGTTTCCGCGGACGGTGACATTGCCGCCCGAGCCATCGGCATTTGTGACCGCGATGGTGCCGGTGGTTTGCGTTGTCCCGCCGGTCAGCCAGACATGGCCGGCGACGGTGGCGGCGCCGGTGGCGGCGATGGCGCCGTTGTTCTCGACCGTGCCGTAGATATCGCCGCCCGACGACAGCGCCGCCTGCGCGGCCTTGATGGCGCCGGAATTGGTGACCGCGCCATGACCGGCCGAGACCGCGATGCGACCGTCGCCGACCACCGGCTGCAACACCACCTCGTCGCCGGCGGCCAGTGCCGCCGCGCCATTCGGCGCGGAGATGCTCCCGTCGTTCGTGACTGAGCGGCCGACCAGGATGGCATCGCCGGTCTTCGAGGTGATGACCCCGGCATTGGTTATCCCGCCGTTCGAGGTGCCCGCCACCGTCATCGCCCCGCCGGCCATGAAGTCCGAATTGGAGATGTCGCGCGTCGAAGCGACGAAGCTGCCGCCCGTCACCACCTTGCCGCCGGGACCGACCACGATGCCCTGCGGGTTGATCAGATAGACCGAGCCGGTGGCGCTCAGCGAGCCGTCGATCCGGGAGAGACTGCCGCCGCTGACGCGGTTCAGCGTGGCGCCTGAACCGTTATTGAATTGAACGCTGTTGCCGCTGCCAATCGAGAAGCTATGCCAATCGACGATGCCGCGCGTGCTCGACTGGGTGACGGTCAGCCCATTGCCGCTGCCGGAGATGCCGCCCTGTCCGGCCACGTAATGGCCGCCCGACGGCAGCGTCCCGCCCGCCAGCGCCGGACCCGCCGACACCAGCGCCGTCGCGCACAATAACGACGCAGCCAGACTTGCCCCCCCAGCATAGCGCGGCAGTTTGCGCATACAGCCAGCGTAAGTTGGAAATCCCCCATGAAGTTCGCCCCGCACCTGGCTAATGACCCGACGCTTCGTGGCGGTGAGGCACAGTGTCATCGCCCAGAAGCATTAGATCTGTTGTGGTCGACGCCCAAAGCAAATCTGTGTTCTGATTATTGGAAAATATCTCATCGCTGATGAGGAGCGACAAGCTTTTCGTGCGCTATATTAATGAAAGTTCATGAGCGAATGGCCGGTGTCAGCATATCTCCCGAATTCACCTGAGTTGGCGAGAAGGAAATACTTTCAATCGCTTGGCGGAATTCGACGGAGTCCTTGCCAGGCAGCCAGATCGCCTCTGGCTAATACGATCAGGATTCCCGAAATTCCGGGGACGCTAAACCCAGTTGCTAGCGGCAGAACGGGGTTTGAGCTTTCACCTGGCCTCGTCGCGCGATAGCCACCTCCCAGTGCCCAGTTTCATCCCGTCCGGCGCGCCATTCACGAAACGAGAATTCCAGTGACATAATACTTATCTCGGCCGGGGCGGTCGCGCGACCGGCGAACGGAAAATGCGATTGCGCCATTTGTTAGTTCGGCCGCGTCTTGCCGGACAGCCGCATGACATAGCCGATGACCTGGGCCACGGCCTTGTAGTGCTCGGCCGGAATGACCTCGTCGATCTCGACCGAGGCGTAGAGCGCGCGCGCCAGCGGCGGGTTCTCGATCACCGGCACCTCGTGCTTGGCGGCGACCTCGCGGATGCGCAGGGCCAACGCGTCGATACCCTTGGCGACGCAGATGGGCGCGGCCATCTTGCCGGCTTCGTATTTGAGGGCGACGGCGAAGTGGGTCGGGTTGGTGATGACCACCGTCGCTTCGGGCACCGCCGCCATCATGCGCCGGCGCGCGCGTTCGGTGCGGATCTGCTTGACCTTGGCCTTGATCGCGGGGTCGCCATCGGACTGGCGGAATTCTTCCTTGATCTCCTGCCGGCTCATGCGGTTGCGCTTGTAGAACTGGTAGCGCGCGAGCAGGTAATCGAGGACGGCGACGACCGCGAGCACCGCCAGCGCGGCCATCGCGATCTTGAGCGCCAGGTTCACCATGTCGCCGGCCAGATCGGCGGCGTTCTGATCGAGGATGGCGGCAACGCGGCCGCGTTCGGGCCACAGCACGTTCCACACCGCCACACCGACGATCGCGATCTTGACCAGTCCCTTGGCGAGATTGATCCAGCCCTCGATCCCGAACATGCGCTTGAGGCCGCCCGCCAGCGACAATTTGGCGAGGTCGGGCTTGATGCGCTCGGTGGTGAAGACCGGCCTGTGTTGCAGGATATTGGCGGCGAGGCCGGCGCCCATCAGAAGGCCGAGTGCCGGACCGACGATGAGCACCAGACTCCACAGCGCGTGGCGCATGAGCGCCATGACCGCGCCGGCATTGAGCGCGATCTGGTCTGGTTGTTCGAGCAGCGCACGGAAGCCGCGGGCGAAGGCTTCGGCACCCGATTTGCCGAACAGCGCGATGGCGAGCGTGCCGGCACCCAGGAGCACGAAGGTCGAAACCTCCTGGCTTTTGACGATATCGCCATGTTCCTGGGCTTCTTCCAGTCTTCGTGGTGTTGGTTCTTCTGTGCGTTCGGCATCGTCGCGATCGTCGGCCATGGGCGTCTCCTCAGCCGGCGAAACGCGCCATTTCGGTCGCGTAGTAGTTGAGGAACACCGTCATCATCGAGCCGATCAGGAGCATCATCAGGAAGAAGCCCGCCAGGATGTTGATCGGCATGGCGACGAAGAACACCTGCATCTGCGGCATCAGGCGGGCGAGCAGGCCGATGGCAGCCGACACCGCGAAGCCGAAGACGATGAAGGGCGCGGCCAACTGCAGGCCCAGCGCGAAGGAGCCCGAAACCAGCTTGATCGCGAGCTGGGCCATGTCCGACGTCGGCAGCGCCGCGCCCGGCGGGATCAGCGTGTAGCTGCCTTCGATGGCGGCGATGGCCAGATGATGCAGATTGGTCGCGAAGATCAGGACCGTGCCCAGCAGGGTCATGAAATTGCCGATGACTGCGGATTGTCCGCCCATCTCGGGATCGATGGTCTGGGCATAGGCAAGGCCCGTCTGGGTGGAGACCAGATAGCCCGCGACCGACAGCGCGCTCATGATGATGCGCGACATGGCGCCGATCAGGACGCCGGCGGTGATCTCCTGGACCAGCATCAGCCCCAGCGGCATCACGCCGGCGGGCGCGGTCTGCGGATAGAAATGGGCGACCACCGGCGTCATCGCGAAGGAGATCGCCAGCGCCAGCACCAGCCGCACGCGGGACGGCATGCCCTGCTCGCCGATCGCCGGCAGCAGCATGATCATCGCCCCGGTGCGCGCGAACACCAGGCAATAGACCAGCAGCAGGCCGGACAGATCGGGGATGTGGAAGCTCATGGCGCCTCAGTACGGGATCGCTTCACGGCGCATCGATCCTGTTGCCGATTCCTTTGTTGTCGCATGATCTTCTCGCAAAACCGGTTCCCACTTTTGCGGATCATGCTCAGAACTGGGCGATACGCGAGGCGATATTGGTCATCAGCCCGTACATCGCCTCGCCCGCGAACGGCAGCGTGATCAGAAGCATCAGGAAAATGGCGATGATCTTGGGCACGAACACCAGGGTCATTTCCTGGATCTGGGTCAGCGCCTGCAACAACCCGATGGCCAGGCCCACCACCAGCGCGGTCAGCATCGCCGGCGCAGTGATCTCGAGCAGCACGTAAATGGCCTGGCGGGCGAAGTCGATGGAATCGGCGGGTGTCATGAATGCTCCGGCGGCGCGTCAGATCGGCATCTGCATGATGCTTTGATAGGCGGAGATCACCTTGTCGCGAACAGCGACGACGGTATCGAGCGTCAGTTCGGCCGAGTTGACGGCGTTGACGACGCTGACGATGTCGGCCTTGCCGGCGACTTCCTGGGCCGCCATGTTCTCGCCCGTTTTCATCGTTTGCGTGGCGTCCTTGACGGCGCCATCGAGGAACTGTGCGAAGCTCGGCGTACCCGAGGCGCTGCCGGTGGTGAGTGCACCGGAGGCCGCCGAATCGCCACCGATCTTGGCGATGGCCTGGTAGGCGGCGCTGGCCGCGGCGGGCGCGATGGCCATGGTTCAGCCTTTCCTTCTTGCTAACGCTTCAACAGATCGATGGTGCGCGAGAGCATGGTCTTGGAAGCATCCATTACCGTGAGGTCGGCCTCGTAGGAGCGCTGCGCCTCGCGCATGTCCATGATCTCGACCAGCGGGTTGACGTTGGGCAGCTTCACATAGCCCTGCTTGTCGGCGAGCGGATTGCCGGGATCGTATTGCTCGCGAAACTTGCTCATGTCGTCGATCGGCCTGTCCGGGCTGGACCAAGGCGACGCCGAGCTCGCGGTCGAATTGGCTCGTGACGGTCGGCACCTTGCGCCGGTATGGGTCGGCGCCGGGCGTCGTCGCCGTCGAATTCGGCGTTGGCGATGTTCTCGGCAATGATGCGCATGCGGTCGCTCTGGGCACGCATGCCCGAGGCGGCGACTGCCAAAGAGGTGGCCAGATCCATCTTGCTCTCCTTTGCGCGCTTCAGGGTTGGCCGATGGCGGTGCGCAGAAGCCCGACCGCCTTGGCATAAAGATTGGAGGCGGCCTGATACTGCGCCTGGGTGTCTGCGACCTTGATCATCTCTTGTTCCAGCGAGACGGTGTTGCCGGTGGGATTGGCGTAAGTGTCGGCCGAGTCGATTTTGTTGAACGCGCTGTCATTGGACATCGACACCTGGATGTGCCGCGGATCGGTGACCGTGAGTGTGGACGCGAACTCATCCGGCTTGGCGCCCTGGCGCAGCATCTGCGCGAAGTCGACTGGCTTCACGTCCTGGGCGAGGTAGCCCGGCGTGTCGGCATTGGCGACGTTTTCGCTCAGGGTCGACTGTCGCGCATTGAGCCAGGACATGCGCTGACGCAACATGTCGAGCAGCGGGATTTGCGGCAAATTCATCGCGGTGCCCTCCATACACGAAAAATTATCCCTAACCGCGCCCACTTTGCGCGGCACTGATTAAGCCGCGCTTAACGCTGGCGAACCTTTTTGCCGGGCAAAAGATTCCCCTTTTTAACGCGCGATTAAGGTTGCCGCGCCGAGGATGATGCGGGGCTGAGGGACTGTTGCTGGTGCATTCATGGACGTAATCGACATCGCCCGTTATTTCGGCGCGCTGGTTCTGGTGCTCGGCCTTCTGGGCCTGGCCTGGGTGGCGGCGCGCAAATACGGCCTTCCCGGCATCGTGCATGCGAGCGGCGCCAAGCGGCTTGCCGTGATCGAGACGCTGATGCTCGATGCGCGCCACAAGGCCTATCTCATTCGCCGCGACGACGCCGAGCATCTGATCGTGATCGGGCCAAGCGGGGCAACCGCAATCGAAACCGGCGTGGCCATGGCCCCCGAGCCGGAACCGCCCGAGCTGGAACCATCAGTGCCGGAGACCGCGCCGTGAAGCGCCACTGGCTCATCCTCATCTCTCTTCTGGTCCTTGTGCTTCTGATTCCGGACGCGGCACTGGCCCAGGCTGCGAGCAGCGCGGCGGGTGCGAGCAGCGCGGCAGGCGCGGGCAGCGGCGGGCTCGACATCAACCTCTCCGGCGGCGGCATGTTCACCGAACGGGTGATGCAGATCGTGGCGCTGATCACGATTCTCGCCATCGCGCCGTCGATCCTGATCATGATGACGAGCTTCGTGCGCATCGTGGTGGTGCTGTCGCTGTTGCGCACGGCGCTGGGCGTCCAGCAAAGCCCGCCCAATTCGCGTGATCGTGAGCCTCGCCGCTGTTTCTCACTTTCTTCGTCATGACGCCGACGCTGACGGCCGCCTACAATGCCGGGGTCGGCCGCTGATGAACCAGCAAATCACGACGGAGCAAGCGTTCGAGCGCGCCGGCGCGCCGGTGAAGACCTTCATGCTGGCCCATGTGCGCGACGCCGATCTCACCCTGTTCGTCAACATGGCCCACGGCAAGCACCCGGCGAAGGCCGCCGACGTTTCCTTTGCCGAGCTGGCGCCGGCCTTCATGCTGTCCGAGCTCAAGCGCGCCTTCGAGATCGGCTTTCTGATTTTCGTGCCCTTCCTCATCATCGACATGGCGGTGGCCTCGATCCTGATGAGCATGGGCATGATGATGCTGCCGCCCGTCATCATCTCGCTGCCGTTCAAGCTGATCTTCTTCGTGCTGGTCGATGGCTGGCGGCTGGTCGCAGGCTCGCTCGTCGCCAGCTACCTGCACTCCCCGCCACCGACTTGAGAGCGGCGGGTCGCCGGAACTCCGCCCGGCTGTTGACAGCCGCTATATTTCTATTATTCTGGAATTATGGAATCGAAAAGCGCGCTCACCGCCCTGTCGGCGCTGGCCCAGGAAACGCGGCTGACCGCCTTCCGCCGCCTGGTGGAGGCCGGGCCCGGCGGCGAAAGCGCGGGCGCGCTGGCCGAGCATCTGGGCGCGCCGGCCCCGACGCTCTCCTTCCATCTCAAGGAGCTGGAGCGTGCCGGGCTGATCGAGGCCAGCGCCGCGAAAGCCGCAACATCATCTATGCCGCGCGCTATGCGGCCATGCGGGCGCTGCTCGTTTTCTGATGAAGGATTGCTGCGGCGGCCGGCCGGAGATTTGCGCGCTTGACACAGAACCGTGTCATGAACCGGCGCCATCGTGAGCGGCATTTCAGCGCCTGACATATTGCGGAGATAGAGAGCCATGACCGCGCCAAGCCAGCACCGGCCTTACAATGTGTTGTTCCTGTGCACCGGCAATTCGGCCCGCTCGATCATGGCCGAAGCCATCTTGAACGCCGAAGGCAAGGACAAATTCAAGGCCTATTCGGCCGGCAGTTTTCCGACCGGCGAGGTCAATTCCCACGCGCTCAAGCTGCTGAAGCATGTCGGGCTGCCGACGGAAGCGCTGCGCTCCAAAAGCTGGGACGAGTTCGCAAGGCCCGATGCACCGCAAATGGATTTCGTCTTCACCGTCTGCGACAACGCCGCCGGCGAAGTCTGCCCCGTCTGGCCGGGCGAGCCCATGACCGCCCATTGGGGCGTGCCGGATCCGGCTCTCGTCCAAGGCAGCGAGGAAGACAAGATGCACGCCTTCCGCATGGCCTTCCGGGCGCTCTCCAATCGCATCCGGCTGTTCGTCGAGCTGCCGTTCGAAAAGCTCGACCGGCTCGCGATCAAGCGCCAAATCGATTCAATCGGCCGGACCCCGACCGACCGCGACCAAAGCACGACGGCATGAACGTCGAGAACATAGGCGCGCCGACAACCTCCAAACCGGCGCTCGGCTTCTTCGAACGCACGCTGACGCTGTGGGTCGCCGCCTGTATCGTCGCCGGGATAGTGCTGGGACGAGTTATCCCGGCTCTATTCCATGCAGCCGGCGCGGCCACAGTGGCACAGGTAAATCTTCCGGTTGCCGTGCTTGTCTGGCTGATGATCGTGCCGATGCTGCTGCGCGTCGACCCGCGCGCCCTGCGCAAGGTGAGCGCACACTGGCGCGGCATGGCGACGACGTTGGGCATCAATTGGCTGGTGAAGCCATTTTCGATGGCGGCGCTGGGATGGTTGTTCCTAGGCTTTCTGTTTCGCGGTTGGTTGCCCGCCGGGCAGATCGACCAATACATTGCCGGCCTCATTCTGCTGGCAGCGGCGCCATGCACGGCGATGGTGTTCGTGTGGTCCAACCTTGTGGACGGCGATCCGCAATTCACGCTGACCCAGGTCGCACTCAACGATTCCATCATGATCTTCGCCTTTGCACCGATTGTGGGTTTGTTGTTGGGGCTTTCAACCATTGTCGTGCCATGGGACACGCTGACACTTTCGGTGGTTCTTTACATCGTTGTGCCGGTGACGGCGGCGCAAGTCTGGCGGCGGCGGTTGCTTGAGCAAGGTGACGCCCCGGCACTGGCGCGGATGCTGGTCCGGCTCGCACCGATCTCGATCGTGGCGCTGCTTGTAACGCTGGTGCTGCTTTTCGGCCTGCAGGGCGATCAGATTCTGGCACAGCCCCTGGTCATCGTGCTGGTGGCGGTGCCCATTGTGATCCAGGTCTATCTGAATGCGGGATTGGCCTACTCGCTCGACCGCAAGCTGGGTGTGGACTGGTGCGTGGCTGGTCCGTCCGCGCTGATCGGGGCCTCCAACTTCTTCGAACTTGCCGTCGCGACCGCTCTTGCCCTGTTCGGCTTCCAGTCGGGTGCGGCCTTGGCCACCGTCGTCGGCGTCTTGGTCGAGGTGCCGGTGATGTTGTCGGTGGTTTGGATCGTGCGGCGCAGCCGCGGCTGGTATGAGCGCGGCCTCCCGGGTCGCTAGGCAGGCCCAAGACACCGCACAGAGTTGTCTGACCCGTCCGGCCAGCCGCTTTCACCGTCGGTTGCCAAATCCCGAAATTATATGCGCGCCCGTTCGCAAGAACGGTCTTGCTTGCTATTGTCGGCGGACGACGCGGCCGGCCGGGCAAGGGTATTTCCATATGCGTGACGAGAGTGCGGATTTTTCGGCGGTGAAGCGGGAGTGGCTCGCGGCGCGCATCGTCGTGATCGGCGGCTTTGCCGTCACCATCGCTGTCGGCATCTACGCAGCCGTGAGCTGGCACGCGCAGCTGCAGCAAGCCAAGGCGAGAGCCGCCACCGCGATCGCGCAGCAGCAGCAGGCCGACAAGGTGCAGCAGGCCAATCTGGAGGCCGCCCAGACCTTCTGCAAGGAGCTCCTGGCGCAAACACAAAATCTCGGGCTGGTGCCGAATTTCTCCAAGCTGACAAATCCGCTGCCGCGGAACACCAAACAGACCGGCCGCTATTCCTGCGAGGCATCGACCGGCGCCTCGACCTATGAGCTGACCGCAGATCTCGTCTGCAGGAACCTCAAGAGCACCGATTGCGTGTCGCTCTATCAGGTGGCGCTAAAGGGCGGCGCGGTGCTGTTCCAGCGGCACAATTAGCGCGAGAACTTTTCGAAAGGACCATGCACAATTTTATGTGAAGCCGCCGGCAATGCCGGCCGCGGAACAAGCTGGACCGCGCGCGCGCTTTCGATGCTAGGCTGCATCGTTCGCGCAAAACGGAGAGACGCTATGGACCGTTATATCGACGTCAAAGAGGCCGGCGAAAATCTCACCCGTCTGGTGGAACAGGCCGGCCGCGGAAGCCGTGTCGTCATCACCTGCGGCGGCCAGCCCGTTGCCCGCCTGGAGGCGATGAACACTTCGCCCGCCCATCGCGCCAAGGAAAGCCGCCGCACCGTGACGCTGCCGGCGGCCTTCGAGGCCAGCGATGCGCGGCTGGCACGGCTCGCCCGCGACGGTGACGTGCCGCGCGCCTGGCGTGAATTGCCGAGGCATTGAACGGCGAGGCATTGAACGGCCAAGCCTAGGCTTTGACGCCGCCCATTCGGCAGATCTCTTTCCATTCGGCGGCCGTCACCGGCTGCACCGACAGCCGCGACTGTTTGAGCAGCGCCATGCCGGCGAGCCTGGCATTGGCTTTGACGTCGGCGAGCGACACCGGCTTTGGCACGTCCGAGACCGCCTTTACCTCGACGAGACCGAAGCGACCGGTTTCGTCGGTGGGATCGAGTCGGTACTCGCCGATCACCTCGACGATGCCGACGATGCGCTTCTCGCTGACCGAGTGATAGAAGAAACCCAGGTCGCCCTTCTTCATCGCCTTCATGTTGTTCGCGGCCTGATAGTTGCGTACGCCGTTCCACGGCTCGCCGCGCGCACCGCGCGCCTTCTGCATGGCCCAGGACCAGGCTTCGGGTTCGCTCTTGAACAGCCAATAGGCCATGTTCACAGGTCCGCGCCGCAGGCGTTCACGGTCGCTTTCCACGTCGTGATCGATGCCGTCTCGAACAGCCCGGCCTTGGCGTAAGGATCACCCGCAGCCCAGGCTTCGGCGTCCGCGAGATCGGCGGCTTCGAGGATGATCAGGCTGCCGATCATGTTGCCGCCGCCGTCGAGATAAGGCCCGCCGAGGCGCACCTGCCCGGTCTTCTCGGCATAGGCGAAATGGGCCTGGCGCGTGGCCATGCGCAAGGCGTGGCTGCCTGGCTTGTCGATGGCGCTGATCACGAACAGCATGGCATCTCCTTCACTGCGTTCTATTCGGCTTTGAGCGGCCGCGTCATCAGATGCGGGATCGCGTCCTTGAGCGCGAGCGATCCATCAAGGATGCGGGCGACGGCCTCGGCGATCGGCAATTCAATTCGATGCCGCCGCGCGCGCGTCACCAGTGCCGGCGCTGTTTGGGCACCCTCGGCCAGCGGCTGGCCGGGCGCGAGCAGTTGGGCGGGCGTCCGTCCGGAACCGATGGCCATGCCGAAAGCAAAGTTGCGCGAGGCCGGGCTCACCGCAGTCAGCACCAGATCGCCGAGACCCGACAGCCCCATCAGCGTTTCGGTGCGCGCACCCAGTGCCTCGCCCAACCGCGTGAGCTCGGCGAAGCCGCGGGCCAGCAAAGCCGCGCGCGCACTTTCGCCCAGCCCCAGCCCCTCGACGATGCCGCAGGCAATGGCATAGACGTTCTTCGCCGCGCCCCCCAGCGCGACTCCGGTCAGGTCATCGCTGGCATAGGGACGGAAATCGGCGCTGCCGAGACTCGCCTGCAAGCGTTCGGCGACGTCCATGCGCGCGGCGATTGTCACCGCCGTTGGCAGGCGCCGCGCCACGTCGCGCGCGAAGGACGGGCCCGAAAGGATCGCCGGCTCGGCCTCGGGCGCGCATTCGACGAGCACCTCGCTTATCAACTTGCCGGTGCCGCGCTCGATGCCCTTGGCACACAGCACCACCGGCAGGCCGGCCGCGAAAAGCGGCGCGACCTGCGCCAGGAGCGCGCGCAGATGCTGCGCCGGCGCCACGAGCAGCACCGCATCAGCGCCGGCGGCCTCGGCGAGATCGCCGGTGGGCCGCACTGCGGAGGGCAGCTTCACGCCGGACAGGAAGGTCGTGTTCTCGTGGGCGCGGGCCATGGCCTGGACCACCTCGGGCTCGCGGGCCCATAGCGTCACCTGGCGGCCGGCGCCCGCCGCAACGCAGGCGAGCGCTGTGCCCCAACTGCCGGCGCCAATCACGCCGACATGATCATAAGGTACTGTATTTATTTTATTTTCTACCAATCCAAACCCCGTTCCGGGTTGCAAAGATTGAACAAATCGTTGAATGTTTAGAAGAGTGCGCTAGACTTCAAACCATAACAAAACCAGTGGGAGAGGCGCCGATGTCGGGCAAGGACAGCGTCCGCCACAAAATCATCGAAGCCGCCAAGAAGCGCTTTTCGCATTTCGGTTACGGCAAGACCACCATGGCCGACGTGGCCTCGGACTGCGCCATGTCGCCGGGCAATCTCTACCGCTTCTTTCCCGGCAAACTCGACATCGCCGAAGCCATCGTCACCGAGGAATATGGGCGCCATCTGGCGAACATGCGCAAGCTGGCTTTGGCCCCGGGCCGGAGCGGGCCCAAGCGGCTGCACGATTTCATGTTCGAGGACCTGCGCCGACGCTATCACAAGATGGAAAATGATCCGCGCGGCTACGAAATGGTGCTCGTGGTCGTTGCCGAGCGGCCCAAGCTTGCGGAATGGATCCGGGCGAGCGAAAGGCGCGTGCTGGTGGAGCTGCTCGAAGACGGCGAACGGCATGGCGAGTTTCCCGCTTCCGACAACGCACACGTCGCCGAGATGATACAGTCGGCGACCATGAAGTTTCGCTATCCGCAATTGTGGTCGGAGCTCGGCCTGCCCGCTCTGGAGCGGGAGCTCAAGGGCGTTCTCGACCTGCTCCTGAACGGAGTGTGCCCGCGAAGCGGGGCCCGGACCGAGGGCCACATGGCCTAGGGCGGAGGCGTGCCCCTTTTTCCGCCACAAAACCTGTCTAGATGGATCGCATGCGCCGACTGTTCGCCATTCTGTTCGTGTCGCTCGCCGGGGTTGCGCTGTGCGGGGCCGCAGCGGCGCCCGCCCGCTTCACCGCCGAGCAGCGGGCCGAGCTCGACCGCGTCAGCGCGGCCTTCAACGCCGTCCACACGATGAAAGGCGGCTTCGTTCAGATCGATCCCAACGGCGCCCTCGAACAAGGCATGTTCTATATCCAGAAACCGGGCCGGATGCGCTTCGAATATAGCCCGCCGACGCCGACGCTGATCGTCAGCAACGGCACCACCATTGCCGTCGAGAACACCAATCTCAACACCATCAACCGCTACCCGCTGGGCTCGACGCCGCTCGATCTCGTCCTTTCCGACAAGCTCGATCTCAAGGACAACAATGCCGTGACGGGCATCGAGCACCAGGGCGACTCGCTCATCGTCAAGGCGCGCTCGACCGACAGCGGCGTGCAGGGGCGGATCACGATGGTGTTCTCCGATCCCGGCCTGGAGCTCAGGCAATGGACGGTGCTCGATGCCCAGGGCATGTCGACCACGGTGGCGCTGCAGAATGTCGAAACAGGCGTCAGCCTCCCGCCTGCCCTGTTCGTCGTCAAGGAACGCAATCCCTTCACCAAGAGCGGCAACTAGGTCCATGCGCGCGCGCCTGCCGATCGTCGGAATTCCTTGCGACCACCGCACCGTCAACGATCATCCGACCAGTACGGTGGGCGAGAAATACATCGCCGCCGTGCGCGATGGTGCGGGGGTGCTGCCGCTGCTCATTCCGGCGCTCGATCGCCCGATCGCGGCCGGGGAGGTACTGGACGCCGTCGACGGGCTCCTGTTCACGGGCGCGCCCTCAAACGTCTCGCCTCACCATTACGGCGGCCCTTCCCCGCGCGAGGGCAATCTCGCCGATTCCAACAGGGACGCCACGACCCTGCCGCTTCTTCGCGCTGCCGTCGCGGCCGGATTGCCGACCTTCTGCATTTGCCGCGGGCTCCAGGAGCTGAACGTGGCGCTGGGCGGCACGCTGTTCCAGCACGTCGCAGAAGAGCCCGGCCGCCTCAACCACAGCGCCATGCACAAGCCGACCGTCGAAGAACGCTATGGGCCCGCGCATACGATCGAGGTGGCCCAAGGCGGGATGCTCGCGCAAATTCTTTCCGAGCATAGCTTCATCGGCAATTCGCTCCACGGCCAGGCCATCGACCGGCTGGCGCCGGGCCTGTTCGTCGAGGCCCTCGCACCGGACGGCACGATAGAGGCGGTGTCGCTGCCGGGCTCGAAGGCTTTCCTGCTTGCGGTGCAATGGCATCCCGAATGGCGCTGGTGGGAGAACCCGCAGAGCCGCGCCCTTTTTGCCGCCTTCGGGGCGGCCTTGCGTTCTGGGATGGACCGGGCGCCACATGGAGCCGCGACAGACCCGGGAACGGCCGCGTAACGCTTCTTTGCGCCCATCGATGGGTCGTCGAGTTCAGCAAGATGAGCCTCTGGCCGGAGGCCTACACGTGCTGCTTGTGTTTACCGCTGGATAATCAATTTTGGCTAGGTTAACCGGGCCGCCGATTTGGGACCCAAAATGGCCAATCCTGCCCGCTTTCTCGGTTTTGCTTTTGCGAACGCAGATTTCATTTTCGAAATCGACCGCAATGCGACGGTTGTGTTCGCGAGCGGCGCCGCGAGCGAATTTCTCGGCAGCAAGAACCCCGAGATCATCGGCCGCGGTGCCGCGCGCATCTTCCATCCCTCGGACGGGGTGAAATTCGTGACCTTCGCCAGGGCGTTGAAGGAAGGCGGCCGGGCCGGACCCCTGACGCTCAAGCTGGCCAACGGCGAACCGACGCTGGTCTCATTCTGCCAGTTGCCTCAGAACGGCAAAAATGTCTCCTGCACATTGTCGCATCCGGGCCAACGCCAGGCATTTGCGACATCGGCGAAGACCGATCCCAAGACCGGGCTGGCGAGCGGGGACGGCTTCCTTGCCGCCGCCGCTGCCATGGGCGACGGCAACAACGCCATGACGTTGGTGAATGTGCCGCATCTGCCCGACGCCTGCGCCAAGCTGCCGCCCGAAAAGGCGGACACGTTGATGCAGAAGATCGGCAAGGCCGTGCAGGCCGCAGGCCCCAAAGGCGCCGGTCGCGTCAACGACACCACCTTCGGCGCGGTGAACGAGGCCGGCAAGCAGTCGCGGCTGGGCGCAGAGATCAAGGCGGTGCTCAAGGAGCACGGCTTGGACAATGCGCAGGTCTCCGAAACTCTTGTCACGTTGACCGGCAAGGGCCTGAGCGAGGAGCAGCGGCTTCTGGCCGTGCGCCATGTGGTGTCGCAGGTGACGGGCGGCAAGGCTCAAAACAAGCCGGGCGAGGATCTCTCCGCCGTGTTCGACAAGATGGTGGAGGAGACGCAAAGCCGGGCGCTGCAACTGACCGATATCATCCTGGACGGCAATTTTTCGCTGGCGTTCCAGCCGATCATCGAACTGTCGTCCGGCACGCTCAGCCATTACGAGGCGCTTGCCCGCTTCGAGAATGGCGACAATACCGGCGAGACCGTCGCCTTTGCCGAGGCGCTTGGCATTTCCGACACCTTCGACGTCGCGGTCACGGCCAAAGTGATCGCCGAAACCGAACACAATCGCGAGGTCAAGCTCGCGCTCAATCTTTCGGGCATGACCGTGTCGACGCCGGCCACATTCGGGCTGGTGGCCGGGCTGTTGGCGGCCAAGCGCAATCTCGCCAGCCGCATCAAGATCGAGGTGACGGAGAGCGCGCAGATTTCCGACCTGGCCGGAGCCAACAAGGCGATCCAGGCCTTGCGGACAATGGGTTACAAGGTCGGCCTCGACGATTTTGGCGCCGGCGCCGCGTCCTTCCAATATCTGCACGCTTTGGAAGTCGACTTCGTCAAGTTCGACGCCAGCCTGATCAAAAACCTGGGCAAGAACGAACGCGAAGACGCGCTGATCGGCGGACTGGCCAAACTGTGCGAAGAACTCGGCATCGAGACCGTCGGTGAAGGCATCGAAACTGCCGAGATCAAGGACCGTGCCCGCGCCATGGGCATCAAGTTCGGCCAGGGCTACCATCTCGGCAAACCGGGCAAGGAACTGGCCGCGCCGCAAGCGCCCAAGAGCATCGGCAAGCGCAAGGGCGCGAGTTTGAGTTGGGGCTGAGGCCTGGATCTATTTCCATCCCCGCGACGGCAAATCGCTTCAGGGCACTTGAATTCGCGCGGGATTTCGGGCGGTAGGCGGGCCTATTCGGCCCTGTCGTGCCACGCCGATGCGGCGCGGCCGAATCGCGGCCGAATTGTGACGAAAATGCAACTGTCATTAAAAAAGAGCCACGTCTCTGCCTTACAGAAAAAATACTTGAAAAGTGTTGCCCATCTGCATAGGTTGAACGTCGAGAGGGACGAACAACCGTCCGGCAGGCACTGCCCCCCCGCTCGCACGCCGGATGGCGTCTCTCTCAAGGTGTCCGGTCATCCCCTCCCGGCACCAGCGCGTAACAGCGCATGTGACGCCCGATCAGCCCCCTGGTCGGGCGTCTTTTTATATCTTCCCCAGTCTTCAGGCGGTGACCCGCCGCAAGGTGAGGTTGAGGCGGCCACCGCCCGGCAGCGCTCCGGAGCTGCCAGCCAGCACGCGATCGATGCCATGGAAGGCCATCCGCGCAGGCCCGCCAAAAGCGAGCACATCGCCGGATTTCAACCTGAGGCTTCGAGTTCTGGCCTTGCGGCTGTCGCCGCCGATGCGGAAGACGGCCTCATCGCCAAGCGACACCGAGACTACCGGCACGTCCACGGCCGCCTCGTCGCGGTCCTGGTGCAGGCCCATGCGCGCGCCACGGCGGTAGAGATTGACCAAGCAGCACTCGGGCGCCGGCGCTCCCTCCGTCGCCACTTGCCACAGATCGAGCAGCAGCGGTGGGATATTGGGCCAGGGCGCGCCCGTCACGGGATGCTCCGCGACGTAGCGATAGCCGGCACGGTCCGAGTACCAGCCGAGCGGCCCGAAATTGGTTTCCTCGACCGAGAACAGCTTGCCCGAGCCCGGCATGGCCGGCCGGTAGAACGGCGCGGCTTCGACTCGCGCGAAGACGTCGGCAATCAGGTCTCGTTGCATCTGGGCGTCAATCGCAGCGGGCCATAGCGACACGCCCGGCGCGAGCGCAAGACGATTGGCAAGTCCGATCGCCACGATCACGGCTCCGGCGCGCGGCCCGGCACATCATAGGTGCCGCGGAAGCCATCGCCGAGCCCGCGCGCCTCCAGCCAGACCTTCAGCGACGCATGGGTGTAGCTGTTTGTGATCCAGTCCCTGAGCGGCCGGCCAGCGGCCTCGATGCGCGCGAATTCGACGAAGGCCTTGAGCCAGCGTTGATGCAACTTGGGCAGATGCAAATAGGGCCAGCGCGCGAATTGCCCGAGCGCCTCGTCCGCCGCGCCCCAGCCCTTCACATGCAAAAGATAGAGCGCGGCGGCGAAGCTGGTGCGGTCCTGCCCGCCCGAGCATTTGAGCAGCATGGGCTCGGGCGCCGCATCGAAGGCCTCGATCAATTTCACGAGCATCGCCCGCGTCGGCAGCCGCCGCGACGACAGCATGACGTCGAAATGGGCGACGCCGCGCCTTTCACAGACGCGTTTCTCGCGCCGCCACCAGCGCCAGTGCGGATTGGGTCCGCGCAGATTGACGATCGCTGCGATCCGGTGCTGCGCCAGGAACGGCCCCAGAAAGCCGGCATAGGCTTGCGCCGCGCGAGCGGCCCGGCCGGGCACGATCCAGTGGAAATTGTAGAGGATGTCGAGGGGCGCACGCATGGCCGCTCAATATCACGCTTCGCTTGCCGCCACCGCCTTGACCGGCCACCGCCCATCGCTATATTGCGCGCCTTCCGGGCGGCGCGAGCTGTGCCCGTTACTTAACAATTTCAAGGACTTGACCATGTTCGCGGTCATCCGCACCGGCGGCAAGCAATACAAGGTCGCCAAAGACGATGTCCTCGCCGTCGAAAAGCTCGATGGCGACGCGGGCAGCGCCGTGACCTTCGGGGAGGTCCTCATGGTCGGCGGTGAGGCCGTGACGGCGGGTGCGCCGCTGGTCGCCGGCGCCTCGGTCACCGCCGAAATCGTCGAGCAGGGCCGCGGCGAAAAAGTCATCGCCTTCAAGAAGCGCCGCCGCAAGGACAGCCGCAAGAAGCGCGGCCATCGCCAGGCCTTCACCAAGGTCAAGATCACAGAGATTCACGCGGGCTAGAACCATGGCACACAAAAAAGCAGGCGGCTCTTCGCGCAACGGGCGCAACTCGAACCCCAAAATGCTAGGCGTGAAGAAGTTCGGCGGCGAAGCCATCGACGCCGGCAACATCATCGTGCGCCAGCGCGGCACCAAGTTCCATCCCGGCGACAATGTCGCGATGGGCAAGGACCATACGATCTTCGCGACCGCCCACGGACAGGTGCAGTTCAAGACCGGCTACAAGCGCCGCACCTACATCTCCGTCCTTCCGACGGCGCAAGCCCCGGCCAAGACCGGATAATCGGCGGCTCGATCCGAGGCCGCCCCAACAGGCGGCCCATACGGCGAGGGAGATGGTCCGCCATCTCCCTTTTTTCTTCCCCGCAAAGGAGGAACGCCATGTCAGGCCGCAGATTGGAAACCAATAGACTGCTGCTCAGACCGCCAGAGGTGCGCGACCTGCCCGCCATGGTGGCGCTCGCCGACGATTATGACGTGGCGAAGAACCTCGCGCGCCTGCCGCACCCCTATACGATCAAGGACGGCGTGGCCTATCTCACCCGCATGGCCGAACAGCATGCCGCCGGCAGCGATTTCCATTTCGCCATCACGCTCAGGAGCAACGGCGCCTACATGGGCGGCATCGGCCTGCATCTGCGCGAGGGCGGCCTGTTCGAGCTGGGCTACTGGCTGGGCCGGCCCTTCTGGGGCCGCGGCTATGCCACGGAAGCGGCTAACAGGTTAGTAGAATTTGCTTTTTCGCAGCTTCGGGCCGAGCGGATCACGGCCGGCTATTTCCACGACAACCCGGCCTCGTGCCATGTTCTGGAGAAGATCGGGTTCGTGCCCTGCGGCGCGCAGGAGCGTGAAAGCCTGGCACGCGGCTACAACGTCCGCTGCCTGGGTATGATATTGGAGCGCGAGAATTTCGCCGCGCATAGCCGGATTCGAGAGAAGGCGTCATGAAGTTCCTCGATATCGCCAAGGTCCAGATCCGCTCCGGGAGTGGCGGCAAGGGCTGCGTCGCCTTCCGGCGCGAGAAGTACATCGAGTTCGGCGGGCCCTGGGGCGGCAACGGCGGACGCGGCGGCGATGTCTGGGCGGAGGCGGTCGAGAACCTCAACACGCTGATCGATTACCGCTTCCAGCAGCATATCTTCGCCGAGAACGGCCATCCCGGCATGGGCAAGGAGATGACCGGCGCGGCCGGCGCCGACGCGGTGATGAAGGTCCCCGTCGGCACCCAGATCTACGAAGAGGACGGCGAGACGCCGATTGCCGATCTTGCGCGGCCGGGCAGCCGCGTGCTGCTCGCCAAGGGCGGCAATGGCGGCTTCGGCAACGCTCATTTCAAAAGCTCCACCAATCAGGCGCCCCGCCGCGCCAATCCCGGCCAGCTCAGCGAGGAAAAGACGATCATCCTCAAACTGAAACTGATCGCCGATGCCGGACTTGTGGGTCTTCCCAATGCCGGCAAGTCCACTTTTCTTTCGCGCGTCTCGGCGGCCAGACCGAAGATCGCCGATTATCCATTCACCACACTCGCCCCGCAGCTCGGCGTCGTGCGTATCGACGACAATGATTTCGTGCTCGCCGATCTGCCTGGTCTGATCGAGGGCGCGCATGAAGGCGTGGGGCTGGGCGACCGCTTCCTCGGCCATGCCGAACGCTGCAGCGTCATTCTGCATCTGATCGACGGCACCGAAAGCGCAATCGTGGCCGCCTACAAAACTATCCGCGGCGAGCTCGAGGCTTACGGCCACGGCCTTGCCGGCAAGCCTGAAGTCCTCGCCCTCAACAAGATAGACGCCCTCGATGCGCCCGCGCGCGCGCGCAAGAAGGCCGCGCTCGAAAAGGCCAGCGGCCGAAAGGTCTATCTCGTCTCCGGCGTCAGCGGCGAGGGCATCGACGAGGTGCTGCGCGTGCTCGTCCGCGAGATCGCCGCTCACCGCAAATCGCAACGCCGCGACGCCGCGCAGGTCTGGACGCCATGAGCGATCCGCTGGCCAGGGCCAAGCTTGTTGTCGTCAAAGTGGGATCTTCGCTGCTTGTCGATGCCGCGACCGGCGCGCTCGACCGTGAGTGGCTCAAGAGCCTGTGCGAAGACATCACCGCCCTCAAAGCGGCCGGCACGAACGTCGTCCTTGTCTCTTCGGGCGCGATCGCGCTCGGCCGGTGCGCGCTCAAGCTGAGATCGGGCGCGCTGCGTCTGGAGGAAAGCCAGGCCGCCGCGTCGGTGGGCCAGGTGCGGCTCGCCCAGGCCTATGCCGAGGCGCTGGCGGAACTCGGCGTCACCGCGGCGCAGATTCTGCTGACGCTCGAAGACAGCGAAGAACGCCGCCGCTATCTGAATGCGCGCGCCACACTGATGACATTGCTTTCGCTCGGCAGCGTTCCCGTCATCAACGAGAACGACACGGTGGCCACCGCCGAAATCCGCTTCGGCGACAATGACCGGCTGGCCGCACGCGTCGCCTCGATGGTGGGCGCCGATGTCTTGCTGCTGCTTTCCGATGTCGACGGCCTCTACACCGCCGATCCCACCGCACGACTCAAATGCCCAACACATCGGCGAAGTCGATGCGATCACGCCGGCCATCGAAGCCATGGCGGGCGAGTCCGTGTCCGGAGTCGGACGCGGTGGCATGACCTCCAAGCTGATCGCCGCCAGGATCGCCACCCAGGCCGGCAGCGACGTTCTCATCGCCAGGGGCAAGACGACCCACCCGCTGGCCGCCCTCCGCGAGGGCGCGCGCCACACCCGCTTGCGCGCCTCAACCACGCCGGCCGCCGCGCGCAAGCGCTGGATTGCAGGCGGCCTCACGGTCGAGGGCACGCTGACCGTCGATGATGGCGCGGTCAGGGCATTGGCCTCGGGCAAATCGCTCTTGCCGGCCGGCGTCACCCGAGTCGAGGGCCGCTTCGAGCGCGGCGATGCCGTCAGGATCTGCACGCCCGACGGAAGCGAGATCGGCCGCGGCCTTGCCGCCTATTCGGCCGAGGACGCGCGCGCGATCGCGGGGCGGCGGAGCAGCGAAATCGCGGCTATACTGGGCTATCGCGGGCGCGACGCGATGATCCATCGCGACGATCTGGCGCTCACGGTTGGTATCGGCGAATCGGAAGGATCGCGGCCATGAACGTGCGAAGCGATGCGGCAGCCGCACTTGCCGCCGAGATGCAAGCCATCGGCAATGCCACCCATGAGGCTGCCGCGGTGTTGCGCACGGCCGGGGCCGAAACCAAAACCAAGGCGCTGATCGAGTCCGCCAAGGCCATCCGCGCCAATGCGCCGGAGATTCTCGCGGCCAACAAGCGCGACATGGATGCCGCGCGCGCGGCCGGCCTGTCTTCGGCCATGCTCGACAGGCTGAAGTTGAACGAGCAACGCGTCGGCGCCATGGCGCGCGGGCTCGAAGAGATCGCCGCGCTTGCCGATCCCGTAGGCCGGGAACTGGCACGCTGGACCCGGCCCAACGGCCTCGACATCGCCCGGGTTTCGACTCCCATCGGTGTCGTCGGAATCATCTATGAGAGCCGGCCCAATGTGACCGCCGATGCCGGCGCGCTTTGCCTCAAATCCGGCAATGCCGCGATCCTGCGCGGCGGCTCGGAATCGGTCCATTCCTCGCGCGCCATCCATGCCGCGCTGGTGGCGGGCCTGCACGCGGCCGGCCTGCCCGAGACCGCGGTCCAGCTCGTGCCGACGACCGATCGCGCCGCCGTGGGGCTGATGCTCGAAGGTCTTGGCGGCACCATCGATCTGATCGTGCCGCGCGGCGGCAAATCGCTCACCGGCCGCGTCATGGCCGAGGCGCGCGTGCCCGTGCTCGCCCATCTCGAAGGCCTCGTGCATGTCTATGTGCATGAAAAGGCCGACGCGAAAAAGGCGCGCGAGATCGTGCTCAACGCCAAGATGCGTCGCACCGGCGTTTGCGGCGCCGCCGAGACGCTGCTGATCGACCGCGCGATTCTTCCCACGCTCGGCGTGCAGATTTTGAACGCGCTCAAGGAAGCCCACTGCGAAATCCGCGGCGACGAAGCCGTGCGCGCGGTCTTTCCCTCTGCCAAACCTGCCACCGAAGAGGACTGGTCCACCGAATACCTCGACGCCATCATCGCGGTCAAAGCCGTCGACGGCGTCGATGACGCGATCCGCCACATCGAAACCTATGGCTCGCATCACACCGAAGCCATCGTCACCGAAGATGCGAAGGCGGCCGAATATTTCCTCGATGGTCTCGATTCGGCAATCGTGATGTGGAACGCCTCCACCCAATTCGCCGACGGCGGCGAATTCGGCATGGGGGCCGAGATCGGCATCGGCACCGGCAAGCTGCACGCGCGCGGGCCTGTCGGCGTCGAACAGCTCACCACCTTCAAATATGTCGTGCGCGGCAATGGGCAGGTTCGTGCCTGACGCCACCCGCTTCGTCTTTCCGCCCGGCCCCCTTGCGCCTGGCATGGCGATCGGGCTTTTGGGCGGCTCGTTCAATCCCGCCCATGAAGGCCATCGCCACATTTCCCAGATCGCGCTCAAGCAACTCGGTCTGGCGTATGTCTGGTGGCTGGTCTCGCCGCAAAATCCGTTGAAGCCCGGGGCCGGCATGGCGCCGCTTGCCGAGCGCCTCGCCGGCGCGCGCGCGGCCGCGCACGATCCGCGCATCGTCGTCACCGATATCGAGCGCGCACTCGGCACGCGCTACACCGCCGACACCGTTGCTGCCCTCCAGCGCCGCTTTGCGCAAACGCGCTTTGTCTGGCTGATGGGCAGCGACAATCTGCGAGAGTTCCACCGCTGGAAGAACTGGCAGCAGATCGCCTGCCGCCTGCCGATGGCTGTGGTGCTGCGGCCGGGGACGGCGCTGGCGCCGCTTTCGGCCAAGGCGGCCCAACGGTTCGGCGGGCGCCGCACCCACTCGCCCAAGGATTTCGCGCGCGCCCGGCCGCCTGCGTGGATCGTGCTCGACGGGCCGCGCAATGCCCAAAGCGCAACTCGCATCCGCACCGCTCACAAGGCCATGGCCCGAGCCGACGCGCCATGCTAGATTTCGTCAGCAATATCTGGAGCGCGGCAACGGCACAGTCTTATGACAGGATGATGCATCCCGCCGCCCGCGTTCCTTCGGTAACGTGAGTGGAGACGCCATCCTGACCCGCAAGACAGACGCCGCTGCCAGACCGGCCAAAGCCGGCCGCGCCACAAAAGCAAAACCCAAGACATCCCCCACCCGGAAATCGACCGCCAAACGTGCCGCCTCCAAGAGGCGAGCGGCGTCGCGCGCCGCCGAGCCGGCCTTGCTGGCACGCATCGTCAAATCGCTCGACGACGACAAGGCCGAGAAAATCGTCACCATCGATCTCGAAGGCCGCTCCTCGCTCGCCGATGCGCTGGTGATCGCGACCGGGACATCTTCGCGCCATGTCGCCTCCATCGCCGAACACCTGGCCCGGCGCCTCAAGGAGGCCGGCTACGGATCGCGGCCGATCGACGGCCTGCCGCAGGGCGACTGGGCGCTGGTCGACGCCGGCGATGTCATCGTTCACATCTTCCGCCCCGAAGTGCGCGCCTATTACGATCTCGAGGGCATGTGGTCGGTGCGCGAGCCCGATCTCGCCGCAGCCTTGTAAAGGGATTTCGAGGCAGCGCCATGCGTCTTCTCATCCTGGCCGTGGGCCATGCGCGCGGTAGCTCCGAAGCCGCGCTGACGGATGATTTCGTCGGCCGCGCCAAGGCGATGGGCAAGAACCTCGGTTTCTCGGCGGTCGCCGTCGAAGAAATCCCGGTTTCCAAGCTGCGCGAGGCGCGCGGGCGCATCGCCGCCGAGGGCGAGAAATTGGCCGCGCGCATTCCCGGTGCCGCCCACGTCATCTTCATGGATGCCAAGGGCAAGGGCATGACCTCGGACGCCTTCGCCGAGATGCTCGCGGCGATGCGCGATGCCGGCGCCCGCGACCTGGTCTTCCTCATCGGCGGACCCGATGGGCTCGATCCGGGCCCTTCGGTCAAGGCCGGCCGCAGCCTCGCCTTCGGGCCGCAGACCTGGCCGCATCTGATGGCGCGCGCGATGCTGGCCGAACAAATTTACCGCGCCTTCACGATCCTGGCCGGCCATCCCTACCACCGGGCCTGATATCATCAACGCGATCTTAACCATGCCGGGCCAGTCTAGGGGCTCAGCAGTGGGGATCTACCGCCTCATGGAAATCAAAAGCACCGGACGGATTTCGCCCTCGCGCGTCGGACGCGCCGGCAAGGCGTCCGCGCAGAGCTGCGGCGATTTCTCGGTCACGTCGAACGAGCAAGCGCCTGCGACGAGCGTTTCGGGACCGGGGCCGATCGCGGCACTCGAATTCGATACTGACGCTGCAAGGCGTCGACGATTCGACCTCGAGCCGGTCCAAGGGCCTGAGCCGCGGCAACCGGCTGCTCGACATGCTGGACGAGCTGCGCGATGGCCTTTTGGCGGGCGGCATTCCGCGCGCAACGCTGACGCGGCTCGCCCACGCCGTCAGCCAGCGCCACGACCAGTTCAGCGATCCGAGGCTGCAGAGCGTCCTCGACGAGATCGAATTGCGGGCCCGCGTGGAACTCGCCAAGCTTGAGCAGGCCGACCTGGCCGCAGCGTAACTGACTGCGCCGAAAAGATTTTCGGCCAAATCCCTGTCATCGTTTTCCGATTGAAGCGGGCGGCTGCCGCCTGTATAACCCCCGCGCTCAATGACCGCCGCTTCAACCTCCGGGGTGTATCCATGGGTATAGAACTTCCGTCCGGCTACAAGCCGTCGGAACGTGAGCCTTTCATGAATGAGCGGCAGCGTGAGTATTTTCGCAGCAAGCTCACGACATGGAAGGAAGAGATCCTGCGCGAGAGCCGCGAGACCATCCAGAACCTCCAGGCCGAAACCACCCCCAATGCCGACCTCGCCGACCGCGCCGCCACCGAGGCCGAACGTCAGCTCGAGCTCAGGACCCGCGACCGCCAGCGCAAGCTGATCGCCAAGATCGATTCGGCGCTGCGCCGGCTCGAAGACGGCTCCTACGGCTTCTGCGAGGAGACCGGCGAGCCGATCTCGCTGAAACGGCTGGAAGCCAGGCCGATCGCCACGCTTTCTGTCGAAGCCCAGGAACGCCACGAGCGCCGCGAACGCGTCTATCGCGACGACTGACGCTCCCTTATCCCGTCAGAACGGCATCAGGATGTCGTAGAGCTGCTCGCCATAGCGCGGCTGCTGCACATCGGTGATCTGGCCCTTGCCACCATAGGAGATGCGCGCCTCGGCGATCTGCGACAGCCCGACGGTGTTGGAGTTGGTGATGTCCTCGGTGCGCACGATGCCGGAGATCTGCAGATCGCGCAGCTCGTCGTTGACGCGCACCTGCTGATGGCCGCGGATCACCAGATTGCCGTTGGGCAGGACCTGGGTGACGATCGCGGCCAGCGTCAGATTGATGTCTTCGGAGCGGTTGACCGAGCCGGCACCCACATTGGAGGTGTCCGAGCCCATGTTCACGAGCTTGGACGGATCGGCGCCGGCCGGAAGCGCCGCCGCCAACGGGCCTTCCAGGCCGAAGAAATTGGCCGAGATTGGCGTCCTCCGAATTGGTCCGGCTGCGCTGGGTGGTGTCGGAGATCTTGGCGGCGTCGGCGATCGAGACGTCGACGGTCAGGATGTCGCCGACATGGCTGGCGCGCGGATCGTGGAAGAAGCTGCGCGCCCCCGTGGTCCACAGCGAATTGGGCTGGTGCTCCGGCGGCGGTGCGGGCGGCGCCTGCAGCGGCTGATAAGTGGGCTGGACCACCGGATTGTTCACCGGCGCCAGCGTCGGTGGCTTGCCGATATCCTCGATGCGGTCCATGGCGCCGCAGCCCGAAAGGGTCAGGGCGATCGCGACAAGGCTTGCGAATTGCTTGAAATGGCCGGTGCTCATGAGAGAGATGTTCCCGAATATCAGTGTTGGACCGCTGCGATTTGAGCGGGCGCCTCTGCGGCGACGATGGTGGACGAGTTGTCGCCGGCCTCGACAGTGCCTGGGCCGGTGACGGTGGCCGTGATCTGGCGATAGGAGACCGGATTCAGCACTGTCACGGTTTCGCCCATGCCGCCTTCGCTCATGGCCTTGCCCACGGCGGTGAGGGTGATGCCTGGAGCGTTGAAGGTCATGGTCACGGTCGCGCCCTTGGAAACCAGAATCGGCGCGCGCACGTCGGCCGGACGCACCGGCTCGCCCACGCGCAAGAGTCGGCGCGCTTCCTTGCCTTCGAGCTGATTCATGGAGGTCGTAACGCCTCCGAAGACGCGGTTCGCCGCGACCGTCTGATAGGCGAGGTCGGAATCCGAAATCACGTCGCCGCGGGCGATGTTGCGGGCGGGCACGACGATGCGCACACCGCTTCCGGCGCGGCCGCGTTCGCCGCCGGCGCGGGGTCGGCGAAGGCCGGCACCGCGGCCAGGCAGATCATCGCGAAAGCCAGGATCGCGCGTTTCATCACGGACCTCCCAATCGCGCGGTGGTCTGCATCATCGTGTCGGCGGCGGTGATGACCTTGGAGTTCATCTCATAGGCCCGCTGGGCGGTGATGAGCGCGCTGATCTCTTGGACCGGATTGACGTTGGCGGTCTCGATATAGCCCTGCTTGACGGTGCCGAAGCCGGTCGAGCCCGGCACGCCGGTCAACGGTGAGCCGGAGGCCTGGGTTTCGGAATAGAGATTGCCGCCCATCGCGTTGAGACCGGCTTCGTTGGGGAAGCGGACCAGTTCCAGCTGGCCGAGAGTCTGCGGCGCGGTCTGGCCGGGGATCGTCGCCTGCACCTGGCCTTGGCCATTGATCGTCACCGCCGTGGTGTTGGACGGCACGGCGATGCCGGGGGCCACGGTGTAGCCGTTCTCGGTGACAATCTGGCCGTTCGGCGACAGCGCGAAATTGCCGGCCCGCGTATAGGCGTCGGTGCCGTCGGGCATCTGCACGTGGAAATAGCCCGGTCCCTGGATCGCCATGTCGTAGGGGTTGGAGGTCTGCTGCAGGTCGCCCTGCGAGGAGATGCGATAGACGGCCGCGGTGCGCACGCCGGCGCCGAGCTGGATGCCGGCCGGCACGATGGTGCCGGTGTCGGAGGATTGGGTGCCGGGCTGCTCGACGTTCTGGTACAGCAGATCCTCGAATTCCGGCCGCTCGGCCTTGAATCCGGCCGTGTTCATGTTGGCCAGATTGTTGGCGATGACCTCGACGTTGGTCTGCTGGGCTTCCATGCCCGTCGCTGCGATGCTGAGAGCACGCATATTGTGGTCTCCTTAACTCTGCACGCTGCCAAGCTTGTCTATCGCTTGGCGCATGAGGTCTTCCTGTGACTGGGTGAGGCTGGCTGTGGCCTGATAGGTCCGCATGAGGTCGAGCAGGTGAGAAATCTCCACCACCGGCTGGACGTTCGAAGTCTCGATCATGCCTTGCTCGATGGCTGTGCCGGTGACGGGCTGGGCCGTCTGCGTGGTCGAGTAGAGGCTCGATCCTTCTTTCACCATCTGGCCCTCGTCGGGGAAATCGACCACGCTGAGCTGGCCGAGCTGGCCCAGCTTGCCGCTGACGGTGCCGTCGGTGGCGATATGGACGTCGCCGTCATCGGGCGTGATCGTGATCGGCCCGCCATCGCCCATCACCGGGTCGCCGTTGTCGTTGACGAGCCGCCCACCCGGATCGAGCGAAAAATGGCCGTTGCGCGTGTAGCGCATGCCGTTCGCGGTCTGGATCTCGAAAAAGCCCTTGCCGTTCAAGGCCATGTCGAACGGCGCGTTGGTGCGCTGAAGCTGGCCCTCGCGCATGTCGCGCAGGACGCCTGTGTCCTGGACGAAGCTCAGCGTCTGGGGCGTGGTCTCGCCCTCGACCGGCGGCAGCTGCTCCACATATTCCTGGAACTGCACGGATTCGCGCTTGTAGGCGGGCGTCGACATATTCGCCACGTTGTTGGCGATCACGTTCATGGCCTGATAGGCCGCAAGCTGATGCGAGAGGCTGACGAGAAGTGTGTTGTCCATGGCAGTCGGATCCTTTCTGGTCCGTCGCTGGACAGCGGGTCTGCAGCGGCCATGCCAGCGGCAAAACCCGGGAATTGCTGGCTTTCCGGGAAGGCCGGCACCAGCGCCCGGCAAAGACTGCCGGGCCAAGTCTGCCTTTGGCCGCCTCAGACGGGCGATTTGAACCACTCCTTAACCACACCGGCCTAACTTTCTCAGGTGCTTGCGCCGGAAGCTCCCGCGCGCCGGCGGGTGCGCAGTTGCGAGGCCGGATTTCAGGGAACGGGCGGCATGGCGAAGAATCAAGTCAACGAATCCGAAGACGACGACGATGCCGGCGAAGGCGGCGAAGACCTGCCAAAGCAAGGTTTCGTCAAGAAACTTCTCGGCAACAAGAAGCGGCTCGTCATCGTGCTGGCGGCGCTGCTTCTGGTGCTGGGCGGCGGCGGCGGCGGGGCCTGGTATTTTCTGTTGCGCACGCCCGCGCCCAAGCCCGGCACGAACGAGGCGGCCAAAAACGAGCCGGCCGCGCCGATCGTGCCGCCCCAGGTTGCATTCTACGAGATGCCGGACATGGTGGTGAACATCCAAAGCCCGGACGGCTCGCCCGCCTACCTCAAATTGTCGGTGGCGCTCGAACTCAAAAACACCGATGAGCAGGCCGGGCTGAAAGTGCTGATGCCGCGGATCGTCGACCAGTTCCAGACCTATCTGCGCCAGCTGCGCGTCGATGACCTGCGCGGTTCGGCCTCGGTGATGCGGCTCAAGGAGGAATTGCTGCGGCGGATCAACGTCGCGGCCAATCCCTACCATGTGCGCGACGTGCTGCTCAAAGAGATGATCGTTCAATAGGCGGGACGGGCATGGCCGATATGACAAATTCGGAGAGCGCGGCCGCCATCGACGCCGCGAACGAAGAGGCAAAAAGCGCCGCCACCGAGCGCATCCTCAACCAGGAGGAAATCGATAGCCTTCTGGGCTTCGACGTCAATGACGACCATCTCCAGGACAAGTCCGGGGTCCGCGCCATCATCAATTCGGCGCTGGTCTCCTACGAGCGCCTGCCGATGCTGGAGATCGTCTTCGACCGCCTGGTGCGGCTGATGACGACCTCGTTGCGCAACTTCACCTCCGACAATGTCGAGGTCAGCCTCGACAACATCACATCCATCCGCTTCGGCGATTATCTCAATTCGATTCCGCTGCCGGCGATCCTGTCGGTGTTCCGGGCCGAACAGCTCGACAATTACGGGCTTTTCACCATCGATTCCAACCTCATCTATTCGATCGTCGACGTGCTCCTGGGCGGCCGCCGCGGCACCGCCGCCATGCGCATCGAGGGCCGGCCCTACACCACTATCGAGCGCAGCCTCGTCCAGCGCATGACCGAGGTGATCCTGCAGGACATGAACGCCGCTTTCGAGCCTCTGGCGCCGGTCACCTTCGTGCTCGACAGGCTCGAGACCAATCCCCGCTTCGCCGCCATCGCCCGGCCGGCCAATGCGGCCATCCTGGTCAAGCTCAGGATCGACATGGAGGATCGCGGCGGCCGCATCGAGCTGATGCTGCCTTATGCGACTCTGGAACCGATCCGCAAACTGCTCTTGCAGCAGTTCATGGGCGAGAAATTCGGCCGCGACTCGATCTGGGAAACCCATCTGGCCACCGAATTGTGGAGCACCAAGATCGATATCGCCGCCATTCTCGACGAGCAGGTGATGTCGCTCAAGCGGGTCATGGATCTCAAGGTCGGCGACACTATGATACTGAACGCCACCCCGGATTCTAAGATCGAGCTGCGTTGCGGAAACGTGCCGCTGCTCACCGGCCGCATGGGTCGCGTCGGCAATTCGGTGGCGGTGCGCATCGACAGTACGGTTCAGCGCGCGGGCGCCCAGCCGCTTCTTTGATGGAGACTCACATGGCCCTGCCGTTGATTGTCGAGATCGTACTCGTCGGCCTGCTTGCGGCCACGCTCGTCTATTGCGCCTTGCTCGAGCGCAAGCTTTCGGCGCTGCGCAAGGGGCAGGACGGCCTCAAACGGATCATCGCCGACCTGAATGCCGCGATCGGCAATGCGGGCGCCTCGATGCTCCAGCTCAAGGCCGCCGCTGCGGGCACGGCCGAGACGCTGGACGATCGCCTGGCGCGGGCGCGCGGCCTTGCCGACGAATTGTCGCTGCTGACCGCCTCAGGCGAGCGCATCGCCCAGCGCATCGAATCCGGCGCCGGCAAGCCGCTGCGGATGCCCGCGGGCGCGGTGCTGCCGGCCGCCGCCAACCGGCTTGATGCGGCAAGGACGCAGAGCGTGCGGCCGCAAGCGGCCCAGCCCGACAAACTGAGGAATGTGCGGTGACGCTGAAACTGGAGATGAACCTGAAAGCGCTGCGTCGACGTTTCCGCCTGCTCCCGGCGGTGATGGTTCTGGCCGCCTGCCTGCTCGCGGTCAAAGGCGGCGATCTGGCCATGGGCACGCGCGCCGAAGCCGCACCGGCGGCCGCGAGTCAGGAACAGGCCGCGCCAGCCAAAGCCGGCCCCAAGGACGCCGCCGCGCCATCCGACAGCGGCGACGATGCCAGCCCGGCGGACGATGACGGCTCGTCCGCCGCCGAGGTCGACGTGCTGACCAGTCTCGCCAAGCGGCGCACCGAACTCGATGCCCGCGCCAACGCGCTCGACATGCGCGCCAATCTGCTCACCGCCGCCGAAAAGCGCGTCGACAGCAAGATCGCCGACCTCAAGGCCCTCGAGCAGCAGATCCAGTCGCTGCTCGGCCAGCGTGACGACGCCGAGCAAAAGCAGATCGCCTCGCTGGTGAAGGTCTACTCGTCAATGAAGCCCGCCGATGCCGCACGCATCTTCAATTCGCTCGACCAGGCCGTACTGCTCGATGTCGCCCGCGCCATGAAGCCGGACGCGCTGGCCCAGATCATGGCGGCGATGAACCCGGAGCAAGCCAAGGACCTGACGGTCAAGCTCGCCAACCGGCTGGCGCTGCCGGCCAGGGCCGATCTGCCCGCGTCCGCGCAAATAGCCTCGGCCACTGCGGCCGCGCCACCGCCGGCCGCGACGCCTCCAGCGGACGCGGCACAAGCCGGGCCGGCGCCCCCGGCCGCGCCGCCGCCGGGCGGCTGAGCGGAAAGGCACGAGCGAGACGTGAGGCAGGCGAATCACGCAAAATCATTGCTAGGAGGGAGTGAGGGCCGACCGGGATGACATGGACCCGCAAAGCGCCGCGATTGAGCACGTCCCTGGCCGGGGCGTTGCTTGTGCTTGCGCTCGCGGCCAGCCCCGCCCTCGCCGATTCCGTAACGACGACGACATCGAACGGCTTCGGCCGCGCCCTGTTCAAGCTCGATCCGGCTACAAATCCGGTCGCGGCCATCAAGAGCAGCGTTCTGACGATTCACTTCAGCCGCAAGGTAGGCGTCAACGCCAAGGACGTGGCCCAGGGCCTTTCGTCCTACATCGCGAGCGCTCGCGAAGATGCCGATGGCCGCACCTTTCGCTTCGCGCTGACCCAACCCGTGCGCCTGCACAGCTCGGTGTCCGCCGACCAATATGCGCTCGATCTGGTCCCGGCGAGTTTCGCCGGCACGCCGCCGGATCTGCCGCCGCCTCCATCGCCGAAGGCGAAAGCCGTCGATGTCGCCAAGCTGCCGCCGCTCGAGATCCGCGCCGGCGCCTATGCACATTTCACCCGTCTCGTGTTCGATTGGGACAAAAGGGTGCCCTACGCCGTTTTCCCCGGCGCGGGCGAGATCACGATCCGCTTCGAGGCCCAAGCGCGGCCGGACTTCCGCGCGCTGGAACACGTCGCCCCGCCCTGGGTCAAGCAGGCCGGCTGGCGCATCGAGAAGGGCGGCACCGAAATCGTGTTCAACACCATTAGCCAGTCCGGCTATCACGATTTCCGCGACGGCAATCACATCGTTCTCGACATCCTGGCGCCCAAGACGGATGCGCAGGCCTACAATCCGCCGAGCGACAACGGCAAGGCCAGGCCCGGCGCCGTGCTGATCAAGCCGGACACCTCATCGGACGCCGCGGTCGCCGGGGCGCAGTCCGCCGCGATCCTCAAAGCGGCGACCAAGCTCGACCACAAGCCTGCAGCGGCAGATACCAAGCAGGCCGCAAAACCCGACGCCTCGAAGACCGCAGACGCCAATCCGCCCGATACCAAACCGGCCGACGCCAAGCAGGACGAGCCCAAGCAGGCCGATGCCACGCAAGCCGACGCGAAATCCGCGGCCCCCGCGCCGCCCCAGCAGACCGCCGACGCCCACCTCACGCGCAGCGGAGCCACCCTGACCTTCCCCGGCGCCGGCGGCCACGGTGCGGCGGTGTTCGTGCGCGGAATGACCGCCTGGATCGTGCTCGACGGCACGACCGCGATCGATCCGATGACGCTCAAGACCGATCTCGGCGATTTCCCCTCTTCGGTCGACGCCTCGAACGGCGACGGCGTCAGCGTCTTGCGCATCGGCCTGAAGAACCCCGAAGAGATCGCCGCAGATGCCGAGGGCACGACGCTGCGGGTCGTGCTCGCGCCCAAGCTGAACCAGAAGGCGACCGGCATCGAACTGGCGCGCGACGACGACAATCCGGGCGACACCGCGCTCGTCACCGTGCTGCCGGGCGCCGTTCATGCGGTCACGCTGAGCGATCCCGATGCCGGCGACATGCTCGAAATCGTGCCGGGCGAAGCCGGGCGCGCCATGCTGGCCAAGCGCAGCTATGTCGATTTCGCAGCCCTGCCGAGTGCTGCAGGCCTGGTGCTGACGCCCTTCGCCGACGACCTCCATGTCGATGTCCAGGACATGCGCGTGCGCATCACGCGGCCGAACGGGCTTACGCTGACCGCACCGCAATTGCCGCCGGCCAATTCGCCGGCCGCGCTGGCACAAGGCGGCGACGGACCCTGCTACATCGATTTCGAAGCCTGGTCGCATCCCTTCAAGGGCAGCTTCATCAGCCAGGTGCAGACGCTGCGTGCCAACTCCGCCAAGCTCGCCGCCGACAAGGCCAATCCGGCGCGATTGACGCTGGCCCGTTTCTACATTGCCAACGAATTCGGCGCCGAGGCGCTGGGCCTCGTCAATCTGATGCAGGCGACCGACCCTTCGCTCGAGAACGACAAACAGCTGCAGACCATCCGCGCCGCCGCCGACGTCATGATGGCGCGCTATCAGGATGCCTACAACGCGCTCGCCCCCAGCATCTTCGACAATGACCGCCATGCTGCCCTGTGGCGCGGCCTCGCCGAAGCCGGACTGGAAGACTGGACCGATGCGCGCGCCTCGCTACTCAAGGTCATACCGGTGCTGGACCGCTATCCGCCCGACTGGCAGGCGCGCGTGCGCATCGCCTATGCCGATGCCGCCATCCGTGCCGGTGCGCTGGAAGCTGCGGATGCTTCGCTCGGCCATCTGCCCAAGAACATGCCCAAGCCGATCTTCCTGGACGGCGAACTCGCGCACGCGCGCCTCTACGCCGCCGAAGGCCGCTACCACGACGCCCATATGCTGTTCGATGCGGTCGAAACACAGAACGCCGATTCCGATGCCGCCGCGCATGCGATCTATGACGACATCGTCGCGGGCCTCGCCGCGGGCGCGGTCACACAGGACGACGCCATCGCGCGGCTCGAAAAACTGCGCTTCCGCTGGCGCGGCGATTCGCTCGAACTCGACACCCTGCGCAAGCTGGGCGCGCTCTATTTTGGCCAGCGGCGCTGGCGCGACGGCTTGCAGACGCTGCGCGTCGCCACGCAGAGCTTTCCCAACAACGATCTGGCCCGCCAGGCGCAGGACGACATGCGCAACGCCTTCGTGCAACTGTTCCTCAAGGGCAAGGCCGACAAGATGCCGCCGATCCAGGCGCTGGCGCTGTTCTACGATTTCATCGACCTGACGCCGATCGGCGCCGACGGCGACGAGATGATCCGCCGCATGGCCGACCGGCTCGTCAATGTCGACCTTCTGGGGCCGGCCGCGACCTTGCTCAAATACCAGGTCGACAAGCGCCTCGACGGCGTGGCCCGCGCCCAGGTGGCGACCAGGCTCGCCATGATCGACCTGCTCGACCACAAGGCCAAGGACGCGCTCGCCGCGCTTCGCACCACGCGCATCGCCGGAATGCCCGACGACATCGCCCACCAGCGCCAGTTGCTCGAAGCGCGCGCGCTGGCCGCCCTCAAGCAGTGGGACCAAGCCCTCGATCTCGTCGCCGTCGACAACGCTCCCGACACCGCCCGGCTTCGCGCCGACATCTATTGGGAGAGCGGCAATTGGGCCGTCGCCGCCCAGAAGGCCGAGGAACTGCTTGCCGACCGCTGGAGCGATCCCAAGCCGCTTTCGGCCGAGGAGCGCAACGAGGTGATGCGCGCGGCCATCGCCTATTCGCTGGCCAACAACGAGGCCGGGCTCGACCGTCTGCGCGATCACTTCGTGGCCAAGATGAAAGCGAGCCCGGACGCCAGCGCCTTCGCCGTCGTTACCCAGCGCATCGACACGCAAGGTCTCGCCTTCCGCGATGTCGCCGGCAAGGTCGCTTCGATCGACACGCTGGAAAGCTTCATGAAGGATTTCAGGACGCGCTACGACAGCGTCCCGGCGACCAACTGATCGCAACCGCTCAATGCTTCAGCCGCGCATCCGCGCTGGCATTGATGCGATCGAGCCAGAACAGGGCGTGACGCGCGACCTTCTCCCAGCCCGGCTCGGCCAGCGGCCAATGGCCGAAGCCCTCCAGCGCATGGACCTGCGCCCGGCCGCAATAGCGCCTGGCGATGCGCCTGACGGTCAGCGGCGGCGCGATGCGGTCATGGCTGCCGGAAAAGCACAGGAGCGGGCAAGCGACCGCGCGGGGCTCGACCTCGCTCGTCCGCTTCAGATCGAAGAACCAGTGCAGCATCTCGAAAAGCGCCCGCCCCGATTCCGGCACCAGCCGGGGCAGGATCTCGTCGCGCGCGGTGGGCGCCAGCCGGTCGAGCGTGTGGGCGGCGGCGATGCGATGAGAGGGCGCAAGCGGCCGGTGCCAGAAGTCGCCGGCCAGATAGAGCGACTGGGCCGAGGCGATCTCGAAGGTGCTCGACGGCATCACGCCCCAGGGCGCGGCCGGGGCCAAAAGGATCAGCGCCGAAGCCCGGCCTCTGGCCGCCAGCATCTGCGCCAGCAGCCCGCCCATCGAATGGCCGATCACAACGGCCGGCTCGCCGATCCGCTCGATCAGCGCCTCCAGATCGGCGATGTAATCGACGAGGCTTGTCCGGCCGAGCTCCGCGCTCGGTCCGGCATCGTGATCGTGATGGCGAAGCGTTGGCGCATGCACGCGATAGCCGCGGGCTTCGAATACACCTCGCCAATTGTCGAAGGCCCAGCCGCCGCAAAAGGCGCCGTGGATCATGACAACGGGTGGCCGCGGCGCGCTCATGACACCGGAAACGCGAGATCGCGGAATTCGGCGATCACCTTGGAGTAGGTGTCGCGCTTGAACTGAACGATCAGCCGCGGCAGCGCCTCCATCGCCAGCCACTTCCACTCGGCGAATTCGGGGTGGTCGGTGGCCAGGTCGATATCGGCGTCACGTCCGGTGAAGCGCATGGCGAGCCATTTCTGGCGCTGGCCGCGATAGCGGCCGTGCAGCCCGATGCCCAGAAGATGCGGCGGCAGATCATAGCAGAGCCAGTCGGGATGCTCGCGCAGGATTTCAGCCTTGTCGGTGCCGATCTCCTCCTTCATTTCGCGGAATGCGGCCTCGGCCGGTGTCTCGTCGCCGTCGATGCCGCCCTGCGGCATCTGCCAGCCTTCGACGGTCTGCTCGATGCGGCGGCCGACGAATACCAGCCCCTGATCATTGAGCAGCATCAGGCCGACGCAGGGGCGGTAGGGCAGATCCTCGTGGCGCAGGTGGCCGAGGCGGTGCTTGGGAAGGCGGGCCATAAGCCGACAATCGGAGAATTACTTGCCGTCTGCGACTATGGCCGATGCCGGGACCAGAGCAAAGCCCCGGCCCTGCAATCCTTTGGCCCACTCCGCCACGCGCGCGAGCGTGACCGGATACAGAAACCCGGTTCCGGCCACCGCGCCGTCCTTGCGCGCGTCGGTTTCGAGGTCCGACAAGCGCTGGTCGATCTGGGGCGCGGACTGGATGGTGTCGATCTTGAGCACGCTGGCGACATAGGGCGCGTGGGTCTGGCCGGCGACGCTGCCGGCGGTCGAGTGGCCCGCGGTGCCTTCGCCGTCGTAGAACAGCACGCCGCGCCGGGCGAGATATGTCAGGACCGGGGCGGTGGCGTCCTCGCTGGCCAGGAAGCGGCCGCCCATCAGGTTGGTGAGCCCGGCGTAGCCGGTGACGCAACTCATCACCCATTGCAGGCGCTGCGAATTCCCGCTCTCGCTCAGCATCGGCCTCAGCGTGTGCGGGCCCGGATCGCTGTCCGGGAAATCGTAGGGTTCCATGGGGACCTGGAGCAGCACCTCATGGCCGCGCAGACGCGCCTCGTTGACCCAGCGCTGCGGGTCGGCGCCGAAGGGCGCGAAAGCCAGCGTCACCCCCGCCGGCAAGACGTCGAGGGCCGCCATGGTGGCCTGGGGGCTGATGCCGAGTCCGGTGATGACAAGGGCGATCCGCTTCTTTCCCGCCAGCGCCGCAGCGGGAACGGCGGGCGCATAGGCGGCCATGGGCGTGCGCCCGTCGTCGGCGATGCGCGGCAGCGGGCCCTCGTCGGTGTTTTCGACCAGGGCCGGATCGGCCACCAGCGCAGAGCCCGCGTAGAGCGGCTTGACGATCTTTTCTGGCGGCGGCGGTGCGGCAGCCTCGCTTGGGCGTTGGGCGGCTTTGCCGGCCGCCTGGCTGGCCGCCTTGGCGGGCATTTTGGCGGCCAAATGAACGGCTTTGGGCGCCGGCAGCATCAATTGCGCGATCGGTCCGCCGTCCGTGGCCCGGCCGAACATGGCGACATAGGCCACCGTCAGGAGCAGGCTCGCAAACACGCCGAACCAGGCCAGTGCCAGCGGATGCGGCATGTGGCGGCCCGAGGCAGCGCTGGCGACGTCGTCGTCGGTGAAGCTGGTGACGGCCATATATGGCAGTTAGCGATCTTATGGTTACAACCTGGTTAATCGTGCAGGCTCGGGCGCGGAATACCGGCCTCAATTTGACAGGCAGGGTCAGCTGTGGAGTGCTTGCCAGGGACCAGAACATAGTGGCGCGGCCATGACGTCGACCCTCCCGGGCAAAATCGCGCTCGAAGAGCATTTTGCGATTCAGGACACGCTGATGGATTCGGCCGGTTTCGTGCCGGAGCGGCTATTGGCCCGAGCTCAAGGCCCGCCTGCTCGACATTCGTGACAAGCGCCTGGCACTCATGGACCGCCACGGCATCGAGCGCATGATCCTGTCGCTCAACGCGCCGGCCGTGCAGGCGATCGGCGATGCCGGCCGCGCCAACGACATCGCCCGCCGCGCCAATGACGCCTTGGCCGAGGAGGTGGCGAGAACGCCCGGACCGCTTCAGCGCCTTCGCCGCATTGCCGATGCAGGACCCCGATCTTGCCATCATCGAACTGGAACGCGCGATCGGTACGCTCGGCTTCAAGGGCGCGCTCGTCAACGGCTTCAGCCAGCTCGGCGACGGCGACACCATGCTCTATTACGACCTGCCGCAATACCGGCCGTTCTGGGCTGCGGTCGAACGGCTGGACGTGCCCTTCTATCTGCATCCGCGCAATCCCCTGCCGGCGCATGCCGCAGATCTATGAAGGCCATCCCTGGCTCATGGGGCCGACCTGGGCCTTCGGACAGGAAACCGCCGTCCATGCGCTCAGGCTCATGGGCTCGGGCCTGTTCGACGCCCATCCGCGGCTGACGATCATTCTGGGCCATATGGGCGAGGGCCTGCCCTACAGCATGTGGCGCATCGATCATCGCAACGCCTGGGTCAAGGCGCCGCCGCAACTATCCGCGCACAGAAAAAGATCGCGGACTATTTTCACGCCAACTTCTACATCACCACCTCGGGCAATTTCCACACGCAGACGCTGATCGACGCGATCCTGGAAATCGGCGCCGACCGCATCCTGTTTTCGACCGACTGGCCGTTCGAGAACATCGATCATGCCGCCGACTGGTTCGATGCGGCGAGCATCAGCGACCGCGACCGCCTGAAGATCGGCCGGCTGAACGCGCTCGAATTGTTCAAGCTGGGAGCGGGTAACTACGTCTGACGGAAACCGGCAGCCGGCAAATGGGGGGGAGCGCAATGCAAGGTCAGATCATAGACGTTGACGAAGAACTGGCCGGGGCCCGTCTGACGCCGTTCTACTGGAAGCTGGGCGCGATGCTGGGCACGCTCACGCTGTTCGACGGCTACGACACCTTCAACCCGGCCTACGTCATCCATTACGTGATGAAGCCGTGGGGGCTGACGCCGGCGCAGGCCGGCTTCCTGGTCTCGAGCGGGCTCATCGGCTTCATGATCGGGGCAGGCGCCCACGAACTCATCGCCGACCGCATCGGCCGCCGCGCGACCCTTCTGGGCGGCCTGTGGATCATGACCATCTTCACGCTGGCGACCGCGGCCTTCGGCACATCCTATGGGTCGTTCTGCACGCTGCGGCTGATCACCGGCCTCGGCCTTGGCGTGCTGCTGCCGCTCTCCATCACCTATATCAACGAACTGACGCCGCGTCATGTCGCCAACACCTACACGGTCTGGGGCGTGGCGCTGGGCTGGGCGCTGGGCGGCACCATGGCCAGCGTCGTCGGCGTGCTGGCGACGCCCGTGTATGGCTGGCGAAGCCTCTATTTCATCGGCGCAGTCTCGCTTCTGCTCATTCCCGTGCTGCACGTGACACTGCCGGAGTCCGTCAAGTTCCTGGCCCTGAAGGGGCGGACGGACGAAATCCGTACATTGCTCGCCCGCCTGCGGCCCGAACGCGCCGCCCGCTACGCGTGCGCGCCGATCGCCGCCGAGCGGCCGGGGCAGTCGGGCAACGGGCTCGCGATATTGCTGTCGCGGCGATACGTCCGCACGACGCTTGCGACCTGGGTCGCGGCCTTCTTCTGCCTCTTCTGCATCTTCGGACTGTCGGGCTGGATCCCGACCGTGATGATCGGACGCGGCAAATCCTTCGCGGCGAGCTTCGGCTTCGGTGCGCTCATCCAGATCGCGAGCTTCGTTGGCGCACTCGCCTGCGGCTGGCTGGCCGACCGCTTTGGCGCCCGCCGCCCGGTTCTGGTGATCTGGATGGCGCTGGGGGCGGCCTCCGTGCTGGGGCTGGCGCTGCTCAATACGCATCTGTCGAACTGGGTGCTCGTGTTCGCGGCCGGCTTCTTCATCATGGGCGGCATGTTCATCCTGAACAACTTCACCTCGGGCGCCTATGAGACGGGCGTGCGGGCCACCGCGGTCGGCATGGTGCTGGGTGTCGGCCGCATCGGCGCGGTCCTGGGTCCGTGGATTTCGGGCTGGATGCAGGAACTCTATCCGGGACCCACGGCGATGTTCCTGGCCATCGCCGCGGCGTCGCTCATCTCGGCGCTGGCGATTGGCATGGCGCGTGCCCATGCGGGCGAGCCGACCATGACGCCGGTCGGGGTGGCCTAGCCTCGGCGCAAACAAAAGGCCGCCTTCCGGAGAAGGCGGCCTTGCAGATCGAACGAATAGCTCCGCTCACTCTTCCTTCGAGGGCTTCTCGAGAGCGGCCGATTTCGTGGTGATATAGCTCACCGTCATCTTGCCGCGCAGAAGATCGAGCGCGTAGGCGAGCTGGAAGTCGTCGTACTTCTTGCCCGGTGCGGGACGGATGATCGGGATCAGGTTCTGCTTCTCCGGATTCTGCTCGGCCAGATGGCCCGGCAGATCGGATTCGTGCGGGCTTTCGATCTTCGGGATGTCCTGATCGCCTTGGGCCACGGCGATATCGGGCTGGATGCCCGTGGCCTGGATCGAATGGCCCGACGGGGTGTAGTAGCGGGCGGTGGTCAAGCGCAGCGCACCGCCGCCCTGGCCGAGCGGGATGATCGTCTGCACCGAGCCCTTGCCGAAGGAGGTCATGCCCAGCACCGTCGCGCGCTTGTGGTCCTGCAGCGCGCCGGAGACGATCTCGGCCGCCGACGCCGTTCCACCGTTGATGAGGACGATGATCGGCTTGCCGTCGGTGATATCGCCGAGCTTGGCGTTGTAGCGCTGGGTGTCCTGGGGATGGCGGCCGCGGGTGGAGACGATCTCGCCCGAATTGAGCATGTCGTCGCTGACCGAGATCGCCTGGTCGAGCAGGCCGCCGGGATTGTTGCGCAGGTCCAGGACGTAGCCCTTGATCTTGCTGGCCCCGATCTTCTGCTTGAGGTCGGCGACGGCCTTGCGCAAGCCCGGATCGGTACGTTCGTTGAAGGCGGTCAGCCGGATATAGCCGATATCGCCTTCGCGATGCCATTTGACGCTGTCGACGCGCACGATCGCGCGCGTCATCGTCACGTCGAAGGGCTTCTTCTCGCCCTTGCGCAGGATCGTCACCGTGATCTTGGAGCCAGCCGGCCCGCGCATCTTGTCGATGGCGTCGTTGAGGTCGAGGCCCTGCACCGGCTCGCCGTCGATGGCGGCGATGTAGTCTCCCGCCTTAAGCCCGGCCTTCGAGGCCGGCGTATCGTCGATGGGCGAGACCACTTTGATGAGGCCGTCTTCCATCGTCACTTCGATGCCGAGACCGCCGAATTGGCCCTTGGTCTGGATCTCCATGTCGGCGAAGGCCTTGGTGTCCATATAGCTCGAATGCGGATCGAGCGAGGAGACCATGCCCTGGATCGCGTAATCGATCAGCTTCTGGTCGGTGACGGGGGTGACGTAGTTCGCGCGCACGCGCTCGAAGGCGTCGCTGAACAGGTCGAGTTGGTGATAGGCCGAGTCGTTGCTCGCGCCTTGCGCGGCGGGAAACAGCACCAACGCTGCGCCGAAGCCCGCCACCACGCACAGGCCGCCATAGACAAAACGCTTCATGATCTTTCCGCCTTCCGCAAATCGGCCGTCAGCCATGGGGCCGGGCTCATGCCTTTGCCGTTGTGCCGCAATTCGAAATACAGCCTGGCGCCACCGTCCGCATGCGCCATGGTGCCCACCGGCTCGCCGGCAAGGAGCTGGTCTCCGACACTTACTTCTACACGATCCAGGCCCGCGAGCACGAGATCGTAGCCACCGGCGATTTCCAATATCAAGACTTGCCCAGTCTTATGGTAAGGCCCGGCGAAAAGAACCCGGGAGTCGGCCGGTGCGACGACTTGCGCGCCCGCCACGGTCGAGAACGTGATGCCAGGGGCGCCGGTTCCGCCGACCCCGTCGATCCCGCCTTCGGCAAAGCGGCCGACCACCGGCCGCCGGAGCGATCCGGTCTTGGGGCGATCCTCCACCGACCCCACGACCACAATATGGCGGTCCGGCGAGGTCTCGGCCCTGAGCGCGGCCACCTTGTCGAGCAGCTGCCCCAGATCGGCCGCCTGCCTGGAAATCGTGGCGAATCCGGCGGCGAGGCTGGTGTAACGCGCCGCCGCGGTGTCGGCCTCGCCCCGCTTGACCGCAAGGAGTTGATCGAGCCGGACGCGCGCGGTGGCCAGCTGGACGGCGTTCCTGGCGGCCTCGGCCCGGCGGGCCACGAGCCGGGCCCGGGTCCGGCGAAGGGCATCGATACGCCTGGCGAGTTGGGCAGCGGCGCCATAGACCCTGGGCAGCGAGGCCCCCAGAAGCATCGCCTGCTCGGCGCTGCTGACCGCATTGTCGGCGGTCAGCGCCAGCACTGGCGGGGTGTCGTGCTGCAGCCGCTCAAGCAGGGCCAGAAGATGAGCCACCCCCACCCGGTCGCGGGCGAAGCTCGCGGACATCGCCTTTTCCCTGGGCTCCAACACCGCGATCTCGGCATCGAGGCGGGCCTTGTCCTGTTCGAGCGACTGCACCTGGGCGGCGGTGGCGACCAGCTTCCTGGCCAGCGCCTCGGCCTCGGCCTTCAGGTCCTGGGACTGCTTCCTGGCGCTCTGGACGCGCGGAGCGGTCTTTTCGGCCTGGCTCTTGAGAGCGCGGTAACGCTCCTCGGTGGTGGGAAGCTTGCCCGCCTGATCGGCCGGCACGGCCTTCGACATGTCGGGGATATCGGTCAGCGAGGGCCGCCCGGGCGCGGCTTCGGAATTCGGCTCCGGCCTTGGCGTCGGCACCACCTTGGGGGCAGGCGGATGCAGATGGATGCGCGCGGCCGCTGGCCCCGGCAAACCGGCAGCCATCAACGCCAGAAAGGCAGGCAGGGCGATACGGCGCGACACGGCTCGGAGCCTACCAGAACGCCACGAATCGCGCGAACGGCTCAGGCGTTGCCGCCCGTTTGCGCCTTGACCGCGGCGATCTTCCTTTCGAGCTCGGCCTGATCGCCGAGGAAATAGGCGTCCTTGGCCTTTAGATCGGCGTTGAGGTGATAGACCTTGGGCACGCCCGTCGGCAGATTGACGTCGGCGATGGCGTCGTCGCTGACGCCTTCCAGATGTTTCAACAAGGCACGCAACGAATTGCCGTGGGCGGCGATCAGCACGCGTTTGCCCGCTCTCAGCTCCGGCACGATCACGTCGTCCCAATAGGGCATCACGCGGATCAGCACGTCTTTCAGGCATTCGCCGCGCGGAAGTTCCACTTCGCTGACATCGGCGTAGCGCGGATCGTGCTTGGGATAATCCGGCGAATCGAGGCCGACCGGCGGCGGCGGCACGTCATAGGAGCGGCGCCACAGATGCACCTGCTCGGCGCCGTATTTTTCCACCGCTTTCTTCTTGTCGCCACCAGTGAGCGCGCCGTAATGCCGTTCATTGAGGCGCCAGTGCTTGAGCTCCGGGATCCACATCTGGTCGAGGACTTCGAGCGCCAGCCACAGCGTCTTGATGGCGCGCGTCTGCACCGACGTGAACGCGATATCGAACTTGAAGCCGGCGTCAGCGAGCAGCCGACCGGCCTCGCGGGCCTCGGCTTCGCCCTGCGGCGTCAGCTTTACGTCGCGCCAGCCGGTGAAGAGGTTGAGCTTGTTCCATTCGCTCTCGCCGTGGCGGAGCAGCACGAGCTGGGCGTCATTATGTTGTCGCACGTGATAATGTCCTAAGACGGTCGGGCTTCGCGGGCCGCAAAATAGGCGAGGCGCGCGCGCCCTGTCCACGGGCCGGCGGTCGCGAGCATATTCGCCGCATCTTCTGGGCCCGGAAGGCAGTAAACCAAGCACGGCGCCGCCCGGGGTGTGGGCGGGCTGCCAGGCGAAGGGAATGCCGAATGCCGCCGCATCTGCTGGCGCTGAAAAGCGCGGTTCCCAACCACGTCCTGGACCAGCGCGACGTGATGCAGCGGGCCGAGCGGCTGTTCGCCGGGCGCGGCGATATCGCCCGGCTGCTGCCGGTGTTCGAGAACACCGGCATCGCCACGCGCTATTCCTGCGTGCCGATCGACTGGTACGAATCCGACCACGGCTGGAGGGAGCGCACCGCCCTTTATGTCGAAAATGCCGTCGATCTCATCGCAGAGGTCACGGCCAAGCTTCTGGACGAAGCGAAGCTCCCCGCCGAGGCGATCGACACAATCGTCGTGGCCTCGACCACCGGCGTTGCCACGCCGAGCCTCGATGCGCGGCTGATCGAGCGCATGTGCATGTCGCGGACGATCCGCCGCCTGCCGATTTTCGGGCTGGGCTGCGCCGGCGGCGTCATCGGGCTTGCGCGCGCGGCCGAGCTGGCGCGCGCGGCGCCCGGCAGCCGCGTCCTGTTCCTGGTGGTCGAATTGTGCGCGTTGACGTTCCGCAAGAACGATCTGTCCAAGAGCAACCTCGTCGCGGCCGCCCTGTTCGGCGACGGCGCGGCAGGCGCAATCCTGTCCACCGAAGGCGAAGGGCCCGTTTTCGCGGCTGCGGGCGAACACAGCTGGCCCGATACGCTCGACGTGATGGGCTGGGATGTCGAGGACGACGGCCTCAGGGCAATTTTCTCGCAAAGCATCCCATCCCTGGTTGCTAGCGATTTTCGCCGCGTGCTCGACACATTCCTCGCGCGGAACGACATCGCGCTCAGCACGATCGGCGATTTCGCCTGTCATCCGGGCGGCGCCAAGGTGCTCGACGCGCTGGAAGCGGCGCTCGGCCTCGAACAGGGCGGCCTCGCCACCAGCCGCGCGGTGCTCAGGGATTACGGCAACATGTCGGCGGCCACCGCGCTGTTCGTGCTCGAACGCATGGCGCCGTGGACCGAGCGCATCCTTCTGACCGCACTCGGTCCCGGTTTCACCGCGGCCTTCCAACTGCTCGACGGCAGATGGCCGCGTTGAGCTACATCCTCATCGCGGCGGTGGCGCTGCAGCGCCTGGCGGAGATGATCTATGCCAGGCACAACACGGCCGCCCTCATCGCGCGCGGCGCCGTCGAGGTTGGCCGCGCGCATTATCCGCTGATCGTCGCGCTTCACACAGCCTGGCTTATCGCCATTGTCGTCGCCTTGCCGTCGCCGCCGCAATTTCACTGGCTGGCCTTTGCCGTCTTCATGCTGCTGGAGGCCGGCCGCATCTGGGTGCTGATGACGCTTGGGCCCTACTGGACCACGCGCGTCATGACCCTGCCCGGTGCGCCGCTCATCACAGGCGGGCCCTATCGCTTCGTGCGTCATCCCAATTACCTCGTCGTCGCCGGCGAGATCGCCGTGCTGCCGCTCGTATTCGGCGAATGGCGGATCGCCCTTCTGTTCACGGTGCTGAACGCGGGCGTTCTTGCCTGGCGGATTCGTCAGGAGGATGCAGCGTTGGTGCCCAGGCGCCATCCGTGATGCCCGCTCTTGGCCCTTGACTGGCGCCAATTCATCCGCACAACAGCCGGTGACAGATCAGCAGCAGGGGCGTGCGTGGCCAATCCAGATTCCGCGAGCGGCGGCGACGACGCCGCGCTTCTCGAAATCGTCCGCGCGCGTTCCTTCCGCAAGGGCAAGTTCCGCCTGTCCTCGGGCGCGGAAAGCGATCTCTACTTCAACATGAAGCCGACCATGATGGACCCGCGTGGCGCCTTCCTCGCCGCCCGCGCCTTCCTCGCCCGTGTCCAGGAGGAAAAGGCGGAGTGGGTCGGCGGGCTCGAGATGGGCGCGGTGCCGGTGATCGCCAGCCTTGCCGCCGTGAGCGAGGCCGAGGGCCACCCCGTACGCACATTTTTCGTGCGCAAGGCGGCCAAGGACCACGGCACCATGGACCTGATCGAGGGGCTGGGTCCGGGCGAGACGCTTGCCGGGGCCCGGGTGCTGGTGGCCGACGACGTGGCCACCACCGGCGGGGCCATCCTGAAGGCCATCGAGGCTGTGCGCGCGGCTGGTGCGGTGGCCGACACAGCCCTGGTGCTCGTCGACCGCGAAGAGGGCGCAGCCGAGCGCCTGGCCCAGCACGGAATCCGGCTGATCTCGGTCTTCAAGGCCCACCAGTTCCTCTGACGCCCTTGCCGGCCCTGCGAGCCGATCCTGCCGGGAAAATCTTGCCGGGCGGTGGCACAACCCTCCCTCGGACATAACATAAGTCATTGAAATAACGAATAATTTTGTGAGGCGGCGGCGGCACGCTTCTGGCATCGGCAAGGGCCGGACAACTCGGAAAATGCCGGAGCAGAACGCGCGCATGCCCCCCCCGTTTCCTCACCCGCTTCGTCGCGGCCTTCGTGGCCGCCCTTCTCGCGCTGATGCCGGCCGAGGCCTTCGCCTATAGCCGGGTCAAGGACCTCGTCGATGTCGAGGGCATCCGCGACAACATGCTGGTCGGCTATGGCCTGGTGGTCGGGCTGAACGGCTCGGGCGACACGCTCAGGAACTCGCCCTTCACCCAGCAAAGCCTCGAAACCATGCTGGAGCGCATGGGCGTCAACACCCGCGGCGAGAACATGCAGACCAAGAACACCGCCGCGGTCATGGTGACGGCGAACCTGCCGGCCTTCGCCAGCCAGGGCACCCGCATCGACGTCTCGGTCAGCGCGCTGGGCGACGCCAAATCGCTCGAAGGCGGCACGCTTCTGGTGACGCCGCTCTTCGGCGCCGACGGCAACATCTATGTGCTGGCGCAGGGCGCGCTTACCATCGGCGGCTTCTCCGCCCAGGGCACGGCCGCCAGCGTCACCCGCGGCGTGCCCACGGCCGGCCGCATCGCCAATGGCGCCATCGTCGAGCGCCAGACCAATTTCAAGCTGGCCAGCGAACACTCGCTCAAGCTCTCGCTGCGCAATCCCGACCTGACCACGGCCGCGCGCATCGCCCAGGCCATCAACCGCTTCATCGGCTCCAACGTCGCCGACGCCACCGATCCCTCCAATGTCAAGCTGACCGTTCCCGCCGATTATCCGGGCGGGGTGGTCAGCATGCTGAGCGATATCGAGCAGCTCAAGATCACGCCCGACCAATCGGCCAAGGTCGTGATCGACGAGCAATCCGGCGTCATCGTCATGGGCTCGGATGTGCGCATCTCCACCGTGGCGATCGCGCAAGGCAACCTCACCATCCGCGTCACCGAGACGCCGCAGGTGAGCCAGCCCTCACCCTTCTCGCAAGACCGGCACCACCAAGGTGGTGCCGCGCACCCAGATCCAGGTCGACGACAGCAGCGGCAACAAGATGGCCGTGCTCAGCCAGGGCGTCTCGCTGCAGAAGCTGGTCGACGGCCTCAACGCGCTTGGCGTCGGCCCGCGCGACATCATCTCGATCCTGCAGGCGATCAAGGCCGCCGGCGCGCTTCAGGCCGAAATCCAGGTGATCGGATGAGCGATCGCCACGATCCAGGGCGCGATGTCGCTGGCGCAATCGGCGGCCATCGGCGGCCCCGCACCCGGTCGCCATATCAGGCCGCGGCCAAGAAGGCGGCCAAGGAATTCGAAGGCGTCTTCATCTCGCCAGTTCCTGGGCGAGATGTTCGAGGGCATCTCCACCGACGGCCCCTTCGGCGGCGGCGAGGGCGAACAGATGTTCCGCTCGCTCATGCTCGACCAATACGGCAAGGAGATCGCCGATCGCGGCGGCTTCGGGCTTTCCGACGCCATCACGCGCCCGCTCCTCGCTCATCAGGAGACGCAACAATGAGCGCGAAGATCCAGTCGTGCTGACGATGGCCGAGAAACTCGCCGGCGTGGTCGTAGCCGACATCGCCGCCATCGAGGCCGGCCGCGCCCGCGACATGCAGATGCTCGATCCGCTGATCCAGAAGCTGTTCGCCCAGTACAAGGCCGAAGCGAGCCGCGTCAGCCGCACCGAGCTCGAGGCCGCGCCCGCCGAGCTGCGCGCGCGGTTGACGGCGGCGACCAAGCGCTTCCATGAGGCGTTGGCGCTGCATACCCGCGTGCTCAGCCGCATCCGCCGCTGCAGCGAAGGCATGATCCGCGCCGTGGCCGCCGAAGTGGAAAAGCGACGCGGCCGGGCCGAGCCCTATGCTCCGCCCAATGCCCGGCAGTCCGCCGGCGCCGCACGGCCAGCCGGCTCGGCGATACTCTACAACGCCGTGGTCTGAGCCGGGTGTCTAATCTTTCGGGCAGGGCCAGCGGTCGGAAATCGCCGCCAGCACCAGTGCCGAGCCATCGGCATTCCGTATCGAAGGATTGTTCGCAAGATATGTCATGACGATATCGCGCAGCTGCCCGGCGTCGAGATTGCCCGTTGAAGCGTGACGGCCCCTAGCCCACCAGCGACATGATATTCGAACTGGCCGATGCCGGCGAGGTCGATTGCTGCGTCGTCAGCGTCGGCGCCGACTGCAACATGTTGAGCGCGAGCTGATAATTCGGCGAGCTGGGTCTGATGATAGACCGATACGGTCCCGGAGGACTGCGTATTCGCGGGCGTGCTGCTCGTGGCCGAGGTCCGGCGTGTTGGTGGTGCGGTAGGCGTTGCGGATCGTGGACAGCACATTGAGCAATTCGGCGCGGGCGGCGCCCGCATCGGTCTTGCTCAGGATGTCGAGCGGCCTGCCGGAAAAGCCGAGCCCGAACGTCTGCTTGCTCGAAGACGAGGAGGATGAAGAACTCGAAGCCGTGCTCGCCCCGTTGGCGATGGTGCCGGGCGAAATCCCAGCCGGCCCAGCGCGTCGAGATCGGCGGGCCCGGCGATCAGCGTCGCCGAGATGCCCTTGTTGACCTCGATCTTCAGCGCGTGGCCGCCATGGGCATATGTCACGGATGCCTTGCCCGACATCAAGAGCGCGTTGTTGATCTTGGCGGCCAGTGAATCCATCGTCTCGCCATCCTCGATGGTGATGGTGGCGGTGTGGCTGGCCGCGCCGTTGTCGATCTTGAGTTGGAAGGAATCGCCGGTCCTCAGCGTCGTGGCCGAAGCGAGATCGACCGACTGGTTGATATCGATCGTGCCCCGCGGCAGGCCCAGCGCGTCGAGCACGCTCGACCCGCTCGCATCGATGGCGACGCCGGCGCCGGTCGAGGTGCCGCTGGCGCCGCCATATTGCCGCGTCCAGCTCACATTGCCGGATGAATTGAGGGCACGTGACGAAGGCGTTCTGCGTGCCGGCGACGTTGCGCGTCTGGCCGGCGAAGGTGCCGGTGGTGGTGCCGGTCAGATAGACGGTGCCCGCCGAATCGACCGTGAGCTTGCCCGCCGCGTCGGTGCCGGAGGTGCCGACATAGGTGACGGTGTCGGCGCTGACGGACGAGCCCGAATCGGTGAAGCCGGCGACGAAGGCGTCGAGCCCGCCCGAGGTCGAGCCGACCACGGACGCCTGCCCGCCGCTGGTAAGCGCGGCGTTGGTGCTGGTGCCGGAGAGATAGACCTTGCCGCCCGATACCGCGAGCCCGCCGATGGAGCCGCCATTGCCGAGTGCGCCCAGATCCTCCTGCCAGACGGCCGCCGATGTGGCGTCGCCGTTCGCGTATTTGGTCAGGATCGCGTCGCCGTTCTGGACGCTGGCGACATAGAGGCTGCCGTCCGAGGCCACCGCCGTCGCCGCCACCGAGTCGGTGCCGGAGGTGCCGAGCTGCTGCTCGTAGGCGATGTTGCCCTTGGAATTGAGCTGGGCGACATAGCCGTCGGCGCCGCCATTGTTGGTCTGGCCCGAGCCGATAAGGCCCGTGACCTGGCCGCCGATATAGATGTTGCCCGACGAATCGACGCTGACCGTGCTGGCCGTATTGTCCTGGAGCGTCGGGATCTGCGTGACCCAGCTCTGGTTGCCGGCGGCGTCGTATTTGGCAACGAAGCTGTCGGAGTTGCCGTCGGCGATGCCGCTGGGCGACAGATTGGCGGTGGTCGAGCCGGCGACGACGATGTTGTTGCTCGAGTTGATGGCCAGCGAATAGGACTGCGCGCTGCCGGCGCTGCCCAAGAGCTTGCTCCATTGCAGATTGCCGGCGGAATTGTATTTCGTCAGCACGACGTCCTGCGTGCCTTGATTGAGCTCGTTGCCGAAATCGCCGGTGGACGTGCCGATGGTGTAGACATTGCCGTTGGAGTTGACGGCGGTGGCGGCGGCGGTCGAATTGCCGGCGTCGGGGGCGAGCGTGGCGTTGAAGGCGGCGGTGGGCGAACCGCTCGACAGATTCGTCAGCTTGACCAGACGGCCCTGACTGTCGGCCGCGGTGGTCGTGGTCTTGGAACCGGCAGTCGTCATCGAACTCGTGGTTGAGCCGCTGGTGCCGGCCAAATAGAGCGCGGGCGTGGCCGCAGCCGAAGACAATGTCAGTGCCTCGCCGGGCGCGGCGGTGACCGCGATGCCGTAGCTCGCCTTGGTGGGATCGTTGATCGAGCCCTGGGTGATGACGCGGGCGAAGCGCGAATTGAAGCCGGCCGCCGCAATTGCTGGTTCACATAATTGGTGATGTTGTCGATCGAAAGCGTGCCCGAGACCTGCGACAGGTCGATGTTCAAATTGGTGGTGGTGCCGCCCTTCTTGACGGCGATGGTGAAGCTCTGGGACGCGCTGACGTTCGACAATGCGTTGGCGATGTTGGCGTCCGAGACGATGGTACCGCCCTGGTAGGAAAAGGGCGCATACGGCACCGACACGCTGGAGGTGACCGAGGATTGGGTCTGCTGCATCTGCAGCGTGAAATTGTTGAAGCTTCCGGTGGCGATGTAGCTCTGAACCTGCTTGAGCCCGGTTTGGAAGCGGGTGTCGAAGCCGGTGAGCTGGCCCGCCGTCATGCCGTCGCGCTGGGACATGCTGGCGAGATAGGCCAGGTTGTTGAGCGCGGTGTAGAGCGAGAACAGTTTCTGATTGTCCTGTTCGGTCTTGCTGTCCGCGCTCGATCCCGCCGAATAGGGAACGTTCGAGGTATCGAGAAAATTGGTGATGCCGAGCACCTTGGCATCTTCGGCCTGCTGCGAGGGTTGGCTCGCCTCCCACGGCGGAGTGTCGCCGGCCGTGGCGCTTTTGCTCGAGCTCGTCTGCTGCGTCGAAGACGATGTTTGCGAGGCGGCCGTCGCCGATGCCGTCAACTGCGCGCTGTAGTAATTGAGCAGCAGCGACGGATCGAATGTCGGCAGGGAGATTGTGCTCACCATGGCACAATTGTCGCCTTTTCAGGCTTAACGGGCGGCTAAGGAGCATGCTTAACGCCGCCTTTACGCCGCCCGCGCGACAAGACGTCATGAGCAAGCACGCGCCAGCACCGGCCCATGCCTATCAGAGCGGATTGCGGTATGCCGAGGCCGGCCGCCACGCCGAGGCCATCGCCTGTTTCGAAGCCGCCCTTGCCCAAAAGCCTGACGAACCGGCGGTCCTGTTCGCGCTCGGCAACACTGCGCGCGCCTTGGGCATTGCCGAAGGCGCCTGCGATTTCTACCGCCGGGTGCTCGTGCTCGAGCCCGGCCGCATCGAGGCGCTTGTGAACCTTGCCAACCTCTTGCGCGAAACTGGCCAGCCGCAGGCTGCCGAGGCCGTGCTGGTGCCGGCGCTGGCCCGGGCCCCGGAGGCGTCCGCGCTGTGGCTGGCGCTGGGTTCTGCCCATCGCGCGCAAGGCCGGGCACAGGAGGCCGGGCGCCATTTCCGCGAGGCTCTGCGGCTCAGGCCCGACTATCCGGCCGCGCTGGCCAATCTCGCCGACCTTCTGGCCGATCGCGGCGAATTGGATGAGGCACTTGCCCTCTATGACCGCGTTGTCGCGCGCGGGGGCAAGAACGCGCAGGTGCGCCTCAACCGCGCCATCATCCATTTCCTGAAGGGCGCGTTGAAGGACGGTTGGCGGGACTATGCCGCCCGCCTGAAGATTCCCGGCAAAGCGCCCCAATGCGAGCACCGCCTCAAACCCTGGGCCGGCGGCCCGCTCCGGAACACGCGACTTCTGGTCACCGCCGAACAGGGCATCGGCGACGAGATCATGTTCGCGGGGCTGATCCCGGAGCTGGCCGCGCGCGCCGGCCAAGATGGCGGCCAAGTCATCCTCGAATGCGAGCCGCGCCTTCAGCCGCTGTTCGCGCGCTCGTTTCCGGCCGTCAGGGTGATGGCCGCGACGCGTGAGGCCAAGGCCGGTGTCGTCACGGCGCAATATGGCTGGCTCAAATCCATCGGCGGCGCCAATGCGGCGATCGAGGCCGGAACGCTGCCGCGTTATCTGCGGGGCGATCTCGATTCATTTCCGGCGCCGCATGCCTATCTGGTGCCCTCTGCCGCAGAGACAGCGCACTGGAAAGACTGGCTCACAACGCAAGGTGGCGGCCCCTTCACCGGCATCTGCTGGCGCAGCGGCAAGTCGGGAGGGCCACGCGACCTGCAGCACGCCCCGCTCCAGGCCTGGGCCGCAATTCGTTGCCGCTCTTCCGGGCGAAATCGTGTGCGCGCAATACGACGCGCGGCCCGAAGAGATTGCGGCGCTCGAAAGGATCAGTGGACGGACTATCTGCGTTCCCCCCAACCTCGACCAGAAGCGCGAGCTCGACCGGAGCTGCGCGATGCTCTGTGCGCTCGATCGCGTCGTCAGCGCGCCGACCGCGGTCGCCTGGCTGGCGGCGGGCGCGGGCGTGCCCACCTGCAAGGTGCTCTACGACACAAGCTGGACCGCGTTCGGCCGCGACGCCGAGCCCTTCGCGCCGGCCTGCCGCCTGGTCATGCCGGAGGTGCCGGGCGACTGGGCCGGCGTCTTCGCGAAGACGAATGCGTTGCTTACCGCGCCGCCGCCAGCGGCCTGACCGCGCGGCGATCGGCCAGTTCGTGGACGAGATCGGCGGCGATCCGCGCCGCGCCATTGCCGTCGATGGTCATCACGCCAGCCGCATGCATCTCGCGCCGCCTGGCCGAATTGGTCAGCAACGACCACACCGCCTTGGCGATGTCCTCGTTCTGCGCGCTCTCGCCGAGCCCAAGCGACAGACCCATGCCGGCGTGTTCGAACGCGCTCGCCGACAACGCATGGTCCTCGGTCAGGCAAAGATAAAGCGCCGGTACGCCGAAGGCGGCGAGCTCATAGGCCGTGACCCCGAAGGCGCACAATGCGACATCGGCCGAGGCGTATTCGGTGGCAAGATCGTCGGCGCCTTCCAGCGTCTCGAAATTGGGGGCGAGCGCTACGATCCTTTGCGCAATACGCTCGTTGTCGGCCACGCCCGGCCCGATGACGAAGCGGGCCCGGAACACCGGATCGAGGCCGGCCAGGGCCTCGGCGGCCTTCAGCGTGAGCCCCATGGGATCGCTGCCGCCCATCGCCACCAGAAGGTTGGGCCTGGGCGAGGGCGCACGCACGACAGGGCTGGTCTTGGAAAGCCCCAAAAGCGCCCATTCCCAGCCGACGCGCGGGACGCACGCCGAGTCCCACCAGTCCAGGCGTGCCACCTGCGGCAGCGGCGGATAATAGGCGAGATCGGCAGCGAGCCGGCGCAAACTGGCGTCGTCGATGACGGCGGTCAGTTCCACGCTCTTGGCCAGACGCCCAAGGCCGCCTCGGTCCAGTCCTTCGCGGCAGTCGCAGATCAGCATGTCGGGCCGGCGGCGGGCGATGATGGCGGCGAGCGCCGCTTCCTCGTCGGTGCCGTCGAGCAACGCGGCCTCGAAGCCCGCGGCACGGATCGGCTGAAGGCAGTCCTCGGTGCCGTTGACGGCGAACAGCGCCCCCATGCCCTCGCGGTCGCGCAGGGCCCTCGCCAGCGCCACCATGCGCTTGACGTGGCCGTAGCCGAAGCGGCCGCCGCCGTCGCAGCGGATCAGCGCGACGCCGCCGTCACGCGCGAGTGCCTTCTGCCGCACATGGGCATTGACCTCGCGCAAGGCCGGCTCGCGCTCGAGCAGCGCAAGCAGATCCTCGAGGCTGGCCTCGCCAGCCTTGGCCGCGAGCCTGTTGTGGACGGCTTCGACGAAGGCCAGATCGTCCGGCGTATCGATGGTGAGCCGTCCGCTGTCATGGGCGAGCGCCGGATAGGGCGCAGCGCGGGCGATGCGCACAAAATCGGGATGGAGCTTGAAATAGCCGGTGACATGCTCGCGCGCGATCGGATCGTCGGCGGCGTCCATCATCAGCTTGTCGAGCGCACGCCGGCTGAAGGGATCGACGCCCTCATGGGCGGTCACCGCGCCGTCTTCGAGCAGCACGTAATCGGCGTTGTCTTCGAGCATCGCGGTGATCAGATGGTCGATGAATCCGGCGTCGATGAACGGCGCATCGGCGTTGACGCGCACGATCACATCGGCGTCGAGCAGCTCAGCGGCGCGCGCGAAGCGGGCCAGCACATTGTCCTCCGGCCCGCGCACCACCGGCACGCCATGGGCGCGGCCGAATTCGACCACCGCGTCGTCGAGCGGATTGGTGGAGGTAGCGATGGCGATCTGCTCGATGAACTGCGAGCACTTCAGGCGATGGACGATGTGCCACAAAAGCGGCTTGCCCGCGACCGGCTTCAGAACCTTGCCGGGCAGGCGCGTCGAGCCCATGCGGGCCTGGATCACGGCCACGATGCGCATGTGATCGGAAGGTTCGGGCGTGAACACGTTCATGCTGCAGACTCCCATTCTCGCCGCACGTGACGCAGCGGCCGCATCCCGTCGATGGGATCGGCCCGCCACTCCCTGTCAGCGGCTTCGGAAGGCTGCGAAAATTTGAGGCCCGTGCCGTCGGCCATGAGGCCTTCGCGGACGCGCGCGATGACGGGGGCGATCTCGTCAGGCAACCAGCAATGGCCGGCCGCATATTCGGCGCCATGTCCGTCGAGGTCGAGATGGAATTCGACCGCTTTGGCGCCCCAGCGATGGACGGCGCGTTCGATCACGGACGGCTTGCGCGTATGGTCGGACCAGCCCACGGAGCATCCCGTGGCGGCGCGGATGGTCTCGATGGCGGCGAGGTTGGCGTCGGCGACTGGCGTTGGATAGGCCGAAACGCAGTGGAGCAGCGTGATATCGGCGGCGCCGGCCGATTTCAGCGTGGCCGCCGCGGCCGTGATCTCGTCCAGCGTGGCCATGCCGGTCGACAGGATCACGGGCTTGCCGCTGGCCGCACAGGCTTCGAGCAGGGCCGTGACCAGAAGCTCGTAAGAGGCTACCTTGTAGAAATCGACGAAAGGCGCGAGCTCGGCCACGGCCTCGAGATAAAAGGGCGTGCAGCCGAACTGAATGCCGCGGCCGCGGCAGCGCTCGGCCAGCGGCGCAAGATGGGCGAGCGGCAGCTCCCAGTCCTTCCGCGCCCGGTGCTTCTGGCTCCGGCTCAGGATCTCGGGGGCGAACATGCGGTCGATCTTGAAGAGCTGGAACTTGACCGCGTCGCAGCCGCAATCGGCCGCGGCGTCGACAAAAGCCAGCGCCCGGGCGAGATCGCGCCCGTGATTGCTGGACGCTTCCGCAATGAAGAATGGGCCGGGGTTGCGCATCCGAATCACTTCCGTCTGCTCTTAACCGTTTCTAAACGCCCTATGGCTAAGAGAGCGTTAACGCGGGCTTCGGCGCGGTAAGGATAGATGCGTACGGAATATGCAGTATGCCGCGTTGCGGGCGCGCGATTCCGCGGCGCCGGCTGCGCCATTTTGGCACAATCGCCGCGCGCGGGTGCCGCGATCCGGCCATGAGTGAATTGACCGAGGCTTTCTTCATCGTCTCCAGCGGCCGCTCGGGCACGGCGATGCTGCACAAGGTGCTGTCCGAAGCCGACGACACCGAAGTCCACCACGAATATATGGTGCACATCGTCCAGAAGCTGGGCGTCAGCCGCTATATGGGGCTGATCGATTCGGATAGGGCCATGGCGGTACTGGCCCAAACGCACGGCGCGGCGATCCGCTACGCCACCGCCGCCCATTGGGGCGATTCCTCCAACAAGCTGGCCTGGCTTATCCCCGAGCTGGCGGCGCTGCTGCCGGGCGCGAAATTCGTCCACCTGGTGCGCGACGGGCGCAAGGTGGCCGGCTCCTATTTCCGCAAGCTCGCCGACGAATGCTACGACGACCGCTCCACCGCCATCCTCAAGGCCCATGCGGACGATCCGGCCGGCGTGCCTGCGCCGCCGCCGGAGAAGCGCTATTGGTGGCCGCTGCCGCGCCAGGACAATCCGTATGCGGATGACTTTGCCGGTTTCAGCCAGTTCGAGCGCATGGCCTGGCACTGGGCCGAGATCAACCGCGTCGTCCTCGACTCGCTGGCCGCCCTGCCGGCCGAGCGCAGCCTGTTCGTCCGACTGGAAGAGCTGAGATCGTCCGCGCACATGGTGCGCGAACTTTTCCGCTTTCTTAACCTTTCCTGGCGTGACGAGCTCGCGGCGATGTTCGCGCGCCCGCACAACGTCAACCGCCCCGAGGACCAGTTGCTCGATCCGACGCAACTCGCGCGCTTCGAGGACATCGCCGCACCTATGATGGCGCGGCTTGGCTATGCCGAACGGCCCGAATACGTCATGAACTATTAGGACGTTGGAACTTGGTTAACTGTTTTTGGCGGAAGATGGTTAGCGAAGCCTTGCCGGACGCCGCCGATGGAAAATTCCTGCGACCTGTGCCGCCGCGACCTGCTCGAGCCGACTTATAAAGCACAAGGTTCGACGCGCGGCCTGACCGTTCATCTTTGCCGTCATTGCGGATTGATCCAAAGCCTGCCGCGCATCGACCGCGCGCCGCGGCGCGAGGCCGCCGTCTCCAGCGGCGCCGATTGGGGCAATGTGCGCTACGGCAAGGGCTTCCGCACCGTACAGGCGCTGGCCGCCTTGAGCCGCCACATCGATCTTTCGCAAGAACTGTCGCTGCTCGACGTCGGCTCCAATCGCGGCAGCTTCGCGTCGGCCTTCCTCGATGCCGCGCCCGAAGGCGATATCGTCGCCGTCGAGCCCGACGAACGCGTCGCCGATTCCTGCCGCGGCCTGCCGCGCACCGAACTTGTCGCCGCCCGCATCGAAGACACGCCGCTCGAAACCGGACGCTTCGACATCGTCCATTCCTGCCACACCATCGAGCATCTGGCGGGTCCGGCGCGCGCGCTCGCCGATCACTGGCGCGTGCTGAGGCCCGGCGGGCTCCTGGTTCTCGACGCGCCGAACACCGCCATCCTCGATGCCGACGACATCGTCGAGGAATGGTTCATCGACAAGCACCTCTATCATTTCTCCGCGCGCACGCTGATGCGCATGGTTACGGCGGCCGGCTTCGACATCGTCGAGCCGCCGGACCTTGCCGACCAGGTCAATCTGCTGATTGTCGCGGTCAAGGCCGAACGCGGCACCCATATCCACGAGGCCGATCCGCGCGAGGTGGCAGAGGCCGAACGCCGGATCGCCGCTTACTGCAGCGCCCGCGCGCGCAATCTGGTGGCCCTGACCGCTGCGGCCGACGAGCTTGCGCGCCTGGCTTCGCGGCGGGTGGCGATGTGGGGCGCCGGCCGCCTGTTCGACAGCCTCGTCGTCCATGGCGGCTTTCGTCCGGCGATGCTGGCGGGCCTCATCGACATCCATCTGAAGGCGCATGTGCCGTCGCGCCATGGCTGCGAGCTCATGGCGCCCGAAGCCCTCATCGACATCGATCCGGGCGTCGTCGTCATCATGTCGCGCAGTTTCGCCGGCGAGATCGCCGAACACGCGCGGCTGCTGGCGCCGCACGCCGAGATCATCACCTATCACGACCTGATCGAACGCGCACGGCTGGCTGAAGCGGCTTGAAGCCGAAAGGAGAATGCCGCGTCATGAAACCGGCAAATGACATCATCGCGAGCCACGCGGCAAATGCGCCGTATGCGGCGCATGCGCCTCACGTCTCGCCGACGCTGGAACTGCAGATCGCGGAGGCCGCGGCCTTCACGCGCAAGCATGCGATCGCCGCCATCTATCACGCCGGCTCCGGCCATCCGGGCGGCGCGCTGTCCTGCGCCGACCTGCTCGCCTGCCTCTACGGCGCCGAGTTGAATATGTGGGCCGACGACATCCGCAATCCCGACCGCGACCGCTTCGTGCTGTCGAAGGGGCATGCCGCGCCGGCGCTCTATGCCATCGGCGCCCATCACGGCTATTGCACGGCCGAAGGCGCGCTCAGCCTGCGCAAGCTCGGCAGCCATTTCCAGGGCCATCCCCATGTGCGCGATCTGCCCTGGGTCGAGACCTCGACCGGCTCGCTCGGCCAGGGCATTTCGGTGGCGCTGGGCATGGCGATGGGCCTCAGGCTGCAAGGCAGCGACGCCCGCGTTTACACGCTTCTGGGCGACGGCGAATTGCAGGAAGGCGAAGTGTGGGAGGCGGCCATGTGCGCCGCCCACCACGGCCTCGACAATCTCGTTGCCATCATCGACCACAACAAGCTGCAGAGCGACGACCGCAACGAGAACATCATGCGGCTGGCACCGCTCGCCGCCAAATGGCGCGCCTTCGACTGGGCCGTCGCCGAGATCGATGGCCACGACATCGCGACAATTCTCAAGACCTTGCGCCGCGCCGCCGCCACGCACGGGCGCCCTTCGATCCTCATCGCCCATACGGTCAAGGGCAAGGGCGTGCCTTTCATGGAAGACGAACCGGCCTGGCATGGCAGCGTGAAGCTCACGCACAAACAGGCCGAAGAGGCGCTGACCGCGCTGGGCGCCAGCCGCCAGGAGATCAAGGAGCTGCTCGATGACCGCGACCGCTGAAGCGCCGGCCCTGATCGGCACCGCCGGCGATTCCCTGCGCGAGGCCTTCGGCAAGGCGCTGTCCGCGCTGGCCGACGAATTCCCCGCGCTGGTGGTGCTCGACGCCGACATTGCCGGCGGCACCGGCGTCCATCATTTCCGCAAGAGCCATCCCGCCCGCTTCCTGCAATTCGGCATCGCCGAACAGAACATGATGGCCGCCGCAGGCGGCCTTGCCGCCGTCGGCCTGTTGCCGGTGGTGACGACCTTTGCCGTCTTCTGCCTGCGCGCCATCGAGCAGGCCCGGCTTTCGCTCGCTTATTCGCGGCGCAACGCCAAGATAGTCGCCAGTCACCCCGGCCTCGATGTCGGCCCCGATGGCGGCTCGGCTCAGGCGCTGGAAGATATTGCCGCCTTCCGCGCCATTCCCGGCATGACCGTGATCTCGCCGGCCGATCCCATCGAAATGGCGCAGGCCACGCGCGCGATCCTGGAATTCAACGGCCCGGTCTATATGCGCACCGGCCGCAGTCCCGCCCGGCGCCTGTTCGGCGAGGATCACTATTTCAAGATCGGCAAGGGCGAGATCCTGCGCGACGGCACCGACGTGACCATCGTCGCCTGCGGCGTCGAGGTCGCGCGCGCGCTCGATGCAGCCGAGCTTCTGGCCGGCGACGGCATCGATGCCCGCGTCGTCAATATGGCCACGATCAAGCCCATCGACGCCAAACTGCTCGCGCAATGCGCCGCCGAGACCGGCGCCATCGTCACCGCCGAGGACCACAACATCCATGGCGGGCTGGGCGGCGCCGTGGCCGAGGCGCTGGGCCGCACCCGGCCTTGCCCGATCGAATTCGTAGGCATGAAGGACGAGTTCGGCACCTCCGGCGAGCCCGAGGAGCTGGCCGCATATTTCGGCCTGACCGCGCCCGGAATCGCAGAAGCCGCCAAATCCGTCATCGCACGCAAGAGTGCCTGACCATGTCGCGTTTTTCGCTTGCAGGCAAAACCGCATTCGTCACCGGCGGCAGCCGTGGGCTCGGACGCGCCATCGCAATTGGGCTGGCCGAAGCCGGCGCCGATGTCGCGCTCACCTATCGCGCCCGCGCCGATGACGCCGCTGAGGTGGTGTCCGCAATCGGCAAACTGGGCCGGCGCGCGCGCGCGATTCGGATGGACGTCACCGAGCGGACCAGCATCGAAGCCGCTGCCAATGAGGCGCGCGCCTTCGGGCCGGTCTCGATCCTCGTCAACAATGCGGGCATCAACAAGCCCACCGATTTCGACCAGATCGCAGACGACGACTGGGATGCGATCCTGGCCGCCAATCTCAAGGGCCCGTTCGTCTGCGCGCAAATCTTCCTGCCGCTTTTGAAAGAGGCCGGCGGCGGCGCCATCGTCCATATCGGTTCGGTCAGCGGCCAGTATGGCGGTCCGCGCACGGCGCACTATGCCGCTTCGAAAGCAGGATTGATTTCGCTGGCGCAGGTGATCGCCCGCTTCGGCGCCGAGCACAATGTGCGCTCGAACGTGGTGGCGGCCGGGCTCATCGCCTCCGAGATGGCGGCGGCCGGCATGGCGGCGGCGAGCGTGCAGAAGGCGGCCGAAGGCATCGTCATGAAGCGGCTGGGCCGGCCGCAAGAGGTCGCCGACGCGGTCGTCTTCCTGGCGAGCGATGCGGCGAGCTACATCACCGCGCAAACGCTCAACGTCAATGGCGGGCTCTATTTCTGATGGGCAAGGCGCTTCTCATCGTTTCTGGCGGCGACGAAGCGGTGGACGCCGTCCACCGCGCCAAGGAGATGGGGCTTTACGTCATCGTCTCCGACATCAACCCACAGGCGCCCGGATTCGCGCTGGCCGATTCCTGTATCGTCGCCGATGTCTACGGGCCTGACGAAACCGCCGCCGCCGCCGAACGCTACAACCGCAAGATCAGGAAGATCGACGGCGTCATCTGCGTCGCCGCCGACGCGCCCATCACGGTGGCGACAGTGGCCGGCCGCCTGGGTCTGCCCGGCATCCCGCTCGATGCCGCGCGGACGGCCTGCGACAAGCTGGCGATGAAACAGCGTTTCGCCGCGGCCGGCGTTGCCGTGCCCTGGTTCGCGGAGATCGCCACGCCGCAGGATCTGCAGCGCGTCGCCATCGAGCGCGGCAGCGATCTCGTCATCAAGCCGGTCGACAGCCGCGGCTCTCGCGGCGTCCAGCGCGTCTCCCATGTGGGGGACTTCAACAAGGCCTTCTTCCTCGCCCGCAAGCATTCGCCGAGCGAGCGCGTGATGGTCGAGCAATATCTTTCCGGCCCGCAGGTCTCCACCGAATCGGTGATCGTGGATGGGCGCTGCCACACCATCGGTTTCTCGGACCGCAATTACGAATATCTCGACCGCTACGCGCCCTTCTTCATCGAGAACGGCGGCGATCTGCCCAGCAAGCTGCCCGGCGCGATGCAGGCGAAGGTCAAGGAGCTGGTGGCCCGCGCCGCCGCCGCGCTCGGCATCGTCAACGGCACGGTCAAGGGCGACATCGCGATCCACAATGACGAGCCCCATGTCATCGAACTGGCGGCGCGGCTTTCGGGCGGCTTCTTCTGCACGCGCGAAATTCCGCTCAACACCGGCGTCGATTTCATCGGCGCCGCGATCCGGCTGGCGCTGGGTGAGAAGATCGAGCCCGAAGACCTCGAGCCCACGCGGCTCACGCCCGTGGTACAGCGCTATGCCTTTCCCGAGCCCGGACAGGTCATTTCCATCCGCGGCGAAGACGAGGCTCGGGCCGTCGCCGGCGTCGAGGATCTTCGGGTCACCGTGAGGCCGGGCGATGTCCTGCGCTCGCCCATCGATTCCAACTGCTCGGCGGCGATGGTTCTGGCGAGCGGCGCCAGCCACGCCGACGCACTCAAGGCCGCCAATGACGCCCTTTCCACGCTTGTGATCGAGACAAGACCGGCATGAACGTCCTCGTTGTAGCCGCCCACCCCGACGATGAAGCGCTTGGTGCGGGCTGCGCCATCGCGCATCACGCGCGCGCGGGCGACAATGTCACCGTGATGTTCCTGACCGAAGGCACCGCCGCCCGCGATGGCGCGACCAGAGCCGAGGCTGCCGAACGCCGCGCCTGCGCCGAAGCGGCCGCCAAAATCCTCGGCGGCGCTGATCTGCGCTTCCATGAGTTCCCCGACAACGCGATGGATTCGCTGCCACTGCTCGACATTGTCAAGGCGGTTGAGCGCGTGGCGGCCGAGGTGAAGCCCGCGACCGTCTACACACATCACGCCTGCGATCTCAATATCGACCACAAGATCGCCGCGCGTGCGGCCTTTACCTGCTTCCGTCCGGTGCCGGGCACGAGCGCGACCAAGCTGTTGTCGTTCGAGGTGCCGTCGGCCACCGGCTGGGATTTCGGCGGCGAAGCCTTCGTGCCGAATGTCTTCGTCGATGCGCGCGATCTGCTCGAAACCAAGCTCAAGGCGATCGAAGCCTATGGCCCGGAGCTGCGCCCCTTTCCGCATGTGCGCTCGCTCGAGGCGATCCGCGCCCGCGCCGTCGCCTGGGGCACGCAGGTCGGCCTCCCAGCCGCTGAGCCCTTCATGCTGCTGCGCGAGGTGGTGCGATGAAGCTGCTGGTGATTGCAGCCCGCGTGGTCGGCCATCGCTGCCTTGCTGCCATCCTCGAGGCCGGCGCCGAGGTCTCGGGCCTGCTTCATCTCGACGACGCCAAGTCAGGTGTCACCGTCGCCCATACCGGCTTCGGCGATCTGATCGCGCGTTACGGCTTGAACGCCCAAGCTTTCACGACGCTGAAAGGCGAAGAAGGCGCGCACCACATGGAATTCGCGCGCGCGGCCAAGCCCGATCTTGGCATCGTCGCCGGCGTCTCCGAACTGGTGCCGGGCGCGATGCTGTCGCTGCCGCCCAAGGGCTTCATCGGCATGCATCCCACACTTCTGCCTGAGGGCCGGGGACGGGCGCCGATCCCCTGGGCGCTGATCCACGATCTGAAAGAGACCGGCGTCACACTGTTCTATGCCGACGGCAGCGCCGATACCGGCGACATCCTCGATCAGGCGCCGGTGCCGATCTACGACACCGACACCGCACCGATTCTCGGCGGCCGCACCGACGATATGGCCTGCGCGCTGTTTGTCAGGAATTTGCCGCTGCTCACAAACGGCACGGCACCGCGCGTCAAGCAGGAGGAATCCCGCGCCACCAATTGGCCGCGGCGGCGTCCCGAAGACGGCCTCATCGATTGGAGGAAGAATTCGCGCGCGCTCTACAATTGGGTGCGTGCGCTGACGCGGCCCTATCCCGGCGCCTTCAGCCATTGCGACGGCAAGACGCTGTTCGTCTGGGCCGCCCAAGAGACCCAAACCGATTTGCGCGGCACACCCGGCGAAATCCTGGCGCTCGACGGCGAGGCTGCGTTGGCGGCGACGGCCGATGGCGCACTCAAACTCACCGAAGTCGGATGGCAGGACGGCGCGCCCATGAGCCCGCGCCAAGCCGGCCTCAAGCCCGGCATGCGGCTGGGCGAGCCACGCGATCTTGAAAGGCTTGCCTCATGAACGCGCCGCTGCGCCAGCGCGAGGTTCCGGCCGCGCCCGCGACGCTCCATCTGTTCGCGCTGTTCCATCTCAATATCGCTTTTTCCTCCATCGAGGAGGAGCAGCGCGGCGAGGTGATCGCGCGCTGCTATTGGCCGCTTCTGGAACTCGCCGAACGCCACGGCCCCATCGGCATCGAGGCCACCGGCTTCACGCTCGAAGAAATCGCCGCCCGCGATCCGGCCTGGATCGCGCGCGTCCGCGAGCTGATCGCAGACGGTCACATTGAACTGATCGGCTCAGGCTATGCCCAGATCATCGGGCCGCTGGTGCCGGCTCGCGTCAGCGCGGAAAATCTCCGCATCGGCAATGACGATCTATGCACGGCTTCTGGGCGTGAAGCCCGAGCTGGCACTCGTCAACGAGCAGGCCTATTCGGCCGGCCTCGTCGGGCTTTATCTCGATGCCGGCTATCGTGCGATCCTGATGGATTGGGACAACCCGGCCGCGCATCACCCCGAATGGCCGGCCGAGACCCGCCATCTGCCGCAGCGCGCGGCCGGCACGGACGGCCGCAGCATCGCGCTTCTGTGGACCAGCACCGTCGCCTTCCAGAAATTGCAGCGCTACGCCCATGGCGATATCGGTCTGGGCGACTATCTGGCCTATCTGTCCGGGCGCGTGGGCACGAGTGCGCGCACGCTGTGCCTTTATGCCAGCGATGCCGAGATCTTCGATTTCCGCCCAGGGCGCTACAAGACCGAAGAGCAATGTTCCGGGCGCGAATGGGCACGGCTCGGCGAGGCCTTTGCGGCACTCGCCGGCGAACAGACGATGCAGCTGGTCGCGCCAGGCCAGGCGCTGACGAAAATCTCCCATCCGCAGGCCAACCAGACGCTCGCTCTCGAATCGGCGGCGTGTCCGGTGCCGGTCAAGAAGCAGCGCAAATACAACCTGTCGCGCTGGGCCGTGACGGGCCGCGACGATCTTGGCATCAACGCGGCGTGCCAGCGCATATATGACGGCACGAGTGCGAACCGGGCGACAGATCAGGATTGGAAAGAATTGTGCTATTTGTGGTCCAGCGATTTTCGCACCCACATCACCGAGGCGCGCTGGACGGGATTCTGCGCACGCCTGGCCGCGGCTGAGGCGAAGTGGTCCGCCGACGCGCCGCCGGCGCCGGCATGGCCGAACAGCCCCGCGGTCGAAGCCCGCCACATCGAGATCGAGACGCCGATGCTCGCCGCCCGCCTCGACCGGCGCCGCGGGCTTGCAATCGAGAACCTGCGCTTTCGTGGTCACGACAGGGCGGCCGTCGGCGGCTTGCCGCACGGTTATTTCGACGACATCGCGGTGCAGGCCGACTGGTACACCGGCGATTGCGTGTTCGAAGCTCCGGGCGAGCACAAGCTCACCGATCTCGAATGGTGCCAGGCCCATGTCGCCGAAGACAGCAACGGCGATCGCCTCGCCTTCGCGCGCATCGAAAGTCCGAGGGGACCGATCGAGAAGAACATGCGCTTTTGCGCGCACGCCGCCCGCGTCGAATTCGATCTCACATTTCACTGGAGCGATTGGGGCCGCGGCAGGCTCCGGCTCGGCCATATCACGCTCCTGCCCGAAGCCTTCGACTGGAACGAACTGACGCTGACCACCCACAATGGCGGGCGCGACGCCGAGACCTGGCGCCTTGCCGGCCAGGAGGTCGAGCACGGCGCGCCGGTATCGTTTCTGGTGTCGTCGTCCTACGGGCTCGGCATGAGCGAAGGCTGGGCCGAACTGGGCGACGCGCACACGCGCATCCGCGTCGAGGTCGACCGCGCCAGCGCGCCGCTTCTGGGCCTTCTCACCCACAAGCGCATCGGCAGCGGTCTGTTCTGCCAATTGATGCTGTCGGCGCTGGAGTTGGACGAAACGCGCAAGCCGGCGCCCTATCGCGCCGGTCCCCGGCGCGTTCGCTTTGCGATCGCCGCGGCCTGAGCGGCGATCACGCTTTCGTATCGAGCAAATGGATGTTTTGGGCGCGCGCGTATTCGCGCAATTTGCCGAACTCGCCGGCGTCCCATTCGCGCACGACCTCGCCGGTCCGCGCGTCGACGAAGCGGTAGACCAGTTCCTGGCCGCTCTCGTCTTCGCTGATTTCGAGGCGCAGGCCGCTTTCGCGATTGCTCCGCGCCGTGTTCGTCGGCGCTGCGGTGTTCGCTCTGGCCGGAGCCTGAGCGCCGGCAGCACCGGTTTGGAGCCTGCGGCGTGTTGAGAAGGGGCAGGCGGAGATCCATAGCGGGTTGTTGCCGAACCCGCCTGACGGACACCTTTTGATTTTGAGATCGTGTCGACCATGTTCCGACAAAACCTCCGCCTGCCCGCTCCCCCTTGTTATGCGTGGCCCACCAATGAATAAGCCCGTACGCCTTGGGGATGCCGTAAGACGGCGCATCCCCCTTCCGGAAAAAGCGGCGGAGCCGGAGGCCGGCTCCGCCGTAGTCACGATTACCGGAAGAGAGACAACGCGATGGACGGCGCCTGATTGGCGATCGACAGCGCCTGGACGCCCAGCTGCTGCTGGACCTGCAGCGACTGGAGCTTGGCGCTTTCGTTGGCCATGTTCGCATCCACCAGATTGCCGATGCCGGTCGTCAGCGCATCGGACAATTTGCTGACGAAGTCGGCCTGGATCGAGAACTTCGCCGAGCCGCTCGACAGTTTCGCCAGGGCCGAGTTGACGTTGGTCAGCGACGTTTGGATGGTCGCGATCATCGTCGAGGCCGAAGCCTGGCGTCGAGATCGAGCCGTCTGTGGCGATCGTCACGATCGAGCCCGACAGCGACATGTTCTGGGCGCTCGTGGTGACCCGACGCGTGCCGTCGGCCGAAGCCAGGGCGGTGATCTGATTGGTCGAACCGTCGACCAGGTTGAAGCCGTTGAAGACGGCGTTGCTGACGACGGACGAGATCTGATCGCGCAGTGCCTTGAAGTCTTCGTTCAGCGCCGTGACGGCTCGCCGTATCCAGCGAAGCGTCGGAGGCGGCCAACGCCTTCTGCTTCATCTGGATCAACAGGTCGGAAATCGACTGACCCGCCGACATTGCCACATCGATGCGCCGACATGCCGCGATTGAGGCTGTCGGTGACCGCCTGATAGCCCGCCACGTCGCCGCGCATGTTCTGGGCGATGGCGAAGGTCGCGCCATCGTCCTTGGCCGACGCGACCTTCAGGCCGGTGCTGATCTGCGTTCTGGGTCTGTCTGGAGATGGGCCTCGGTCTGGTTGAGGTATTGCAACGCGACCATGGCGCCGGGATTTGTGTTGACGCTAAGCATTCTTGCCTCCGTTCTGGCTCGTGCTGATGAGCATTTTGCTCGAGGGGCGTTTTGCCCTGGCAGTCCATAGGCAAGCGCCGTGCCGCGCGTCTTTTACCGATTGCTAACTTTCATTTTGGCGGCGGCCCCGTCAGACAGGTGCCCGGCAGGAACGGATGGGCGGCATCAACTGCCGGGCAATTCCTTCCATGTTGTGGAAAATTTTGCCGGGTTAAGCGGAAAATTCTGCCGGCCGAAGAACATATCGCCGAAGCCTGACCGAGAAAGAAGGCGCAAAAGAAAACGGAGCGGGCCGCCAGGCCCGCTCCGCCAATCTCCCTCCCCGAAATATCAACGGAAGAGTGACATGATGATCTGCGGCGACTGGTTGGCGATCGCCAGCGCCTGGACGCCCAGCTGCTGCTGGACCTGCAAGGACTGCAGTTTGGCACTTTCGGTGGCCATGTCCGCATCCACCAAATGGCCGATGCCGCTGGTCAGCGTGTCGGACAACTTGCTGACAAAATCGGCCTGGATCGACAGCTTTTGGCCGAGCCGCTCGACAGCCGTGCCAAAGCCGAGTTGACATTGGTGAGCGAGGTTTCGACCGTGGCGATCATCGTTGATGCCGAGGACTGTGTCGAAATCGCCCGCATTCGCACGCGATCGTCACGATCGTCCCCGACAGCGACATATTCTCGGCGCCGACCGTGATTCGGCGCGAGCCGTCCGAAGACGCCAGTGCGGTAATCTTGTTTGTTGAACCGTCCACCATGTTGAAGTTGTTGAAGACCGCGTTCTTGACGATCGAGGTGATCTGATCGCGGAGCGCCTGGAAGTCTTCGTTCAGGGCCTGGCGGCTTGCCGTGTCGAGCGCGGCATCGGCCGCAGCCAGGGCCTTCTGCTTCATCTGGATCAGCAGATCGGAGATCGACTGACCCGCGGACAGCGCCACATTCGACGGCGGAGATGCCGCGATTGAGGCTGTCCGTGACGGACTGATAGCCCGCCACGTCGCCGCGCATGTTCTGCGCGATGGCGTAGGTCGCGCCATCATCCTTGGCAGACGCAACCTTCAGGCCGGTGCTGACTTGGGCCTGCGTGGCCTGAAGCTCTGCGTTGGTTTGATTGAGGTATTGCAGCGCGACCATCGCGCCTGGATTTGTGTTGACACTCAGCATGCTCGTTCTCCATCCCGTTCTGGTCGGTCGACGGCCTTCTGCCGCCACTGAGGCAGATGCCCGCTGTGCCATCCGCAACCGCCGTGCCAAGTCGCGGACCGGCCTAGATCGATATAACATATTGTTTTAATTATGATATTTCTTGAGGCACGCAGACCTGCGGGGGCGGCAATACTTGCCGCTACGGCAGAATGCGCCGGACGGCCTTGCCGGGTCGAAGCGCCGGCCATCTGCGCTGCCCGCAAACGAAAAGCCGGCCCCCAAGGGACCGGCTTTCCATGATCGGCTCTTGCAGAATGTTGGGCCTCAGGCGGCGCCTTGCAGGCCCTGCATGATGGTGCGGTTGACCTCGATCAGCGGCTCCATCGACGCGCCGCTGCGCACGACCTGCTTCGAGTAGCGTGTCACCCACAGCGACAGCGAAACGATCTGGGCGCGAACTTCCTTTGGCAGACGGTTGCGATCGTCCATGCAGTCGGCCGCCAGCGTGCCCCACAGCCGCCGGTTCCAGTCGACGGCTTCGGCCAGCGGCCCGCCGCTCACGCCGTTCTTCTGCGCGTCCATCAGCGCGCCGGTGACCTGGCCGAACAGCCGGTACTCGGTCGAGCGCGGATCTTCAGTAATTCGCTGCGTGGTCTTGTACGCCTGATGGCTCATAGCTCAGCCGCTCCCGTTCGAACTCGAAAAGCTTCTTGCACTGCATCAATGCACTGTAGTAGGAGCCGCTCATGACATCGCGGCTGATCTCGATGCAAGTCGCCAGTGCGGCGCGCGTGCTGATCGCGCTCATGAATTCGGTCATCCGCAGGGCGAAATCGTTGTAGTAGCGCTCGGTGTCCTCGCTATCGAGGTACATCATCATGATCGGGAGATAGATGCGGCGGGCCGGTGTGGTGGCGGCGTCCGGCTGCATGATGTCCTTTTCGCGAAGGACGCAGGCCTTGTTCTGCAGAACGAGGCTGGTCCGCTTGTCGCCGTTGGTCAGTACGGCACCGTTAAGTACGAATTTCTCGCCCGGCTTCAAAGACAGCTTCAGCGGCATCGGATATGTCCTTTGGCTTCCATGGCTTGGCGCGGCACCACGCGCTCCGCCTCGATAATCCGTGCCCAAGCTAGCGCGATTCGGTTAACAAACCCCTTGCATCGCGAACGCTTGCTCGTTCACCGAAGATTAAGCATGTTTCCGCTTTGATGGCGCTTCACAGTCGAGGGAGCGAAACATTCATGGCGCAAGCAGCAGCACGCCTGCCCGGACTTGAAGTCGCTTGCCGGCATCGGCGCGCAGGCCGGGGCGCTGGCGAAATTCGAGGCGCTTGACGAAGACGTCGACGCCGCACTGGCGCGGCGCAAATCGAACGGCCTGGTGCGCCGCGCGATCAAGCGCTGGCGGCGCGGCGACGTCGTGCGCGCGGCCCAGCTGGCGCTGCGCGCGACCGAGGTCGACGACACCAACGCCCAGGCCTTCCACGTGCTGGCGATGGCGCTGGAGAAGATGGGCCATCTGCACAAGGCGCTGGTGACCTATGAACGCGCCTTCACGCTCGATCCGGACGATCCCGACCTGTCTGCTCAATCTCGGACTGACCGCCTGGAACCTGAAGATGACCGAGGGCGCGGCAGACATGTTCCGCCAATTCATCGCGCCGCTGCCCGGATTCGCCGCTCGGCTACAACAATCTGGGCACCGTCCAATGCGACATGGGCGATTCGCCGACCGCGATCGAGACGCTGCGCGGCGCCATCTACCGCATGCCCAAGGAGTCGATGCTGTGGAATTCGCTGGCGACCGTGCTGGCCGAGGAAGGCCGTGCCGAGGAAAGCCTGATCTTCTATCACGAGGCGATCGCGCTCGATCCCGACTTCTCGCGGCCCTGGCACAATCTCGGCTATGCCTATTCGCATCTGGGCCGGCTCGAGGAAGCGCTCGAAGCCTATGACGAAGGCCTTGCCCGCGCTGTCGACGCCACCGATATCCGCGAAGGCCGCCATTCGCGCGGCATCTGCCTGATCGGCATGGGGCGCCTCGAGGAAGGCTTCCGCGAATACGAGATCCGCAACGATCCGACCTTCCGCGCCTATGTCCATCACATGGTCGATTCGCCGCTGTGGGGCGGCGAGCCGCTCGAGGGCAAACGCATTCTCGTCGTCGGCGAGCAGGGGCTTGGCGACGAGATTCATGTTCGCGAACGTCCTGCCCGACGTCGCGCGGGCGGTCGGCGAAGAGGGCAAGCTGCACGATCGCCGTCGACCCGCGCCTGGTGACGCTGTTCCAGCGCTCCTTCCCCGACGCCAAAATCGGCTCCTACGACGACCGCACGCTGGTCGATCCCGACGGCCGCAAGGAATTGCGCTTCATTCCCTGGGCGAACCGCCGCGGGCAACCCCGATTTCTATGCACCGATGGCCACGCCGCTCCAGTACCTGCGTCCGAAGATCGAGGATTTCCCGCGCCAGGCCTTCCTCGTGCCCGATCCCGAACGGGTGGCCGAATTCCGCGCCCGGCTGGAGGCGATGGGCAGCGCTCCCTTCGTCGGCATCTGCTGGCGCTCGATGAAGCAGGACATCAAGCGGCGCAAATATTACAGCGCGCTCGATCATGTGGGGCGCGATCCTGAAGACCGAGGGCGTGCGCTTCGTCAATGTCCAATATGGCGATTGCGCAGACGAACTCGCCCGCGCCGCCAAGCGGCACGGCGTCGAAATCGTCAATTTCGAGGACCTCGATCTCAAGAACGATATCGACGGCGCGGCGGCCCTGTCGGCAGCGCTCGATCTGGTCATCTCCGCGCCCACGGCGGCGGCGGCAGACTGCGGCGAGCGTCGGCACCGAGACCTGGTTCCTCACCGCGGGCCGCACCTGGCCGCAGCTCGGCACCGACCAATTTCCCTGGTATCGGGCGGCGCCGGTGTTCAGCCCGGAGAAATTCGCCGATTGGCCGGCGCTGCTCCCGACAGTGGGCGACGAACTCGCCCGCTACGCCACCGCCGCACGCGCCGCCTAGAGCAACGTGCGGGCAAGTGGGGCGAGTAGCGAAATCGTGCGAGCGGTTGCCTGCGGAAAGTTGCGATCAATCAAGAATCCAGAGCTTCGCGGTGAGTCCGAGGGAATGCCCGATGCTCAGAGCGGCCCCCCCCGCCGGCTCTCCGCCGACGGCGTCTCGTCGAAATTCTCGCTCTCGGGACCGGGATCGTCGGGCGCGCGCGGCAACACCACATAGCCCGGCGCCTCGCGTGCCTGTGACTTGCCGCCGGATGTGGGGGGTGGTGGCCGGCGCGGTGGCTGCGGCGAATCCCCTGCCGGTTCGGGCTCGCGCTGCGATGCCTGGCCCTCGATGATGCCGGCGTGAAATTCGCCGTCGTGCTCGTCGTCGGCGCTGGCGTCGTAATGCTCGATCAGCCCCGTTGCCGGCGCCGTCCAGGCCAGACTGTCGAAGGCGCCGCAGGCCCCGCAGATCGCCCGCCACTTGGCGCAGCTCCAGCCGCAGGCCGCGCAGCGCCATTCGGCATCGCGCGGGGCGCGCACCGCGCGTTCCAGCCAGCCATGGGCTGCGCTGGCGTCGTGGCGCTGGCCCTGTTCGATCTCGGCCATCAGCGTGCAAACGCGTGCGCTGGCGAAACCGCGGGCCAGCGGCGCCAGCACCCGGCGCGCTTCCACCCAATTGGCGAGGTTCACCTGTCTGCTCGGCCTCCAGCAGGCGGCTTTCGAAATGATCGCGCTTGAGATGCGCAAGTCCGATCAGGCGTTCGGCGCGCTGTTCGGGCGTCTCGTCAGGCTTGATCGCGGCATAGGCGGCGGCGAGATCGGGGTGCGGCGCCTGTGCCCAGGCCGCCTCGATCACGTCTTGGGCCCGCCACGCCCGCCCTTCGGCGGCGAGCTTGCGGGCGGCAAGGGCCGCAGCCGGCGCCAGCGCCGGCGACAATTCCAGCGCCTTCAGAGCGAGGTCACGCGCACGTTCGGGATCGTCGCGGCTCGGCTTCGAGCGCTTCGGCGGTGAGCAGCACCGCGCGCCGGCGGCGGGCGACATCTGGCGCGATCAGCTTGGCGCGCGCGGCGTCGTCGAGCACGCCCTTGGCCTGGCTCCAGGCCCCGCGCGCCGTTTCGAGATCGAACAGCGCATTGGCCGCCCAGGCCGCGCGCGGCTTCAGCGCATGCGCACGGGCGGCGAGTGTCATCGCTTGGTCGTGATCCTCGCGGCGCATCGCCTCCATGAAGAGACCACGAAGCCCGAGGAATTCGGTGTCGGGATGATCGAGCATGGCGCGATAGGCGCCGTGCTGGGCCTGATCGTCGCCTTCGAGATGGGCGGCCTGCGCGGTGAGCAGCAAGGCCAGCGGCGAAGAGGCCAGGACTCCTTGCGCGCGTCTGGCCTGGCGGCGCGCTTCGGCGACGTCGCCGGCGGCGGCCGCCACCAGCCCGCGCGAGATCGCGTCGCGCCCGCGCCGCGACCGGCGGGCCGAAAACCAGCCGCCCAGCGCGCCCGGCCCGGCCGCGACCGCACCGACGATGCGCGTGAGCAAGATCACGATGAGCGCGAACAGCAGCGCCAATGCGATCGCAGCACCTGCGCTGGTCGTCACCTGGTAGCCGTCGATGACATAGATGAGCTCGCCCTGGCGATTGGCGATCCACGCCACGGCGAAAGCCACGACCACGGCCGCGACAAGGATGACGAACAGGCGCCTCATTTCGCCGTATCCGACGGCTCCGCGGGCGCGCGTCTGGCCTCATCGGCGAGCGCGGTGACGATGCGGCTTGTCAGCGTGCGCGCGGCGCGGTCGACGGCAAGACGGGCTTCGGCATCCTTGAGCCACGAAGACGCCGCCGCCCTGGCCGGTTTGTCGAGGCCCTGAACATCGCCCACCGCGGCGGCAAGATCGCCATTGCCGAGCGCGAATTGCGCGCGCGCCACACGCGCTTCGGTGGTGTTGCCCGCAACATTGCCGACGCGCCGGATCGAAACCAGATTGACGACATCGGCCCACACGCCCGCCGCCCAATTGTGCGCCTGGGCGCTGCGTTCGGCGGCGAGGATGGCGTTGGCCCGGTCGCTGAAGCGCGCGGCGAGCGTCGCCTCAGCCGGCACGCCGCTCTGCGCATATTTTTTCAGCTCCGTCATCTCGGGCGAGGCCGGCACCAGCGGTTCCAGCGCGGCGAGCTCGCTGTCGAATGGCGCCGCACCCTGGCTCGCATGCACCAGATCGGCGAGCGCAAGCACGGACGCCGCACGCCTGACGAGCCCGGCGGTGTCGCTGATTCTCCAGGCGGCCGATGCGCATCTCGAGCGCCGCAAGTCCGCTCTTGAGCGCGAAACTGTCGAGACGCTGGGCCAGGTCGGCCGGCGGCGCGGTCTTCTCCAGTTGTGCCGCACGCGCGTCCAGCATCGCGAGGGCATCGCTCGTGGCCGTCTTCTGTGCATCGAAGTCTGTGCGCAGCGCCGCCAGCGCGCTCGCATTGGCCGCGGCTTGTGCGGCACTGCCCGACTGTTCGAGCGTTGCGACGCGGCCTGCGAGCGCGGCGATGTCCGAGCCGTTCTTGTCGAGCGCCGATTTCAGTGGCGTGAGATCAGCGCTGGCCGATCCGCCGCCGGATTGCTCGACCGCCGACAACCGCGCCTCGTCGGCATCGACGCGGCCCTGAAGCGCGGCGAGCTTGTCCTGCACATCCTTGAAGCTGGCCGCGGCGGCCTTGGGCGCCTGGCCGGTGGCGATCTGGCCCATCTGGGTTTCAAGTGCGCCAACACGGTCGGCAAGCGCGGACTCGTCGGCGCCGCCGCCGGCGATCCAGGGCCAGTAGACGGCGATCAGCCCGCCGCAGCCCGCAGCCACCAGCAGGAGCACGAAGATGCCGGTCGCGCCATCGGGCATGCAGAACCAGGCCCGGCGCGGCTTTACCGGCTCGGCGGCGGATTGAGCCTCCTGCGATTTCAGTTTTCGGCACGGCGGTGAACGCGTGCTTGCCGTTGCCGGGTTCGGACTCAGCTCATGTTCGAATATCTTCACGCTGCCGACTCACAAAATCTATAGGCGGCGCCACATCCTTCAACAAGGCTTGGGCGGCTCACCCGGCCAGCGTCAGCATGGCCGCCTGATTGGGCCGTTTGGCGATGCGAACGGCGCGAATGGCAAGGGTGCCGAGCGCATCGGCCGTGGCCTGGCTGATGCAGAGGGCCTCGATGCGCCCGCAAGCCGATTCCAGACCGGCCTTGCGCACCAATCCGGCGAAGACGGCCGCGCTGCGCGGCGAAAAGAACATCGCGGCATCGAGCCCGCCATCGCGCAAGGCCGCAACCGCTTCCGGCGGCAACACATCGGTCGCGGTGGCATCGTAGAGAATTTCGCCGCGCACGGTGAACCCCGCCTGCTCCAGATCGGGCGCGAGTTCGGGCCTGGTGCTGCGCACCGCGTGCATGCAGCAATGTGCCTGCTTGCGGATTGAGCCAACGGCGCGCGGCCTCGGCCAGAGCTGCGCCGTCGCCATCGGCACTTGCCACATCGGCGAAGCCGGCCGCGCGGGCGGCCTCGGCGGTCTGCGGACCGACCGCCAGCACAGCGATGTCTCGGCGGCTGCAGCGCCGGGCGCAGCGCGCGGATGCCGTTCGCGCTCGTCGCCAGAACCGCCTGCACGCCGTCGAGCGCAATCTGCGGGCCCATCGCGGAAACGTATTTCCATCAGCGGCGCGATCACGACGTCATGGCCGCGCGCACGTAGCGCCGCCGCCGTCTTTTCGGCATCGTCGCTGGGACGGGTCAGCAGAATCCGCATCGTCTAAACCGCAAGCCACGCCGCCGCGCGGGGCTTGAGCGCCGCTCCCGCTTGGTGGCCGAGCTCGGCGGCATGGGCGTGCGGATCGGCGCCGAGCACCTGTTCGAATTCGGTCTCCGCAAAATCGCTGCCGTCCGGCGCCAGAACCTCGCCGCGGAAGCTGAGCACGCCATCCCTGTAACGGGCGAGCCCCGCGATCGGCGTGCGGCACGAGCCGTCGAGCGCGGCCTGAAAGGCGCGCTCGCAGGCCAGACGCGATTGCGGTCGCCGGATCGTTCAGCGGCGCCACGGCGGCGCGCGCGCGCGCATCGTCGTCTGCGGATTTCGATGCCCACGGCGCCTTGCGCCAGCGCCGGAAGCCAGCCTTCGCTATCGAGCAGCGCCGTCGCCCGCGTCGCCGAGGCCGAGGCGCTTCAGGCCGGCATAGGCCAGAAGAATGGCATCGAATTCGCCCGCGTCGAGCTTGCGCAGCCGGGTATCGACATTGCCGCGCAACAGCGCCATCTCGAGATCGGGCCGGGCGCGCGTCACCTGCGCCTGACGCCGCACCGAGCTGGTGCCGACGCGCGCGCCCTTGGGCAGCGCTGCCAATGTCTTGGCGCTTGTTCGGAGATGAAGACATCGCGCGGGATCTTCGCGCGGCAGGATGGCGGCGAGCGCCAGCCCGGCGGAATCTCGACCGGCACGTCCTTCATCGAATGCACGGCCAGATCGATACGGCCGTCGGCAAGCGCCTCTTCCAGCTCCTTGGTGAACAGGCCCTTGCCCCCGGCATCGGCGAGGGTGCGGTCCTGGATGCGGTCGCCCGTGGTCTTGACCACGATCGAGCTCGCAAGCGATGCCCGCCTCGCGCAGCAGCGCGCGCACGCTCTGCGCCTGCGCGGGCGCAAGCCTGGAGCCGCGGGTGCCGAGCCTCAGGGCATTGGCGTGACGGCTTTGCGGCATGATCGCCGGTTGCGCTAGACGCTGGCGGGCGACCTATACCACGAGGCCTTGGGCCTTGGCCAGCCTCACCGTTCTGGGCATCGAAACCAGCTGCGACGAAACCGCGGCCGCGGTGGTGCGCGGAGCCCGCGCCGGGCCGGGCGAAATCCTCTCCAACATCGTGCTCAGCCAGCTCGAGGCCCACGCGCCCTATGGCGGCGTGGTGCCGGAGATCGCCGCGCGCGCCCATGTCGAAGCGCTGGACATCCTGATCGAGCGGGCGCTTGACCCGAGGCGGGCGTCGGCCTTGGCGATCTCGATGCCATCGCCGCGACCGCCGGGCCGGGACTGATCGGCGGGGTGATGGTGGGGCTGACGACCGCCAAGGCGCTGGCGCTGGCGGCCGGCAAGCCGCTTGTCGCGGTCAATCATCTCGAAGCCCATGCGCTGACGGCGCGGCTGACCGATGGCGTCCAATTTCCTTTCCTGCTGCTGCTGATCTCCGGCGGCCATTGCCAGCTTCTGGCGGTGGAGGGCGTCGGCCGCATCCGCCTCTACGGCACCACCATCGACGACGCGGCGGGCGAGGCCTTCGACAAGACGGCCAAGCTGATGGGCCTGCCCTATCCGGGCGGACCGGCGATCGAGGCGCTGGCGCGCAGCCGGCGACCCGCAGCCGCTTTGCCCTGCCGCGGCCGATGGTGGGGCGCGAAGGCGCCGATTTCTCCTTTTCCGGCCTCAAGACCGCCGTGCGCCAGCTGGTGCGCGAAGGCGGCTACGGCCAAGACGACAACGCCGATCTGGCGGCCTCGTTCCAGGCGGCGGTGATCGACTGCCTCGCCGACCGCACGGCGCGCGGCCATGCGCGATGTTCCGCGCGCGATTTTCCGGAGATTTCGAGGCCGGCGCTGGTGGTGGCGGGCGGCGTGGCCGCCAATGGCGCCATCCGCGCCGCGCTTGGGGAACTCACCGGGCGCGCGGGTTTCGGCATAACGAGTGCCCCCGCCCGGGCTTTGCACCGACAATGCCGCGATGATTGCCTGGGCGGGGGTTGAACGCGGCCAGCTCGGCGTGTTCGACGGACTTGGAGGCGTCCGCCAAGGGCCCGCTGGCCGCTGCAGGACGCACCGTCAGGAGGGAGTAGCGAAGAATCCCTGGGCGCGGCCGGAAAGGCTTGAGCGCTTAGACCAACGTGAACGCGGCCGCGAAGGTGGCCAGCGCCAGAAAGCCGCTGAGGCCCAAGGTGGCCGCCGTAAAGGCTCCGATGATCGTGTCATTGACCACTGAGTGCTGTTCGGGAATGTGGATGGGTGCCTGTGTCATGACTGCTTCTCCTCGGCCCGTTGGGCAGAGGCATTGGGGACCTTTCGGTGCCTTGGAAGCCTTCTGGCCGGTGGCGGGCCTTACGCTGTAGATATGGGCTGCTCTGACTGAAATTCAATGAACGCTTTTGAGAATGTTTATCTATCATCATTTCTCATGCACCGCAACATAATATGTTGCTGTGCGGGAAGTAACTGTAAAATAGAAGAAAATTTCAGATTTCGGGGGTGCCATGCACCCGGCGTATGGAGGATTGCGCGCCAATGAAGCTTGCCACCTGGAACATCAATTCGGTGCGGCTCCGACTCGACCTGGTCCTGCGCTTCCTCAAGGAGCAGAAGCCGGACGTGCTGTGCCTGCAGGAGACCAAGGTCATCAACGAGCTGTTCCCGGCCGAAGCCCTTGCGGCGAGCCGGCTATCGCCATCAGGCCATCCATGGCCAGAAGGGCTATCACGGCGTGGCGATCCTCTCGCGCCTGCCCTTCGCCAAGACCGTGCGCCGCCAGTTCTGCAGCAAGGACGACACCCGCCATGTCTGCGTGCATGTTCGAGAACGGGATCGAGCTGCACAATTTCTATGTGCCGGCCGGCGGCGATATCCCCGATCCCAGCAGCAAACGAGAAATTCGCGCACAAGCTCGCCTTCCTGCGCGAGATGGAGAAGCTGTTCGCCAAACGCCGCGGCAAGAAGGCCGCGCGCGCGATTCTGGTCGGCGATCTCAATGTCGCCCCGCTCGAGAACGACGTCTGGAGCCACAAGCAATTGCTCGACGTGGTCAGCCATACGCCGGTCGAGACAGAGCTGCTGGGCGAAGTCCGGGCCGCCTTCGACTGGATCGATGTGACCCGCAGCTTCGTGCCCGAACCGGAGAAGATCTATTCGTGGTGGAGCTATCGTGCCGCCGATTGGGAAGAGTTCGGACCGCGGCCGCCGGCTCGATCATGTCTGGTTCGGCCAGGGGCTGAAGGGCGCGGCCACAAAGCACACCATCGTGAAAGAGATGCGCGGCTGGGATCGGCCGTCGGATCATGTGCCGGTGGTGGTGGAATTCGACACTTAGCGCAATTCCGGGAAAAGCGACGGCCGGGATAAAGAACTTCAAATCTTGCGGACGATCCTGGGCTGGCCGATCTCGCATTCGAGCGCCGCCCGCTCCCAACCGCCCGCATTGGCTGCGGCCGTGTAAGTGGCCTGGAGGAATTCGAGAAGCAGGGCCTCCGGCTCTGCGGCCTGGCGCACGGCCTCATAGGGCAGAACATATTCCTGCAGGCCTGCATGGAATTCTGCGGCCGCCGGCAGGCCTTTGGCGTCGCGAAAGCCGGGCGGCTCGGGATAGGCATAGGAATAGAAGAGCGCAAAGGGCACATCCGGTCCGCCGGGCCAGAAGCCGGCGCTGGAAACCTCGTGCGAATAGGCTTCCCGCACGACGTCATCGGGCAGGTTGGGCACGCCGCCCGGATGCAGCGGCGCGCGACGCCCCGAAAAGCGTGTCACCGCAAGATCGAAGCTGCCCCAGAAAAAATGCACAGGGCTGGTCTTGCCCAGAAATCCGGTGCGGAATTGCGCGAACACGGCCTGGGTCCGAAGCAGCCCACCCCACAACCGCCGCGCCGCGTCTGCATCGTAGGTTCGCGGTCTTGTATCGTTTGCAAAGGGAACGACATTGGGCAGTTCGTTCGGCGCCCCATCGATCCTGACATCGATTCCGCAGCCGGACAGCATGTCGAGAACGGCATGATAGAAAGCCGAAATCGTCGGTGTCTGGAGCGGCGTCTCCGCGATGGCGCCCGCGCTGGTTCGCAGCGCAAGCCGATGGCGCAGGAAATCGAATTCCAGATCGAAGCTGCCGCCGGCATGCGGGATCGACGACGTGGTAAGACCCACGGCACTTACATAGAGCGGCACATGCCAGCTATGGTTGGTCCAGGGCGTCAGCGCCAGGCGAACCTTGCCGGCGACCTGCGTCAACAGATGCAGGGTCTCGAAGGTTTTGCGATCATCCGTGTAGGAGATCGCAGGCCACGAAGGATCGGCTGCGGGATTTATCACCGCCTCGATGCAGATCGCATAGTCTTCGCACCACCATACACGAGCCATGGCGGCTGGCGGCATATTGTTCTTGCTCGCCCATGTCCGCTCCTGGCGCATCCGCGCCACCGCCGTACGCGTTGGAGAACGTCCGGTTCTCACTAGGAGCGGATCATGATTTGGTGAAACGACGATCCGCTCTAATTCTTTGTTTCCACGCAATTCCGGACGGAAAACCGGTTCCCACTTTTCCTGGAATTGCTCTAGCTGTTGGTCCAGAACGGCGCGGTCTTGGAGAATCTCTTCCAGCGCTTGACCGCGTCCTTCCACGCCGAAGCGGCGCGGTCGAGATGCCAGCCGTAAATGATTCCGGCGGCAAACGAGACGTCGGCGCGAGGTCCGCGCAGCGAGCCGTCCGGCTCCTCGACCAGACGGGTCAGTGTCTTGCGGGCAACGGCGACGTCCTGCAACAGGCCAAGAATGTCCTGCGTGCGGCCCAGTTGTTTGATGAACGGCGCCGCGTTGTGATGAGGATAAAGCGAAGCGAAGAACTCCGCGGAATAGCGCATCTTCTTGAGCGCGATACGCAGGCGGTGACGATCCGGCTCGCTCAGGTTTTCGAGATTCTTCGCCCGCTTCCTGGCCCTCTTCAGCCGCTTGGCCAGCATGCGGTCGGCAAGCGATCTGGCCGGCCCTTCGAACGCGACAAGGCACTTGCCGTGGGCCGGGCCGCGCGCCGATTCGTACCAGAGTCCTTCGTCGATCGCCTCACCGAGATCGTGCAGGAAGCTGCGGAAGGCCGGCCCCGAGACTTCGCGCAGAGCATCGTTCCAGGCGGCAGCGCGCGCCGCGCGCCCGCGCTCGCGCAGGAGCGAGAAGGCCTCCACCGAACCATTGGCCGCCGCCGCGGGCTCGAACAGTTCGTCCATGAACACGTCCATGTCGCGGGCCGGCGCCAGGCCTTGCGCGAGGATTTGCGTGCGTATGCGCAAGGTCTCGAGCGCCGGGGTGCGAAATTCCTCGCCGAAGGCGACCAGCGCCACGCGCAAGCGCCTCAGCGCCACCCGGAGCTGGTGAACGCCCTCGACGTCGCGGGCGTCGAGCACCGCCGGGACGTTGGCCACGAGGTGCCATTTGCAATGCTGCAGCGTCAGCCGGAAGGCCTCGTCGGCGGTAGCCTCGGGCGGCAGGAAATTGGCCTTGGCCTTGATCGCGCGCGTGCCCGGCTTGGGTGCCAGCCCTTTCTCGGCCAGGCCCGTCAGCGCCGGCAAACCCCGGCCGGTCCGCCGGCGCGTGGCCGCCGCCGGCTCGGCACCAGGTCCCGGCGTTGGCGCCTCAGCCAGTCTGAGCTCGTATTGCCGATCCATTCCCAACGCGACAGGGGGCTGGCCCCCCGCGCGATCCTTTGGCCCATCACACCCGTTCGCGGCCCATCATCCACGAATTGCCGCCGGGAGCAATTGAGCCCGGTCAAATCTCGAACGGGTCACGACGGCCGCACGGCCACCCCGGACCCGGCCATGGCGCTCTTGGCCTCGGCGATTGTGGCCTCGCCGAAATGGAAGATCGAGGCGGCGAGCACGGCGCTGGCATGGCCCTGGACCACGCCCTCCGCCAGATGGGCAAGGGTTCCCACCCCGCCGCTGGCGATCACCGGCACCGGCACCGCATCGGCGACGGCGCGCGTCAGCGCCAGGTCGTAGCCTTCCCTGGTGCCGTCGCGGTCCATCGAGGTTAAGAGGATTTCGCCGGCGCCATATTCGGCCAGCATCCTGGCGTGAGCGACGGCGTCTATGCCGGTCGCGTTGCGGCCGCCATGGGTGAAGACCTCGAACCGGCCAGGTGCCACCTGCTTGGCGTCGATGGCGGCGACGATGCACTGGCTGCCGAATTTCTCGGCCGCCTCGCGCACGAATCCAGGCCGCCGCACGGCTTCGGTGTTGATCGAGACCTTGTCGGCGCCGGCCAGCAGAAGCGCGCGGATGTCGGCCAGCGTGCGCACGCCGCCGCCGACGGTCAGCGGCATGAAACAGGCCTCGGCCGTGCGCCGCACCACATCGAGCAGGATGCCGCGGTTCTCGTGGGAGGCGGTGATGTCGAGGAAGCACAATTCGTCGGCGCCGGCCTTGTCGTAGATCATCGCCTGCTCGACGGGATCGCCGGCGTCGCGCAGGTTGACGAAATTGACGCCCTTGACGACGCGGCCGTCCTTGACGTCGAGACAGGGAATGATGCGGACCTTGAGCATGTCAGCGCCGCATTCTGCCCATCGCCGCGACATTGAACAAGGCGCGCCCGCACACCGCTTCGGCCGGAACCGCCGTGGTCTTGCACAGCGCCTCGGTGTCGAGGAGAAGGTCGAGGGCGCCCGCAAGCTGCTCCTCGTCCCAGCGGCCGACCTGCATCTTGAATGAGGTCGAGCGCAGGAAATGGATCGGCGGCCGCAGCTTGCGCATCGCGCCATCGAGCGTTTCGCCGCGCGCCGCCAGCGCCTTGGCCAGCGCCAGCCGCTGGAAATGGCCCATCGCCACGCGCAACACCGCGACCGGCGACACGTCCTCGGCCCATAGCCGCGACAGCGCCAGATCGAGACGCTCGAAATCGCCTTCGCCGGCGGCGTCGCAGACTTCTTCGCACACGTCTCGGCTTCGTCGCCCATCACCGCGCGCACGTTTTCGGCGGTGACCCGCTCCTGGCCGTGGGCGTAAAGCGCAAGCTTCTCCAGTTCGCGCCGCGTGACGCCGCGGTCCGAGCCCAGGCGCGCCACCGCATCGTCGACCGCGTCGGCAGCGATGGCCAGGCCTTCGGCCTTCAGCGCCTGACGCACGACCTCGCCCAGATCGCGCGCGGTGTCGGGATAGCAGGGGATGGCCGCGGCATTGCCGGCCGCTTCGAACGCTTTGCGCAGGGCCGACGTTTGGCCAGATCGCCGGCCTCGACCACGATCAGCGCGTCGCCCTTGGGATCGCCGAGAAAGCTCTCGAACAGCGCGGCCAGCCCGTTGCCGGCGCCGCGCACGCGCACCACGCGGCGCCCGCCCAGCATCGAGATCGCCGCGGCCTCGTCGGCCAGCCGCGCCGGGTCGGCCGCCAGCGCGGCGTCGTCGAGTTCGCTGACCCGGAAAGCATCGGCAAGATCGGGCACGACCGTTTTGGCCAGCACTTCGGCGCGCTCGTGCACCAGGCCCTGATCGGGCCCGAAGACGAGCGCGGCCGCCAGCCCGGCCGGCGGATGGCGCTATGAAATGATCGGCTTGCGCGGATTTGACGATCATTTCTCTTTGGTCGCGTTTTGCGAGAAGAACACGCCCAGATCGAGCCGGATGCGGTAGGCGATGTCTTCGGCGGCGCGCCTTTCGGCGTCCTGGCGCGCGGCGAGCGTGGCATAGGGCGAAGTCGCGACGACGGACACTTGTAGGCCGACAGTGTCGTCGCCATTGCCCTTGGTCACGACCTTGGCGGCGCGGCATCGATCAGCTGGTAATCGGCATCGAGGGTGTAATTGTAGCGGGTGATCGAGGCGTTGGGCTGCACGGCCACGCCCTCCCGCGCCTCCGTCATTGTACCTTGAGCTGGTAGCGGCGCCGCTGGCGCGAGCCATCGGCCTGCAGCAGATCGATCAGCTCGTTGCGCAACTCGTAGCCGACGCGTTCGAGATCGATCGGCCGCACATAGATCGAGGCGAAGATGCGCTGCGCGCCGGGATTGGCGCCAGGGCCCGTAAAGCGGACGCAAGCCGCAGCCGGCCAGGACAAGCGCCAGCACACAGCGAAGCGGCGATGCGGAAGGGGCGCGCGCTTCATGCGACGATGTTCACGATGCGGTCGGGCACGACGATGATGCGCTTGGGCGCCTTGCCGTCGAGCGCGCGCCGGACGGCTCAAGTTCGAGCGCGATACGTTCGACCTCCGCCTTATCGGTGCCTTTGGGCGACCTTGCCGGGTCGCGCGCAGCTTGCCGTTGACCTGCACCGCATAGGTCACAACATCGGATACCACGCAGCGTTGATCGGCTTTCGGCCAGGGCGTCTCGGCCACCAGCGTCTGCGTGGCCGAGCGCCCGCCAGCAGGTCTCCGCCAGATGCGGCATCATCGGGGCCCGAGAGCAGCACCAGCGCCTCCAGCGCCTCGCGCCTCACCGCGCCGTCGATGCGGCCTTGGCGCCGCCGATGGCGTTGGCGAGGGTATAGATCTGCGCGACCGCGCGGTTGAAGCGCAGCGCCTCGAGATCCTCGGTCACCGCGGCGATGGCGCGATGGGTGGCGCGGCGAAGTTCAAGTGCAGGCCGTATCAATCGAAGCCGGTCGGTGCCCGGCGGCGGCAAGTTCGTCCGCTTCCGTCACCAGCCGGTGGACGCGCTTGCACGAAGCGCCAGCAGCCTTCGGCGCCCGCATCGGTCCATTCGATGTCGCGCTCGGGCGGGGTGTCGGAGAGCATGAACCAGCGGATCGTGTCGGCGCCGTAGATCGTCGATGATCGCTTCGGGCGCGACGCACGTTCTTCTTCGATTTCGACATCTTCTCGGACGCGCCGATCGTCGACCTCGATGCCGCTGCCCTTGAGGAAGGCCTTGCCGTCGCGCTTTTCGACCTCGCCGGGCTCGAGCCATTCGCCGTTCGCGACCCTTATAGGTCTCGTGGCAGACCATGCCCTGCGTGAACAGGCCGGCGAAGGGCTCGTCGATGCCGACGTAGCCGAGCTTGTGCAGCGCGCGGGTGAAGAAGCGCGCATAGAGCAGATGCAGGATCGCATGCTCGATGCCGCCGATATATTGATCGACCGGCAGCCAGTGATCGGCGGCCGCGCGGTTCGACCGGCATCGGCGGCGTGGGACCGGAGAAGCGCGCGAAATACCACGACGAATCGACGAAGGTATCGAGCGTGTCGGTCTCGCGCAGCGCCTGGCCGCCGCATGTCGGGCAATGCGCGTTCTTCCAGGTCGGATGCGGCATCGAGCGGATTGCCCGCGCCCGTCGAACGTCAGCTCGTCGGGCAGCCGCACCGGCAGATCGTTCGAGCTTGACCGGCACAATGCCGCATGCGCCGCAATGCACCATCGGGATCGGGCAGCCCCAGGACCGCTGGCGCGACACGAGCCAGTCGCGCAGGCGGTAATTGACCGTGCGCGCTGCCTTGGCCCGCCGCTTCCAGCCTGCGTGGCGACCTTCGTCCTTGGCGGCCTCCACGTCGATGCCGTCGAGGAAGCGCGAATTGGCGAGTCTGCCGGGCCCGGTATAGGCCTCGTCGCCGATCGCGAAGGTCTTCGGATCGGCGTCCTCCGGGAACCACCACCGGCTACACCGGCAACTTGTATTTGCGCGCGAAATCGAGATCGCGCTGGTCGTGCGCCGGGCAGCCGAAAATCGCGCCGGTGCCGTAGCCCATCAGCACGAAATTGGCGACCAAGACCGGCAGCTTCCAATCGGCATCGAAGGGATGGGCGGCGGTGAGCCCGGTGTCGTAGCCGCTCTTCTCGGCCGTCTCGATGGCTTCTTCGGCCGTGCCCAGCCGTCTGGCATTCGGCGATGAAGTCGGCGAGCTTCGGGTCCGTCTTCGCCAGCTCCTGCGCCAGCGGATGATCGGGCGACAGCGCCACGAAGCTGGCGCCGAACAGCGTGTCGGGCCGGGTCGAGAAGACGTCGAGCCTTTCGCCGTTGGACAGATCGAAGCCGAAACGCATGCCTTCCGAGCGCCCGATCCAGTTCTTCTGCATGAGCCGGACTTTTTCCGGCCAGCGCTCCAGCGTCTCGAGCCCCTGAAGCAGATCGTCGGCGAAATCGGTGATCTTGAAGAACCATTGGCCGAGCTTCTTGCGCTCGACCGGCGCGCCCGAGCGCCAGCCGCGGCCCTCGATCACCTGCTCGTTGGCGAGCACGGTCTGATCGACCGGATCCCAATTGACGTCGGCCTCGGCGCGATAGACGAGACCGGCCTCGTAGAATTCGAGAAAAGACGCTGCTGGTGCTTGTAATAATCCGGATCGCAGGTCGCGAATTCGCGTGACCAGTCGATCGAGAGCCCCATCAGTTTCAATTGGGCCCGCATCGCGGCGATATTGTCATAGGTCCAGTCGCGGGGATTGACGCCCTTCTCGCGCGCGGCGTTCTCGGCCGGCAGGCCGAAGGCGTCCCAGCCCATCGGATGCAGCACATTGAAGCCCTGCGCGCGGCGGAAGCGGGCGATGACGTCGCCCATGGTGTAATTGCGCACATGGCCCATATGGATGCGCCCCGACGGATAGGGAAACATCTCGAGCACATAGTATTTGCGCGCATTCGCATCGTCGGCCGTGGCGAAGGCGCCGGCGGCCTCCCATGCCGCCTTGCCAGTGCTGTTCGGATTGTTTGGCGTTGTAGCGCGCCATGCTCAAGCGTTCCTCCGCCGCCCGCGGAATTGCGACTGCCGGCGGCGCAAAAGGCTTACAGCGCGGCGAGGCTAACCGCTAGGACCTTCGCCGGCGAGCCTGAGCTCGCGGGCGCGCGTCAGGATCGCGTCCTCGAGCTTGGTCGCGGTGTCGGGATTGACCGGGGCGTCGGTCCAGCCGGCGGTGGTACGCGTCTGCCGGAAGACGGCGACCTTCAGTCCATCGGCGCGAAGGTCGCGGTCGAGGATGTAGACGGTCACCTTCATGCGTTCGTCGGGCGTGGTGGGCGCCGAATACCAGTCGGTGATGATGACGCCGCCGAAGGGATCGGCCGAGGCCAGCGGCATGAAGCTCAGGGTGTCCAGGCTCGCGCGCCACAGATAGGAGTTGACGCCGAGGGTGACGCGCCCGCCGCTGGTGCTGGAGATGGCCGTCGAACCGCTGTTGGTATCGCTGGTGTCGCTGGAGGTGCCGCAGGCGGCAAGAAGCAAACAGCACAAAACAACGGAGATCACGCGCATCGCTGAGGTCTTGTCCCTGGATTGGCGGCACGAAGGCCCCGGCCTGTCCGGCCGGACCCGGCGCTTATAATGGGCGGCGGCGGGACTGGCAAATGCGAGCGCCACCGCCATCCCGCCCGGTTCGGCTTGTGTTATAAGGGCTTAGAGCGTGGCGCACCAGCGCCGGCGAGACAACGGCGCGAGGAGCGGGATGGCAGGCGGCAGCGAACGGGCGTTTCCGGTCTCCAAGAGCGAAGCGGAGTGGAAGGCCGAGCTCAGCGCGGAGCAGTTCCGGGTCCTGCGCGGCCACGGCACCGAGCGCGCCGGCACCAGCCCCCTCAACGCGGAAAAGCGCGCGGGCGTCTTTGCCTGCGCCGGCTGCGGGGCGGCTCTATTCGATGCCGCCGCCAAATTTGAAAGCGGGACCGGCTGGCCGAGCTTCTTGGCGCCCCGCGAGGGCGCGGTGGAGACGTCCACCGACAGGAGCTTCTTCACCACCCGCACCGAGGTCCATTGCGCGCGCTGCGGCGGCCATCTGGGCCATGTCTTCCCCGACGGGCCGAAACCCACCGGCCTGCGCTACTGCATGAACGGTGTGGCGATGGCGTTCGAGCCGGACGGAACGCCCAAAACGCCGTAGCAAATAGCCCCCGCGAACGAAAGGACCCTCGAATGCCGACAGGCATAGCCGGCGAGATCGCCTATATCGCCGTCATCGCGGTGCCGATCGTCATCGCCATCACCTTCCACGAGGCCGCGCACGGCTTCGTCGCCAAGCTGTTCGGCGACGACACCGCGAGCCGGCTGGGCCGCGTCACCTTCAATCCCGCTCAAGCATATCGACCCCTTCGGCACCATCATCCTGCCGGCGCTGCTGCTGTTGCTCCATACCGGTTTCGTGTTCGGTTACGCCAAGCCGGTGCCGGTCAATTTCGGCGCCCTGCGCAACCCCAAGCGCGACATGATCTGGGTGGCCATCGCGGGGCCCGGCACCAATATCGCTTTGGCGCTGGTCTCCGCGCTGCTGCTCGCTTTGGCGCTGCACGCGGGCGTGGCGATGGGCGGCTGGATCGTGACGCTGCTGGTGGCCTCGCTCGAGATCAATCTGGTGCTGGCGGTGCTGAACCTGTTGCCGCTGCCGCCGCTCGACGGCGGGCGCGTCGTCACCGGGCTTCTGCCGCACGGATTGTCGGAGCCCTATGCGCGCATCGAGCGCTACGGCATGGTCATCATCCTCGCCGCGCTGTTTCTTCTGCCCTATGTCGGAACCAGGCTCGGCATCGATCTGGATGTCTTCGGCTGGCTGGTGGGGCGCCCCGTCGCATGGCTGATGCACGGCATCGTGACGGTGGTGGCGCGGAGCTAGAGCAATTCCAGGAAAAGCGGGGCGAGTAGCGCCAGCGTGCGAGCGGTTGGTACGCTGGCGCACCCAACTCCGTCCGGAATTGCGTGAAACGATGATCCGCTCCGAGGCGCAAGGCTTTTCCGGCGCAAATCGTTTCCGCCGGCCGCGGGAGCCGGCCGCGGGATATGTCCGATTTCGGCCGATTCAGGCCGATTGAGGCCGATTCCGGCCCTCGCCGGGCATGTGACAAATTATCAGTTTTTTGAATTCGCCCCTTGCTGGGCCATTTTTGGCCATTATGTAACGGTAGAACTTATGCATGAAGTCGCGTTCGATAATGCGTCTTCAAGAGAAACGCGAATATAGAAAGGGTAACGCCATGAAGAAAATTTCTTTGGGTACGGCCATTGCTGCCATGACCATTGGAGGTATGGCGGCCCCGGCCTTGGCTCATCATTCTGCTGCCATGTTCGACCAGAGCAAGACTGTAACGGTGACGGGCAACGTCAAGGAATTCCAGTACACCAACCCGCATTCCTGGCTCCAGGTCCTGGCCGCCGGCAAGGATGGCAAGGCCACGCTGTGGGGCTTCGAGGCCGAAGGCCCGAGCTCGCTGCTGCGCGCCGGCATCAAGTTTTCGACCTTCATGCCGGGCGACAAGGTGACGGTGATGGCCCATCCGATGAAGGATGGCCGGCCCGCCGGTTTGCTGATGAACGTCACCAAGGCGGACGGCAAGGTCTACTCGCCGGCGGCTAAGAAGCCGGGCAAGTAGAGCGAGCAAACAGAGCCGGTCCCGCCGGGCGGGTTTGCCCGGCCGGTGGACGCGAAAACAGCGAGAGGCGCGGACGATGTCTGCGCCTCCGTTGTATTTGGCGCGATTGCACCGGCCAAACTGGGCCAGGCCAAACCAGGCCACGCCAAACCGGGCCGGAAGGCTCCGGCCATGACGCCGTCATGCGCGGCAGGCGTTCAGGCAGACAATTGTGGAGCTTAGGCAGGATTGGCGCCCGCCGGGTATGCGTCCACATCCTGACAAATGGGCAATCATCCACTTTCTGGCTTGCTGCCGCACAGTTCCACTCCTATCTAGCAATAGAGCGGAAGGAAATCGCCTACTATTTGCAGAAGATACAGAATGAACTGCAAGTGAATTGAGCGTGAAGGAGAGGTAAAGTCATGAAAAAGATTTCACTGAGTGCGGCGGTGATTGCATTGGCGGTTGGCGGAATGGCAGTTCCAGCGCTGGCGCACCATTCTGCCGCCATGTTCGACATGCACAAGACCGTCAGCGTGACCGGCAACGTCAAGGAGTTCCAGTACACCAATCCGCATTCCTGGCTTCAGGTGATGGTCCGCGGCAAGAACGGCAAGGCGACGCTGTGGGGCTTCGAGGCCGAAGGCCCCAGCACGCTGCTTCGTGCGGGCATCAAATATTCGACCTTCAAGCCCGGCATGAAGGTGACGGTGACGGGCCATCCGATGAAGGACGGCCGCCCCGCCGGCTCGCTGATGAGCGTCAAGCTGCCCGACGGCACGGTCGTGACCCCGCATCCGAAAATGCCGAGCGCGAAGAAGTCGAGCTGAGGCGCAACAGCTTCAGGCCGCGGCTTCCACCGAATCGCACAGAGGCAAGGCGCCGGCACAAGGCGCGGACATTGTCCGCGCCTTCGCCCGTTTCGTGAATGGTGAACCGGACGGGATGAAACTGGGCACTGGGAAATGGCCGTCGCCCTTCGGGGGCTATTTCCACTCTGACCCCAATTCTTCGACTGTGAACCTACTTAAGAGGATGTTCGACGAGATTGTGGAGCACCAGGGGGCCGGGGATGTGCAGAAGCCGGCCGCCTTCGTCGATCCGCCCAACAAGGATCGGCGAGAAACCGAGCTGTTCCACCAATCCTTTGATGGTCGCGCTCGCCTCGTCTTCGTTACTGGAGATGAACACCACCCGACGTCCGCCGTCCTGCGCCGGATCTCGCGCCAAGACACCGGCTGGAAGTTGATTGAAGGCCTTGACGACTGAAGCGCCTGGAACCGCCCTCGCGACGATGTCCGATGAGAGTCGCCCCGCCATGACCTCCGGCGAAACGCCATAGGCGTTGGTCGCGTCGACAACGATCTTCCCGGTCCAATCGGCGCGGACGCGCGCGAACGCCTCCACTGCGACGAACGGGATCGCCAGAAAGATGACGTCAGCGTCGAGGGCGTCCTCCACAGTGGCGGCCGTGACCGTATCGCCTAATGTCTCTACGAGCGGCCGAATGGCTTCAGGGCCCCTCGTATTGGCGATCGAAACTGCGATCCCTGCACGCGTGAAGAGATGAGCGAGGGCAGATCCGACCTTGCCGGATCCGATGATGGCGTAATTCATGATTGTGACTCCTAATGCGCGATGTTGCCGGCTCGTGCGTCTTTTGTGCGTGAGATGAAGGTGGTTCAGGCTGCAGCGGCCAGCTCGACCGCGTCGCCGAATTGTTCGACGGCGGCCTCGCCGTAGGTGCCGGCGCGCGGACCCCCGGCCAGGATGATTTCGACATCCGTAATGCCGATGAAACCGAGCACTTGGCGCAGATAACCGCTCGCCAGATTATAGCCCTCGACCGGAGAGCCCGGACTGAAGTCGCCGCCGGTCGCCAGAATGACTGTGGCTTTCTTGCCCGTTAGCATCCCGACATTATCTGTGGATACGGTCAGGCCTTTCCGGACCACATGGTCGATGTAGGCCTTGAGCACCGCCGGGATTGAGAAGTTGTACATCGGCGTGCCGATGACGATGTGGTCAGCCGATTGCAATTCTGCGACGAGATCGTTCGACACCTTGATCGCAGCGGCGCTCTCCGGCGAGTGCTGGTCCGGTGGTGTGAAGGCGCCGCCGATCCAGGGAAGATCGACGAAGGGCAGATGCGTCTTGATCAGATCCCGATCAATCACCTGGCCGCCGGGGTGCGCCGCCCGCCATTTTTCGACGAACAGCGCGGTTAGCTTGCGCGAGGTTGAATAGTCGTAGCGGGGGCTGACGCCAATGGCGAGCAGGGTCGACATGGAAGATTTCCTTTGATGTGATGATGAGACGGGCGTCTCGTTAAATGCGGCGCGCGGCCTCACCGCAGAGCGGAGATACCGGCCGGTGCGGTCCAACAAGGATGCGAAAGAGGATCGGTTCGGCATCTGATTTCCCTCTGGGCGTCGGGCCGGGTGACCGGTTGCTGCGTGGCGACCCGGTTTAAGTAGGGGAATATTGTGGCGGAAAAAACCGATGAAGTTTCGACCATCTTGATCTATAAATCGAACATGGACGCCCTGACGCTCGACCAGATTCAGCTCTTCCTCACGGTCGTTGACGAAGGCAGCTTCTCGAAGGCGGCGAAAAAGCTGAACCGCGCGCAATCAGCGGTGACCTATGGGATTCAGAAGCTGGAAGCGCAGATCGATCTCCCGCTCTTTGATCGTACGGCCTATCGGCCGACCTTGACCGAGGCGGGACACACGCTCCTGATCCGGGCGCGGCGCATCGCAGAAGAGGCGAACGCTTTTCGCGACTCCGCCCGAAGTTTAGCCCGTGGGCTAGAGGCTGAACTGACCATCGTGCTGGACTCGATGTTTCCGATGCCGCCGGTCGTCGAGGCCTTGAGGGCGTTCACCGAGAGGTTTCCGACTGTTCCGCCGCGCGTCTATGTTCAACCGCTTGGAGCTGCGGCGGAACTGGTGCTTGAGGGCGCCTGCATGATCGGACTGCTCCCGCTCATTTTCAGCGATATCGCCGTTTTCAAGCGCTTCCCCTTGCTCACCATCGATCTGATCCCGGTCGTGTCGCCCGACCACCCACTGGCGGCGATCGACGGGCCGATCGAGACGCACGTCCTGCACCAGCATGTGCAACTAGTGCTGACCGACCGTTCGGCCCTTACAGCCGGGCGCGACTACGGCGTCCTGTCAGGGCGCACATGGAGATTGGCCGACCTGGGCGCCAAGCAATCGATGCTGGTCGCCGGCCTCGGCTGGGGAAACATGCCCGCGCACCTCGTCGAGGACGATATCGCTCGCGGGCGGCTGAAGGTCATTCAGCCGGTCGAGTTCGATCCACGCGTCGCACAGTTGGTCATGGGTGGCGCTTACCTCGCGGATCGGCAGTTAGGCCCAGCTGGGCAGTGGATGATCCGCCATTTATCAGGCGCGGAATAACCTGAATGGTCGGCTTGTAACGGGCGCATGGCCCTCATCCACGACGTAGCTGGTTTCGTGACCCATAACGCGCAGCAGTATCGCGCCTCTGGTCTGAAACTGGTGATCGCCGCCACCGTCTTGTGGAACTCGACCTAAATGGCTGACGCCGTCGCCCACCTCCGGGCGTCAGGCGAGCCGGCCGACGATCTCCTCGCCCACACCTCGCCAGTGGGCTGGGAGCACAGTGCATTTTTTGGCGAATTCCTGTGGGATCGTGCGGCAGCCATCCTGGCTGGCCGGCGGGGGGGCTCACCCTGGGCCGCCGGGTTCGTGGGACCGCACGAAGGCGACGAGTCCCGTTTACGTTCGACCTTAGCGTTGTGTCGCTTACAGATGTCGCGCTGCCCTTTAACGCAAGCGCTGCTGGATGGCGCAGCATCCGGAAGCGCGAGCAATTGGGTGTACGAAAGGGCGAGCACTTCGTCTGTCACTAGAGAATCGAGCCTTTCGCCAACCCAAATCCGCGGACGCCACAAGGCGGTACCTAGGGAGGTTGGCGCACCGGACGGGATGAAACTGGGCACTGGGAGGTGGCTATCGCCCTTCGTGGGCTATTTCCACTCTGACCCCAATTCTAGCTGCTGTTGCCGGATTCGCACAGAAGGGCAAATGGCGTGTTCAGCGACGAAGCTGCAATAGGTATCATGTCACGGGGTTTCCAGGTGATGGTCCCCACGCCCGTCAGCGTCGCGGTGATCGTGGTAATAGGTATCCTGTCGCCGTATTTCCCAGCAACAACATCGCGCACCATAACGGTGCAGATCAGCATAAAGACAAGGACGTATAACGTGATACCCGATTGGCGCTCATTGTAAGTTGGAAATGCACTAACAACTAGGTATGGCCTATACCCATCCAGAGACGGCACCGGATTGACCACATTGATGGTCAAATAGGATTTGCGCCCTTTTGTTGCCCGAAAGCGGCCTATTTCCCGGATATAGACTCCGTCGCTACCGACTGATCCGAATGTCGATCTACTCGTAGAACCGGATGTCACTGCCTCGCCATCGCTTCGCAGACTCCAACTCAAGAGCAGCTTGGACCCATCTGCTTTACAATCTCCACTTGATCCTGTGAGGCAAGATAAGTCTTTATCGCCACCTCGCTTCGTAAAGTCGATTTCAATGAGGTAGAGCCAATCCAAATCTGCCGTAAATGGCAAAGTTCGCGTTCGTGCTTCGGCCAAAGAAATCGGCACGTTCACTGACACCGTGCTACGCGGCTCAGGCCAAAATATCCATCCAACAAGCGCGAGCAGCCCTATGCAGATCAAGGCAACGCCTGTTGCTTGGCGAAACTTCATTGTTTGCCCCCCGTTTGATAGACGAACTCGCTCGTATCTGGTTGCAGGTCGGCCTCAAACGAAGCTGGAAGCATATCGTAGGGCGCATTTATTCCGCCCGCTTGAAGGGCCATGCTCGCATACTCCGCGCAGTTCATGAGCAGCGTATTATATTCAGGTGGAGGTGCAGCAAGGTAGGCGACGAAGTTGGGTCGGATCGAGGGGAAGCCTCAGCATCAGGGCCCTTTGTCCGAGGCACTGCTCCTGTCGATCCTCAATTCTGACGGCGCGAAATCCGTCTCGGCCGGCGATGCTGCGCAGATACGGGCCGATCACCGGGTGCACGTCAAATCAAAGGCAGCTTTGGGAGTGTGAGGTCGCTGGTGATGCACTGCTTCATGTAGCGTGCTCCCGTACGAAAACCGCACAGTATGAGTATTGTCCGTCATAAGTATGCCAGACCGTTGCGCTCTGTGAGTTTCCGCTCCTTTGCACCTTGCCTGGGTCCCCTCTTTAGCGGACGTCCAGACGCCTGTACGCACACTCATGTGAGCGAAGGAAATACACGGGACTGGTAGGTGAGGTCGCTGTCGTCCCTAAGGTAGAGCGCATCCGCGACACGCTTTAGCGCCACTTCATCGACAGAACGCTTGATCAGTAGGCCGCCCAGACTGGCGCGCACCATTAAGCGTTCCTCCGGCGGTAACGACATCCAATCATCCGGACAGGTAAAGGGGGTGGGCTCAACGCGTTGGAAGAATAATTCGGTCCCTTTGGCGATGATATTGGCTTCCAAGATCGATGCCGAAACTTCCAGAATGACCACACTGCTGAAGACATCACCCAGTATGGGAAGGCGCGGGTGTGTGGTCTCTTGATGAGGAGCGATCCCGCGCAAGCTGGGTCAGGAGTATGACCACCGCCTCCAGCAGCTCCATCGGCTCACGGTCCACATCGGGAAGATCTCTCATCCTCTGTGTACGCGCCCGGGAACCTGGCCTCGCCCAAGAGGTGACAGGCGGCAGCCGCATCGTCGAGGCTATCTGATGCCATCAGCGTGATCAGAAGCTTGGCAACGTCTTCTGCGCTCATGGTCGCCGCACTGCGTCCGCGCCCGCCCTGTGGGTAACCAGACCCGCCTGCCTCAGGACGCGATGATAGGAGGTGACCGTAGCGGTCGGCAGCGCCAGCGCCTCCGCCACGATTCTGATCATTTCCCCCGGCGTCGCCATATTAACCAATCCATTCGCATTTTTTCCCAATGGTATTGACTCTCGCCATCCATTGGTATTTAATCCCAATGACAATGCAAGCGAAATCTGGATGGGACCGCAATTTCAACGGTCCGCCCCTGCTGGAGCCGCTCTATGGAGACGCAAATGAAGCCTGGGTACTTGCCCCACAACGGACCCCCACCGAGGTATCCAGACCGCAACGGGTTGGCGAGGATGCCACGATCATCACGAAGGATCTCTCGATCCAGTCGCTGGGCCTCGTCGCGACCCTCAAAACACGTGCAGATCGCGCTCCGATACGAAGGATCCTCGCCGGACGTCAAACAAAGCCGGTCGGGTTCTACTACAGCGAAAAATGCGGTCGCTTCATGCCGTACGAGTCCCCTTACGAATTGTCCGCGCTCTATATTGCGGAAGCCGACACCCAGGTTGTCAGCTATCGCGTTCAGCCAAGCGCAATCTGGCTCGCCGATGTCGACGGAGACGATGTCACCTACATCCCGGACCGCGAAGATACCTTGTCATCTGGAAACTTGCGGATTGTCGAAGTCAAGAAGGACAAGAAGCT
>CAVZHX010000007.1:0-153987 GCA_963775165.1 uncultured Pseudomonadota bacterium | reverse complement strand
GGCTCGAACGGCACGCAGGTCGGAAATATCGTCGTTGCCAACAACATTTCGTGGTCAGGCAGCCATTCGCTCACCCTACAGGCTTATCACCACATCAAAGTCAACGGCAACGTCACGATCGCCAATAGCGGCTCCGGCAGTCTGACTCTCTATGCAGACCATGGCGCACGAGACAATGGCACCATCCAGTTTGGGAGCGGCGCCTCGGTCGATTGGTCGGGCAGCACCGGGAACGTCACGTTCTATTATCATCCCACTACCTTTCCGGCAGCGTCGAAATATAGCAAAATCGTGACGCTACACAGCGGTTCACGTCTTTTCAGTTACATGACGGTGGACTTGGCCAACGATCTGACGCTCATCGCGAACCGGCTGCGCGGCGACTATGCGCTCAACGCCGACATCGACGCGAGCAGCCTCGGCTATTTCACGCCGATCGGATCGTCCTCCTCGCCTTTCCTCGGCACCTTCGACGGGATGGGCCACTCGATTTCGCATCTGCAGATACGGACGTCCGGCACGGCGGGCATGTTCGCCTACAACAGCGGTACCATCAGCAACGTTCACCTGCTCGCGGCGAAAGTGACCGCCACCAGCACACAGCAAATCATGGGCGTGCTGGTGGGCAAAAACCTCGGCACGGTGAAGGGCTCTGTCGCAACCGGGCAACTCCTGGGGCACGACGCCGAGGCCGGGGGCCTGGTTGGCAGCAATCACGGCACGATCAAGCAGTCCCGCGCAGGTGTCAGCGTGACCGACAACGACACCCTCGAGAACGGTTTCACCTATTTCGGCGGCCTGGTCGGCTACAATTCCGGCAGTATCACCCGCTCCAATTCCAAGGGCACGGTTTATGAGGCGAATCTCAACAGCCCCGACAATTATATCGGCGGCCTGGTCGGCTGGAACGACGGCGGCACCATCGCCCACTCCTTCGCCACCGGCAACGTCACCTCGGACTCCGACTACAATTATGTCGGCGGGCTCGTCGGCTATAGCGGTGTTACCAGCGGGGGGGTCATTACCTACAGCTATGCCACCGGAGACGTGCATGCCAACGGCTACTCTGCGAATGTCGGCGGTCTTGCTGGCGTCATTATCAACGGCACCACGATTTCGAACTCCCATGCCACGGGAACGGTGACCGCTGGCGGCGATTACGCCAATGCCGGCGGCCTGGTCGGCGACAATGACGCGCTCTACGGGGCGGTCTCGGTGACGTCTTCCTATGCCAGCGGCAATGTGAGCGGCGGCGCCAACGGCAACGCCGGGGGCCTGGTTGGAGACAATTTCAGCGGCGCCACGATCACCGGCAGCTCGGCCTCCGGGACGATCAGCGGGACATCCGGCACCGATATCGGCGGCCTGGTCGGGATCAACTACGGATCGATCGTGAGCAGCTCCGCGACCGGTTCGGCAAGCGGCGGCGCGGACAATGGCGGCCTGGTGGGCTACAACGGTGGCTCGATCACGGGCGGCAGCTCCAGCCAGAGTCCGCTCTGCGGCTACAACGCCGGCGGCACCGGCTGCTGATCGACGCCGCTCCGGCAACCGGGTCAGAGGGTCGAATAAGTAGAGGCCGGACGTTTCCGTCCGGCCTCTTTTGTCGTTCAGGCGTCTTAGCGGGCCTAGTTCGATTTCCGGACCAGAATTTCGATCGTGACGTTATTGCCGCCGATGGCATGGCAGACGAGATCGAGACTGCGGATACCGCGGATGTTGCCGGCCAGATCGAATCTGTACTGCTGTCCTTGCTCGAGCCGGCTGTAGCGCGCGACATCAAGGTTCTGACGGCTGCCGTCTCCGAACACCACAGTCGCGCGCGCGCAGCGGGCATCATTCCCGCGCGGCTCCAGCGCGATCCGATCGACGCTACGCCCGCCCCACCCAGCGAAGCTGCGCGCGCGGTCGTTACGGCCTTGGAAATCTAAGCGCGTCAACTCGATCCATTCAACATTCGGGACAACCGGAGCAGCAGGCCTGGCGCCCGGTCCCGGCCCGGCGATGCGGCCCGGACCAGGGGCGAAATTGAAGAGACGCGACCACATCGTGGCCCAATCGGGACTGCGCCTCCATTCGTCTTGATAGCGGCCGACATCGGCCATGATGCGTATCCGGGCGCCCTGACGCTCAGCCGACCGGCAGACGAAATCGACGCGCCGGACGATGCGGCTGCCCCCGGCGAGGTCGACATAGACCGGGCGGTCTTCGCGCAAGGCGCCGGAATAGACGTTGCCGGTCCGGCCATTGCCGTATTGGACCTTGATTGAGCGGCAATAGATATCGCTGCCGTCAGCCCTCAACCGCAGGCCTTCCATGCGTCCGCCAAAGCGGTTCCATGTCGCCGAACGATCGACGCGATAACCGACATCGACTTGGCCGAGCTGTACATAGGCCGCCATCGCCGGGACCGAAATCACTGCGGCGCCAGCCGTCACGGCAGCCGCCAATGCGAGAGTGTGCGCCTTGATCATGTTCGAGATCCTTTCAAGTCGATCGCCCTCGAAGAGGGAAACAGATAGTTGCGAAGTTTGTTCCGAAATTACTACCCGAAAGGCGACGGAGGGAAAAGTAAGCAATAGACCTTATTGGCGGCAGAATGACCGGGGGTTGTGCCGAATTGTGTTGGCCGGCCGGCCCGCGCCGACCTGCGCGAGGCCGCCGCCGCGCTGCGATCAGCCGCCGACGCTTTCCAGCACGGCCGCGATGATCCGGTCCTGCACGTCCGGCATCAGATCGGGATGCATCGGCAGGCTTACGACCGTCTTGCAGATTCGCTCGCTCACCGGCGTGGGCGCGCTGGGATAATCGCGCATAGCCCTTCTGCGCGGACAGCGGGATCGGATAATAGACCGCTGTCGGAATCCCCTTGGCCTTCAGATCGGCCTGCAGCTTGGCGCGATCGGGCACCTGGAGCGTGTATTGCGCCCAGGTCGATTGCGCGCCCTCGATCACGCGCGGCATGCGGATGCGATTGGTTGCGCCGAGCGCTTCGTTGTAGCGCCGGGCCACGTTCTCGCGCATCTCGATCTCCTCGGGAAAGATTTTGAGCTTTTCGATCAGGATCGCGGCCTGGATCGGTGTCGAGGCGCGAATTCACGCCGATGCGCACGTTCTCGTATCGGTCCTCGCCCTGGCCGTGCACCCGGATGCGAGCGCAGCAGCTCGGCGGTGTCATCGTCGTTCGTGAAGCTGGCCCCGCCGTCGCCGTAGCAGCCGAGCGGCTTGGCCGGAAAGAAGCTGGTCGCCGCCGCATCGCCGATACCGCCGGCCACGCGGCCGTCCAAGCTCGCCGCCGAAGCCCTGGGCGGCGTCGCACAGCATTTGCAGCCCCTCGCGGGCGCAGATCGGCTCCAATGCGCGGTAATCCGCCGGCTGGCCGAACAGATCGACGGGCATCACCGCCCGCGGCGTCAGCTTGCCCTCGCGCTTCACCATTGCGATGGCCGCCTCGAGGCTCGCCGGATCCATGTTGTAGGTGTCTTCGAGCACATCGACGAAGACCGGACTGGCGCCGGCCAGCGCCACCACCTCGGCCGTGGCGGCGAAGGTGAAAGCCGGCACGAACACGGCGTCGCCCGGGCCGATGCCCCAGGCCCTCAGCACGATCAGCAGCGCGTCGGTGCCGTTGGCGCAGGCCACGGCATGGTTGACGCCCGCAAATTCCGCGAGCCTGGCCTCCAGCTCCGCGACCTGCGGGCCCCAGAATCCATTGGCCGCCCTCGACGGCCGCCTGGATCGCGCGGGTCGAGCGGCTCGCCCAGCCGCCGGCGCTGCGCCTGAAGGTCGATGAACGGGATGGGTGCCATCATCGAAGCTCTATCTCTTCCCAAGCGCAATCCGTCGCTTCTAGCGGCCGGCCGGGCAGCAAACAACGCCGATCCCGACACGAAATATTGCCAATTGCATCAAGGCCCTTGAGGGCGGACGCGGCCTCCGCCACATTGCACGTAGGGTTTTTGGCCGCCCCGTCGAGCGGGTTTGGCTGTCAGGAGAGCAGAATTCGATGAGCGAACCGTTAGACCGGGTGTTTGCCCTGGAGGCTGTCCGGGTCACCGAGGCCGCTGCCATCGCCGCCGCCACCCAGATCGGCCGCGGCGACAAGCACACCGCCGATCTCGTCGCCGTCGAGGCCATGCGCCAGGCCTTCTCGATCCTGAATATCGACGGCACCGTCGTCATCGGCGAGGGTGAGATGGACGAGGCGCCGATGCTTTATATCGGCGAGAAGGTGGGCCATGGCGGCATCGCCGTCGACATCGCCGTCGATCCGCTGGAAGGCACCAATCTGACCGCCAAGGCGCTGCCCAACGCGCTGGCCGTGATGGCGATGGCCGAGCCCGGCACCCTGCTCAATGCCCCCGACATGTACATGGACAAGATCGCCATCGGCGGCGGCTATCCCGAAGGCACCATCGACCTCGACGCCGATCCGATGGAGAACGTCCTGTCGCTCGCCCGCGCCAAGGGCGTGGGGCCGAGCTGAAATCACGGCCTGCATCCTCGACCGCCCGCGCCACGCCACCATCATCGAGAAGGTGCGCGCGGCGGGCGCCGCCGTGTGGCTCATCAGCGACGGCGATGTCGCCGGCGTGATCGCCACTACCGATCCGGCCACGGGCATCGACATCTATCTGGGCTCCGGCGGCGCGCCCGAAGGCGTGCTGGCCGCGGCGGCGCTGCGCTGCGTCGGCGGCCAGCTCCAGGCCCGCCTCAAATTCGAGAGCGACGAGGAGCGTGCGCGCGCCGCGCGCATGGGCATCACCGATCTCGAGCGCAAATACGCGCTGACCGATCTGGCCTCGGGCGACGTGATCTTCGCGGCCACCGGCGTGACCGATGGCTCGATGCTGGCCGGGGTCAAGCGCCAGCGCGGCCACATCATCACCGAAAGCGTGGTGATGCGCTCGGCCACGCATACCGTGCGCTGGATCAAGGGCAGCCACGAGCGTCAGGCCGATTGAATGTCCGGGCTTTCTACAAGCCCAAGGTGTGAACGCCGTTGGCGCGGTAGCCGAGCTTTTCCATACAGGCGCTATAGCTGTCGTTGTAGACGCCGGTGGGGTCGCCGCCGCCGACCCTGGTTTGCTGCACCGTGGCCTTGGTCCCACAGAGATAATTGTCGCGCTCGAACCGGTATCTGTTCACATTGCCGCGGTCGAAATCCAGCTGCGACAGCTCCACATAATGCTGGCAGCCGCAAAGGGCAAAGGCCGCGCATATCGAAGCAAACCACAGACGCATCGGCATTCCCGCACTCGTCGCCACCGCTTCGTAATAGCCCGCAAGGCTTCGGAGTGCCACAGGCGATTGATGAAATAATTCGCAGGCGGCAAAGCCAACCCGTACCGGGCCTGTCCCGCGCACCCGAACCGCCCGCCGATGGACACGCTCTGCGCCGTGATCTATGACCCGCTTCCGGCGCGGGGCCCCAATGCAAGGGAAACTAATCCTTGAATCCGACTCTGCCACGGAAGATCGCGGACAAGCGCCCGACTGTCGGCGTGATCGGGCTGGGCTATGTCGGCATGCCGCTGGTCCACGCCTTCTGGCAGGCCGGTCTTAAGACGATCGGCCTCGACATCGATCCGGCCAAGATCGACAAGCTCGAATCCGGCCGAAGCTACATCCGCCATTTCGGCGACGACAAAGTGGCCGCCATGCGGGCCTCCGGGCGCTTCGAGGCGACGGCAGATTTCTCCAGGCTGTCGCAGGCGGACGCCATCTTCATCTGCGTGCCGACGCCGCTCGGCCCGGCGCGCGAGCCCGACCTCAGCTATGTCGTCGCCACGACCGAGGAGATCGCCCGGCACTTTTCGGACGGCAGTCTGGTCGTGCTGGAATCAACCACCTATCCGGGCACCACGGTCGAGGTGGTGCAGCCCATCCTCGAACGCGGCGGACGCAAGGCCGGCCGCGACTTCCAGCTCGCCTTCTCGCCCGAGCGCGAGGATCCCGGCAGCGGTATCGAAACCCGCACCATTCCCAAGATCGTCGGCGGCATCGACGCGGCATCGACCGACTACGCTGCCGCCGTTTATCGCCTGGCCTTCGCCGATGTCCGCACAGTGGCCGACACCCAGACCGCCGAAGCCGTCAAGATCACCGAGAACGTCTTCCGCGCCGTCAACATCGCCCTCGTCAACGAGCTCAAACTGATCTATTCGCGCATGGGCATCAATGTCTGGGATGTGATCGAGGCGGCGAAGACCAAGCCCTTCGGCTATATGCCGTTCTATCCCGGGCCGGGGCTGGGCGGCCACTGCATCCCCATCGACCCGTTCTATCTGTCCTGGCGGGCGCGGAAATTCGGGGCCGATGCCCGCTTCATCGAACTGGCCGGAGACGTGAACAGCGCCATGCCGCTTTACGTCATCGGCCAACTGGAAGAGGCCCTGCGCACCCGCTTCGGCCGCGCGCTCGAAGGCAGCAAAATCCTCGTCATCGGCGTCGCCTACAAGAAGAACGTCGATGACCTGCGCGAAAGCCCGGCGCTGCACATTATGGAACTGCTCAGCGACCGCGGCGCCGAGGTCGCCTATCACGATCCTTATTGCCCGGAAATTCCGCAGACCCGCGAACACGGCCGGCTCAAGGGGATGACGAGCGTGGGCTTCGACGAGGCCACCGTCTCCAGCTTCGACGCGGCGCTCATCATCACCGATCACAGCACGATCGATTTCGAGGCTCTGGTAAAATGGTCGCGTCTCGTCGTCGATACGCGCAATGCGACCAAAGCGGTCACGAACGGCCGCGAGCGCATCGTTCCGGCCTGAGGCGCCAAATCAGCGAAACAGCAGACAGCCGTCGCCATAGGAATAGAACCGGTACTTCCGCGTGATCGCTTCCGCATAGGCCCGCTTCATCGTGTCGGTGCCGGCGAAGGCGCAGACCAGCATGAACAAGGTCGAGCGCGGCAGATGGAAATTCGTCAGCAGCACATCGACCGCTTTGAAGCGACAACCAGGTGTGATGAAAAGGCGCGTCTCATCGCAGAGGGCGTGTAGGCAGCCGCTGTCGTCGGCGGCGCTTTCGAGCGTCCTGAGCGACGTCGTGCCGACCGCGACAATGCGACCGCCGCTTTCGTGGGCGCGATTTAGACGCTCTGCGGCCTCTTCTGTCAGCACCGCGAATTCGGGATGCATCCTGTGCTGCGCGGTGTCCTTTGCCGTGACCGGCAGAAACGTCCCAGCACCGACATGAAGCGTCACCGCCTCGCGGGCGATGCCATGCTCTTCGAGGCTCGCAAGCAATTCGGGCGTGAAATGCAAACCCGCCGTGGGTGCGGCAACCGAACCGGGTTCCCGTGCAAAAATCGTTTGATAATCGGCATCGTCCTGAACGTCGGTCCGGCGCTTGCCGGCGATATAGGGCGGCAGCGGCATTTCGCCTTGCCGCGCGATGGCGGCATCCAGCACCGCGCCGGCCACCGAAAAGCGCAGATCGGCCTGGCCGCCCTCGCCCTTTTTCGTCACCACAGCTTCGAGCGTCTGCCCCAGCGCGACGCGGTCGCCCTCGGCCAGTTTGCGCGCGCCCTTGACGAAGGCCGCAAAGCTGTCGGCCTCCAACCGCCGGTGCAACGTGACCTCGATCTTGGCACCGTGCCCAACACCTGCCCGCGGCAGGCGGCGGCCGTGAAGACGGGCCGGAATGACCTTGGTATCGTTGACGACCAGGCGATCACCGTGTTTCAGGAATTGCGGCAGATCGCGCATATGCGCATGTTCGAGCCGGCCGTCCTTGTGGACGACCAGCAGCCGCGCCGCATCGCGCGGCACCGCCGGCCGAAGTGCAATCAATGCCTCGGGCAGTTCGAAACTGAATTGCGCAACATCCATGGTGCGCGCTTTTAACGGAGGACAAGGCGCGCGCACAAGCCGCCCCGCATCACACCTCGATCTGCGCGAAGAAGACCGAGCCCAGCCACAGGAAGAACGCGGTCACCACGACGAGTACAATCATGTCCGGAAGGATGCCGAAGGTCGAAACCCCGATCAGGAAATGCCGGAGCGCATCGACACCATAGGAGAGCGGATCGAAGCGCGCCACCCACATCAGCGCGGCGGGCACATTGTTCAGTGGGAACAGCGCGCCCGACAGGAAGAACAGCGGCATCACCAGAAAGTTCATGATGAGCTGGAAGCCCTGCATGTCCTTGAGCTTGGAGGCCACCACCATGCCGATGGCGCTGAACAGCAGCGCGACCAGCAGCATGACCAGAATCGCCGGCACCACGCCCGGCCAGGATACCGGGCGGAAGCCGGCGGCAATCGCGATGCACAACACCAGCGTGCCTTGCAGGGCCGCGACCGTGGCCCCGCCCAGCGTGCGGCCGAACATGATGGACAGGCGCGACACCGGCGCCACCATCGTCTCCTTGAGGAAACCGAACTGGCGGTCCCAGATCACCTGCATGCCGTTGAAGATCGCGGTGAAGATGATCGACATGCCGATGATGCCCGGCGCGATGAATTCGAGATAATTGCCCTGGCCCGCCTTCTGGAACACCGGCCCCAGCCCATAGCCCAGCGCGATCAGAAACAGCAGCGGCTGGCCCAGCGCGCCCACCATGCGCGAGCGCGAGCGGAAGAATCGCTTCACCTCGCGCAGCCACATGACATAGATCGCATTCATGATCTCACCGCCGGCGCGTCCCGCCCCACATGCGTCGGGCCTGGCGCATGGTGTCGAGCGAGCTTCCGGCTTCCTCGCGGATTTCGCTGCCGGTGAGCGCGAGAAAAGCGGCTTCGAGCGAATCGGTACCGGTCGACTGCTTCAGTTCGGCGCCAGAGCCTTCGGCGACGATCTTGCCGTGGTCGATGATGGCGATGCGCCGCGCCACCTTGTCGGCTTCCTCCATGTAATGGGTGGTGAAGAACACGGTGATGCCTTCTTCCACGTTCAGTCTTTGCACATAGCTCCAAAGGTGGTTACGCGTCTGCGGATCGAGGCCGAGCGTCGGCTCGTCGAGGAAGATTATGCGGGGGTGATGCAGAAGCCCGCGGGCGATCTCGAGCCGGCGCTTCATGCCGCCGGAGAACTCGCGCACGAAACTGCCGCTGCGGTCCGACAGCTCGACCAGCTTCAGCATCTCATCCATGCGCTTGCGGCGGACTTCCTTGGGCACGCCGTAGAGCACGCCGTGGAATTCGAGGTTCTCCCACGCCGTCAGCTCTTCATCCAGCGAGGGATCCTGAAAGACGATGCCGAAGGCGCGGCGCACCGCGGCCGGTTCGGTGATCGGGTCGTGGCCGTCGACGCGCATGGTGCCGCTGGTGGGATGCAGCAGCGTCGTCAGCATCTTGATGGTGGTCGACTTGCCGGCGCCGTTCGGGCCGAGGAAGGCGAATATCCCGCCTTCCTCGACGGCGAAGGAGATATCCTTGACGGCTTCGAAGTCGCCGAATTTCTTGGTGAGGTGCTCGACCTTGATGATGTCGGTCATGCGATACCGGGTCTGCGCGCGGGCGGATTGGCGCTTCGTACAAATGAGCTACTTTGCAAGCATGGCCCATCGTCGTGGCCGGCACAAGCCACGGTTGCGGCCTTCCGTCGACCGGTCCCGGCTATCGGCCCCAACTAGCGGCCCCAACTAGCGGCCCCAACTAGCGGCCCCAACTAGCGGCGTTGTATTTCGCGCCTCATTGGCGACGCTTTTTGCATGACGGCTGACAACATTGGGGCGCGCGTTTTCGAGACCGACTTGCGCAAGGTCGACCTCCATCCCGATCACTGGCACCTGCTCGCCCGATCACGTGAATTGAATCCCGGCCGCATCGTCGGCAGACAATTTGCCGGCGAACCGGTGGCGCTGTTCAGGACCGAACCCGGCCGGGTGATTGCGCTCGAAGGCCGCTGCGCGCATCGCCAGGTGCCGCTTCATCTGGGCGAGATCGACGGCGAAGCGCTGCGTTGCAGCTATCATGGCTGGGCCTAAGTTCATGCCGGTACATGCGTCGATGCCGCCCATCCCGGCCGCGAGCACGATGATACCAAACGCACCGAGTACCCCTAATCCAACGCGCCGCTCACGAGACTTCGCGCCGCTCGCCGGTGCCGGCGGGCGGTCCGGGCTGGCTTTCGCCGCCGTCCGGCCCGGCCTCGATGCGAGGCGCAATCATGCCGCCGCTGGTCAGACTGGTCAGCATATCGTCGACCACCATTTTGAGCGCGTGGGCGCCGGCTGCGATCGCCTCCACCGAGCCGCGGATCTCGGTGTCGAGCGCGCGTCCATGGAGATGCTCGGCGAAGCCCAGGATCGTATTCAGCGGCGTGCGCAATTCGTGAGAGAGGTGCTTGATGTATTCGGCCCGCAGCCGATCGAGCGTGGCGAGCGCGTGATTGCGCTCGCGCAAGGCCCGATCGGCGCGCGTGGTCGCGGTGACGTCGGCGAAGGTCACCAGCGTGGCGCGATCGGGCAGTGGCACGGTCGCCAGCGACAAGGCCTTTCCGTCGCCGCGATGGATCTTGCGCCAGTTGCGGCGCTGCGCCGGCCCGGAGCTGATCGTCGCCACCAGCCGGTCCCACATCGCCTCGTCGCCGAATTTGCTGAGACAGGCTTCGGCCACCGCGCGGATATGCGGCCGCGAGGCCAGCATCGCCGCATCGAGCTCCCAGATCTCGGCGAAGGCGGCGTTGTGCAATGTCAGCCGGCCGTCCGGTCCGAAGGCCGCGACCGCCTCGCCCAGCACGTCGAGCGTGGCCGACTGCGCCGCGATCAGTGTCTTCAGCGAACATTCGAGCGAGAACTTCTCGCTCACATCTTCGTAAAGCACCGTGGTGCCGCCCAGCGGATTGGCGCAGGTGCTGACGCGCAGCGTCACGCCGTCGGGCAATTGCCAGGTTTCCTCGCTGAGGGTGTCGGCGTCGCCGCAGGCGAGCAGGCGCTGGCGCTTCCAGCTTTGATAGTCGCGCCGTTCGGGCAGCTTGCGCATCTCGCGCAAGCGGTCGAGCAGGACGTCCTGCGTCGGATTGATATCGAGCCAGGCGCGGCCGAGGCCCCACAATTCGGCAAAGGCGGCGTTGTAGGCCATCAGACGGCGGTCCGGCCCATAGACGGCGACGGCGGTCTTGAGGCGGTCGAGCAGATGTGCCTGGGTGCGGAAATGGCGCTTGAGGCGCATCTCGGCTTCGGAGATGCGGCTCATGTCGAAGGCGGCGCCCGCGACATTGGCGTTGGAGAGCGGCACATGCGTGAGCGCGAAGCTGCGCCAGGAATCGCCGATGAGCGCGTGATGCTCGGATTCGCGCATGGTCCCGTCCGATTGGGCATCGGCGGCCGACAGCGTCTCGCACGGACCGAAGGCGCCGCGCTCGCGTCGCGCCTCGGCGAGCGAGCTGGCGCCCACCACACTCAAAAAGGCACGGTTGGCCCATTCCAGCGCCAGATGCCGCCCGCGCAGCCACAAGGGCATCGGCAACGAGTTCCAGCAACTCGGCGAGCCGCGCCAGCTCCACCGCTTCGTCGCTCTCGCGTTCGAAACGGATCGCGACCGTGGCGCCGAGCGCATACCCCAATACGGTGTAGTTGCGGCCTTGCCGATCGCGCAGCACCCGAAAGAAATCGTCACCGTGCTCGCGCAGGCCCGCCACGTCCGTGGACAGGGCATCGGCGTCGGGTCCGTTCAGAAACTCCGCCAGCAGCGCCTGCGCCTCGCGCTGCGCAAAGACGGTCTGGCCGCTCGCGTCCCAGGCGATGAGCGGATCGCGCCCGCGATCCAGCAGCGCCTCGCGCGTGGCGATGGCGGCGTTGGCGCGTGCGATCAGGGCCTTGGCGCTTCGCCGCGCCGCATAGACGGCCCGGCTTTCGGCCAGCGCCCAAAGGGCTGCGACGAGCCCGAACGCAATAGCTCCGCCCGCCGCCAGAAAATGGAGAGTGTTAATTTCGACACCAAACTCCGTCACCGGCACAAATCCTCCCCCGGCCCCCGCAACAGCGTGGCCCTGAACACATAGTCCCCGAGGATTTCAAACCGGCACGCCGCCCTGCCTTGTCCCGGCGCCGGTCCATGGTTTCCTTCAGCCCAATCCCACCGTAGGCAGACATGGGCATCAGCGCATCGTACAAATGATGGACTGGCATATGCGGCCTGGCCGCACAGGTTTCACAAAATATCTGCGAAGTGTCCCATTTTGCGTCAGGTTTATGGGCCGATGGATTGAAAACTCAGCCGAAAGGCGAAAATGCTGAATGGGGTATTATTACGAAGTAGATTTTTGTACGCGGCGGTGTACATCATGCACCTGGATGAATGGAACGGCATGACTTCGCATCGCAAGAATTGACTTGTCTTCAATACAACCGAGCGGAGCGTGGTCATGAAGACGGCCGGTGCAATTCCGCGGGGCACCGGAGGAAAGCGGGATGACTGTTCAACCAACTCTTCGCGTGGCAAGCGACAGGCTCGAAGAAGGCCTCTGCGCCGCAATTCTCGATCGGCTGGAACTGCCGATCCTGCTTGTCGAAGCCGATGCGTCGGTCCGCTACGCCAACACCGCCGCCCAGGCAATCATCGACGGCCAAAGCCTGATCGACGCGATCAAGTCCAACCCCGGCAGCGGCCGCGCGAGCGATGGCGAGCGCTTGAAAGCCGCGGTGGCCGCCGCCTGCGCCAATGGGGCCGGGCGCGTCGTGCTCCTTGGCGGCGAAGACATGGTGCAGCCGCTGGTCGCTCTGGTCCTGCCCTTTCATGACGGCAATACGAGCCATCACGAACGGGCGCTGGTGCTCCTGCGCAGCAACAAGGGCGCGAGCGAAATCCTGATTCAGTCGCTGAGAAGGCTGTTCCGGCTGTCGCCGGCCGAAGCCGCCATCGCCGTCTCGCTCGGCACCGGCATGGATCTGAACGAATTGGCCCGGCAGCGCGGTGTCAAGCTTAACACGCTGCGCAGCCAGGTCGCCTCCATCATGGCCAAGACCGGCACGCGCCGGCAGGCACAATTGGTCGCCCTGGTGGCACGGATCGACAGCATTGTTTGAATTTAACCAACATAAATCCGACAGCCCAAGTATATACGCGATATACGTCACGGCATCACAGGGATCATCTACGCAGTTACATAACGATATCGTATATTACCATATACTATATTGTTGAAGCATTTCTGCATCTAGAAAATCCAGGTGAAAAATGGTATGACGAAATAGTAACCTGACATGCTGACCGGGCATGCTCGCAGCAAGCGAAAGCGAAGTTCATGCAGGGGAAGGCATTACCCGGTCATCGCGCGTTCGAACTCGTCGTGCCGCAGGCTCGCGCCAAGCGCGTCGATCTCGTCGTCACGGATTACGATTTCTCGTCCGATCCAGGCAGAGATTCCAGCGCCGACGGGATGCAGCAGGAGTTCCGCTGCACCATCCCGCTGGCACTCCTCGCCGACAGCATATCGAGCGAGACGCTGCGTGAGGTGGCCCGCGTCTGCCAGCCCTGGTGCGGCACGCCCATCGGCGCCGACGAGTTTATGCATCTCGTCACCGATGTCGTGAGTTCGCTCAAGGAGCCGCCGGCGGGACGCTGCGATGGACAGGCCGTGGCGATCACCCAGCGCGACAGCGCGCGCGTGGCGCGACTGACGCAGCGTGAGCGCCAGGTGCTTCACCACGTCGTCGCCGGCGATCCCAACAAGACCACGGCGGCCGCGCTCCACATCAGCCGCCGCACCGTCGAACATCACCGCGCCGCGATCATGCAGAAAACACGCACCAGATCGGTTTCGGAATTGGTGCGCCTGGCCCTGCGCACCAGCCTGGTCGATACAGCCGAATTGGGCGATGGCTGACGCAAATCGGCACCGCATTCCCGCAGCCGCCGCCTATGGCCTGGCCGCGGCGTTGCTGGTCGCGGGCTGCGGCTCGCTCGACACCCAGGGAAAGCAGAGCGCGGCGGCGCGCGCCGAAGCCGACGCCGCCAGGTCCGACGTGGCGCTGAAGCTCGCCCGCGCCGCGCGCGATGCCGGCGACATGGCCTCCGCCGTCAGCCTCGACAAATCGGTGCTCGAAACCGAACCGGGCAACGAGGTCGTGCGGATCGAACTCGGCCAGACCCAACTCGACATGGGCGCGGTCGACGATGCCGTCGCCACCTTCGGCAAGATCCCCGGCAATTCGCCGAAGCAATTGGACGCCGTGCTCGGTCTGGAACGTGCGCATCTGATGCTGCATGAGCCCGACAAGGCGCTCGGTTTCGCCGACACTGCGGTGGCGTTGGCGCCCAAGAACGTGCGCGCTCAGGTGGGCCGCGGCGTGGCCCTCGACATGCTGGGCCGCCACACCGAAGCGCAGAGCTGCTACCGCGCCGCCACCGCCATCGAGCCCAACGACATCGCCGCGCGCAGCGATCTCGCCTTGTCGCTGGCGCTGACCGGCCAGTTCGACGAAGCCGTCGCCATCATGACGCCGATCGCCCGAGATCCCTCGGCGACGTCGCGGCTCAGGCAGAATCTGGCGCTGATCTACGGGCTCAGGGGCGACCAGGCGGCGGCAGGCGCGCTCAGCCGCGTCGATCTCGACAAGCAAGAGACCCAGAACAATCTGGAATTCTTCGCCTTCGTCCGCGACCACGACAAATAGAGCGTTTTCCCGAAAAGTGGATACCGGTTTTCGGGCAGAAAACGCGCCAAACAAAGAATCTAGAGCACAATTCCGACTCGAAAATTGGGAAACATGCTCTAGCCGCCCGCATCAGATCGGGTAGCAGGCGCGGGCGCGCAGCGTGAGCTCGCCGCGCGCGGTCCACGGAATGAGCAGCGTGAAGGGATATGCGACCGAGACGTTCACGCCGCAGGTCTGGTTCGCCACCGTGAAGGCCGAGGAGACGACGGCAATGCCATAGGCCTGGGTGACCGCATAGTCCTGCACCGAGACCGGATTTCCACATTGCACGGTGTCGACGGCGGCGCAGCGCGCGGCCGCCTCAACCGCGCGGTCGAGCGTCGTCTGCGTCCAGATCAGCCGGCTGGCCTCGATCAGCCCGATCACCAGCACCAGAAGCACCGGCAGGATGAGGGCGTATTCGATGGCGACCGATCCCTTCTCGGCACATGCCCGCGCGAATCCGAAAGCGCGCATCACTGCACCCGCACGGTCGCATGCGCCGTCAGCGTCGAGGGGATGGGAAGGCCCAGCCCCGTGAGCAGCACGGTGTGCGGCATCGAGGCGCTGACGCGGACATATTGCTCGGCGGCGCTGCCGTCGGGGCATTTGCCGTTGCAGGCCATGCTCGCGATTCCGCCCGCCCCCGGGCAGCCGCAGAACAGAACCGGCGCCGGGCTCGCGGCGAGGCCGCCGGCATCGCTGGCGTTGACGACCGCCGCCGCAATCGCGCCCGCGTCCCAGCCATGCTTGCCGGCATAGACGGCACCGGCTTCGGCGGCGTTCTGCACCTGCATCGCCTGCTGGACGCCAAGGCCGAGCTCGACGATACCGATCAAAAGAATCATCAGGACCGGCGCGATGATGGCGAATTCGATGGCGGCGGTGCCGCGATCGGCTTTGCCCGCCGCGCGCCCGAAGATAGCCCTGTCCACAATGGTTCTCATCAGCCTACTCGACCAGTTTGCTGCGGCCGCCGCCGATGGGCCTGACGCCCTGCGGACAATTGTTCTGGAAGCGGGCGCCGCCCTGAAATTCCATCGTGGCCGCGATCAGTTGCGTGCATTGCGAGGTGTTGCTGGAGCCGTTGTTCCAGGTCACCTTCTGCGTCGGGAAATAGACCGTACCGACGATGTTAACCGCGACGCCACCCTGAAACACATTGTTGTTGCTGGCGGGCGCGCCACGGTCGCCAAAAAAGACCACTCCCGCCGTCGACCCGCTCGTCGGCGCGGCGAGCGAAACATGCGAGCCGTTGCCGATATCGATCGTCGAATAATTGTGGTGGGTGCTGCTCGTCAGCACGATGGTGACTCCGTTACCGGTCAGAGTCGAGCCGCCGCCGACGAGAAACGTGCCGCGGTCGATCACGTAGACACCCGGCAGCATCGTCGCATTGGCGGCGTTCTGGAACGAAAGGCCGTTGCAATAGACGCCGGGCGTCAAAGTCCAGTTTCCCCAATTGTAGGTTCGGTTGTTGCCGCCGCCGCAACCGGAATAGGACGGCACGGCCACACCAGCATAGGGATCGCTGACCGGGGGCTGCGCGGTCCTGAGTGCGTCACTCGGATCGATGCGGGCGCCGTTGCTGATCGACGCGCCGCCGACCACCGACACCGTCGGCGCCGACAGCCGCGCCCCGCCGCTCAAGCTGAGTGCTGTGGACGCCGCGGAGTCGATCGCCATACCGCATTGATCTAGCTCGATATGCGCGCCGTTGCTGATCGTGACGGCCGCAGACGCTGAGCCGTCGAGCTGCAACACACAGGAGGAGCTGCCACCGATGGTCGCGACTGCATGCGCGCCGACGTTGAACACGCCCGAGCGGAAAAGCGAGACCAGGCTCAGCGTCTGCGGCTGAGTGACGATCACTTCGACGGCTCCGGAACTGCCGGCCTGGGGCCCGGTCGTGGGCGGCGAATTGACGGTGACGGTGATGCCGTTGGCCCCATTCGAGAAACCTCCGGCCGCCGCGACGGCCCGCGCCTCGGTGCGAAAATCGGCGGGCGAGCCCATGCCGAGCGCGATCGCGCCCGATAGCGCCGCGCCGTCGGCGGCCGATTGCATCTCGCGGTGCTTCAGCAGCACATAGCCGATCTCGATGCTGAGCGCGGCCATGCCGATGATCACGATCATCATGAGCGCAATGTGGATGGCGACGCTGCCGCGCTCGCTCTTGCGCACGCCCTCGATGCCACGACCATTGTGGTTTGCGGTCGTCATGCGAACTTGTAATCCTTATCCAGAAAAAGCTTGACGCAGGCCTCGACGCAGGCCGGATCGTAAAGCTTGCCCTTGCCGCTTTTGATTTCCGCCAGCGCACCGGGGATGCCGACCGGCCCGCGATAGGATCTGGCCATCGACATCGACTGCACGACATCGGCCACCGCGATGATGCGCGCGCCCAGGATGATGTCGCCGTCCTTGAGCCCGGCCGGATAACCCGAGCCGTCGAGGCGCTCGTGGTGCTGCAGAACCATCTGCGCCACCGGCCAGGGAAAATCGACATGGCGCAGAATCTCGTAGCCGGCCCTGGGATGGGCGCGAATCTGGGCGAGTTCCGCCGTGGTGAGCGGACCTGGCTTGTTGAGGATTTCGCCGGGGATGGCGATCTTGCCGATGTCGTGGACGCTGGCGGCGAGAAAGACGCCTTCCCTGTCCGCCTCCGGCACACCCAGCTCGCGCGCGATGGCGACGGCCAGGCGCGCGACCTCGTGCTGGTGGCCGGCGGTATAGGGATCGCGCACCTCGAGCGTGCTGGCAATGGCCTGCACGGTGTCGCCCATGCTGCGCCGCCGCCGCCTTTCGTTTTGCCTGAGCGCCTCCTCGGCGCGGTTGAGCGTCGTCACGTCCAGCGCGATACCGACGACCGCCGGCTCGCCCAGATAGCTGCTCATGGTCAATTGCCCGAAGAGATCGACCTCGCCTCCGCTTTTCGTCACCACGCGCGTGTGCATTTGCAGCGAGCGCAGCCTGCCGCTCGCCACTTGATCGAACGCTTCGATCGTTTCGGCATGCATGTTTTCGACCACGAACGGCGCGAAATCGAGCCCCGCCACTTCATCGATGCCGTAGCCCATCATTTGTGCAAACCTGGGATTGACGAAGCGGATGGTGCGGTCGGGCCTAAAGACAAAGATGCCGGCGATGTCCTGATCGAAAAAGGCGCGGCACAAACTTTCCTTTTCGCGCAGCCCATCCTGCGCGATGCGGACGATTTCCCTTTCGGTGGCATCGGCGCGCGCGTGGCGCATGACGAATCCCATGCGCACGAGCCGCGGCAGCGTCAGAATATCTTGTGCGCCCGCTTGGACAATCTCCGCGGCGGCCTTTTCGTCGAATTCGTCGCCCACCACGATCACGCCTATATCGCTGTCGCGCGCACGGCACATTTCGAGCACCGTATCTGCATCGACGCCCGGCATGTGCCAGGTCGTGAACACGGCGTCGGGCCGGGTCGCATCGAGTTCCCGCGTGAATGCCACCATCGTTTCGGCCATGCGTAACGAACATTCGACGCCCGCATTCCGCACCGCGTCCTCGAGCGCGTGCGCGATCGCCACGTTCGGCGCAGCGATCAGGATGTCGGGTATGATCCGCACGAGAACTCATTCGCATGACTCGCGCACATTTCACACGCAAGCCACTTGCGATGTAGTGACAAGGATCAACAATGGCGGATGTGCGCGCTATCGCGGCGCATCACGCAAATGAATGATGCGCGCCATGCGCGATCGCATTCGTCCTGCAAACGAATGATGCATTCGCGGCACACCGCATTTGCAATGTCCACGGATAAGTATTTTCCGATTCTGTGCAGCGCAAATTCGCAAACATAGGATGCGAACGCGATCAATGATGATCGCTTGTGCAATGGCCATCCGGAGCCTGTCCGGCGGTTGTCGGGAAACGAAGGAATTTCGTGCAATGGAAATCTCGAGAAAAGTGGCGGCCATGCTCTCGGTCAAATCGGAACGCGGTGTCACGGCCATCGAATACGGACTCATCGCATCTTTGATCGCGATCGGGATCATCGTCGGCATCGGCCTTGTCGGCGCCAACCTCAATAGCCTGTTCACGTATATCAGCGGCCAAGTCACGCCACCGGGGTGAAGTAGCCGATTGCGCGCCGCCCCACGCAAACAAGCCTGGCGCCGGCGCGGCGGTCCGGGGTTTGTGGATCGCGGTGCGGCTTTGTCGGGCTGCAGTCGCCATGGATTCGAGAACGGGCGATCCTTAGGGGCGGGGCTGGAATCGGACACGGCCGGCATTCGCCGCCTGCAAGGACTGCGTTGATGGCACCGATGCTTTCCATTCCATTGTGTCTGGCCTCACTGGTTGCGTTGTTTGCAGCGGCGGTTGCCGATGCCAGGACACGCAGGATTCCGAATGAACTCGTTCTTGTGGTGCTGACATTTGGCATGGCGCTGCGGCTTGCGTCCGGAGCCGCGATGCTGTGGCTCAGCCTGCTCATCGCCGTCGCGCTGTTCGTGATCGGCGCCTGGCTGACGCGGCACGACGTGATCGGCGGAGGCGACGCCAAGATGATCGCGGCGGTCACGGTGCTGGTGGCGCCGGTATTGGTGCCGGTGCTGCTGCTGTCCATTGCGCTGGCGGGGGGCGTCCTCGCCTGCCTCTATCTGAGCGCCGCCTGGTTCGCGCGGCGCAGTACGCCGTTTCTGCCCGCGCCCGCGCATGCCGGCGGGTTCGACCGCTTCGTGCGGCTTGAGGTTGCGCGCCTCAGAGCGAACGAGCCGATGCCCTACGGCGTCGCCATCTTCGGCGGCACCGTCACAGTGATCGTCACGGGACTTATCGCATGTATTTCCGCAACATCCTGCTTGCTTTAGGCGTACTGGCGCTGATCGTCGGCGCGATTCTTGCCGTATTGTGGGTGCGGCAGGGCAGGTCCGGTGCGGTGCGCGAAACGCGGGCCGCCACGGCGCAGGCCTCCGTGCTGGTCGCCGCCTCCGCTTTGCCGGCCGGCGCGCTGCTGCGCAAATCCGACATGGCACAGAAATCCATGCCGCAGGATGCCGTGCCGGCGGCCGCCATCCGTAGCGGAACGGGCGCCGACCAGAGCTTTCTGGGGGCCGTTACGCGCCGCAGCTTCGCGGCCGGCGAACCGCTGGTGGCATCCGGCGTCGTCAAGGCCGATGACCGCGGCTTTCTCGCCGCCGTGCTGGCGCCGGACATGCGCGCGGTTTCGATTTCCGTCGATGCCTCCTCGGGGGTGGCGGGGCTGGTCCAACCCGGCGATCATGTCGATGTCATCCTTGCGCAGAGCCTGAACAGTTCCGGCAATGGCGGGCACAGCGCGGTCAGCGAGACCGTGCTGCGCGACATACGCGTGGTCGCCGTCGATCAGCGGTTCTCGTCCGAAGACAAGGCGCAGCCCGATAGCAGCCGCTTCGTCGCCACACAAAACAACCTGCCCAAGACCGTCACGCTCGAGGTCGACGAGCAGGATGCCAAGCGCCTGCTGCTGGCCTCGCAGCTGGGCAAGATCACGCTGGCGATGCGCGCGCTGCGCACGCTGCAGACGGACACCCGCCGCCTCCCTGGCGGCGCGGCGCCGGTGTGGGCGAGCGATGTTTCGCCTGCCCTGCGCGGCGCCGTCCCTGCCGCCAGTCCGCTCACCGGCTCCGCGACCGGCGCGCGCTCCTCCATCCGGATCATGCGCGGCTCGAAGGTGGACGCCGAATGATCATGCAAGCCGGCCATGAGGCTCCGATGCCCTATTTTCCGAAAAGAGCGCGCCTGGCGCGCGCGGCGTGTCTGGTCCTGTTGACCTCGCTGCTTGGCTTGGCGTCGCCGCCCGTGCGCGCGGCTGAGGCCGACGCCGCCGCCGATGCCGGCGACGCCGACACGATCACGGTCGCGGTCAGCAAATCGCACCTCATCCGTCTGCCGGCCGCGGCCACCACCGTGTTCATCGCCGATCCCACGATTGCCGACGTCCAGGTGCCCGATTCGCGCAACGTCATCATCTTCGGCAAGAAGCCCGGCAGCACCCACGCCTACGCCTTCAGCGGCCAGCGCAAGATCGCCGATTACAGCGTCACCGTGACCCGTCCGGTTGGCGAGATCGAGAAGAGCCTGAAACGGGCGGTGCCCGGCGCCGACGTGCATGTATCGAGCACGCCGGGCGGCATCGTCGTCGGCGGACGCGTGGCCACGCCCGCCGAGGCGCAGAAGCTCAAGGACATTGCCGGCCAGTATCTCGGCGACAAGGACAAGAACTCCTTCGACGTCGCCGTCGGCGGGGCGACCGCAGGTGAACCTGCGCGTGCGCGTCGCCGAGGTCTCGCGCCAGGTCGAGAAGAATTTTGGCTTCAACTGGGACGCGCTCTTCAACAACGGCACCATCGCCATCGGCCTGCTCACCGGGCGCGCGCCGGTCGCGGCCTTCGGCGCCTTCAATCGCGACACCTCGCCCAACCAGCTCGACTTGCTGGGCATCGGCTACCAGAACAGCGCCGGCACCGTGAACGTGTCGACGCTGCTCGACGCGCTGCAGAGCGAGGGCCTGGTCTCGATCCTGGCCGAGCCCAACCTGACCACCATCTCCGGCGAACCGGCCAGCTTTCTTTCGGGCGGCGAAATCCCGGTGCCGGTGTCGCAGGGCCTGCAGCAAGTCACGATCGAGTGGAAGAGCTTCGGCGTCGAACGTCGATTTCACGCCGGTGGTGCTGTCGCCCAACCGCATCAGCATCAAGGTCAGGCCCGAGGTCAGCGAACTTTCGACCACCGGCGCGGTGACGATCAACAACATTCAGGTGCCCAGCCTCACGGTGCGCCGGGCCGAAACCACCGTAGAGCTCGCCAGCGGCCAGAGCTTCGCCATCGCCGGGCTGTTCCAGAACAACATCTCCAACCAGGTCAAGCAGTTTCCCTGGCTCTCCGATCTTCCGGTCTTGGGCGCGCTGTTCCGCTCGACCTCGTTCCAGCGCAACGAGAGCGAGCTCGTGATCATCGTCACGCCCTATATCGTCAAGCCGGCGCTCTCGGCGGCAGCGCTGCACACGCCCAACGAAGGCGTGGTCTTCGCCAGCGACCTCGAACAGCTCCTGCTCGGCCGCGTCACAGGCAAATCGAGCCGCATCTCCACGCCCGCCCCCGTCGACCCGAGCGGGCCGCATCTGGCGGGTCCCGCCGGATTCATCATGGAGTGAACGCGATGGCCGCCAATAGCCTCATCCGCCTCGTCGCCGCGCCTCTCGCGCTGACATTGGCGGCCTGTGCTGCCCAGCCGGCGCCGAAGCCGGCCGTCGCCACGGCGGCTTCGACGCCGTGCCCGACCTGGACCGATGAGCCAGCCGATCCGCACAGCAATGCGAATTCGCTTTATCTCGGCTGCGCCAACCGCGCCAATCTCGATGCGATGGTGGTGGACAAGCACGACCTCATTGTGGGCCGAAAGCTCGGCCCCGCCGACGGCGAACGCGAATTGAGCGCGGTCGAGGACTACAAGCAAGGCAAGATCAAACTGCCCGAAAGCGGCGGCACGACCGCCGGCGTGGCCGTGCCGCTGCCGGGCGCGAGCCAAGGCGGAACCCAGTGATGGGCGATCCATTCGCACAGTCCGCCGGCCTGGGCGCACCCCACCCCGCACCGCTTGTCATGGTGTTCGTGGAGGATCGCGATTTGGAGGGCGTGGTCCACCAGGTGCTCAACGATCTCGGCGTGCAGTCTTCCAGTTTCGGCCAGAATGGGATCGTCGGTGCGGTTTCCGAATTGCAGCGACGCGCCTCGCCGCGGCTGCTGGTCGTCGATATTTCCAAGGTTGACGACCCGGTGCGGCAGATCTCGGAACTGGCCGATGTCTGCGAACCCGGCACCGGTGTGATCGTGATCGGCGAACGCAACGACATCATCCTCTATCGCGAACTGAAAGCCGCCGGCATCTTTGAATATTTCTTCAAGCCGTTGTCAGGGGCACTCGTCAGCCGCGCCTGCAATGCGGTGCTGACCGGCAATATGGAGCAGCGCGCCTTGCGCACGGGCCGGCTGGTGTTCGTGCTGGGCGTGCGCGGCGGCGCCGGCGCCACCATCGTCGCGGTGCGCCTGGCCTGGCACATCGCCCAGGCGCGCAAGCGCCGCGTCGCCTTCATCGATCTCGACCTGCGCACGGGCGACGCGGCTCTCCAGTTCGACGTCGCCCCGCACCACGCCCTCCGCGAGGCGCTGGAACATCCCGAACGCATCGACGCGCTGTTCCTTGAACGCGGCGTCATCCGCGTCAGCGAAAAGCTGGACCTTCTGGCCTCGGAGGAACCGCTCGACTATGCCGTCAACTACAGCGAAGACGCGCTCCTGGCCTTGCTGGACCGGCTGCTGCACAGCTATCGTTACGTCTTCGTCGACGTGCCTTCCTCCGAGGCGGCGCGGCTGTCGCGGGTGCTGCATCTGCCGAGCCTGTGCCTCCTGATCAGCGACGGCTCGCTGGTCGCCGCCCGCGACGTGGCGCGCTGGCGCGGCTTTATCGGCGCCAATACCGCCGAGCACATGACCATGCATATCCTCAACAAATCGGACGCACCGAACAGCCTGCCCATCGAGGAATTCACACGCGCCGCGGGCGCGCCTCCGGACCTCATGGTGCGCTCCGACCCCGAGCTCGCCGGCGTCGCCAATCTCGGCATTCACCGGCTCGAGCAATGCCGGGCTTTCCTGCGCGCACTGAGCCCGGTTCTGCGGAACATCTCCAACGAGCCCGTCGGAGACGACCGCGGCATCATCGAAAGAATATTTAGCCGATGACCGTGTTCGATTTCGGTCGCAAGAAGGACGACCCCGACTCCGCGCCGCCGCCTTCCGTCGAGCACGACCGGCCGGCCGAACCGCCGCCTTCCGTCGAGCACGCCCGGCCGGCGCCGGCGCCCGTCGAGCGCCCGCGCAATCACGGCACCGATTTCATCCTCGACCAGGTATTGATGCAAGTCGAGCCGGCCGCCGCCATTCGCATGACGCCGCAGGCCTTGACCGCGCGCGTCAACGAGCTGGTGGCGAAGATCGCGGCCGAACATCGAGTGCTCATGAATCAGGTCGAGCAGCACAGCATCGCCGCCAACATCGTCGACGACATGATCGGGCTGGGCCCGCTTGAACCTCTGCTCCAGGACGAGACCGTCAACGACATCATGATCAACGGACCGAAGATGATCTATGTCGAACGCAACGGAAAGCTGGAGTTGACGCCCTACCATTTTCGCAACGACGCCCACGTCATGCATGTGGCGCAGCGTATCGCTTCGTCGGTCGGCCGCCGCGTCGACGAATTGAGTCCGATGCTGGACGCCCGCCTCGCCGACGGCAGCCGCGTCAATGTCATCATCCCGCCCCTGAGCCTCAGGGGTCCCTGCATCTCAATCCGCAAATTCTCCAAGCACGTCATGACCTTTGAAAAATTCGTCGGCCTCGGCTCGGTCTCGCCCGAATTGGGCAAGGCGCTCGACATCGCCGCGCGCTGTCGGCTCAATATCCTCATTTCGGGCGGCACTGGATCCGGCAAGACGACGCTGCTGAACACCATGTCACGGATGATCGATCGCGACGAACGCATCGTCACGATCGAGGACGCCGCCGAGCTTCAGCTCCAGCAGCCGCACGTGCTGCAACTCGAAACGCGCCCGCCCAGCATCGAAGGCCATGGCGAAATCACCCAGCGCGACCTCGTGCGCAATGCGCTTCGCATGCGGCCCGATCGCATCATCGTCGGCGAAGTGCGCGGGAGCGAAGCCTTCGACATGATGCAGGCAATGAACACCGGCCATAACGGCTCAATGTCGACCATCCATGCCAACTCCGCACGCGACGCCCTGGCCCGCATCGAAAGCATGATCCTGATGGCCAACGCCAATCTTCCGATCCATGCGATCCGCGCGCAGATGACGAGCGCTCTCGACCTGGTCGTCCAGACCGAGCGCATGCGCGACGGCGTGCGCCGCGTCACCGAGGTCGCCGAAGTCGCCGGCATGGAAGGCGACATCGTCTCGCTGGGCACACTGTTCGCCTTTCGCTACGAAGGTGAGAGTCCGGATGGAAAGCTGCGCGGCAGCTTCGAGCGCAGGGGCGGCCGGCCGCGCTTTCTGAAGCGACTCGAATATTTCGGTCTGGACCGCGCCTTCCTCGATGCCGTGGGCACGCGCACCGAAGTTGTGGAGTGAGTCATGGTCGTATTTGCGCCCATATTCCTTGTGGGTCTGCTGCTGATCGCGGCCGGGTTGGTCCGCCATCTGATCGAGTTGCGCGATGCCCGTCGCGAGTTGGAGCGCCGCACCGCACTTGTGGCCCATGTTCCGCTGACGCATGAGGAGGGGCGCGTGCAAGCCGGGCTGACCGGCTACCTGACGCTTGTGGCCGGCCGGTTCCGTCGCCTGTTCGTATTCGGCCTTCCGCGTCGCTGGGGCATGCATGCGGGGCCGGTCATGCTGTTGCTCGCTGGCCTGGGCGGCGGCGGCGCGAGTTGGCTGCTGCTGCACATGCTGTTCCATCTGCCGCTATGGATCGCCGTTCCCCTGACGCTTGCCGCCTTCATTGCCGTGCCGCGTCACGTGCTTAAAAGGCAGCAGCAGGCGGCCGAGCAGATTTTTCTCGACCTCTTCCCCGACGCGCTCGACATGGTCATGCGCATGGTGCGCGCCGGCCTGCCGGTCATGGCCGCGATCCGCGCGGTCGGCACGGAGGCGCCAGCGCCCGTCAATGCGGTGTTCGCCTCGCTCGCCGATCAGGTCGATATCGGCATCCTGTTCGAGGAGGCGCTGAACCAGGCCGGAGAGCGGATCGGCCTGGCCGATTTCCGCTTTTTCGTGGTCGCCGTATCGCTGCAGCATGGCACCGGCGGCAACATCGCCGCGACGCTGGAGACGCTGGCTGAGATCCTCCGCAAGCGCCGGGCCGCACGGATGCAGGCCAAATCGACGACGGCGGAAGTGCGCATGTCGGCGGTGGTGTTGGGGTCGCTGCCATTTGTCGTCATCGGCGGATTGCTGGTCTTCAGCCCGGCCTATCTGGCACCGCTGGTCACAGATCCGCGCGGCAATATCATCGTCGGCGCGGCGATCGTCTGTCTGACGCTGGGCTTCATGACCATGCGCCAGATGATGCGGCACGCAACGCAACTATAGGGCCGCCCGCGGATGATGGAGGCGATGATTTCAGCTTTTGCCGATCCCGCCAGGCTCATGCTGCTTGTTGGCGCGCTGCTGCTCGTCATCGGCGGTTCGATGCTGACTTTCTACGCGATCCGGCTGCGCCGCGGAGAGCTGGCCCATCGTGTGAATCTGGTTGCGCCGCGGCCCGAGACGGCCCACGGCCTTCCCGTTCCCGCCTTTCATCGCGACCTGCCGACGCAGAAGCGCGGCGGCTTGCCGGCGCCCCAGCGGGGCGAGATCATCCGCCGGCTGGCCGCCCTCCACATTCCCGCCACGCATGCGATGGCCGTCTTTGCCGCAATCAGGGGCGCGAGCGTGCTGGCGATGGCGGCGCTGGCGTTTGCCGCCGCTTCCGCCCTTCCGGCGCTGGCGAACCGGCAGCAACTGATCTTGCTCGTGGCTGCAGGCATGGGCATCGGCGGTTGGTTCCTGCCGGCGATGATCGTCAAGCGCTTCGTCAAGGCGCGCACCCTGGCCGTGGCTGCCGGCCTGCCCGATGCGCTGGAGCTTCTGGTGGTGTGCGTGGAGGCAGGACTTGCACTGGAAGACGGACTTGAAAGGATCGTCATCGAGATGCGCAATTCCCGGCCACGGCTGGCCGAAGAACTGGCGCTGACGGTCGCCGACCTCAAGATTCTGCCCAGCCGCGACCAGGCATTGTTCAACCTGGCCGACCGCGTCAACACCGCCAAAGTGCGTTCGGTGATTACGACACTGTCGCAGACCATGCGCTACGGCACGCCTCTGGCACAGGCGCTGCGCAATGTCGCCTCCGAGATGCGCAACGATTCCCTGCTTGAGCTGTCGGAACGCGCCAACCGGCTGCCGACGCTCCTGACGCTGCCGATGATGCTGTTCATCATGCCGACGATCTTCCTCATCGTCGGCGGCCCGGCTGCTTTGCACCTGGCCGACGCGTTTTTCAAATAGGCGCGATCCACCGAAATGGGCATCGATCCGGCGGAAAGATCGCGGGCCGATTCCAACTAGGCGTCGGCGGCGACGCCCATCTTCAGAATCTTGTCCGGTTCGCCCGCGATGACGCCGTTGGCGGCCTCGCTGCCCTTCTTGATGGCATCGACGTTCTCCATGCCCTCGACCACCTGCCCCCACACCGTGTATTGGCGGTCGAGCCAGGGCGCGTCGTCGAAGCAGATGAAGAACTGGCTGTTGGCGCTGTTGGGATTGGCGGTGCGCGCCATCGAGCAGGTGCCGCGAATGTGTTTCTCGTCCGAGAACTCGGCGTCCAGATCCGGCAGATCGGAGCCGCCGGAGCCGGTGCCGGTGGGGTCGCCAGTCTGCGCCATGAAGCCCGGTATCACGCGGTGGAAGACGATACCGTCGTAGAAGCCGGCGCGCGCCAGTTCCTTGACGCGCGCCACATGGGCGGGCGCGACCTCGGGCTTGAGCGCGATCACGACCGGGCCCGCATCGAGCTCGATCACGATCGTGTTTTCGGGGTCGTGTGCCATCTCATCTCCTTTTCTTCGCGCATCGCTTGACCAGCAGGTCGGCGACATAGGGGGTGACGAAGGGCGCCACGTTGCCGCCCAGCATCGCGATCTCCTTGACCAGACGCGAGGCGATGGCCTGGTGGCGCGGATCGGCCATCAGGAACACCGTCTCGATCTCGGAATTGAGCCGCTGGTTCATGCCGACCATCTGGAATTCATATTCGAAATCGGAAACCGCGCGCAGGCCCCGCACGATGACGCTGGCGCCGATCTCTTTGGCATAGGAAATCAAGAGCGTATTGAAGCTTACCACCGCGATGGTGGCCCGGCCGTCGCCGGCCAGAGGCTTGGTCTCGTGGCGCATGATCCTGAGCCGCTCGGCAAGCGTGAAGATCGGCGATTTGGAGGCATTGGTCGCCACCCCGATGACGAGATGATCGACCAGCTTGACTGCGCGCTTGACGATGTCGAGATGGCCGAGCGTGACCGGATCGAAGGTCCCGGGATAGAGGCCGATGCGCTTGCCCTCCATCGCTGCCTCTCTAGCCGCGTTCGCCGGCCGCGTCCTCGGCCGAGCTTTCGCTGATGCGTTCGACCGAGACCACGCGCTCGCTCTCCTCTAGCCGGATGACGACGACGCCCTGCGCCGCGCGTCCCTGGACGCTGATGTCCCCGACCGGCACGCGGATGGTCTGGCCCTTGTCGCTGATCAGCATCAGGTCGTCCGAATCCTCGACCGGGAAAGCCGAAATGATGGCGCGGTTCTTCCGCCCCATGCCCATGGCCACGATGCCCGAACCGCCGCGGCCGGTCACGCGGTATTCGTAGGAGCTGGTGCGTTTGCCGAAGCCGTTCTCCGAGATCGCGAACACAAATTGCTCATGGGCGCCCAACTCGGCATAGCGTTCGGGCGTCAGCGTCGCCTCTTCGCCCGTATCCTCGGCGTCTTCGGCGATGTCTTCGGGCGCGGTCTCGGCTTCTTCGCCGGCGGCGCGGCGGGCGGCGCTCGCCTGCTTGAGATAGGCGCGGCCCTCGGCGGTCGTGGCGTCGGAATGGTGCAGCAGGCCGAGGCTGACGACGGCGTCGCCCCCCTCTTTACCGTGATGGGCCAGCTTGATGCCGCGCACGCCCGTCGATTCGCGGCCCTTGAACACGCGCACATCGGCGACGGCGAAGCGGATGCATTTGCCCATGCTCGTCGTCAAGAGCAGATCGTCGCGCTCGGTGCAGATTTCGACGCCGACAATGCCGTCGCCGTCGGCCAGCTTCATGGCGATCTTGCCGTTGCGGTTGATGCTGACGAAGTCGGAAAGCTCGTTGCGCCGGACATTGCCGTGCTTGGTGGCGAAAACGACGTTGAGCTTGGCCCATTGGCTTTCGTCTTCGGGCAAGGGCAGGATCGAGGTGATCCATTCGCCCGGCTGCAGCGGCAACAGATTGACCATGGCCTTGCCGCGGCCGGCCACGCGCGCCTCCGGCAGCCGCCAGACCTTGAGCTTGTAGGCCATGCCGGTGGACGAGAAGAACACCAACGGCGCGTGGGTGTTGGCAACGAATATTTCGGCGACGAAATCTTCCTCGCGCGTAGCCATGCCCGAGCGCCCGCGGCCGCCGCGGCCCTGCACGCGATATTCGGCCAGGGGCGTGCGCTTGATGTAGCCGGCATGGGTGACGGTGATCGCAACCTCCTCGCGCTCGATCAAATCCTCGTCTTCGACCTCGACATCGGCTTCGATCAGTTCGGTCAGCCGGGGCGTGGCGAATTCATCGCGGATGGCGGTCAATTCATCCCGCACGATGGTGAGCACGCGCGGGCGCGAGCGCAGGATATCGAGATAGTCGCGGATGGCGACGGCGAGCCTCTCCACCTCGTCGGCGATCTCGTCGCGGCCGAGCGCAGTCAGCCTTTGCAGGCGCAATTCCAGAATCGCCTTGGCCTGCTCCTCGGTGAGCCGGATGGTGCCTTGCGGCGTGATCGAATGTCGCGGATCGGCGATCAGCGCCACCAGCGCGCCCACATCCCGGGCCGGCCAATCGCGCGCCATCAATTGTTCCTTGGCGGTCGCGGCGTCGGGCGCGGCACGGATGAGCGCGATCACCGCGTCGATATTGGCGACTGCGACGGCAAGCCCGACCAGCGTATGGCCGCGCTCGCGGGCCTTGAAGAGGTCGAAGCGCGTGCGCTTGGTCACCACCTCCTCGCGGAAGGCGACGAAGGCCGCGATCAGGTCCTTCAGATTCATCTGCTCCGGCTTGCCGCCGTTGAGCGCCAGCATGTTGACGCCGAAGCTCGTCTGCAGATCGGAATAGCGGTAGAGCTGGTTCGTCACGACGTCGGAGGAGGCGTCGCGCTTGAGCTCGATGACGACGCGCATGCCCTGGCGATCGCTTTCGTCGCGAATATCGGCGATGCCCTCGATGCGCTTGTCGCGCACCAGCTCGGCGATGCGCTCCTGCAGCCGGGCCTTGTTCACCTGATAGGGCAGCTCGGTGACGATGATGGCCTCGCGATCCTTGCGGATCTCCTCGACATGGACCCTGGCGCGCATCAGGATCGAGCCGCGGCCGCGGGCCAGTGCGGCGCGCGCGGCCTGCTTGCCGATTAGCAGCGCGCCGGTCGGAAAATCCGGGCCCGGCACGATCTCGGTCAGGGTATCGAGCCCGATCGACGGGTCTTCGATATAGGCCAGGCAAGCATCGATCACCTCGCCCAGATTGTGCGGCGGCACGTTCGTCGCCATGCCGACGGCGATGCCCGAGGCGCCGTTGACCAGCAGGTTCGGAAAGCGCGCCGGCAGCACCACCGGCTCGCTCTCGGAGCCGTCGTAATTGTCCTGGAACTCGACGGTGTCCTTCTCGAGGTCCTCGGTCAGCGCATGGGCGATCTTGGCGCGGCGCACTTCGGTGTAGCGCATCGCCGCAGGCGGATCGCCGTCGACCGAGCCGAAATTGCCCTGCCCGTCGATCAGGGGCGCGCGCATGGAAAAATCCTGCGCCATGCGCACCAGCGCGTCGTAGATCGACTGGTCGCCATGGGGATGGTATTTGCCGATGACGTCGCCGACCACGCGCGCCGATTTGCGGTAAGGCTTGTTCCAGTCGTAGCCGTTCTCGTGCATCGAAAACAGGATGCGGCGATGGACGGGCTTGAGCCCGTCGCGCGCGTCGGGCAGCGCGCGGGCCACGATCACGCTCATCGCATAGTCGAGATAGGAGCGCTTGAGCTCGTCCTCGATGGCAATGGCGGTGATGCCGCCGCCGCCCGGCGGCGGGGTGCCGGAAGCCTCTGCTTCGCTCAATTCCGGGTCCTCTGACGGGCCCGTTCCGCGCGCCGCGGAAGGGCCGAAAATCCGGTCCTAGACCTAGCATTTCGCGCCGCGATTCGGCCAGCAAAAGCGTGCGCAAAGCGCGCCAAAAACATCACGCTTGGAGGGGGTTGAAGAGCACTTCAGGGCCCCTTGGCAGCGGCCTTTTGGCGCGCACGGGCCAGTTCTTCGAAAACCCTGTTCATGTCATAGGCGTACATCAGCCGCCGGCCGGGATCGCGGTCGTCGGCCCCGTTGCGGAAGCCGAAAACGATGCCCACGAGGACGCCGGTTTTGGCATCGACCACCGGGCCGCCGGAAAAGCCCCGGCCGCCTTCGGCGCGGAAGACCAAGACCCGCTGCACGCCGCAGCTTTCGCAGCGCGGCAGCACCTCGGCATCTCGCGCAACGACCTGCCCGGCCGCCATGCGCAGGCCGCCGTCCGCGCCTTGGCCATAGGCGATCACCGCCTCGCCCAGGTGCGGCTCGCCGCGCGGCGCCGGCGGGCCTTGCTTGGTGCGGAAGTACAGCAGGTCGTAAGCGGTCGAGGCGCCGATCACCTGATCGCCCTCGACCAGGTTGGCATTGTGCGCATTGGTGACGGCGATTCCGGGGGCGATAACAACGCCGGCGCCGCGGCCTTCCAGCACCACGAAGGCCGGTCCTTCGAGCGGCATATAGGCGCGGGCGACCGCGGAGCTGACGAAGCCCTTGGCCGGCAGGCCCGCGCTGGTACCGCAACCGCCAAGCGCCAATACGAGGATGATGCTGGCCCCCCAGCAGATACGCATTCCCTGAACCCTGCCGGACTAGAACGGAATCTCGTCATCCATCTCGCTGCGGTCGAAGGCGGGCGTCGCTTCGCCGCCGCGCGCACCGCCGCCCGAGAAGCCGCCGCCACCGCCGCCGCCCTCGCCGCGGGTATCGAGCATGACGAGCTCGCCGCGGAAGCGGTTCAGCACCACCTCGGTGGAGTATTTCTCGGCGCCGTCCTTGTCGGTGTATTTGCGGGTCTGCAGCTGGCCCTCGAGATAGACCTTGGAGCCCTTATGCAGATATTTCTCCGCCACATCGGCGAGGTTGGGGTTGAAGATAACCACGCGGTGCCACTCGGTCTTTTCCTTGCGTTCGCCCGAGGCCTTGTCGCGCCAGCTTTCCGAGGTCGCCACCGACAGGTTGACGACGGGCTCTCCGCTGGTCATGCGGCGCACCTCCGGGTCGCGGCCCAGATTGCCGATCAAGATCACCTTGTTGACGCTGCCCGCCATCTTATCCGCCTCCGCTTTTCGCCGCTTTCTCCAAACCTAGACCGCGCACCGCGCCCGCGCCACCGCCGGTGCCAGCACGATCTGTGGACAGCCGATCAGCCTGTATCTTAGCATGGTTCATGTTATGTTCCAAGCGCGATTCGCGTTCCCCGGCGATTTGCGCTCCGTCGCTTGCGCCGCGCGGGCCGCATCGCCATATCTAATCTCTTGGCCCGCCCGGCCCCATTTCGTCAGGTCTCATGCTCAAAAACATCTCCATTCGCGGCGCCCGCGAGCACAACCTCAAGAACATCGATGTCGAGATTCCGCGCGATCAGCTGACGGTCATCACCGGGCTCTCCGGCTCGGGCAAATCCTCGCTCGCCTTCGACACCATCTATGCCGAAGGCCAGCGCCGCTATGTCGAGAGCCTGTCGGCCTATGCCCGCCAGTTCCTGGAGCTGATGCAGAAGCCCGATGTCGATCACATCGAGGGCCTGTCGCCGGCCATCGCCATCGAGCAGAAGACGACCTCCAAGAATCCGCGCTCGACCGTCGGCACGGTGACCGAGATCTACGATTATCTGCGGCTGTTGTTCGCGCGCGTCGGCGTGCCCTATTCGCCGGCCACGGGTCTTCCGATCGAAAGCCAAACCGTCAGCCAGATGGCGGACCGGATTCTCGCGCTGCCCGAAGGCACACGGCTCTTCCTGCTCGCGCCTATCGTGCGCGGCCGCAAGGGCGAGTACCGCAAGGAACTCGCCGAACTGCAGAAGAAGGGCTTCCAGCGCGTCAAGATCGACGGCAAATTCTACGAGATCGCCGACACGCCTGCGCTGGACAAAAAGCTCAAGCACGACATCGAAGTGGTGGTGGACCGGATCGTCGTCAAGGCGGATATCGGCAACCGGCTGCCCGATTCCATCGAGACCGCGCTCGGGCTGACCGATGGTCTCGTGATCGCCGAGTTCGCCGACAAGAAAAGCGACAAGGGCGAGCCCGAGCGGTTGATGATGTCGTCCAAATTCGCCTGCCCGGTTTCGGGCTTCACCATTCCGGAGATCGAGCCGCGCCTTTTCAGCTTCAACAATCCGCACGGCGCCTGCCCCACCTGCGACGGGCTCGGCACCCAACTCTATTTCGACGCCGCCCTGGTGGTGCCCGACGAGAGCCTGACATTGCGAAAGGGCGCCGTCGCGCCCTGGTCCAAATCGACCTCGCCCTATTACCTGCAGACGCTGGAGGCGCTGGGCCGGCACTACAAATTCTCTCTCAACGACGCCTGGGCAGACCTGCCCGAGCGCGCACGCGACGTCATCCTCCATGGCTCGGGCGACGAGGAGATCAAGTTCACCTATGACGACGGCCTGCGCCGCTACGACACCAAGAAGAGTTTCGAAGGCGTCATCCCCAACATGCAGCGCCGCTTCACCGAGTCCGATTCGTCCTGGGTGCGCGAGGAACTGGAGCGCTATCAGGACGCCTCGCCTTGCGCGGCCTGCGGCGGCTACCGCCTCAAGCCCGAGGCGCTGGCGGTCAAGATCGCGGGGCTGCATGTCGGCCAGGTCTGCGAGCAATCGATCCGCCACGCCGATACCTGGTTCCGCGATCTCGACAAGAAGCTCACCGTTCAGCAGAAGGAGATAGGCGCGCGCATCTTGAAGGAAATCCGCGCGCGGCTGAAATTCCTCAACAATGTGGGCCTCGAATATCTGACGCTGGCGCGCGCGTCCGGCACGCTGTCGGGCGGCGAAAGCCAGCGCATAAGGCTGGCCTCGCAGATCGGCTCGGGCCTGACCGGCGTGCTCTATGTGCTCGACGAACCCAGTATCGGCCTGCACCAGCGTGACAATGCCAAGCTGCTCGATTCGCTGAAGGGCCTGCGCGATCTCGGCAATTCGGTCATCGTGGTCGAGCATGACGAGGAGGCGATCAAGACCGCAGACCACGTCATCGACATGGGTCCCGGCGCCGGCATTCATGGCGGCCACATCATCGCCGAAGGCACGCCCGCCGACATCATGGCGAGCCCCAAGAGCCTGACCGGCAAATATCTCATCGGTCTGGAGCAAATTCCGCTGCCTGCCCGCCGCCGCAAGGCCACCCACAACCGCTGGCTCAAGCTCACGGGCGCGCGCGGCAACAATCTGAAGAACGTCACGGCCGAGATTCCGCTGGGCACATTCACCTGCGTCACCGGACTCTCCGGCGGCGGCAAGTCGACGCTCACCATCGAGACGCTCTACAAGGCCGCCGCCCGCAAGCTCAACGGCGCGCGCGAGCATCCCGCGCCTTTCGACAGGATCGAGGGCCTGGAATTCCTCGACAAGGTGATCGATATCGACCAGTCGCCGATCGGGCGCACGCCGCGCTCCAATCCGGCCACCTATACCGGCGCGTTTACGCCGATCCGCGACTGGTTCGCGGAGCTTCCCGAAGCGAAAGCACGGGGCTACGCCCCTGGGCGCTTCTCCTTCAACGTGCGCGGGGGGCGCTGCGAGGCCTGCCAGGGCGACGGCGTCATCAAGATCGAGATGCACTTCCTGCCCGATGTCTATGTCCAGTGCGATGTCTGCAAGGGCAAGCGCTACAATCGCGAGACGCTGGAGGTGAAGTTCCGCGGCCACTCGATCGCCGACGTGCTCGACATGACCGTCGAAACCGGCGCCGAGCTGTTCAAGGCCGTGCCCGCCATCCGCGAAAAGCTCGACACGCTGACGCGCGTCGGCCTCGGCTACATCAAGGTCGGCCAGCAGGCGACGACCCTGTCGGGCGGCGAGGCCCAGCGCGTCAAATTGTCGAAGGAATTGTCGCGGCGGGCGACCGGCCGCACGCTCTATATCCTCGACGAGCCCACCACCGGCCTGCACTTCCACGACATCCGAAAGCTGCTCGACGTGCTGCACGAGCTGGTCGACAACGGCAACACCGTGGTCGTGATCGAGCACAATCTGGAAGTCATCAAGACCGCCGACTGGATCGTCGACCTGGGCCCCGAAGGCGGTGACGCCGGCGGCGAGATCGTGGCCAGCGGCACGCCGGAAGATGTGGCGAAGAACGCGCGCTCCTACACCGGGCACTATCTGAAGAATGTGCTGGGCGGGCGCGCCAAATCGGCCCCAGCCAAAGCCGCGCCGAAGAAGCCGGCGGCCAAGAAGCGTGCTGGCCGCCTCAAGGCCGCCGAATAAATAGCTTCAGAGGACACCTGCCATGAACGGTGAATCAAAGATCACGTCCATTCCCGCCGAACCCGGGTAAAAGATTAGTTGGTGCAATGCCACCAGCGGTCCGCAGGAACTCACGATTGTGACTGGCGATGAAACCAGAATCCGTTTCATTGTATTAGCTGGCCAGCAAGCGGAGATAGTCGTTGGCAACTCCTCTCCTACAATCCAAGTTAGAGATGCGACGGACGACTTAATTGGAATTCCGAGTGACGCAGACGCAACAAGCTAGGCATCAACTGCCAGACGCCCTGCCGCCATTGTCTGTTACCACACCACCTTTGTCCCGAACGCCTTGAACACCGGGTCGGCGGTGACGAGCGGCATGGCCTCGACCTGCGATTGCGCGGCCAAGATGCGGTCGAACGGATCGCCATGCCGCCCTTCCAGGAAACCTGCCACGCGCGCATGCGCGGGCGAGATAGGGAGCGGCGTGAAACGGTTGCGCGCCACCGCTTCCTCGAAATTCTCGGCGACGTTGCGTGCATCCAGCCATTTGCCGAGCCATACCTTGGTCGCCATTTCCCAAGCGATGGCAGCGCTGGCATAGACCTCGTTGTCGGGGTCTTCGATTGCCGCGCGCGCGGTGTGTGTCAGGCGTGGATGGTCCGTCATCCACCAGAAGAAGGCATGGCTATCCAGGGCCAATTTCATCGGGACCTTCCCTGCCTTCCCAGGCCGCCAGTTCTTCCTCCGGCAGTGGATCGAAGAAGAACGCATCCGGCAGGTCGGGCCAGATATCTTTCATGGCACCGGCCACGCGCTTCTTCTTTGGCGCGGCCTCGGCGGCCACCAGCTTCGCCACCGGCTTGTCACCGCGCGCAATCACGATCTCCTCGCCGGCTTCGACGCGGGCGATGAGCTTGGACAGGTTCGTTTTGGCGTCGTGTATTTTGACCGTGGCCATGACCACTCCATTAGCTAATAAGTTAGCTAATGTTTGTGGGGAAGTCAATAACCCAAATTTTGCCGGCGTTTGCGCCAGATCAAAGACGGTGGCGGACAAGGCCCTATGATGGCCCCTGTTCGGCATCCCCCTTGCTCCACGCCTTGCCCCATGTAGGGCGCGGAGTCGCCGGACCTCCCCCCTTCGAGGCCTCCTGCAAAGGAGGCCTCACTTGTTTTTATGATGCGGCCGGTACGCACATGCCCGGCTTCGTGAGCACGCGATAGGCATAGACGGCGGGCGCTAGCGCCAAGCCCAGCACCAGCGGCGAAATCACGAAGGACAGGCCATAGAGCAGCGGCAGATTGCGCGCGGCCAGGCGCATTTGCGCCGCCATCAGCTGCATCTGCTGGGCGCTGTCGCCGGACGCCGTCACGGCCGGCGCGGCACCGCCGGAGCCGAGGATCAGCGCTTCCGCCACGACCGCGATCACGACGATCGGCCCCATCGTCGCCAGGCCGACAGCGACGATTCGCCAGAAATTGCCGGATGCCAGTTCCCAGGCGCGCGCCAGTCCGAACCTCTCCTCGGCCACGGTCGCCACCACGAGCAGGAAGCTCAGGCGGATCAGTGCATAGGCGATGGCGAGCGCCCCGGCGGCGGCCACCAACCGGCCGGCGGCCGGCCCGGCCGAGCCCGCCAGCGTACGTATCGCATCGGACAAGGCGCCGTCGACGATCGCGAACAGAATCGCCAGCGCAAACACCGCAAGCGCCGCGCCGAAGACGCGGAACTCCGGCGGGCCCAGCGCGAAATGGACGATGACCTGAGCCTTGTGCTGGCCCAGCGCCTCCTGCGTCACCGCCACATACATGATCGAGGAGATCAGCAGCGACACCAGACCCCAGACGATAACCAGAAGTCCCGCCCGGCCGACCGTCGCCACATCGCCGGCCGTCAGCGCGTCGGGCACGGTCGCATAATAGTAGGAGCTCACGAAGTAGCCCGGCACCGCCAGGATTAGCATCGGCAGCCAGATCAGGCCGATGATGGTTCCGAGATGGCCGAAGGTGAATTCGTAGGCGTAGCGGATGGTGTCGAGGATGGGGATTTTCTTCATCGTCTGCCATCTCGCCCGCGCGCCGCAGGGCTGACATAGACGGGATCGGCCGTCACGGCCAGAGCGGGCCGGACCAGAGCGGCCCTTGAACCGCCGGCCGATCGTTCGCATGTTGAGAGCACGGGCGGGCGAAGCAGGCGAATGCTGTGGCCCCGAGGGGGACCCCTCCCCCGGTTTTGCGGGTTCGAATGCCGGAGGGGGAGGGGGGTAGCCGGAATCGAGCCAAAACCGCAAAACAACCTTCGACAATTTATATAGTATAATCAACAAGTTAGACAAAATGCGTGATTCCATCCACATCGTCGGCGGCGGGCTCGCAGGATCGGAGGCGGCCTGGCAAGCCGCCCATGCCGGCGCCCATGTGGTCCTCCACGAGATGCGGCCGGTCCGGGGACTGAGGCCCATCAGACCGCCGGCCTTGCCGAGCTCGTCTGCTCCAACTCGCTGCGTTCCGACGATGCCGAGAACAACGCGGTCGGCCTGTTGCACGAGGAGATGCGGCGGGCGGGCTCGCTGGTGATGGAAGCCGCCGACGCGCATCGCCTACCAGCCGGAGGGGCGCTCGCGGTCGACCGCCACGGCTTCTCCGCCACCATCACCAAGGCGCTGGAAGATCACCCTGCCGTCGAGATTCGCCGCGAGGAGATCGCCGGCCTGCCGCCCGCTGACTGGTCCTCAGTCATCATCGCCACCGGGCCGCTCACCGCGCCGGGGCTGGCGACGGCAATCCGCGAATTGTCGGGCGAGGATCAGCTCGCCTTCTTCGATGCCATCGCGCCCATCGTCCATCGCGAGTCGATCGATTTCGACGTCTGCTGGATGCAGTCGCGCTACGACAAGTCCGGTCCCGGGGGCGACGGCGCGGACTACGTCAATTGCCCGATGGACGAGGCGCAATACCGCGCCTTCATCGCCGCGCTGCTCGCCGGCGAGAAATCCGAATTCAAGGACTGGGAGACATCGACGCCCTATTTCGAAGGCTGCCTGCCGATCGAAGTGATGGCGGCGCGCGGCGAAGACACGCTGCGCTTCGGGCCGATGAAACCGGTGGGGCTCACCGATCCGCGCACGGGCCAGCGGTCCTATGCGGTGGTGCAGCTCAGGCAGGACAACGCGCTGGGCACGCTGTGGAACATGGTGGGATTCCAGACCAAGCTGAAGCACGGCGAACAGACGCGCATCTTCCGCGCGATCCCGGGGCTCGAAAATGCGAGCTTCGCGCGGCTGGGCGGCCTGCACCGCAACACCTTCATCAATTCGCCGCGGCTTCTCGACGGCACGCTGCGGCTGAAGGCGCGGCCCGCCTTGCGTTTCGCCGGGCAGATCACGGGCGTCGAAGGCTATGTCGAAAGCGCGGCCATCGGGCTTCTCGCCGGCCGCTTTGCGGCAGCGGAACTCAGTGACGAGACCATCACGCCACCGCCGCCAACGACGGCGCTGGGCGCGCTGCTTGGCCACATTACAGGCGGCGCCGACGCGGCGACCTTCCAGCCGATGAACGTGAATTTCGGCCTCTTCCCCGATCTGCCGCCGTCGTCGCGCACTCGCGGCCGCGACCGCAAGCGCGCGATGAGCGCGCGTGCGCTCGCCGATCTCGACACCTGGCTGGGGGCGACGCGGGCGGCCGCGGAATGAGGTTCACACCTGTCCGCGCAGGCGCGCGTGCAGCATCGCGAGCTGGCGGCGATAGAGCGGCAGCTCCGCGCGCGTGACGAACGGATCGAATGCGGGCGCCGTCAACAGTTTCAGGTAAAGAGGCGCCGTCGCCGCCGGCATCACCGCGGCGAGCGCCGTTCCCGGCTTTGCAAAGGCGCGCGCGGCGTCGAGATGTGCGCGCGCTCGGGCAGCGACCTCCCCCATCACTGCTTTAAGCCGCGGCCCGCCCTTGCCGGCGAAGATATCGCCGGGACCCAGCCCCGCCCTTGCCACCAGATCGAGCGGCAGAAAAAGCTTCCGCCGCGCCGCATGAAACGGCAGCGCCCGCAACAGACCGGTAAGCGCATAGCCGATGCCGGCTGCGCGCGCGAGATCGTCGAGCGCTTCCCCCGCGCCCAGCAAACGCGCAGCGATCCGCATCACGCTGCCGGAGCTGGCATCGGCATAGGCCTCGAGCGCGGCCATGTCGGCGAAGGTTTCGGCGCCTGCATCGAGTGCCCGCGCATCGATCAGCGCATCGATCATTGCAGGCGGGACATCGCTCCGCGCGAAGAGCTCGGCCAGACCGATCGCAACCGGATGGGCGGGCGGATCGCCGGCCCGCGCGCGCGCTGCCGCCTCGCGCCACCATTGCATCCGGATGGCGGCCATCATCGGCTCGCGCGTGGATTCGGCCACACGCGCAATCTCATGATTGAAGGCGTAGAGCGCGAACAGCGATGGCCTGCATGCGGACGGCGCGAACAGGGCCGAGAGGAAACGGTCCGGATCGTGTCGGCGGACCGTCTCCTCGCAGGCGGCGAAATCGTCCTCACTGCGCTGGGCATTCATCGCTTGCGTCCGGCGCGGATGCGTGCCGGCGGCTCAGATCGCCAGCCGCTTGGGCCTCACGGCCATGAACCAGGTCACCACGATCAGCCGCGTCACCATCACAGCAGTGAAGAACGAGGTGATGATGCCGACGCCGAGCGTCACGGCGAAGCCACGTATCGGCCCCGAACCGAGCTGGAACAGGATGAGTGAGGCAATCAAATGGGTCATATTGGCGTCTACGATGGTCGCCATCGCGCGCCGGAAGCCGACATCGATCGAAGCGATGATCGTGCGGCCGTTGTGGATCTCTTCGCGTATTCGTTCGTAGATCAGCACGTTGGCATCCACGGCCATGCCCATGGTGAGCACGATGCCCGCGATGCCGGGCAGCGTCAGCGTGGCCCCGAACAGGGTCAGCGCCGCCATCAGCAGCACGACGTTCAGGGTCAGCGCCACGTCGGCGAAAAGGCCGAACAACCCGTAACGGGCGATCATGAACAGGCCGACCAAAACGAGCCCGCCGACAGCCGAATATTTGCCCGCCTTGACGGAGTCCGCGCCCAGTTCGGCGCCGACCGTGCTTTCCTCGAGGATCGTGAGCGGGGCCGGCAGGGCGCCGGCGCGGAGCAGAATGGACAGATCGTTCGCACTCTGCACCGTGAAGCCGCCATTGATGCGCCCCGAACCGCCCAGGATCGCCTCCTGGATCGTCGGCGCCTCGATGATCTTGTTATCGAGAACGATGGCAAAGCGGCGGCCGACATTTTCCTTGGTGGCATTGCCGAATTCGCGCGCGCCTACGCTGTCGAAGCGGAAATCCACTTCGGGCTGGCCAGTCTGCTGATCGATGTTCGCCCGCGCATCCGTCAACCTCGCGCCGTCGACGATGACGCGCCGCTCGACCACCATCGGGATATCCGGCTGGCCTTTCACGGTACTGGTTTCATAGAGCAACTGGTCGCCGATGGGCACGATGCCCTTTTGCGCCTGCTCGATCGAGGCGTTTTCGTCGACGAACTGGAAGGTCAGCTTGGCCGTCTGGCCCAAAATGGTCTTCAACTGCTGCGGATTTTGCAGGCCGGGCACTTGCACCAGGATACGGTCCTCGCCCGCCCGCTCGATCGTCGGCTCGCGCGTGCCCAGAGCGTCGATGCGACGCTGCACGACTTCTCTCGACTGCTCGACAATCTCGGACTGGGTCTGAGTGATATAGGCGTCGGTCATCTTCATGACCAGCGCGTCGTTGCCGGGCGAGGTGATTGTGTACTCGTGCGCGCCGACGGAGAGCACGCTTCCGCCCACCGCGGGATTGAGACCGTCGAGGATCTTGCGCGCGTCAGTAAGGCGGTCGCCATCCAGAATCCGCACCGAAGCCTGATCGCCCGTGGATTGAAGGTTGGTGTAGCCGATACGCGCCTTGCGCAGGCCCGCGCGGATATCGCTCACCAGCGTCACCAGCCGCTCCTCCCGCACCTTGTCGAGCTCGACCTCCAGGAGCAGATAAGAACCACCCTGAAGATCGAGTCCGAGGGAGACCGACTGATGAGGTAGCCAGTTCGGCATCCGCGAGGTGATGCTGTCTGGCAACGCGTTGGGCAGGGCGATGACGATGCCCGCCAGCACGATCAGTGCGGTGAGAATCTTGGACCAGGTGGGGATATTGAGCATCGGCTGATCGGTTACGTTTTCTTGTCGGCCTTGGCTTCGACCGGCTGCCCCTTGGCGCGAACGTCGCTGAGCGTGCTGCGGATCACCTTGACCTGCACGCCATCGGCGATTTCCACCGTGACCTCCGGATCGTCAGCCTGCGGCACCTTGGTGACGCGGCCGACAATGCCCCCCGCCGTTACCACGGTGTCGCCGCGGCGCACGCTCTCGATCATCTGCTTGTGCTGCTTGGCCCGCTGCTGTTGCGGACGGATCAGCAAAAAGTACATGATCGCGAACACCGCGATCAGCGGCACAATGGTCTGTAGAAATTGGGGATCCATGGAAGCTTCCAAACCAAACCGTGTGGCCGTGCGGGGGACTCTGGCGGGTACCGGGCGTCAGGCGCCGGACTATAACGGCGCAGCCCTCCATTGCAACCATGGCAGCTCAAGGGCTTAGCACCATGACTCCCAAGGATTCCCAGAGCCTGGACCCCGCACTGCTGGCACGTATCGCCGCAGCGCTGGAACGGCTGGCGCCGCCGCCTCCGGGCACGGCGGGCGAAGCCTCCGGCGATGCCTTCGTATGGGAGCCGGCCCATGGCGGGCTCATCGCGGTTCCGGTTGTGGCCGCGGTGACGCTCGCGCTGCTCAAGGGCATCGACCAGGCCCGCGACACACTGCTCGAAAACACACGCCGCTTCGCCGACGGCCTTCCCGCCAACAATGCGCTGCTGTGGGGCGCGCGTGGCATGGGCAAGAGCTCGCTGGTCAAGGCGGCACACGGCGCCGTCAACGAGGAACGCGAGGGACACTCGCGGCTGGTGCTGGTGGAAATCCATCGCGAGGAGATCGCGAGCCTACCAGTGTTGCTGCGCCTGTTGCGCGACAGCGAGCGGCGCTTTCTGCTGTATTGCGACGATCTCAGCTTCGATCGCGACGACACCTCCTACAAGTCGCTCAAGGCCGCGCTCGAAGGCGGGATCGAAGGCCGGCCCGCGAATGTGCTGTTCTACGCAACATCGAACCGCCGTCACATGATGCCTCGCGACATGATGGAGAACGAGCGCTCGACCGCGATCAATCCTTCCGAGGCGATCGAGGAGAAGGTCTCGCTCTCGGACCGTTTTGGGCTCTGGCTCGGCTTCCACAATTGCGGGCAGGACGACTATCTGGCGATGATCGACGGCTATGCCGGATATTACGGGCTCGATGTGCCGCAGGCCGAGTTGAGGGCGCGCGCGGTCGCCTGGGCGGCGCAGCGGGGAGGACGGTCCGGGCGCGTGGCCTGGCAGTTCATCCAGGACCTGGCCGGGGAGCTCGGAAAGCCGCTGGGCTAGTTCGCGGCGACAAGAAGCGGTTTGGGATCTATGGGCTGGACGCCGCGGCGGATCTCGAAATGGAGCTGTGGCCGGGTGACGTCGCCGGTGGCGCCGGCATAGCCGATCACCTGCCCCTTCTTCACGATGTCGCCGCGGGCCACCGCGATGCGCTCGGCATGGGCGTAGGCGGTGACATAGCCGTCCTCGTGGCGGATCAGCACCAGATTGCCGTAGCCCTTCAGCTCGTTGCCGGCATAGAGCACGGTGCCGCCTGCGGCCGCGCGCACGGGCTCGCCGAGACGGACGGCGATATTGATGCCGTCATTGCGGCCGCCGGTCGGCGTGGCGCCGAAGGACGAGATGATGCGTCCGTCGACAGGCCAGATGAAACGCGGCGTGCCGGAATAGGCTTGCGCCTGCTCCACACGCGCCGGCGCGGGCGTGGGCGCGGGTACGGCGGTGCGGCGCGGCGGCGGCACGTAACTGGCGGGACGGGGGGTGGGCCCGGGGCGCGGCCGCAAATCGCTGCGCGCGACATAGGAATCGCGCGGGATGCGCAGCACCTCCCCGACATAGAGATCGTTGGGGCGGCGAAGGCCGTTGTAGCGGACCAATGAATCCTGGGAGACGCGGAGATCTTCGGCGATCTCGGAGAGGGTGTCCCCATCGCGCACGGTGTAGGTGGTGCCGACGGGCCAGGAGAGCTGCGTGTGTCCGGCCGGGGCCGTGGCGCAGCCGCCGAGCGACAGCGAGAGCGCAAGCAGCACCAGCGCGGCGAAGCCGCCGCGCGGAAAACTAACTCTTTGGCTCCTTTCCATCGGGCCTCATTGCCTCCTTGGGCATGCCCGGCACCATCGGGACGAACACGGCCGGGATGAGCGGCTCTTCGGCTACATCTGTCTCAAGACGGATCATCTTGGTTAAGTGTTGAGAAATGCTTTCCAGATCGGCCGATATGGCTAACGGGGCGATAAGAATGCCGCCCGGCTTCAACTGTTCGATAAGCATGGCTGGAACTTCGGGCACCGCGGCGGTCAGGATGATGCGGTCGAATGGCGCCTGTTCGGGCCACCCCTTGAGGCCGTCGCCATAGCGCGACACCACATTGTGTAGTTTGAGCCGGTTGAAGCGCGCCCGCGCGGCGTCCAGAAGCGGGCGGTGGCGCTCCACCGTATAGACCATGCGGCACAGCGGGCTGAGGACGGCGGCCTGATAGCCGGAGCCGGTGCCGATCTCCAGCACCCGCATTTTCGGCCCCACTTCGAGCGCGGCGGTCATGTAAGCCACGATATAGGGCTGGCTGATGGTCTGGCCACAGGCGATGGGCAGGGCGGTGTCGGCATAGGCCGACGGGCCAAAGGGCTCGTCGACAAATTCGCCGCGCGGAATTTTCTCCATCGCCTCCAGCACGGCCATGTCGGTGATGCCGGCGCCGCGCAGCGCCATCACCAGCGCCGCCGGGCCATGGCTGCCGGCCTCGATCAAGTGGGGAATTCCTCTCTCAGCCGCTGCACCACCTTGTATTCGGTGAGGTTCAGATGCAGCGGCGTGATCGAGATGCGCTTTTCTTCGATGGCGCATAGATCGGAGCCGCGGGTGGGGCGCGAGCGCACGCGCTTGAAGCCGATCCAGTAATAGGGATTGCGGCGCAGATCGACGCGGCGCTCCATCACCGCGGTCTGCATGTCGCGCTTGCCCTGTTCGGTGATCTCGATTCCGGCGATTTCGTCGGGTCCGCAATCGGGGAAGTTGACGTTCATCAGCACTTCGTCGGACACGCCGTCCGATTTCGGCCAACCGATTTCGATCAGCCGTTTCACCACCTGCGGCCCGCGCTGCTCGGCGCAATCCCAGCGCACGTGATAGCCGGTCTCGAAGCCGTAACTCTGCGACAGCGCGATCGAGCGGATGCCGAGCACGGTGCCCTCCATGGCGCCGGCGATGGTGCCGGAATAGGTGACATCGTCGGCGATGTTGCCGCCGCGATTGACGCCGGAGAGCAGAAGATCGGGCTTCTTGTCCTTGAGGATTTCGGCGCAGGCGATCATGACGCAATCGGTGGGCGTGCCGGTGGTGGCGAAGCGCTTTTCGCTCACCTGACGCAGGCGCAAGGGATCGGACAGCGTCAGCGAATGCGAGGCGCCCGATTGCTCGGTCTCCGGCGCCACCACCCAGACATCGTCGGACAGCGTGCGCGCGATTGTTTCGGCGATGGCCAAGCCCGGGGCATGAATGCCGTCGTCATTGGTGACGAGAATGCGCATCTAAACTCCGTTCCCTCTCCCCCAATGGGGGAGAGGGTTAGGGTGAGGGGGATGGATGTGAGCGCGCCGAAGCGCCCCCTCACCCCTGCCCTCTCCCCCTGAAGGGGGCGAGGGAGAATTCCATCTGCACCTCACCTTTCAATTCTTTCCATGCCGCCCATATAGGGACGGAGCGCTTCGGGCACGGTGATGGAGCCGTCGCCGTTCTGGTAATTCTCCAAGATCGCGACCAGCGTGCGCCCAACCGCCAGCCCCGAGCCGTTGAGCGTATGGACGAAGCGGGTGGCTTTGGCGTCCTTGGGGCGGTAGCGCGCGTTCATGCGGCGGGCCTGGAAATCGGCGCAATTGGAGCAGGACGAGATCTCGCGGAAACGGCCTTGGCCTGGCAGCCAGACCTCGATGTCGTAGGTCTTCTGCGCAGAAAAGCCCATGTCGCCGGTGCAGAGCGTGACGACGCGATGGCTGAGGCCGAGGCGCTTCAGCACCTCCTGCGCGCAATCGGTCATGCGCTCGTGCTCGGCGGCGGATTGCTCGGGCGTGGCGATGGAGACCAGCTCAACCTTGGAGAACTGGTGCATGCGGATCATGCCGCGCGTGTCCTTGCCGGCGGCGCCCGCCTCGGCGCGGAAGCAGGGCGTGTGCGCGGTGAAGCGCAACGGCAGCGCGGCTTCGTCGAGGATTTCCTCGCGCACGTAGTTCGTCAGCGGCACTTCGGCGGTGGGGATGAGCCAGCGGCGCTCGTCAACCACCTTTGCTCCAGATATATCAATAGTGACCTTGATGTCCCCGCTTTCATTAGCCCAGAGGTCGCCTCCCAACGGCTTCGAAAAATATAGCCCCGGAATTTTTTCAGGCGGCGCCTCCGGATCAGGGAAGAAAATGTTACTCGCAAAAAACTGATCCTCCTCGAACTTAGGCATTTGCCCCGTTCCGAACATCGCATCGTCGCGCACCATCAGCGGCGGGACGACCTCGGTGTAGCCGAATTGATCCGTGTGCAGGTCGAGCATGAAAGATGCGAGTGCGCGCTCCATGCGGGCGAGGCCCTTGGTCAGATAGACGAAGCGCGAGCCGGAGACGCGGGCCGCGCGTTCGAAATCCATCATGCCCAGCGCCTCGCCGAGCTCGAAATGCTCCTTGGGGCTATTCACCGCATCGGCTGGCAGCGGACTCGGATTCTTGAACAGGCGCGACGGCACCTCGACATTGGCGTTCTCGTCGGCGCCCTCGGGCACGCCCTCGGCCGGCAGATTGTCGATCTTCGCCAGCGCCTCGCGCAGCCCGGCTTGAAGCATGCGCTCCTGCTCTTCGCCCGCCTGGATCGCGTCCTTGAGGCCGGCGACTTCGGCCATCAGGGCTGCGGCGCCCGCCTCGTCCTTCTGGGCCATGGCCTTGCCGATGGCCTTGGAGGCCTCGTTGCGGCGGGCCTGCCTGGCCTGCAGATCGGTCAGCAGATCGCGCAGTTCCCGGTCCTTCGCCAGCAGATCGGCGGCGAGGCCGGCCGCATTGTCGCGATAGGCCGGGCGGCGGGCGAGCGCCGCGGCCCAGGCCTCCGGATCGTCGCGGATCGCCTTGATGTCATGCATGGAGCGCGAATCCTTGAACCGCTCCGGTCATGCCACGCGGGCCGGAGCCGGTAAAGCTGGCCCCGCGCAATATAATTGCGCACGCGCCGAACTCTGGTAAGTTATTGATTCTGTTATATTAGACATATAATTGTTTTTCCGTTTTTGCCCGATCAGGGGGGAGGGGGGACCCCCTCCCCTATTCGAACCCGCAAAAACCGGGAGGGGGGGGGCCCTGACAGCGGCGGCGCCGGCGCGTCCGGTTTAGTTGGGGCCGCGAGCTTCCGGTTCAAGGGCGGCGTGCTGACCTATCTCTCCATCGTCATGGCCGGGCTTGACCCGGCCACCCATTGCGCCCGCGTCTGCGGGCGCAAAAGAGTCACGGCTGCACGGACGCGCAGCGGATGGATGGCCGGCTCGAAGGCCGGCCATGACGGCGTTGGAACAGGCTCGCGCGGATTAACCACGCGAGCAGAAGCCGCGGGCATTCGCGGGCGCGCTGTCCCACAATGGGCCACCTCTTCGAACGGAACGGCGACATCATGCGCAAGCTCTGGGTGGCAATCGGGCTTCTGGCCTGCACGGCGCTGGCCGGCTGCAACAACAATTTCGCGCACAAGAAGGTGGCGGCGCCGCAGCCGCTGACGACCTGCAACTGCTCGCCGCCGATCCGCGGCTCCGAAGCCGCGCCGGCCGCGGTCCCCGAGCATCGCGCCGCGCGCCGTTATGTCGAACGCCGCCATGCAGAACGCCGTTACGCCGTGCGCCGCGCCGCACCGCGCCACTACGCCCGTGTGCGCAGCACCGGCGGCAGCCGCCAATACGAATGGAACACGGCCGACGCCGAAGCCTCGGTCGATATCTACAATTACACCAGCGGCTCGACCAGCTCCCAAGAGCTCAGCAACGACCGCGACTATGGCCGCAGCGAACGCACGGTCCGCAAGACCATCTATGTGCGCCGCGAAGGCAGCAGCGCTTATGGCTACGAAGGCGGCACTGCCAGCGCGTATGCCGGCGGCGGCACCGGCTATGCCACAGGCGACGGCCGCCAATGGACGGCGCCGCCCGATTGCGGCGCCCCGCACGCCTATGGCAGCCGGTGGACGGTGCCGGCGGATTGCCGTGCGCCCGCGCCCAACCAGGTGGCCTCCACCCAGCATGTCTGGCAAGACGGCTTCGGCCGCCGCCACGTCTTCGACGACAGTGCGGTGGCCCATTACACCGATCAGAATCTCGCGTCTCTGTCTGCCACCGCCGGGCGCGACGCGGCCTGGGGCGGCTATCACGAATGGATCGATTACAACGGCGACGGCTATCCCGACTGGTAAAGGATTACTCGCTCGGCGCGGCCTGGGCCTGGGCGCGCTTCTTCTCGATCAGCCACACGCACAGAATCGAAATCTCGTAGAGCAGCACCAGCGGCACTGCCAGACTGAGCTGGCTGAAGACGTCGGGCGGCGTCACCACCGCGGCCACCACGAAGATCGCCACGATGGCGTATCGGCGGTAGCTTCTGAGCTGGGCCGCGCTCACGATGCCGACGCGGCCCAGCAGCGACAGCAGGACCGGCATCTGGAACGTCAGCCCGAAGGCGAAGATCAGCGTGGTGACGAAGCTGAGATAACTCGACACCGAGGCCAAGAGCTCGATGCCCATGCTGTTGTGGCCGCTGGGCGTCTGATAGCTGGTGAAGAATTTGATCGCGAACGGCAGCATCACATAATAGACGAAGCCCCCGCCCAGAATGAACAAAAAGGGCGTCGCCAGCAGGAACGGCAGGATCGCCTTGCGCTCGTTGCGGTAGAGCCCCGGCGCCACGAACAGCCACAACTGCGCGGCCATGAAAGGGAAGGCCAGGCACAGCCCGCCGAAGGCGCCCAGCTTCACATAGGTGAAGAAGGTCTCGTAGAGCGCGGTGTAGATCAGGTGGTTGTTGGGCTGGCCCGCCAGCGCCACCGCCAGGGGATGCGTCAGGAAGGCGTAGATCTGCTTGGCGAAGAAGAAGCAGCCCAGGAAGGCGATGCCGAAGGCCGCGAAGGAATAGATCAGGCGCTTGCGCAATTCGACCAGATGATCGAGCAGCGGCGCCTTCGTCGCATCGATGGCGGCTTCTTCTTCTGCGGTGCGGTCGCTCATGGTGCCGGAGGCTCGCCGCCGGCCCGCGCGGATACGTCTTCGGTTTCGCGGGCGCCGCCCGCATCGGGGTCCGGAGCCTTCGCGGCAGGGTCGGCCGTCTCGGCGCCGTCGGCTTCGGGAGCGGTGACGGGCTGGGGTTCGACCGCCGGCAGCATGTCCATGTCGGCGAAATCGGGCGAACGCAGCGCACTGTTCACGTCAGCCTCGAGATCGGAGAAGGGCTTGGCCCGGCGCAGCGCCTCGACCTCGGTGCGCAATTCGTCGAGCTCGGAATCGCGGGCCATCTCGTCGAAGCTCTTCTTGAACTGGTCGGCCATGCCGCGGGCCTTGCCGACCCAGCGGCCGACCATGCGCATCAGCCGCGGCAGATCCTTGGGTCCCACCACGACCAGCGCCACCAAGAGGATGACCAGCAGCTCGCCCGAGTCGAGACCGAACATGTTCAGTCTCCCGGATTAGTGGCCGGCCTTTTCTTTCGTCTCATCCTGATGCTGCGGCTCGGATGCGCGCCGCTCGGCCGAGAGCGTGCGCGGCGGTGGCGGCGGCTCGTCGTCATGGTCCTGCAGGCCCTTCTTGAAGCTCTTGATGCCTTTGGCGAAATCTCCCATGAAGTCGGAGACGCGGCCGCGGCCGCCGAACAGGAGCAGCACGATCACGGCGACTACCAGCCAGTGTATCGGCCCGAACGTACCCATCTGGATTCTCCTTCAACCCGCTCTAGTTGGAACGGCCATGATACGAGTTTCCGGCCGCGGGTTCTCGGCTCGGGCTTAGCGCCTTATGCGGTCCCGGCGCAAGAAATAAGGCGAATGGCGTAAATCCCAACCCCGCGGGCCCTCTAGCCGATCCGGATTTCGCCCTTGCGGCCCAGCGCCGCGGCCAGCACCCCCAGCCGCTTCTGCACCGGATCCCCCGCAATGGCGGCGCGGGCTTCGGGGACCTCCAGCAAAAGCTTGCCCGGGGTCAGCCTGAGGGCGTAGTGCGCGAGCTCCTCCGTCGCCGAGGCCGAAAGGGCGAAGGCGAGCCGGGTGGCCAGGCCGATCCGGCGCGCCGCCGCCTCGTCCTCCGCGCTCAAAAGATCGTGTGCGGTCGCCGCCCAGGGGAACTCCTCGTCGCCGGCGTAGCGGTGGAAGATCGCGGTGGCGAGAATGGCGCGGGTGCGGTGATCGGCACCGGCGAAGGGGGCGGTGAGCACCTCGTCGAAGCTGCCCAGCGCCCGGTCGTCGGGATGGCGGCGCCAGCCGATGTCCGAGAAATAACAGGCGGCGCCGCGGATGCGGGCCTGTTCGGGCGCCTCGGCTGCGAACAGCGGCGCGAGCCAGGCGAACAATTGGACGGCATGGGCGGGCGCGCGGGCGATCCGCGCATTGGCCGCGGATGCGAATTCGATCAGAGGATCCTTGTCGCGCTCCTCGGGGGCGAGCTGGGCGTGCAACAGGCCTTCGCGCAGACCATAGGCCGAGATCACCACCTCCTTGATGCCGGTGGCGAGCAGCAATCGCTCCAGCACCACGGCGCCGTAAGGCAGCGCTTCGGCGCGGCGCCGCGAGATGACGCCCATCTTGTCGAGCGACTTCTTCGACAGTCCGGAAACCACGCGGCACAGCTTGAGCGCACGCGCGGCCGGGATTCTGTAATTGTGCAGCACGTGGAGCGGATAATTCTCGGTGTCCATGTCGATGCGGGCGAGCGAACGCCAGGCTCCGCCGACCGCATAGAGCGATCGGCCCTTCAGGGGGGGCAGACCGCCGAGCACATGCAGACCGCTGTCGATGAGCGCGCGCGCCTTGTCGGGATCGCCCTTGGACAAATCCATCAGCCGCAACGGGCCGTATGGCAGGGTGACGGCTTCGCCCGTCCGCCCGCCCCGGACCGTGACCATGTCGAGGCTGCCGCCGCCCAGATCGCCGGCCAGGCCGTCTGCATCGGGAATGCCGGCCAGCACGCCTTCGGCGGCGAGGACTGCTTCCTCCTCGCCGGAGAGGATGCGGATCGGCCCGCCCCACACCTTCACCGCGCCGGCGATAAACTCCTGGCCGTTCTCCGCGTCGCGGGCGGCGGCGGTGGCGACGGCGACGCGATGCTTGACGTCGTAGGCATCCGCCAGCATGCGGAAGCGGCCCAGCGCCTCCAGCGCCATGGCGATGCCGCCCTCGTGCAGGCGGTGATTCGTCACCATGTTGCGACCGATGGCGCAGACCGCCTTTTCGTTGTGGATCACGGCCGGCGTGCGCGAGATCGACTCGTAGATGACGAGCCGCACCGAATTCGAGCCGATATCGACAACCGCCAGCGGCCCGCGGGCGCGAGCGGAAATGAATTGACGGGCCAAGGCCGGACTGACGCTCACAAAGGCTCCGTCTAGAGCAATTCCAGGAAAAGTGTGAAGCGGTTTTCCGTCCGGAATTGCATGAAAACAAAGAATTGAAGCGGATCGTCGATTCTGTGAAACGACGATCCGCTTTAGTCGCGCCGCGGCTGAGCCGCAACCGGCCGCGGCTGATCGATCTTGAGCGCGCGGCCGCGACCCGAGAGCGAGGGATTGGTCATGAAATAGGTATGGGCGGAGAAGGCGTTGTCGCGGAATGCGGCGGAATCGCGCGTGTAGGTCGCATCCGCATTCATGTGCCAGCTCTGCGCCTGGTCCTTGAGGAGCGCCACCATGATCTGACCCAGCACCTGCTCGTGCACGGTCGGATTCTCGATCGGCACCAGCGCTTCGACGCGGCGGTCGAGATTGCGCGGCATCCAGTCGGCCGACGAGATGAAGACCTTGGCCTTGGGCGACGGCAGGCCCGCGCCATTGCCGAAACAGACGATGCGGCCATGCTCGAGGAAGCGGCCGACGATGGACTTGACCTTGATGTTGTCGGAGAGCCCGGCCACGCCCGGCCTCAGGCAGCAGATGCCGCGCACCACGAGCTCGATCTGCACACCGGCCTGGCTCGCCATGTAGAGCGCGTCGATTATCCCGGCATCGACCAGCGAATTGAGCTTCACCCAGATGTGCGCGGGCCTGCCGGCACGGGCGTGGGCCATTTCCTCCTGGATGCAATCAATCAGCTTGCCGCGCAGGCTGAGCGGGGAAATCGCGATCTTCTCGAGCGCCACGGGCTCGGCATAGCCGGTGATGAAATTGAAGAGCCGGGCGGCGTCGCGCGCCAGCGCCGGATCGGCCGAGAACAGCGACAGATCGGTGTAAATCCTGGCGGTCACGGGGTGATAATTGCCGGTGCCGAAATGGACGTAGGAGCGCAAGGAGCCGCCCTCGCGGCGCACCACAAAGCTCACCTTGGCGTGGGTCTTGAGCTCGATGAATCCATAGACCACCTGCACCCCGGCGCGTTCGAGGTCGCGCGCCCATTTGATGTTAGCCTCTTCGTCGAAGCGGGCCTTGAGCTCGACCAGCGCGGTGACCGACTTGCCGGCCTCGGCCGCCTCGATCAGCGCCTTGACGATGGGCGAGTCCTTGGAGGTGCGATAGAGCGTCTGCTTGATGGCGACGACTTCGGGATCGGCGGCAGCCTGACGCAGGAACTGCACCACCACGTCGAAGCTCTCGAAGGGATGGTGGACGAGAATGTCCTTGGCGCGGATAGCGGCGAAGCAGTCGCCGCCGAAATCGCGGATGCGCTCGGGAAAGCGCGGGATATAGGGCGCAAACTGCAGATCGGGGCGCTCTTCGAGGATCAATTGCCTGGTGTCGGAAAGCCCGAGCAAATGATCGATCAGCACCAGTTCGGCGCCCTTCAATTTCTGTTCGTCGGCGATGAAGCCGCGCAGGTCCTCGGGCATGGAGGCGCTGCATTCCATGTGGATCACCGAGCCGCGGCGCCGGCGCTTCAGCAGCGTTTCGAACAGCCGCACCAGGTCTTCGGCTTCTTCCTCGACTTCCACGTCGCTGTCGCGCAGCACGCGCAGCAGCCCCGAGCCCTTGACCGTGTGGCCGGGGAACAGCTTGTCGAGATAAAGACCCAGCACGTGTTCGAGCGAAAGGAAGCGCGCGGTGGGCCCGTCGCCCGGCAGGCGGATGAAGCGCTGCAACTGCGCCGGCACCGGCAGAAGCGCGTTGACCGCGCGGCCGTCGCGCTTCCTCACCAATTGCAGCGCCAGCGTGAAGCCGTAATTGGGAACGAAGGGGAAAGGATGAGCCGGATCGAGCGCGAGCGGCGTCAGCACGGGGAATATCTGCTCGCGGAAATGGCTGTCGAGCAGCGCGTGGTCGTCGGCGGTCAATTCCTCCGGCTCCAGCATCGCAATGCCCGCCTCGCGCAATTCGCGGCGCAGGCCCGACCAGATGGTCTGCTGGTCGGCAATCAGCTGTTCGGCCGCCACTTCGACGCAGGCGATCTGCTGGCTGGGAGTCAGTCCGTCGTCGCTCGTCGTGGTGATGCCCGCGGTGACCATGCCTTTGAGGCCCGCCACGCGCACCATGTAGAACTCGTCGAGGTTCGAGGCCGAAATCGACAGAAAGCGCAGCCGCTCGAGCAGCGGGTGGCGCGGGTTCTGCGCCTCCTCCAGCACGCGGCGATTGAACGAGAGCCACGACAATTCGCGGTTGACGAAGCGCTCCGGCGAATCCGGCGCGATCGCCGGCGGCGGCGGAGCGGGCCGCTCGGACTCGGCGAAGGGCAGCGTCGCGGTCGCCTGGGCGGCGGCGAACTCGTCGCGGGCGGCTTTGGGCTGGGGAAGCGGCGTGGACATGGCCTTTGCTGGGGGCTCGGCGGGCGCCTTGGCGGCGCGGCGGTGGCGCGCAAGGCTAGTGGAATTCGGCGAGTCTGTCATTCCGGGCCCGCTCCGCATTGGGCAATGAGCTCACGCACCAGCGAAAGGTTGACCGCCCGCTTCTCGGCAAGCGCCTTTTCGTCCGCTTTGGCGACAAAATCGCGAATGGCGGCCGGCGAACGCTCGAGCGAACGGATCATCCGCGCGATCACAGGATCGGGCACCGCCAGTTGACGGTCGGTGAAGAGCTTGCGGGCGAGCTGGGCCAGAAGCGCCTCGTCCGGCGCCCACAGAGAAAAAGCGAGCAATGCGGCGAAGCGCGAGCTGAGATCGGGCACCGCCACCGGCCAGAGCGCCGGCGGCTCGCGGCCGGTCAGAAGCAGCGGCGCATCGGCACCGGCCCCCTCCAGCAGCGCGAAGAGAGCATGATCGCGGGCGGAGCTGGCCGGGGCCAGATCGACGTCTTCCACGACCAGGGGCCGGCCCGGCTCGGCGCCTTCGAGATCCGCCGCGTCGAGGCGCGCAGCCCCGCTCAGCTCCTGCCAGACCGCGGCCAGATGGGACTTGCCGGCGCCCGAGGGCCCGTAGAGCGCGGCGGCCGGCGCCGGCCATCCGGGCCGGGACTCGAGAAACGCCACGGCCTGCTCGTTGCCCGGCGCGACCACGAAATCGGCGCGCGTCAGCCTCGAACGGAACTCCAGCGGCAGAATGAGCTGCGATATCAAACCCGACCTCGAAATGGGGCGGCCCCGCGGGCCTAGGCAGTCCGGCCGGCGCGGATCACCACGGCCCGGAGCCACAGGGCAGCATAGTTCAGCCCCGAGGCGAGCGTCACCACCGCGACCGCGATGGCCATGCCGGCGGCGGTCTGCGGCGCGCTGAACCCGGTCACGAGGAACATCAGGATCAACGCGATATAGGCGATCTGCGCGACCGTGGTGGCCTTGCCCAACGGCAAGGGGGCGATCGGCATCGGCAGGTCGAGCGCCCAGGCCAGCCCCACCCCCAGCACGATCAGGGCGTCGCGGCCGATCACCAGCGCCGCGAGCCACACCGGCGCCACCCCAATCGCCACAAGAGCAAGAAAAGATAGCAACATCAATATCTTGTCTGCAGCCGGATCGAAGATGCGGCCAAACCGGGTGCTCAGCCCGAAGCGCTTGGCGAGATAGCCGTCGGCGGCATCGCTGGCACCGGCGAACAGGAAGACGGCGAAGGCCTGCCCATAACTGCCCTCCAGCGTCAGCAGCGCCAAGGCCGGGGCGGCCGCGATTCTCAAAGCCGTCAGCAGATTGGGAAGGTGGGGAAAGAGCCTGTTCACTGGTTGCCTGCACCGGCGGCGGAGTATGTCTGCATGCTCAGCCACCACACGCCATCGCGATTGGAGAGCTGGAGCGCCGCCTGCGACAGGAAATCGTTCAACTGGGAAGGGGTTCCGGCATAGTCGATAACGATGCGCGCCTGGCCGATGTCCATGGCCGCGACATTGACGTTGGTGACCACCGGGACCTTGGCCAGCCGCTGCTGGATCGCGCCCCATTGCGCCACCGAATCCAGGCGCACGTCGGCGGTCAGCGTCGATTGCCGGTTGAAGTCGATGGCGGCCCGGGTCTTCCAGATGTTGCCCAGCGCCTGGGCCGTGGCCAGCGCCGCCGAGGCATCCGCGACCTGCGGGGTCGCGCCCTGGGCCACGGGCACCGACACCGGCGGCACAAGCTGCGATCCCGTGGCCGAAACCAGCCGGATCTTCACGTTCATTTCCCCGTTCGCCACCGGACCGGCCTGGACCAGAGCAGCCTGGTCGGTGCGGGCGCGCGAGGCCACCGGCTGCACGTCGCTCCAGGAGGCATTGTCGAAATCGATCGCGCCCAGGACCGAGCGGTCGAGCGCATCGCCCTGCGGCAGCTTCAGCGGCACGGCGGCATTGGAGGTGACGTCGCCACCCCAGGCCAAGGCCCAGCCGGAATCCGGCGCATAGCCGGGCGACATCGGAATCACCAAGAGCGGCTTGGCCGCCGAATTGGTGTAGGCGATGTTGGCGCTCTGCAGAAAGCGGCGCACCAGCCCGGCATTGAAGGTGTAGGTGACGTCGGCGACGTAGCGCGTGGTCGAACGCTTCTCGTCGGCGACCTGATAGCCCTGAGTCATCTGTTGCACGGTGGCGTCGTCGACCGCGGGCACATTGTCCCAGTCCTGCTGGCGGGTCAGGCGATGGATCAGCGTCGCCCAGGCCTTCCGGCGGCCGTCATTGATGGCGATGTTGACGGCCTCGCTGACCGAGGCCGCCGAGGCGTCGACCTTGACGTCCTTGACGATGAAGGGATCGTCCGCGGCCCGGGCCGGCGCGAGCCAGCCGGCCACGAGTGCTGCGACAAGAACGGCAAACAGCGAGCGGGGCATCGGAAACCTTTCCATCCGGCTCAAGTATAGGGTCCGGGGGCGATATTAGAAAGCGAACCGGGCGCGGCCCGCTTGCGCGCGCGCGGCCCCGCGCTTAAATCCAAATACCAGCAAAAGGACGGATTCGAGCCATGGCTGCGGGCGGCGACGGCATCACCTACAAGGGCTCGGGCGTCGACATCGATGCCGGCGAGGCCCTGGTTGCCCGCATCGCGCCGGCTGCGGCATCCACCCGCCGGCCCGGCACCGAGGCCGCGCTGGGCGGTTTCGGCGGATTGTTCGATCTCAAGGCCGCCGGTTATCACGATCCGGTGTTGGTGGCCTCGACCGACGGCGTCGGCACCAAGCTCAAGATCGCCGTCGAAACCAGGCGCTACGACACCATCGGCCAGGATCTGGTGGCGATGTGCGTCAACGACATCGTGGTGCAGGGCGCCGAGCCGCTGTTCTTCCTCGACTACTATGCCAGCGGCAAGCTGGAGGTCGAGGCCGCGGCCACCGTGATCGAAGGCATCGCGCGCGCCTGCAAGGATTCGGGCTGCGCATTGATCGGCGGAGAGACGGCGGAAATGCCCGGGCTTTATCGCGACGGCGAATTCGATCTGGCCGGTTTCGCGGTGGGCGCGGTCGAACGCGGCAAGATCCTGCCCAAGACCGAGGCGATGAAGGCGGGCGACGTGGTGATCGGGGTCGCCTCCTCCGGCATCCACTCCAACGGCTATTCGCTGGTGCGCCGGCTGGTCGCCGATTCCGGACTGGCCTATGCCGCGCCCTGCCCGTTTGCGCCCGAGACGACGCTGGCCGAAGCGTTGCTTGCGCCGACGCGGCTCTATGCGCGCGCGGCCCTCGAAGCGATCCGCACCGGCGGCATCAAGGGGCTCGCCCACATCACCGGCGGCGGTATCACCGAGAACCTGCCGCGCGCCCTGCCCGAGGGCCTCGACGCCGAGATCGACCTCGCGGCGTGGACGCCGCCGGCGGTGTATTCCTGGCTGGCACAGTCGGGCGCCATCGCGCCCGAGGAAATGCTGCGCACCTTCAATTGCGGGCTGGGGCTGATCGCCATCGCCGATGCGGCCAATGCCGGCCATGTGCTCGATGCCTTCGGCACGGTCGGCGAGCGCGCCATGCGCATCGGCAAGCTGGTGAAAGGCGAAGGCGAAGCCAAGGTGGTCTATCGCGGGGCGCTGGCGCTGTGAGCCGCAGGCGCATAGCGGTTCTGATCTCCGGCCGCGGCAGCAATCTGGGCGCGCTGATCGAGGCCGCCGCCAAACCCGATTATCCCGCCGAGATCGCGCTCGTCATTTCCAATGTCGAAGGCGCGGGCGGGCTGGAGCGCGCACGGACCGCCGGCATTGCGACGACGGTGATTTCGCATAAGGGCCTTTCGCGCGAGGACTTCGACGCCCGCCTCGATGCCGCCCTCGAAGCGGCGGGAATCGAGATCGTGTGCCTGGCCGGTTTCATGCGCGTGCTGTCGGACGGCTTCGTGCGCAAATGGCAGGGCCGCCTTCTCAATATCCATCCCTCGCTGCTGCCGGCCTTCAAGGGCGCCCATGTCCACGAACAGGCGCTCGATGCGGGCGTGCGCGTCTCCGGCTGCACCGTGCATTTCGTCGTGCCGGAACTCGATTCCGGGCCGATCGTCGAACAGGCAGCGGTGCGCGTGATGCCGTCCGACACGCCAGAGACGCTGGCCGCGCGCGTGCTCGCCGAGGAGCACCGCATCTACGCGCTCGCGCTGAAGCTGGTGGCCGAAGGCAAGGTGAAGCTCGTGGACGGCAAGGCGGTGTTTGCAGGCTAGGCGAATATGCCGGGCCGTATTCTGCATGCGGCGGTATTCGGGCCCATGCGCCGACTCGATGGCGGAAGCCTAGCGCAGACGTTTACGCCAGGTAATGCACCTCTATCAAATGTACATCCCCCGTTCGGGGGTATTGGCGTGTTCAGCCCTTGTGGGCGTAAGTCGGATAGCCAGCCGGCGTGCGTTGCACTTCCTCGGCGATCACCTCGCCCGTCGTCGCGGTCCGATAGCACATGTATTTCGCGGTGTAGTTCTGGACCACATCGTCCGCGTTCGGATCGGTGTAGCGAGTCGTGACGCTGAATTGCGTATCGATCGGTGTCGCCTGAACGGTGTGGCCCTGTCCGTAGGGTGCCTTCAGATCGCCGGCATATACGGCGTTGTACGACTGCGGCGTGCCCATGCTGAAATTTCGGAAATTCACGATTTGCGTCGTGTCGGCGCCCGCCTGCGGAAAGTTGGCGCGGATCGCCTGCTGACAGGATTGCGTACTGACCGCCACGCTTCCCGGCGGAGTGTCGTTCGTCGGCTGCGGGGCGGCCGGCGGCGCGTTCACGGCCTGCTGCGGCGGCGGCGCCGAGGAGCGATCGCCCTTTGCGGCGCGGGCGCCGGCATTGGGGCGGGAGCTGGCGCGGCGCCGCCACCTCCGGCTGTCACCCGCGAGACGACGCTCTCATACCATCCGCCGACCTGATCGAAGCCGGGCGGCAGAGTGTCGAGATGGATCTTGAGCATCGTTCCGCCGTTGCCCATCTGCTGGCCGACGCTGATGACCGTACCGGTCTGTCCGGTTTGGCCGATTGTGACGTGCTGGCCGACCGAAAAGCCGCCCGGCCCGGGCGCTGCGGCCGGAGCCGGCGACGGTATCCGAGCGGGCGGTGGAACTGCGGCCTGGGGAGGTGGCGGTGGGGCTTGCGGGGGTGGAGCGGCAGGTGCCAGTGCAGCCGGTGGCGCGGCACCTCCGCCGTCCACGACGACCTGCGAGACCGTACTGTCATACCAGCCACCGACGTTCGGGAACCCGGCGGGCAAGGAGTCCAGATGCACCTTCAGCATCGTGCCGCCATTACCCATCTGCTGGCCGACCTGAATAATCGTGCCAGTCTGGCCGCTCTGCGAAATGGTGACGTGCTGGCCGACAGTGAAGGCCGCCTGACCGTATGCGGAAGCGGCGGTGAAGATCGTTCCCGCCAGTATCCAGGCTGCGGTTGGTGTTTTCATCCGACACTCCTCAGATGGCCGGCCAATCCGGCCACCATGGCGGAAGAATAGAGCCGTCAGAGACGATTGAGAAGCGCCACCCCTGCGTATTTCGCTCCTAACCCGCTTCGACCTAACCGCCCAGCCCCGCGATGTCGGCCGAGAGCGCCCATAGCCGCGCCGCATCGGCGTCGTTCTGCGCGGCCGCGGTGGGCATCGATTCCTTGCACTTGTAGAAATATTTGCCGCTGACGCCTTCGGCTGCGGGCGACGAGGCCAGATAGATGATGGTCTCGGCCCCATCTTCCGGCTTGATGGCGAAACGCTTGGCGAGCCCGATCGCAGTTCTGGCGAAGCCGCGATTGTTGTCGCCGAAGCGGGTGTTGACGAAGCCCGGATGCAGGCAATTGGCCGTGACCTTGGTGCCTTTGAGCCGGCGCGCCAGCTCGCGCGTGAACAGCACGTTCATCAGCTTAGACTTGCAATAGACAGCAAAGCCGCCATAGCCCCGCTCCGTTTGCAGGTCGTCGAAATCGATTGCCCCGCGCCGGTGCGCCTCCGACGAGGTCGAGACGATGCGGGCGCCGGCCCGCTTCAGATTGCCGAGCAGGATGTTGGTGACGACGAAATAGGACATGTGATTGAGCGCGAAAGTCATCTCGAGGCCGTCGCCCGTCACCTCGCGCTTGTTGAACAAGGCGCCGGCATTGTTGATGAGGACATCGATCTCCGGTTCTTCGTCGGCGATCTCCTGCGCCACGCGCTTCATCTCGGACAGCCGCGAAAGGTCGGCCATGTGCGCCACCGGATCGGCGGCACGGTTGGCCTTGCGCAGCTTGCCCAGCGTGGCCTCGGCGCGGGCCGGATCGCGCGCGATCATGACGATGCGCGCGCCCTTCTGCGCCAACCGGATCGCGGCGACCTCGCCGATGCCGGATGTCGCGCCCGTGATGACGACGGTCTTGCCTTGCATAATAAGCCTCGCTTGTCCGCCGCCACTCTAACGCGCCGCGGCGGCTAGATCACCATCAGGTCCTGCGCGAGGACGATCCTGCCCTTGAAGGCTTTCGCGGCCTCTGCCCGCCAGATCGCATCGGCGACGCCATGGTCCGGCGTAAAATGCGAGAGCACCAGCGTCCCCACGCCCGCCTCCTGGGCGATGCGGCCGACGGCTTCGACCGGCGAATGATCGGCGATCATATGCGCCATGAACGGGTCGAACTCGATCGGCTGGCCGCGCGCGATCTCGGCGCGGATATAGGACCGCACTGCCGGGACATACATCGCCTCGTGCACCAGCACGTCAGCGCCTTTGGCCAGTTGCGCCACGGCCTCGACCGGCGTGGTGTCGCCCGAAAAGGCGATCGAGCGGTCGGCGAAGTCGAAGCGGTAGCCGAGCGCGGGCTTGACCGGCGGATGGTTGACGATGACCGCCGAGACCTTGACGTTCTCGTCCTGCATCACGGGACCTGCTTTGGCAACCTCGGTCACCTCGATGTGGTAAAGCGGCGTCATCTTGAAATCCTCCGCCCAGAAATCGACGGTTTGGCGCCATGCCTCGAGGAAGCCCGACGTCATCTGCTTGAGCGGCGGCGGGCCGTAGGCCTTGACGCCGAGCTTGAGCCCATTGATCCAGCCGACGATGAGGAACGGGCCGTATTCGATATTGTGGTCGGGATGGTGATGGGTGATGAAGCCGGCGCGCACCGCGCCGAACTCGATACCGGTGCGGGCGAACTCGTTGGTGACGCCCAGACCGAAATCGAGCACATAGGCGGCCCCGTTCGACAGCATCACATGCGAGGTCATGAAGCGGCTGCGGCTGGGCACCATCGGCGTCGGACCGGCGCCCGTGCCCAGCATCACCAGCTTGGTGCCCTTGGCGTTCTTGAGCGCGGCCTGGGTGCGCGCTTCGGCCGGCTGCGCGCTCACGGTTTGCGCCGCGCTTTGCTGCGTACCTGCTGCGACGACGGGCACCGCGCCCAGCCCGGCCAGCATCAAGCGGCGCGACAGCGCAATCCGGTTTTCGTCTGTCATGATCGTCTCCCCTGAACGTTTCCTGCCCGGGGCGGACCTTAGGCCCTTCGCCGCGGCCGTAAAGCCGCGACGCCAGGATTTCAAGGAGACAATGCAGGCGGCAATCAGCCGGTAATTTCGAGGTCGGAGAAGAAGAACCGGATCTCGCCCGCCGCCGTCTCGGGGGCGTCAGAGCCGTGGACCGAATTGGCCTCTATCGAGAGGGCGAAATCCTTGCGGATGGTGCCGGCCGCGGCCTTGGAGGGATCGGTCGCGCCCATCACCTCCCGGTTCTTCGCGATGGCGTTCTCGCCTTCGAGCACCTGCACCACCACCGGGCCCGAGGTCATGAATTCGACCAGGCTGCGATAAAATGGCCGCGCCTTGTGGACGGCATAAAAGGCCTCGGCCTGAGCGCCGGTGAGCCGGATGCGCTTCTGGGCGACGATGCGCAGGCCTGCCTTCTCGAAGCGGTCGATGATGGCACCGGTCAGATTCCGCGCCGTCGCATCCGGCTTGACGATGGACAGCGTGCGCTCAAGGGCCATTGCGAAACTCCGTGTGGCGTGAAAATCGCGGGCCTTATAGAAGGGGGCCCGCCCGGCCGCAACCTCGCGTCTTATGACCGCGAATTCCTGTGGCGCTCATGACGGGCCCCGCGCCGATGGATTAGAAGCCAGCCCATGTCCAAACGCGCGCATATTGCTGTCCGGGCCGCCCTTGCCGCCGGAGCCGCGGTCCTGGCAGGAACGCAGGCGCACGCCCAGGCGCTCGAGCAGTGACCGTGACCGCTAGCGCGCTGGGCGGGACCGCGCTCGATCCCGCCAGCGTGCCCGGCCAGATCCAGGCGCTGTCGGCCGGCGATCTGGTGCGCTTCGGCCGCGCCGATCTATTGGGCGGCCTCGGACGCAGCGCCGTGGGCGTCAGCCTCGACGAGGCGCAGGGCAACCGGTTCCAGCCCAACCTCGTCTATCGCGGCTTTGAGGCCTCGCCGCTTCAGGGCAACGGCCAGGGGCTGGCCGTCTATGTGAACGGCGTGCGCTTCAACCAGCCCTTCGGCGACACGGTGGACTGGGACCTGATCCCGGCCGAGGCGATCTCGGCGGCGACGCTCGAAGGCTCCAATCCGGTGTTCGGGCTCAATGCGCTGGGCGGCTCGCTCGCGCTCACCATGAAGACCGGCTTCGACGCGCCCGGCGGCGAGGCCGAATTCTCCGGCGGTTCCTATGGCCGCACGGGCGGCGCCTTCCAGTACGGCGTGCAGGACGGCAGCCGCGCGCTCTATGTTGCCGCCAATGCGGAACAGGACGACGGATGGCGCGCGCATTCGCCGTCGAAACTCGTGCAGGCCTATGCCGATCTGGGCTGGCGCCGGGGACGCGGCGAAGCACATCTGAGCCTGATGGGCGCCGACAGCGATCTGACCGGCAACGGCGCGGCACCGGTGGAGCTTTTGGCGGCAAAGCGCAGCGCCGTCTTCACCTTTCCCGACACCACCGTCAACCGCTATGCGCTGGCCGATCTCATAGGCCGCTATGATGCGGGCAGCGGATTGTCGTTGCAGGCGAACCTCTATGCCAGTGTGCTCAACCAGAGCACGCGCAACGGCGACGCCAGCGACGCGCAGGTTTGCGATCACGCGCCGGGCTTTTTGTGCCTCGACAACGGCGCCTTCGTCACCGACCGCAGCGGTGCGCCGGCTCCCGGATTTCCTGGACGGCGGGCCTTACGCGCAGCTGAACGCCACGGCGACCGAAACCGCCGGCTTCGGCGGCACGCTGCAGGCGGTTTACGAAAGCCGGCCGTTCGGGCGCCGCAACCGGCTCATCGCCGGGCTCTCCTATGATGGCGGGCGCACCAGCTTCGCCGCGCTCTCCGAACTGGGCGCGCTGGGCCCGGGCCGCGGCTTCGTGCATCCGGGCATCGTCATCGACCAGGCCGACGGCTCCATCGCGCCGGTGCGCGCCGATGCCGGCAACGATTATGTCGGGATTTATGCGTCGGACATTCTCGATCTCACCGACGCGCTGACGCTGACGCTTTCGGCCCGCTACAATCATGCGGCGTGGCGCTGAAGGATCGTCTCGGCAGCGCGCTTAATGGCGATCACGCTTACGCCCGTTTCGATCCGGCCGTGGGCGCGACCTACAAATTCTCCGATTCGCTTTCGCTTTATGCCGGCGCCTCGCATGGCCAACCGCGCACCGACCCCGGCAGAGCTGTCCTGCGCCGACGCCACCGCGCCCTGCAGCCTGACCAATTTCTTCGTCGGCGACCCGGCGCTGAAGCAGGTGGTCGCGCACACCGTCGAAGCGGGCCTGCGCGGCGAGCGCCCGTTCATGGGCGGGCGGCTTCGACTCGAGCCTGGCTTCTACCGCACCGTCAGCGACGACGACATCCAGTTCGTCGCAAGTCCGATCCTCGGCCGTGCCTTCTTCCGCAATGTCGGCCGCACCCGGCGCCAGGGCATCGACGCCAGCGTCGAATTTCGCGCGCGGGAACTGGTTCGTCGCGCTCTCCTATTCCTGGATCGACGCCACCTTCCAGACGCCGCTGACCCTCAACAGCCCCGACAATCCCGCTGGCCGATGCCAACGGTCAGATATCCTGTTCAGTCCCGGCGACCATGTCCCGGGCATCGCGCCGCATATCTTCAAGGCCGAGCGCGAGCTGGCAGGCGAGCCCCGCGCCTCGAATTGCGCGCGGCCTTGGCTGTGGCGGCCGGGCAATATCTCACCGGCGACGAAGCCAATCTCACGCCCACCACGGGCACTTATGCGGTGGCCGATCTCGGCGCCGATTACGCGCTCACCGAGCGGCTCAACGTTTCGCGAATCTGACCAATCTGTTCGAGGCGCGCTATGCCAGCTTCGGAACCTTCTCGCCGACCGCCGAGGTGCCGCTGGCCGAGGCGCCCGGCGCCACCAATCCACGCAGCCTGTCGCCCGGGAGCCCGCGGATGGTGACTGGCGGTTTGCGGCTGAACCTGTAAAAGGCCGCCCATGCTCATCGATCGACTACATCACCTGCCGCATCGCGGGCCGCGAAATCCTGACAGGCGCCAGCGCGCGCCTGCCCGCCGGGCGGCGCATCGGGCTGGTCGGCCGCAACGGCGCCGGCAAGACCACGCTGTTCAAGCTGATCCTGGGCCAGCTCCACGCCGGATGCGCGGCGAGATTGCCAGCCCAATGGCTGGCGCATCGGCGCGGTGGCGCAGGAAGCGCCGGCCGGACCGACCAGCCTGCTCGACACCGTGCTGGAAGCCGATCCGGAGCGGCTCACGCTGCTGGCGGCAGCCGAGACACGAGACCGATCCCCACAGGCTCGGCGACATCCATGCCCGGCTCGAAGCCATCGACGCCTATGCCGCACCGGCGCGCGCGGCGGCGATCCTGGCCGGGCTCGGCTTTTCGGCCGAGGACCAGCTGCGGCCCTGCGCCGAATTCTCCGGCGGCTGGCGCATGCGCGTGGCGCTGGCGGCGATCCTGTTCGCGGCGCCCGATCTTCTCCTGCTGGACGAGCCGACCAACTATCTCGACCTCGAAGGCGTGCTGTGGCTGGAGAATTATCTGAAGCGCTATCGCGGCACCGTGCTGATCGTCAGCCATGACCGCGATCTGCTCAACAGCGTCTGCGAGTTCATCCTGCATCTCGAACACGGCAAGCTCACGCTCTACACCGGCAATTACGACACCTTCTCCGAGACGCGCGCGCTCAGAGCGCGCCAACGACATGGCCTTCGCCAAGAAGCAGGAAGCCGCGCGCAAGCATCTGCAGAGCTTCGTCGACCGCTTCCGCGCCAAGGCGTCCAAGGCGCGCCAGGCGCAAAGCCGCATCAAGATGCTGGAGAAGATGGAGAAGGTCGACATTCCGCTCGACGAGCATGTCGCGCCCATCCGCATGCCCAAGCCGCGACCATGCCAGCCCGCCGCTGCTCACCATGGACCATGTCCGGTCGGCTATGAGCCGGGCAAGCCGGTGCTCTCACGGCATCGATCCTGCGCTTCGATCCCGACGACCGCATCGCGCTGCTGGGCAAGAACGGCAACGGCAAATCGACGCTGGCCAAGCTGCTCGCCGGCAAGCTGGAGGCGATGGGCGGCGAGGTGGTGCGCGCGCGCAAGCTGGTGCCCGGCTATTTCGCGCAGCATCAGCTCGACGAACTCGACGGCGCGGCGACGCCGATCGAGACGCTGGGCCGGCTGCGCCCCAAGCTCACCGAACAGCAGGTGCGCACGCAGCTCGGCGGTTTCGGCTTTTCCGCCGACAAGGCGATGACGCCGGTCGGCAACCTTTCCGGCGGCGAGCGCGCGCGGCTGCATGCTCGCGCTGGCGACGCTCGACAAGCCCAACCTGCTGATCCTCGACGAGCCGACCAACCATCTCGATATCGATGCGCGCGAGAGCCTGCTCGACCGCGCTCAACGATTTCGACGGCGCGGTGGTGCTGGTCAGCCATGACCGCCGGCTGATCGAGGCGACGGCCGACCGCCTGCTGCTGGTGGCGGATGGCCGCGTGACGCCGTTCGACGGCGATCTCGACGATTACCGCCGCTTCCTGCTCTCGGGCGACGAACGGTCGCCGCGGAACGAGCCGTCCGAGCAGCCCAAGCAAAGCAAGGAAGAGGCCCGCCGCGACGCCGCCGCAGCGCCGCCGCAATTGCAAGCCGCTCAAGGAGAAGGTCGAGACGGCCGAGCACCAGATCGAAGCGCTCAATGCCGAGATCGCGAAATACGACGCGGCGCTGGCCGACCCGCTGCTGTTCGTGCGCGATCCGGCCAAGGGCAACGCCGTGTCGAAGAAACGCGCCGAAGCGGTCAGAAGCTCGAAGGCCGCCGAGGAGCGCTGGCTTGAAGCGCTGGAGAATTACGAAGTGGCCGAACGCGCCGAACCTAACGCTCAGCCGTTGAGATTCCGCCGGGCGATGGCGACCCATTCGCGCTGGCGGCGGCGGTAATAGCCGGGCGCGCCCTTGACCGAATCGACGATCTCGCGGAACACGCGCCGCGCGCGTTCGTGCATCGCCCAGCTTCTGCAGCAAGCAGCGCATAGCGGCAGCGCGCCTCCTCGCCGGGATATCTGGGCAGCACTTCCTCGTATTGCCTGAGCGCTTCGTCGGTCCTGCCCTGCAGCGCCAGCGCGCGGGCATAATCGAGCTCGGCATCGGCATTGAAGGCGGCGGGATCGGCCTGTTTCAGCGCCTCGAAAGCGGCCTGGGCACCGGCACCGTCGCCGGCCAGCAATTTGGCGCGGGCCAGACCATGCAACAACGCGGTGTCCTGCGCGCCCAAGGGGCCGTTCATCGCGCTCTGATAGAGATCGACAGCATCCTGGAAGAGGCCGCGCTTGATGCATTCCTCGGCCAGCGCGCGCTTGGAATCGACGGAGCCCACCTGCTCCACTTCGCGCTTCTTCTCGCGATAGGAGCGGCCGGGATCGACGGCGTTGACGACGTCATCGGCGAAGCGCCGCGCGCCGCTGGCTGCCCATGGCCTCGGGGATCAGCGCGAACACGCCATAGGCGATCCAGCCCAGGGGCGGCGGGATCAGGACGATGGCCGAAAATCCACAAGTAAGAGCGGCCCGTGCGGATGACATGGGCGGCGAGCGCGAAATCGACCAGAAGGACGACGATCGTGCCGAAACTGAAACCATAGGGCATTTGGCGTGCCGCATCCCTTTGGGCCGGCACAGGAAAGGCCGATTTCAGGGCTTCGATGTCAACCCTTTGACATTTTCATGATGCCCAGGCGAAGGCGGTGGCGAAGCCCGCGCTCAACCAGCCTGCTTTTCCCATTTGCCGGAAGCGACTCTCTTCCAATAGGTGACCTCGTGGCCGGCCTCCTTGGCCGCTTTCCAGGCCGCGCGCGCCGCCGCCAGCATCTCGGGATCGCGGCCGTCGAACAGCAGCACGATGCGGGCGAACTCGGCGAGCGCGGGTCCGTCCCAGGCCGCGGGCTGCGCCCCGCCGACCAGGAACAGCACATCTGCATGGTTGGGATTGTGCCCCTCGACGGTGATCAGCACCGGCTGGCGCGCGGCCTCGCCCTCGCCTGTCCAGCGCATGCGGCAGGAAGCTCTGATCGTCATAGGTCCACAACAGCGTGTCGATGGCGCTCGGCGCGCTCGGCGGTGTCGGCGCGGATCAAGCGCCCGCCAGCCGCGCTCGCGCGATTTCTCGATCAGGCCCGGCAGCACATCGTCGAGCCCGCGCCGTTCGAGATGGTAGAAGAGAGTTTCGGTCATCACCGCTCGTAATGGTCGGCGACGAGGCGATTGAGGATGCGCACGCCCCAGCCGGTGCCCCAGCTCGGGATCAGCGGCTTGTGCTCGCCGTCCTGCCAGGCGACGCCGGCGATATCGAGATGGGCCCAGGCCGTTTCTTCGTCGACGAAGCGCTGCAGGAACTGCGCCGCCGTGATCGAGCCCGCCTGTGGCCCGCCGATGTTCTTCATGTCGGCGATCTTGGATCTGAGCATCTTGTCGTAGGCCGGGCCCGAGCGGCAGGCGCCACACCGGCTCGCCTTCCTCGCTGCCGGCCTGCGGCGATGCGGTCGGCCAGCGTGTCGTCGTTGGAGAACAGGCCGGCATGTTCGCCGCCAAGTGCGACCAGGATCGCGCCCGTCAGCGTGGCCAGATCGATGACGAATTTGCGGCTTGAAGCGGCGCTGGGTGTAGGTCAGCGCGTCGGCCAGCACCAGCCGGCCCTCGGCATCGGTGTTGAGCACCTCGATGGTCTGGCCGGAGAGCGATTTCACCACGTCGTCGGGGCGCTGCGCCTTGCCGTCGGGCATGTTCTCCACCAGCCCGATCACGCCCACGGCATTGACCTTGGCCTTGCGCGCGGCGAGCGCGCCATGGTGCCGGTGACGGCGGCCGCCCCGCCCATGTCCCCCTTCATGCCCATCATCGCAGGCGCCGGGCTTGAGCGACAGCCCGCCGGAATCGAAGCACACGCCCTTGCCGACGAAGGCCACCGGCGTCGCCTTCTTGTTGCGCGCGCCGTTCCACTGCATGACGACGAGCTGGCTTTCGTGGTCGCTGCCCTGGCCCACGCCCAGAAGCGCGCCCATGCCGAGCTTCTTCATCTGCGCCACGCCCAGCACCTCGACCTTGACGCCGAGCTTGGAGAGCGCTTCTCACCCGGCGGGCGAATTCCGCCGGGAACAGAACATTCGGCGGCTCGTTGACGAGATCGCGGGCCAGGAACATGCCATCGGCGATGGCCGAAAGCGTGCGCCAGCTGCGGCGCGCGCCGGCCGCGTCCTTGCTGACGATCGTCACCTTCTTGACCGTGGGCTGGATCTCGTCGAGCCCCTTGGTGCGATAGGTGTTGAAGGCATAGCTCCTGAGCCTGGCGCCCATCGCCAGATGGGCGGCGAAGGAGGCCTCCTTCAGCTTAGCGCCCTTGGGCAGGTCGATGTGCGAAGGTCACCGATTTTTCGCCGCTGGTATGCAGCCGGCCCAGCACCGTCGCCGCCACGTCTTCGGCCTGGGGCCGGTCGAAATCGGCCGGCTTGCCCAGGCCCACCAGCAGGATGCGCGAGGCCTTGGTTCCCGCCGGCGCCAGCACTTCGAGAATCTGCGCCCGGTCTTGCCGGAAAAGCGGCTGACATCGAGGGCGCGCTTGAGCGCGCCGCCCGTCGTGCGGTCGGCCTCGGCGGCGGCGGCCGTAAAGGCGCCGCCTTCGAGCGCGGCGACGACCAATGCCCCGCCCACGGCGGCCGAAGGCGCGGAAAAGGTAAGCTGCATCATGTCTCTCCAGAAAGTTGTCTTGTCCGCCGGACCGGAAATTGTTGCATTTTCAGGCGCATGGGGCAGAGTTCGGGATTGCGGGGCGACAGCGGGGAAATGCTAGTTTAGGGCCAATCCCGAGCGCAGCGAAAGGGCACCGGCGCGTGAACCGTCGCCTGCCTCATTGAGCCGGACCCGCGAATGCCGCGACTGTCGAATCTATGTGCTGCGCCAACTCGTCGGGCCGATCGCGCTCTTTACATTGCTCTTGACCGCGATGGTGTGGCTGTCGCAATCGCTGAGATTGCTCGATCTCATCATCAATCGCGGCCAGTCGGCACCGACCTTCGTCTATCTCACCATCCTGATGCTGCCGAGCCTGCTCGTCATCATCCTGCCGATTGCCTTTTTCTCGGGCGCGCTCTATGGCCTGCACAAGCTCAATTCGGACAGCGAGCTCGTGGCGATGACCGCGGCCGGCTACAGCCGCTGGCAGATGGCAGCGCCGGTGCTGGCGGCGGCCGGATTCGTGATGGCGCTCACCTATCTGTGCACGCTGTGGCTGATGCCGCTGGGCGAGCGCACCATGACCGACAAGGAGATCAACATCCGCGCCGATATCGGAGCCGCGATCCTGAGCGAGGGCACTTTCAACACGCCGGCCGATGGCCTCACCGTGTTCATCCGCGAGATCGCGCCCGACGGCCAGATCAGGGGCATCCTGGTCCACGACAACCGCGACACCACCCATCCCATCACCTATCTCGCGCGAGAGCGGCGTGCTGGCGCAGACGCCGGCCGGCGCCCGCCTCATCATGCAGGACGGCACCGTCGAGCAGAGCAGCAATGACGGCGCCAAGCTCTCGGTGCTCAAATTCCAGCGCTATGTCTTCGATCTCGACCAGTTCGCCAATCCGCAGGGCGAAGAGATCCGCAAGATCCACGAGCGCTACCTGGGCGAACTGTTCTGGCCGAAGCTGCCGGCGGGCGCGAGCGAGAAAATCCGCGACCTGCTGCTGGCCGAGGGGCACAACCGGCTGGCCGAGCCGCTTTACTGCCTCGCCTTCGCACTGATGGCGATGGTGGTGTTCACGCGCGGGCGCCGGGCCCGCGGCGCCTATGCCTTGCGGCTGACACTGGCGTGCCTGGCGGCGGGAGGGCTGCGCATCCTCGGCTATGGCGTGCAGGGGATCGGCGCGCGCGAGCCGGCAATGGACGCCCTGATCTATCTGGTGCCGCTGGGCGGAGCGCTTCTGACCCTGAGCCTGATCGCCGGCTGGTGGGAGCATCTGTTTCCGGCGCGCGCCTTTGCCCAGCCGGAGCCGGCCGCATGACCTGGTCGTGGACGCTCTATCGCTATCTGGCCAAACAGTTCCTGATCGGCGTCGGCATCGTCTTCGCGGCGATCATGTTCCTCGCCTATTCGATCGATATCGTCGATCTGCTCAACCAGACGGCGGGCAAACACGTGCCCTCCACTGTGGTGGTCGGCATGAGCCTTCTCAAGCTGCCGGACCTGGGACTGACGCTGCTGCCCTTCGCAGTGCTTCTGGGCGGCGTATTCTCCTTCGTGCGGCTGTCGCGCAGCCAGGAATTGCTGTCGATCCGCGCCGCCGGCATCTCGGCCTGGAACCTGCTCGCCCCGCCGCTGACGGTGGCCGTGTTCCTGGGCATTGCCGTGGTCGTGGCGCTGACGCCGATCTCTGCGCGGCTGCTGGTGCAATATGCCGGGCTCGAAGCCAAATATCTGCGCGGCCAGGCCTCGCAGCTGGCGGTGTCGCGCAACGGGTTGTGGCTCAGGCAGGGCGACGCCGAGAACCAGTCGGTGATCCACGCGCTCAGAGTCGCCGATCAGGGCGTGCGCCTCGAGGACACCATCATCTTCCTCTACGGCAAGGACGACCAGTTCGGCGGCCGCATCGACGCCCGCTCGGCCCAGCTCGAGAACGGCGCCTGGGATCTGAAGAACGCCTGGGTCAGCAATCTCGACGGCGCCTCCACCTTCCACGCCGACTACAGACTGGCGACGACGCTGACGCCCTCGCAGATCCAGGAGAGCTTTGCTTCGCCCTCGACCATCTCGTTCTGGGACCTGCCGCGCTTCATCAAGACCGCGCAGGCCGCCGGTTTCTCGGCCACGAACTACGTGCTTTATTACGATTCGCTGCTCGCCTTGCCGGCGATGTTCGCGGCCATGGTGTTCATGGCGGTGAGCTTCTCGTTGAGGCTGGCGCGGCTGGGCGGGCTCGGTCGCGTCATCCTCTACAGCGCGCTCGCCGGCTTCGGCGTCTATTTCTTCAGTGACGTCACCAAGGCCTTGGGCCAATCGGGCATCCTGCCGGTGGCGCTGGCGGCCTCGGCGCCGGCGGTGGCGGCGATCCTTCTCGGCATGACGCTGGTGTTCCATCAGGAGGACGGCTGATGGGACTGAACAATTGGGCCGGCCGTGCCGCAGCATCGGTTGCGACGGCGGCGCTGATGGCCGCGCTGGCGGGCAGTGCGGGCGCGGCCGAGGCGGCCGCCACCGCCCTGCAGCACCAGGTGCTGCTGCGCGCCGACAAGATCACTTACGACTCCCAGAACTCCGTGGTCTCGGCCGCGGGCCATGTCGAGCTCGACTATCAGGACCGCATCCTGAACGCCGACAGCATCATCTACGACCAGAATGCCGACACCGTCAGGGCGAGCGGCCATATCAGCCTGCTCGCCTCCAACGGCGACGTCGCCTTCGCCGACAAGCTGGTTCTCACCCAGGGCATGCGCGACGGCGTGCTCGACGGCTTCAGGGCGCTGATCGGCAAAAGCGGCCGGCTGGGTGCGGCCCGCGCGGTGCGCCAGAACGACAACGTCACCTATGGCACCCGCGCCGCCTTCACCCCGTGCAAGATCTGCAATCAGCCGGGCATGCGCACGCCCACCTGGGAGATCAAGGCCGCGAGCGTGGTCTGGGACGAGAAGCAGCATCGCATCTACTATCACGACGCGGTGCTGGAGATGTTCGGCATCCCCGTGCTCTACTCGCCGATCTTCAGCCATGCCGATCCCACGGTGAAGCACAAGTCCGGACTTCTGCGTCCCGAGGCCGGGACCTCCAGTTCGATCGGCTCCTTCGTCACGCTCCCGCTCTACGTGGCCTTCAGCGACTCGCGCGACATAACTCTGGCGCCTTCGTTCACCACCGAGGGCGGCGACGTGCTCGAGGGCGAATACCGCGACCGCTGGAACCAAGGCGGCATGTGGCTACAGCCCACCGCTGCCTACGACCCCAATGGCGGGCTCTCGGGCGAGCAACATCAATGGTACAGTTCGCTGTTCGGATCTGGCGTGACGCCGATCTCCGGGTTCTGGACCGCCGGCTATGATGTCGAGCTGACTTCCAACGACACCTTCCTGAAGCGCTACAATCTTTCCACCGAGGACAATCTCGTCAACGACCTGTTCATCGAGGCGATCCATGGCCGCAGCCGCTTCGCGCTGACCGGCTATTTCTTCCAGGACCTTCGCGCCGGCCATGTCAGCCGCGGCCAGATCCCGATCATCCTGCCGCTATTCGAATACACCTACATCCCGCGCCACGATCTTTATGGCGGGCAGTTCCGATTCGACATGAGTTCGGCCACGGTGATGCGCACACTCGGCACCGACAGCGAGCGCCTCAGCGGCGAGATGCGCTGGCGGCTGCCCTTCGTCAGCGAAGCCGGCCAGCTTCTCACCTTCACCGCCGACGCGCGCGGCGACATCTTCCGCGTCTCCAACAACGATCCGGCTGCCACCGACGTGTTCGGCAATCCCATCGCGCTCAACACCCGCTACATTACCCGCGGCCAGCCCTATGTCGGGCTCGACTGGCGCTGGCCCTTCATCGCCGCGGGCAATGCCAAGAACACCTCCTTCGTGGTCGAGCCGATCGTGCAGATGGTCGCAGCCCCCTACGGCGGCAATCCGGCCGGTATTCCGGACGAGGACAGCACCGATCTCGAACTCGACGAGACCGATATCTTCAGCTTCGACCGCCTGCCCGGCCACAGCCTGTGGGAGAGCGGCCCGCGCGCCACCATCGGCCTGCGCAGCGACGCCTATTTCCCGAAAGGTTCGGTGGAGGTGATGCTGGGCGAAGCGTTCCGCCTGAAGCCAGATCCGATCTTCGCGCCGGGCTCCGGCCTGTCCGGCACCTCCTCGTCGATCGTGGGGCGCTACACGATTCGCTTCCTGCCCTATTTCAGCCTCACCCATCGCGTCGAAATCGATTTCGGACAGCGGCCACATCGAGCGCAACGAAGTCTATTTCACGGGCGCCTATCAGCGCTCCAACCTCCAGATCAGCTATGTGCAGCTCAACCAGCAGTCCGTGGCGCTGGCCGGGCCCAGGCAGGAAGTGAACGGCCAGGCCACCATCGGGCTGCTCGACCACTGGGAAGTGTTCCTGGCCGCCCGCCGCGACCTCGAAGCGCACCAGATGCTGGACACCGAGTTCGGCCTGGGCTGGCAGGACGATTGCCTGGGCCTGTCGCTGTCCTATCAGCGCCGCTACACCCGCGACCGCGACATTCCGCCCTCGACCTCGATCCTGGTGCAAGTCGATCTCAAGACCGGCGACCTGGCCGGCCAGAACGCCAACTTGTTCCCCCGCCACGTGTTCTAGACCGAGTGAGCGGACCGGGGCTTACGCCTTGAACCCAAGGCGGAATTCTCTATTCTCGCGCCGGGTAAGCGGCCGCGGCCGGACCGAGCCTGCAGCCGCCCGGACAACCAAGAAAGCAGTCGAAGACAGTCCGTTGATCGCACGAATTGGCATCGCTGTCCTGGCGGGTGTTTTCGCCCTCGCCCCTGCCGGAGCCTCGCTCGCGGCCGAACCCGCGAACGGGCTGGAGACGCTCGCCTCGACCGGCCCGGCGGCAAACGCGGCCGCGCAGACCGCCGACTATCGCGGCGACGGCGTGGCCGCCATCGTCAACGACCACGTCATCTCCGATTTCGATCTGCGCCAGCGCATCGCCCTGTTCATCGCCACCTCGGGATACCAGCCCGACGCCAAGCAGATGAAGGATATCCGCGAGCAGGTGCTCAAGGAGCTGGAAACCGAGCGCATCCAGCTGCTCGAAGCGCAGAAGATCGGCATCACGGTGAGTTCCGCCGAAGTCGACAAGGCGATCGAGAACATCACCAAGGAAAACCAGATGAGCATGTCCCAGCTCGAAGGAATGCTGGGCCAGGCTGGCGTCTACATGTCGACGCTGCGCGGGCAGATTGCCGCCCAGATCGCGTGGTCGAAGACCGTGCAGGCGCGCTACAGCGGCGACGTCCACGTGACGCAGTCCGACGTCGACCTCGAATTGAAGCGCGCGGCCGAAGGCGCCAACAAACCGCGTTTCCGCATCTCCGAGATCTTCATGCCCATCGACACGCCCGAGCAGGCGTCCAAGGTCGAGAAGGACATGGAGAATATCGAGGCCCAACTGAAGCAGGGCGCGCCCTTCGCGTCGGTCGCCCGTCAGTTCAGCCAGAACCCGACCGCCGCCCAGGGCGGCGACATGGGCTGGGTGCTGCCCGGACAGCTGCAACCGGCGCTCGACAAGGTGCTGACCTCGTTGCGGCCAGGCGAGCTCAGCAAGCCCATCCGCGCCGCCGGCGGCTATTACATCCTGGCGCTTCGCGCGCGCGAGGAACCCGAGGGTACCAAGGCGGCCGCGCCGCCGCCGTCGCAATATCCGCCGGGCGTCCTGCCGCTGGCGCGCGTGCTGTTGCCTCTGCCTCCCACGGTACCGAAAACGGTGGCCGCGAACGCTTTGCAGGCCGCCAGCCTGATCCGCGGCCACATCGCCAATTGCGGGATGCTGCCCGATCTGATCGGCAAGGTGCAGGGCGCGGTCTACATGAAGCTCGGCGACATGCATCTGGCCGATCTGAACAAGCAGATGCAGGACGCGATCGCCCAAACCGGTCCCGGCCAGACCACCGAGCCGTTCCGTTCCTCCGCAGGCATCGAATTGATCGTCCGCTGCGACAATGCCGCGCCCAAGGTCACCGCCTTCAAGATGCCGACGCGCGACGATATCGAGAACCAGCTTTTCCAGGAGCAGATGTCCGTCCTGGCACGGCGCTATATGCGCGATCTGCGCCGCGATGCCGACATCGAGACCCGCTGAGCCGGCCACGGGCGCCGCAGCCATCCTCATCACCATGGGAGAGCCCGGCGGAATCGGGCCGGAACTCGCCGTGCGCGCCTTCCATGAACTGGGCGGCCGGATCGGCGGCCACCCCTTGCGGCTTGTCGGCGACCCCGAGGTGTTTCGCGCCTGCGGAAAGATCGACGACGACGCGCTGATCTCCACGCGCAAGGTTAACAAGGCGCGCGAGCCGGGCCGCGCCTTCCCCGAAAATGCGCTCGCCGTCACCGACGCCATCGAGACCGCGGTCGACTATGCGATGAAGGGCGTAACGGCGGCGGTCGTCACCGCGCCGATCCACAAGGCGGCGATGATGGAAGGCGGCTTCGCCTTTCCCGGCCACACCGAATTCCTGGAAAAGCTCACCGGCGCCGATCGCGCGGTGATGATGCTGGTGGGCGGCGGTTTGCGCGTGGTGCCGCTCTCGATCCATGTCAAGCTCGCCGACGTGCCGGGGCTAGTGACCGAAACCGCAATCGTCGAGACCGGCGAAATCGTGCTGGACGCGCTGAGACGCGACTTTGCCATTGCCCGCCCCAGGCTGGCGGTGGCGGGCCTCAATCCGCATGCCGGCGAATCGGGCGAGATCGGCCGCGAGGACATCGACATCATCGCTCCCGCCGTGGCCGCGCTCGCCGCCGGCGGCCACGACGTGCGCGGTCCCTTGCCCGCCGACACCATGTTCCACGCCGAGGCGCGCGCGCATTACGACGCCGCGCTGTGCATGTATCACGACCAAGCGCTGATTCCGCTCAAGACGCTGGCGTTCTGGGAGGGCGTGAACGTGACGCTGGGTTTGCCGATCGTGCGCACCTCGCCCGACCACGGCACGGCCCTCGACATCGCCGGAAGCGGCAAGGCCGATCTTCGGAGCATACTCGCGGCCATCCGCATGGCCGCTGCGATGGCCGATGCCAGAGCCGGCTGACACGGGCGACAGGCTGCCGCCGCTGTCGCGGGTGATTGCCGCGCACGGGCTCACGGCGAAAAAGTCGCTGGGCCAGAATTTCCTGCTCGATCTCAACCTGACGCGGCGCATTGGGCGCGCCGCGGGGCCGCTCGAAAGCGCCACCATCTACGAAGTCGGACCCGGCCCCGGAGGGTTGACGCGCGCATTGCTGGCCGAGGGTGCGTCCCGCGTCATCGCGGTCGAGCGCGACGCCCGCTGCATCGCTGCGCTGGAGGACATCGCGGCGGCGTATCCCGGCCGGCTCGATATCGTCGCGGCCGATGCGCTGGCGCTCGACGAGGCCGCGCTGTTCGCAGAGCGCGGCGTGACGGGGCCGGTGCGCATCGCCGCCAACCTGCCCTACAACATCGCCAGCGGTCTTCTGATCAAATGGCTCACCGCGGAGCGGTGGCCGCCATTCTGGCAAAGCGCCACGCTGATGTTCCAGCGCGAAGTGGCCTTACGGCTGACGGCAGCCTCCGGTAGCAAGGCCTATGGAAGATTGTCGGTGCTGACGCAGTGGCGGGCGCGCGCGAAGATAATGTTCGAGGTCGACCCTCGCGCCTTCACCCCGCCGCCGAAGGTGACCTCGGCCGTGGTGCGGATCGAGCCCTTGGCCGAACCGGTGGCGCCATGCGATCTCGCCGATCTCGAAAAGGTGACGGCATCGGCCTTCGGCAACCGCCGCAAGATGCTGCGGCAAAGTCTCAAAACCCTGGGCCTGGAGACCTTGGGGCTCGACACGTCCGCGCTGATCGAAGCCGCCGGCCTCGATCCCACCGCGCGCGCCGAACAGCTCACGGTCGCCCAGTTTGCGGCGCTTGCGCGCGCCCGTGCCGCGCTCGCCGCCGGTTGAAAACGGTCAGACCTTCTTCATCAGATGCGTGACGAATTCGGAAAGCCCGATCTGGCGGGCGCGGCGCACGCGCTCGGCTTCGAGCACGGCCTTGATCTGCGCATGCGCCGCGGCCACGTCGCGATTGACGACCACGTAATCGTATTCCGGCCAATGGCTGATCTCGTCGGCGGCACGGGCCATGCGCTGGCGCACGATCTCCTCGGAATCCTGGGCGCGCGTGTGCAGGCGGCGTTCGAGCTCGTCGTGGCTCGGCGGCAGGATGAAGACGCTGACGAGATCGTCGCGCGCGGTCTCCTTGAGCTGCTGGGCGCCCTGCCAGTCGATATCGAAGAGGACGTCGCGGCCGGCGGTCAGCGCGGCAGCGACGGGGGCCATGGGCGTGCCGTAGTGGTTTCCGAACACGACCGCATGTTCCAGGAACTCGCCGGCCTGTTCCATGCGGGCGAACGTCTCGGGGCTGACGAAGAAATAATCCTTGCCTTCGATCTCGCCCGCGCGCTTGGCCCGCGTCGTCGCCGACACCGACATGAATATCTCGGTGTCGCTTTCGAGCAGGCGGCGCGACAGCGTGGTCTTGCCCGCGCCCGAAGGCGAAGACAGCACCAGCATCAATCCGCGGCGCTTGATGGTGTCGGTCATGCCCCCGCCTGCCCCGCGCTATTCGACGTTCTGGGCTTGCTCGCGAAACTGGTCGATCGCGGCCTTGAGCGCCAGCCCGATCTTGGTGAGCTCGATGTCGGACGATTTCGAGCACAGCGTATTGGCCTCGCGATTGAATTCCTGGGAGAGAAAATCGAGCTTGCGGCCCACCGCCTCGTTCGAATCGAGCAGCACCCGCGCCGCCTGCACATGGGCGCGAAGCCGGTCCAGTTCCTCGCGGATGTCGGCGCGCACGGCGAGCAGCGCCGCCTCCTGCGCCATCCGCTCCTCGGCAATGGTGTTGGAACCGAGCAGGTCCTTGATCTGGGCGGCGAGCCGGTCGCGGATCGCCGCGGGCGTGACGGCGGCCAGGCTTCCGGCTTCGCGCGTCAGCCTTTCGACTTCGCCGACGATCGAGGCCAGCACCGTAGAGAGCTTGGCGCCTTCGGTGCGGCGCGCGCGCCGGAGCTGGTCCATCGCGGCCGCCAGGCTTTCGATGACGGCGGCGTCGCGGTCGGCGCGCTCGGCGGGGTCGGCCGAAAGCACTTCGTCCTGCACCAGCACGCCCTTGAGCGCCAGCAGCCCGTCGACGCGTGCGGGTGCAAGCCCTGTGTCGTCGGAGATTTCGCGCGCGATCTTGACGGCGGCGGCAAGCGCGACCGGATCGATGCGCAAGCCCCGCCCGTTCTCCTGCGGCTCCAGCGTCAGCGTGGCCTGAAGATTGCCGCGGCGGAAACGTTCGTTGGCGAGCACCCTGGCCGCCGCCTCGATGCCGTCGAAGCCGGGCGGCACGCGCAGGCGCAGTTCCAGCCCGCGGCCATTGACGCTGCGGATTTCCCAGCGCCAGCGCAAAGGCCCGCGTGCGCCATGCGCCTCGGCAAATCCCGTCATGCTGACGATCGTCATGCGTCGTGCTCCCTGATCGGGCCAAACGATAGCCCCCGACGGCGGCCGGCGCAAAGCGGAAGGATCAATGCGCCGGCTGGCTTTCCTCGCGCTCGATTTGCCGCCAGCGCGCGACGTTCTTCTGGTGCTCGGCGATGGTGGCGGCGAAGACGTGGCCGCCGGTGCCGTTGGCGACGAAATACAGATCGTCCGATTGTGCCGGATCGAGAACGGCACGAATCGAATCCTTGCCCGGATTGCAGATCGGCGTCGGCGGCAGGCCGTCGATGACATAGGTGTTGTAGGCGGTGTTGCCGGCGAGCTCGCTCTCGCGGATGCCGTGGCCGAGCGGATAGCCCCTGGTCAGCCCATAGATGATGGTGGGATCGGATTGCAGCTTCATGCCGCGCTCCAGCCGGTTGATGAAGACGGCGGCGATGTGGCGGCGCTCGGCGGGAAGGGCGGTCTCCTTCTCCACGATCGAGGCCATGATGATGGCCTGCCCCGGCGTGGCGAAGGGCAGGCCCTTGGCCCGCTCGGGCCACAATCGGGCGATCAGCTTCGTTTGCGCCTCGTGCATGTGTTTGAGAATCTCGCGGCGGCTGGTGCCGCGGACGAAAAGATAGGTCTCCGGCAGAAGCGTGCCCTCGGGCGGCACGGGGCCGGCATCGCCCTTCAGGACTGGGTCGGCCGTGACCAGATTATAGATCATCCGGCTGGTCAGACCTTCGGCGGCGGTCAATTTGTGTTCGATGGATTTGCCGGCGATCAGGATGCCGGCAACCGCCTTCATGCTGGCACCGGAGGGAATCGCATATTCACCGGCCTTGAGGCGGGAACCGAGCCGGCGCAGCCGCACGCCCCATTGAAACAGCGTCGCGTTCGAAACCACTTGGGCCGCTTTCAGCATCCTCGCGATTCCGCCCACGCCCTGGCCGGGCGCGATCAGCACGATGGTCTGTTTGCCCTGGCTGGCGGCAGGACCGGGAGCGACGAAATTCTGGGCTTCCCAGAACAAGGTCCCAGCCAGGATCAGGATGAAAATGGAGACCGCGAAGAAAGCACCGCGCGCGACAAGCTGCGAGCGGCGGCCAGCCTTCGCCATTTTCTAGGCCGCTTTCGTCAGGATCAGCGACGCGTTCGTGCCGCCGAAGCCGAACGAGTTGGACATGGCCACATTGATCTCGCGCTTCTTGGCGACATTGGCGACGAGATCGAGATGCGGCTCGACGTCCGGATTGTCGAGGTTGATGGTCGGCGGCACGACGCCATCGCGCATGGCCAAGAGGCAGAAGATCGCCTCGACCGCACCGGCCGCGCCCAAGAGATGGCCGATCGAGGACTTGGTCGACGACATCGAGGTGCCCGAGGGATCGTTGCCCAGGAAGCGCTCGACCGCGCCGAGCTCGATGCCGTCGGCCATGGTCGAGGTGCCATGGGCGTTGATGTAGTCGATCTCGGAGGCCGGCAGCCCCGCGCGCCGCAGCGCCATCTGCATGGCGCGGAAGCCGCCGTCGCCGTCTTCCGAGGGGGCGGTGATGTGATAGGCGTCGCCCGACAGGCCGTAGCCCTTCACTTCGCCGTAGATTTTGGCGCCGCGCGCCTTGGCGTGGCCGTACTCTTCCAGCATCAGGGCCCCGGATCCCTCGCCCATTACGAAGCCGTCGCGGTCCTTGTCGTAGGGGCGCGAAGCCTTTTCCGGCGTGTCGTTGAAGGCGGTCGAAAGCGCCTTGCAGGCGTTGAAGCCGGCGATACCGAGCGGACTGATCGCGGCCTCGGCGCCGCCGCACAGCATCACGTCGGCGTCGTCGAAGATGATCATCCGGGCGGCGTCGCCGATGGCATGGGCGCCGGTGGCGCAGGCCGTGACCACGGCATGGTTGGGACCCTTGTAGCCAAAGCGGATCGAGGCATAGCCCGAGACCAGATTGATGAGCCTGCCCGGAATGAAGAAGGGCGAGATGCGGCGCGGACCCTTGTCGCGCAGCAGCAGCGAGGCCTCCTCGATTCCCGGCAAGCCGCCGATGCCGGAGCCGATCAGCACGCCGCTGCGGCAGCGCTCCTCCTCGGTCGCCGGCACCCAGCCCGAATCGGCGACGGCCTGCTGGGCCGCAGCCAGCCCGAACAGGATGAAATCATCGACCCGGCGCTGCTCCTTGGGATCGAGCCACTGGTCGGGATTGAAGGTGCTGTCCGAGCCGTCGCCGCGCGGCACATTGCAGGCGATCCTTGTGGCGAAACCGGTGGTGTCGAACTTGGTGATCGGCCGAGCGCCGGAGCGGCCCGCGATCAGCCGCGACCAAGTCTCCTCGACGCCGCAAGCGAGCGGCGTGACCAGGCCCAGTCCGGTGACGACAACTCTACGCATGGTGGCCAAGCTCTCGCGCGCCCCTCGGGCGCGCGCTAAGCCTGCGCCTTGTCGATATATTTGACGGCGTCGCCGACGGTGACGATGGATTCGGCGGCGTCATCGGGGATTTCGATGCCGAATTCCTCTTCGAACGCCATCACCAGTTCGACGGTGTCCAGACTGTCGGCGCCCAGATCCTCGATGAAGGAGGCAGTGTCGGTCACCTTCTCGGCGTCGACGTTGAGATGTTCGACCACGATCTTCTTCACGCGCTCGGCAGTATCGCTCATTGCTGTAGGAACCTCTCGTTCGTTGTCATCGCCGCCACTCACGATCTGGCCCGCGGCATGGCCTTCTGCTGCCGTGCGGCCGAAGGCCCGTGTTTCGTAACACAACTGCCCACGTCCTGCCACAAGCGGCTATCACTTTGAATCCCCTGTCAGATCATCGCCATCCCGCCATTGACGTGAAGGCTCTGGCCGGTCAGATAGCCCGCCTCCTCACTCGCCAGATAGACCACGGCGGCAGCGATGTCGGCTGGCGCCCCGAAGCGGCCAGCGGGAATATGGCCCAGAAGGGCGGTGCGCTGCTCCTCGCTTAGGGCATCCGTCATTGGCGTTACGACAAATCCGGGGGCAACGCAATTGACGGTGATGTTGCGGCTCGCGACTTCGGCGGCCAGCGACTTCGTCATGCCGACGAGGCCGGCCTTGGCGGCGGCGTAATTGCCCTGGCCCGGATTGCCGGTCGTGCCAACGACCGAGGTGATCGAGACGATTCGCCCCCAGCGCTTCTTCATCATGCCGCGCAGGACGGCGCGCGAGAGCTTGAAGGCCGCGGTGAGATCGACGGCGATGACCTGATCCCACTCCTCGTCTTTCATGCGCATGAAGAGATTGTCGCGGGTGATGCCGGCATTGTTGACGAGAATGTCGATGGATGCGCCTGCCGCGGCTTCCGCCGCTTTCGGCAGGGCTTCGACGGACGCCGTTTCGGCCAGATTGCAGGGGGCGGTGAAGGCCCGCTCGCCGAGCTCGGACTTCAGCCCTTCCAAAGCCTCGGCGCGGGTGCCGGACAACACGACGCTCGCGCCTTGCCGATGGAGGGCTTTGGCGATGGCGCCGCCGATGCCGCCGGAAGCGCCGGTGACAAGAGCTGTCTTCCCTGTCAGATCGAACATGGAATTCCCCTCTCCATCACAGCGTCTTCGCGAAGGCTTCGATGTCGGCGGGCATGTCGAGCGTGCCGGTGGCAAGCTCCTTGTCGATGCGCCTGACCATGCCGGTGAGCACCTTGCCGCCGCCGAACTCGACGGTCGTATCAACGCCCAATCCGCGGAAAGCAAGCACGCTCTCGCGCCAGCGCACGCGCGCCGTCACCTGTTCGACCAGAAGCCGGCGGATGGTTTCGGGCTCGGACACTTCCTGGGCGGTGACATTGGCGACGAGCGGCGCGGCCGGCGGGCGGATCGTCACCCCGGCGAGGGCGTCGGCCATGGCGTCGGCGGCGGGCTTCAGAAGCGGCGAGTGGAACGGCGCGCTGACCGCAAGCGGAATCGCGCGCTTGGCCCCCTTGGCTTTGGCGATCTCGCCGGCGCGGGCGACAGCGGCCGCCGTGCCGGAGATCACCACTTGTCCGGGGGCGTTGTCGTTAGCGACGACGCAGACAGGGTTCGCCTCATCGCGGCCGGCCTGTTCGACCGCCTCGCGCGCGGCCTCCTCGGCCATCTCGATCTCGGCGCCGATGAGCGCGCTCATCGCGCCCGCGCCCACCGGCACGGCCCGCTGCATGGCCGCCCCGCGAATCCTGAGCAGCCTGGCCGCATCGGCGAGCGTGAAAGCGCCGGCAGCGGCCAGCGCCGTGTACTCGCCGAGCGAATGGCCGGCAACAAGACGGGCGTGGCGGCCCACATCCAGACCTGCCTCCTTGGTCAGCACCCGAAGCACGGCAAGCGAGGCGGCCATGATCGCAGGCTGGGCGTTTTCGGTCAGCGTGAGTTCGGATTCGGGGCCTTCCCACATCAGACGCGACAGATTCTGTCTTGAGCGCCTCGTCAACCTCTTCGAAGACCTCGCGCGCGGCGGTGAAGCCGTCGGCCACGATCTTGCCCATGCCGACCACCTGGCTGCCCTGTCCCGGAAATATGAATGCCGCGCCCATCTGTCCTCGCTTATGGGGCGGGCACAAAGACCAAGGGGGGGCCGGGTGTCAAGCCGTTGGTGGGCCTTGGGGGTGTGCTTGGAGTGGAGCTTGGGGCGGGGCCGGCTGCGCGGCTCAGGGGGCCAAGCGCATGCGCCCCACCAGCACCATCGCGACAGCGGCCAGGACCGCCATGGCGGCCAAAACGCCCATCGCGGCGTTGTAGCTGCCGGTGGTCTGTTTGACCCAACCGATCATGGAGGGCCCGACGAAGCCCCCGAGATTGCCCAGCGAATTGATCAGCGCGATGCCGCCTGCCGCCGCCACGCCCTCAAGGAACAGGGGCGGCACGCTCCAGAACGGGCCGAAGCTGGCATAGACACCGATGACCGCAACCGTCAGCGCCAGGAACACGGCAAGATTGCCGGGCAGAAGGGCCGCGCCGGCGAAGCCTGCCGCGGCAACCAGTGCCGGAATGGCGAAATGGACGATGCGCTCGTCGTTCCTGTCGCTCAACCGGCCCCAGAAGAACATCGACGCGGCGCCGGCGAGATAGGGCAACGCCACCAGAAAGCCGGTCTCGAGAGTGGTGAAGCCCATGCCCTGGACGATCTGCGGCAACCAGAAATTCAGGCCGTAAAGCGCGATCACCACGCCGAAATAGGGAAAGGCGGAGAATCCAGACGCGCACGTCCCTGAGCGCCGGCCACAGCTCGGCATGTTCGCGCCGGGGCTCGCGGGCGAGCCGGGCCTTGATCAGCGCGCGTTCGTTGTCGCCGAGCCAGCGCGCGTCGTCGGGGCCATCGGGCAGCACCTTCAGCACCACGAACGCCATCACAATCGCGGGCAGCCCCTCGATCAGGAACAACCATTTCCAGCCCGCGAGCCCGGCGATGCCGTTCATCCCGAGCACCAGCCCCGAGAGCGGCGAACCGACGATGCCGGACAGGGCAATGGCGGCCATGAAGCCCGCCACCATGCGCGCGCGCATCTCGCTGGGGAACCAGCACGCCAGATAATAGATGATGCCCGGGAAGAAGCCGGCCTCGGCCGTTCCGAGAAGGAAGCGCAGGGCGTAGAAGCTGGTCTGGTTGTAGACAAAGGCGTTCGCCGCCGAGATCACGCCCCAGCTGAGCATGATGCGGAAGATCCAGAGCCGGGCGCCGGCCTTGTCCAGCATCACATTGGACGGCACTTCGAGCACCGCATAGGCGATGAAGAAGATGCCGGCGCCGAAGCCGAAAACCTCCGGACTGAACCCGAGGTCCTTGTTCATCGTCAGCGCCGCGAAGCCGACATTCACGCGGTCCAGAAAGCTGACGAAATAGAGCAGGCCCAGAAACGGCACCAGCCGCCAGGCCGCCTTCGAAAACGCCTTGCCGGTTGCGTCCACGTCTCTCCCCCAACTTGCTTTGCGCCAGTAGTGCATGGCGGCGCGACGATGGACACCCGCGGAAACCCGGAAATCCGGGAAAATCACGGCCATGACGCCGCCGTCACATCGGGTCCGCGGGCGTTAAGGTTTGTTGACGAAGTGTTAACGCGGGCCGATACTTCGCCCGCTCAGTTGAGCCCCGCGCGGGTTCCCCGCGTCAGGCCGGCGACAGAGCGCAAAGACGGGTCCGACCCATCGGACCCGTCGGCCAATGAGGCAGAAACGCTTCGGGCGCCTGTCCAGGCCGCAGAAACAAGGGCGCTGCCGTCGGCGACAGCGCCCTTTGTCTGGTCACGGACCTCCAGGCAATCGGGCGCGATAGGACCGCAGCAGCGCCTGCCACCATTCGCCGTGGCGCGTGAGGAAACACCGCATCCGGGAAGCCATGGCGGGCGACGTGGTCCTGGGGCACGCTGTCCCAGCCGCGATGCTCCACCGTCACGCGGGTCTCCTCGCCCACCGGCTCGAAGCGCACTTCGACTTCGGTTTTCTGGTCCGGCCGGAACGCCGCCTGCCGCCAGGTGAAGGCAAGCCGCGCACCGGGCTCCCACGCGGTGATGCGGCCGATCTCGAACAGCTTTCCGTCCGGCAGCGTTTCGGTGAAGGCGCCGCCGAGCCGCGGCTCGAGCGCCACTGCACCCGGCGAGCGCGGCGTGAAGGCGAAACATGCGCTTGGGCGCCACCACCGCGCGATCTCGCCGGTGAAAACGGCGAAGGCGCGCGCCGGATCGGCGGCCACGCGCAGCGAGACCAGCACCTTCGAGGTCATGGCTCGCGCTCCAGATGCGCCTTGAAGGCGGCGAGCTGCTCGCTCCACATCCGTTCGGTCTCGGCGAGCCAGTCCTTGAGCTCGGCCATGGCGCCGGATTTGAGACGTAGACGCGCACGCGCGCATCGAATTCAGGATGGCTCTCCTCGATCAGGCCGCCCGTCTTCAGCGTGCGCAGATGGCGGCTGAGCGCCGAGGGATTGAGCTCGAAGCGCGCGCGCCAGTTCGCCCGCGCGCCACGGCCGCTCGCGCAGGAGCTCGACGACGCGGCGCCGGTGCGGATCGGCCAGCGCCGCCAGCGTGCGGTCGAGGCCCGCTGTCAAATCCAACCTTCGATCTTGAGGCCGCTCGCCTTTTCCGCCTCTTCGCGGCTGACCGCGCGCACGGTCTGGCCGAAGGTCCACATATGGCCTTCGGGATCGCGCGCGCGATAGGTGCGGTCGCCGTAGAACTGCTCTTCCGGCTCGGCAGGATTTCTGCGCCGGCGGCCGGGCGCGCTGCGCAATGGCCGTCGATATCCTCCGTTCAGATGCACATGGAGAATCTGGGTGTTCTTGCCGCCGACGCTCTTCGGGCTCGCCGACATAGTCGGCCCATTCGGAGCCGACCATGATCAGGCCGTCGCCGAAGCGCATCTCCGAATGGGCGAGATTGCCGTCCTTGTCGGTGATGACCATGATGCGCTCGAAGCCGAAGACCTTCTCCAGCCAGTCGAGCGCGGCCGAGGGATCCTTGTAGTAGACGCTGGAGGTAAGGGTAGGGCGTTGGAAGGGATCGTCCATGGCCGGATTCCTTCTGGATTGAGGTAATATTTTCTGCATGAGTGAAATATTTAGTCAAGGGGCCCCGTCTCTTGCGTCCGCCACCCTACCCGGTTATATCGCGGCCCTTCATGCGGCCTGCGGTCGCCAGGAAGCCCGAAAGGGTCATGCCGGATGGTCCGGCGTCCCGGCGAGCCATTGCGGATCAAGGGCTTAACCCGGCCCTCCGCACCGCCGGCCGGACAAGGGAAACGGACATGGCTCTCTACGAGCATCTCCTGATCGCGCGCCAGGACATCAGCGCGCAGGCGGTCGACGCGCTCGCCACCCACCTCAAGACCATCGTCGAAGGCGAAGGCGGCAACGTCGAGAAGCAGGAATATTGGGGCCTTCGCGGTCTCGCCTACCGCATCAAGAAGAACCGCAAGGGCCACTACGTCCTGCTCAACATCAACGCGCCGGCCAAGGCGATCCTTGAGCTCGAGCGCCAGCTCAAAATCAACGAGGACGTGCTGCGCTACCTGACGGTAAAGGTCGACAAGTTCGAGCAGTCGTCGAACAAGACCCGCCGCGACCGCGAAAACAAGGACGATACCGCCAAAGCCGATGACGGCACTGGCGAGAAGGAGACCGCGCAATGAGCCACGCCGGTGCCCGCCGCCCATTCTTCCGCCGCAAGAAGACCTGTCCCTTCTCCGGCGCAAATGCGCCCAGGATCGACTACAAGGACGTCAAGCTCCTGCAGCGCTTCATCTCCGAGCGCGGCAAGATCGTGCCCAGCCGCATCACCGCGGTCTCGTCCAGGAAGCAGCGCCTGCTCGCCAAGGCGATCAAGCGCGCCCGCTTCATGGCGCTTCTGCCTTACGTCGTGAAGTAGGAGGAAGCCCATGCAAGTGATCCTGCTCGAACGCGTCGAAAAGCTCGGCCAGATGGGCGACGAGGTGAAAGTCAAGAACGGCTTCGCCCGCAACTTCCTGCTGCCCAAGAAGAAGGCCCTGCGCGCCACCAAATCCAACCGCAAATTCTTCGAGACCCAGAAGACCCATCTCGAAGCGCGCAATCTGGAGCGCAAGGCGGAAGCCGAGGCCGTCGCCGGCAAGCTCCAAGGCCAGACCTTCATGCTCCTGCGCTCGGCCGGCGACCGCGGCCAGCTCTACGGCTCGGTCAGTCCCCGCGACATCGCCGATGCGATCACCGCCGGCGGTTTCTCCGTCAGCCGCACCCAGGTGCCGCTCGACAAGGCGATCAAGGCCATCGGACTGATTCCGGTCTCGGTGGTGCTGCATCCCGAGGTGCGCGTGACCGTGACCTTCAATATCGCCCGCACCGAGGACGAGGCCACCCGCCAGGCCCGCGGCGAAGACGTGCTCGCCGAGGTGACCGAGGAAGAGGAAGCCGCCGCAGCAGCGGAGTCGGTGTTCGAGGAAGGCGCCGAACCCGAACCCGAAGCGAGCGCCGAGGGCGAGGCTCCCGAGGCCTGAACGCCGCGCCGGCTCAATCGGTGGCCGGCCGCTCCTCGATGCAGATCTGCCCGGGTGCCGTGCGGCCCAGGATTTGCCGCAGGCGCTCGGCTTCGGCGTCGTCGCCGATCCAGCGCAGCTTCAATATCAGATGCTTCAGTTCCACCGGGTCGCGCGGCAGCGCGCCCGCGTCGGCGTGTCGATCGGTCGGGGCCACTCTTACACTCTCCCTGATTTCCGTTGCACGCACCGGCTCGGACGACGAACGCTGCGCGCTGGTCGCCACAGGGCGAACTGTCTTCGCACATGCGCGCCGAGCGGCGTTGCAACACCCGGCATTTCCATCGGCCGCGATGTCGCGACCTTGCAATTACAAACGTCCCCCCGATGCCGCTGTTCCGCTAACATCGTGAAATTTTTGGGAAATCGAAGCCACCCCGGCGCAATCAACGATACCGAAGACGCCTATTTCGCACGCGCAGCATGGGATATACTGGCTGCGCCGGCCGAAGCGTCCGGCACCCGCGTCAGGAGTGTGAGATCATGTCGGCCGTCACGCATGCGACCCGCGTCACCGTTCCGGAAATCCGCGGCCACAAGGGCGGCACGCCGATCGTGTGCCTGACCTGCTACCACGCCCACACCGCGCGGCTGCTCGACGACCATGTCGATCTGATGCTGGTGGGCGACAGCCTCGGCATGGTCATGCACGGCCTCGAGAACACGCTCGGCGTCACCCTCGAGATGATGATCACGCATGGCAAGGCGGTGATGCGCGGCTCCAGCCACGCCCTCGTCGCCGTCGACATGCCCTTCGGCACCTATGAGGAAAGCCCGCAGATCGCCTTTCGCAACGCCGCCCGCGTGATCCAGGAAACCGGCTGCCAGGCGGTGAAGATCGAAGGCGGCACGCGCATGGCCGAGACCGTCCGATATCTCAGCCAGCGCGGCATTCCGGTGATCGGCCATATCGGGCTGACGCCGCAGATGATCCAGATTTTCGGCGGCTTCAAGACACAGGGACGGACGCAAGCCGAATGGCCGGCCATCGAGGCCGACGCCCACGCGCTCGCCGAGGCCGGCGCCTTTGCCATCGTGCTCGAAGGCATGGCCGAGCCGCTGGCAGCCAAGATCACCAGCGAGATCCCTATCCCCACCATCGGCATCGGCGCCAGTGCGGCCTGCGACGGTCAAATCCTGGTGATGGAGGACATGCTGGGCCTCAACCCCGATCCGCCCAAATTCGTGCGGCAATACGCCCATCTCGGATCTGCCATCGAAGATGCGGTCAAGGCCTATGCCGCCGATGTGCGCGGCCGCCGCTTCCCGGGCCGCGAAAATGTCTATTCCATGAAGAAGAAGTCGGCCTGAGCCGGCGCCGGAGGCGGGCCCCGAGTTGCCAGCGCCCGCTCGAACCGCTAATCATCCTTCGCCGTCAAGACCTTGGGCCGGGCCGCGGGCGTATCTGACCGGGCCCAACATCCCGCTCCACGCGAAGAGGAATTTCTGGTGTCCGACATCTTCCGCGAAGTCGAGGAGGAAGTCCGCCGCGAGCGCTACGCAGCGCTGTGGAAGAAGTACGGCGATGTCCTCATCGCCGGCGCGGCCCTCGTCATCATCGCGGCGGCGGGCTACCAGCTGTGGCGCTACTACGAAGCCCGCGCGCGCATCACTGCGTCCGACGAATATGCGGCCGCAGAGCAATTGCTCAGCTCCAACCGCGCCAGCGATGCCGCAACCGCCTTCGCACGCCTCGCCGACAGCGCGCCCGGCGGATATGCGGCGGTGGCCCGGCTGCAGAACGCCGATGCGCTCGTCGCCACCGGCGACATCAAGAACGCGGTGGCCCTCTACAAGACAATTGCCGCCGGCGACGATCCGCTGCTGGCCGCGGTGGCGCGCCTGCGCGAAGCCTGGGTGGTGGTCGAAACCACGCCGCGGCTGCAGATGGAGGCGCTTCTGGCGCCGCTCACCGATCCCACCAGCCCCTGGCATTCGATGGCGCGCGAGATTCTCGCCTTTTCCGACTACAAGAGCGGCAATCTGGACGCCGCACAGAAGGAATACGAGGCGCTCGCCGCCGACAGCGGAGCGCCGATCGGCGTGCGGCAGCGCGCCAACGCCATGGCGACCTTCCTGAAGGCTGGCGGCGACAAGAATTTCGGCAGCGTGCCGATCGGCCCGCCCAACGCCATCACGACGACCGAAGCGCCCGCCAAGCCGGCCGCAAAAGCCCAACCGAAGAAGAGCAGCAACACCAAATGAACGCGAATGGTTGGGGTCGTGGCCTTTGCCTGGGGCTGTGCCTGGCGCTTTGCGCGGGCCTCGCCGGATGCGGGACCTTCGACTCGCTCGGGCTCGGCGACCTTTTCACCCACGTCAGCAAATCCAAACTGAAGGGCCAGCGCATTTCGGTGCTTACAGCCGACAATTCATTGCAAGCCGATACCTCGCTCAAGAACACGCCGGTGCTTCTGCCCCGGCCCTATGTCAACACCAGCTGGCCCGAGCCGGGCGGCTACGCCACCAACGCGATGTATCATCTTGAGGCCAACGGGCCGCTGCGCCAGATCTGGCAGCAGGATGCCGGCAAGGGCTCGGATTCGGATTCGCGGCTGACCGCGCCGCCGGTGGTCGCGAACGGGCGCATCTTCGTGCTCGATTCCGAGGCCCATGTCTTCGCGTTCAACGCGGCCAGCGGCGCGCCGCTGTGGAGCCGGGAACTGGCACCGCAGGGCAGCCTCAATCTGCTCAACGAATTCACGCTCGGCCTTATCGGCCAGAACACCTCTATCGATCCTTCGAAAGGGATGGGCGGCGGCGTCGCTTTCGACGATGGCAGGTTGTTCGTGACCACCGGCTTCGGCTCGATCTACGCATTCGATGCGGCCAGCGGCAAGGAATTGTGGACGCACGTCATCGGCGTGCCGATCGTCAATGCGCCGGTGGCCAATGGCGGACGCGTCTTCGTCTCCTCCGAGGACAATCATTTCTACGCGCTGGCCGAGACCGACGGGCGGACCTTGTGGGACCAGCAGGGCATCACCGAGTCGGCCTCGATCCTGGAAAGCACGAGCGCGGCGGTTGCCGGTGAATATGTGGTGGTGCCCTATTCCTCGGGCGAGCTCTATGCGATCCGCGTGACCAACGGCCAGGTTGCATGGAACGACACGCTGACGCGCACCGGCGGGGTCACCGCGCTGTCGGAGCTCGACGACATCGCCGGACGGCCGGTGATCGACCGGGACATGGTGTTCGCGATCAGCCATTCTGGGATCATGGCCGCGATCAATTTGAACACCGGCGACCGGGTGTGGACGCGCGACATCGGCGGCATCGACACGCCCTGGGCGGCCGGCGATTTCATCTATGTGCTGACGACGGACGAGCAGCTCATGTGCCTGCAGCGCAAGGACGGGCTGGTGAAATGGATCCACCAGATGCCGCGCTGGGATAATCCAAAGGATCAGGACGGAGCGATCATATGGTCGGGCCCGGTGCTGGTGTCGAACCGGCTGATCCTGGTGTCGTCGGACGGTTACGCCCAATCGATTTCGCCTTATACGGGCGAGGCTCTCGGCCGCGTGCAGATCCCGGACGGCACCGTGATCGCGCCTGTCGTCGCCAACCAGACGCTTTATCTCCTGACCAACGACGCCGCGCTGGTGGCGATGCGATAGACGCGACTGGCGAATGGGGGGATCGCCTTTTCCCTCGCTATTCGCTATTCGCTACTCGTTGCTCGCTCCTTCAAGGCCATGTCCCTCACCGTCGCCATCATCGGCCGCCCAAATGTCGGCAAGTCGACGCTGTTCAACCGGCTGGCAGGCAAGCGGCTTGCCATCGTCCACGGCACGCCAGGCGTCACCCGCGACCGCCAGGAGGTCGAGGCGCAGCTCGGTCCCCTCGCTTTTCGGCTGATCGACACTGCCGGCTTCGAGACCGGCCCGGACGGCAGCCTCGCCCAACGCATGACCGGAGGCACCAGAGCCGCGATCGCCGAGGCCGATCTCTGCCTTTTCGTCATCGACGGCCGCGAGGGCGTGACGGCGGGCGACGAAATCATCGCCGAGGCACTGCGCCGCTCGGGCAAGCCGGTGATCCTCGCCGCCAACAAATGCGAGAGCCGCGCGTCCGACGCCGGATTTGCGGAAGCCTATGACCTCGGCTTCGGCGAGCCGGTGGCGCTGTCGGCCGAGCATGGCATTGGCCTGAGCGATCTGTTGATCGCGCTCAGACCTTTTGCGGAAGAACCCGAAACCGAACCCGGAGAGGCGGACGATGCGCAGGTCGAGCGGCCGCTGCATCTGGCCATCGTGGGCCGGCCCAATGTCGGCAAATCGTCCCTCTTCAACCGGCTTCTGGGCGAGGAGCGCTCGCTTACGGGCCCCGAGGCCGGCATCACGCGCGACGCCATCGCCGCGGCCTGGCAGATCGACGGCCGCTCCGTCCTGATCCACGATACCGCGGGCCTGCGCAAAAAGGCGCGCGTCGCCGGAAAGACTCTCGAGGAAATGTCGGTGGTCTCGGCGCTGGCGGCGATCCGCTTCGCCGATTGCGTGATCGTCATGATCGACGCCGAGGCGCCGTTCGAGAAGCAGGACCTCACCATCGCCGATCTGATCGCGCGCGAGGGCCGCGCCGTGGTCTTCGCTATCAACAAATGGGACCTGGTCAAGGACCGCAGCGCGCGCGTCAAAGCGCTGCGCGAGACGGCGGACGCCTCGCTGCCCCAGCTCGCGGGCGCGCCGCTGGTGTCGATCTCGGCGCTCACGGGCGAAGGGCTGGTCCGGCTCACGGCGGTCATCACCGCCGCCGACAGGGCCTGGAACACGCGCGTGCCGACGGCGCAGCTCAACCGCTTCCTCGCCGCGGCACTCGAACGTCATCCCCCGCCTGCGGTGAAGGGGCGGCGCGTGCGCATCCGGTACATGACCCAGCCCAAGGCGCGCCCGCCCACTTTCGCGCTGTTCGGCAACCAGTTGAAGGAATTGCCGCAGGATTATCTGCGCTATCTGCAGAATGGCTTGCGCGAAAGCTTCGGGCTTGGCGGGGTGCCGATCCGCTTCCTGCTGCGCACGTCGAAAAATCCGTATGCGGAGAAATGACGGGCGTCAGGCCACGTCCCTCAAGTTCACCAGCTTGCCGTTTGCCTCATAGGCGGGCGAAAGCATTTCCAGAATCACCGGTGCCGCCGCTTCCGGCGGCTTCAGCGTCATCGGGTCCTCGGCCGGCATGGCGCGCGCGCGCATCTTGGTGCGCAAGGGCCCGGGATTGAACAGGTTGACGCGGATGGAGGTCTTCTCGCACTCGTCGGCATAGGTAAGCGCGAGACTTTCGAGCGCCGCCTTGCTGGCGGCATAGCAGCCCCAATAGGCGCGCGGACTGCGCGCGATGCCCGAACTCACCAACACCACGCGGCCGGCATCGGAGCGGCGCAGCAAGGGATCGAGCGAGCGAATGAGCCGCCAATTGGCGGTAACATTGATGTCGAACGCCTCCTGGAACACCTCGGGATCGAGATGGGTGAGCGGCGTGATCAGGCCCAAGACCGCGGCATTTCCGAGGAATGCGTCGAGCCGGCCCCAGCGCTCGAAAATCGACGCGCCGAGCCGGTCGAGTGCGGGGAAATCGCGCAGGTCGAGCGGCACCAGCGTGGCCGTTCCGCCGGCGGCCTGGATTTCGTCGTCGAGCTCTTCCAGCGCGCCGACGGTGCGGGCGACCGCGATCACATGGGCGCCCGCCTTTGCCAGCTCAAGCGCGCAGGCCCGGCCGATCCCGCGCGAGGCCCCGGTGACGAGCGCGATCCGGCTTTCGAAGGGTTTGGTCATGGATTTCTCCGCGAGTAGGCAATGGCGAATAGCGAATAGGGATGCGCGGGGCAAGGCGCACCACTCGCCATTCGCGATTTTGCTATTCGCGCTTAGAGCGGATCATCGCTTCACGGAATCGTCGATCCGCTCTAATTCTTTGTTTTCACGCAATTCCGGACGGAAAACCGCGCGCACGCTGTCGCTACGCGTCCCACTTTTCCTGGAATTGCTCTAGGCCACTTCCGCCAGCAGCGACAATTGCCGGTCCTTCTCGCCGCCGTTCACATCGGCAAGCTCGATCGGATAGGCGCCCGAGAGGCAGGCATCGCAGAACTGCGGTGCGGCGGCGTTGCGGCCGGGCAGCCCCATGGCACGATAGAGACCGTTCGCCGAGACGAAGGCCAGGCTGTCGGCGTTGATATAGCGGCGCATCTCCTCGACATCCATGCGGTGGGCGAGCAGCTCCTCGGTGGTCGGCGTGTCGACGCCGTAGAAGCAGGAATGCGTCGTCGGCGGACTGGCGATGCGGAAATGGACCTGGGCGGCACCGGCATCGCGCACCATCTCCACGATCTTCTTGGAGGTGGTGCCGCGCACGATCGAATCGTCGACCAGAACCACGCGCTTGCCCCTGATCCTTTCGCGATTGGGATTGTGCTTGAGCCGCACGCCCAGATGGCGGATGCGGTCCGACGGCTCGATGAAGGTGCGGCCGACATAATGGTTGCGGATGATGCCAAGCTCGAAGGGCACGCCGGAGACCGCCGAATAGCCCAGCGCGGCGGGCACGCCCGAATCCGGCACTGGGATCACCATATCGGCTTCGGCCGGGCTCTCGCGCGCCAGCTCCTCGCCGATGCGCTTGCGCGCCTCGTAGACGTTGCGGCCCTCGACGTTGGAATCGGGCCGGGCGAAATAGATGTATTCGAAGACGCAGAAACGCTCGGGCTGCGGCTGGAAGGGGAAATAGGTTTCGATGCCGTCCTTGGTCACCACCACCATCTCGCCGGGCTTCACGTCGCGGACGAATTCGGCGCCGATGATGTCGAGCGCGCAGCTTTCGGAGGCAAGGATCGGAGCGCCGTCGAGATTGCCCAAGACCAGCGGGCGCACGCCGAAGGGATCGCGCACGCCGATCAGCTTCTTCGATGTCAACGCCACCAGCGAATAAGCGCCTTCGACCTGCTTCAACGCGTCGATCAGGCGGTCGACGATGCGGCTGAAGGAGCTGCGCGCGATCAGATGGATGATGGTCTCGGTGTCGGAGGTCGACTGGAAGATCGCGCCGTCATGCACGAGCCGGCTGCGCAGGAGGCGTGCATTGGTGAGGTTGCCGTTGTGGGCGAGCGCGATGCCGCCGCCGGCCAGATCGGCGAACATGGGCTGGATGTTGCGGATGGTGGAGCCGCCGGTGGTCGAATAGCGGTTGTGGCCGAGCGCGAAGGCGCCCTTCAGCTTCTGCGCATGGGCGCTGTTCTTGCCGAAGATGTCGCCGACAAGACCGGCATGACGCTCGGCGATGAACTGGGTGCCGTCATAGGTGACGATGCCGGCCGCTTCCTGGCCGCGGTGCTGAAGCGCATGGAGGCCCAGAACCGTCAGTGCGCCGGCGTCGGGATGGCCGAAGATGCCGAAGACACCGCATTCCTCATGCAGCGCATCACCATCGCATGCGATCTCGTCCAAAGGCTGGCCGCCAATCATGGCTTCTGTCCGCCGCCGTTTGCCGTGGTCTCGATGAGCCTGTCTAGCGCGCGGCGATCCTTGGCGCCATAGCTCTTTTGCGGCGTTTTCGGGGCATGTGCCGTATCGGCATCACCGGAGGCGGCGCGGCTTGCCTCACGATGGGGTTTGGAGGCGCGCTGAGCCTGGGTAATTTTCTGTTCGGGAACCAGCGCCAGCAGCACCTGCGCAGAACTCTGGATCAGCGGCAGCAGGCGGGCCTGCGTCATCCAGCGCGGCTGGCGCGGAATCGGCACGATCATCGAGAACACGAGATAGCAGATGGCCACGATCACGAGCCCGCGCACGATCCCGAACACGAAGCCGAGCGTGCGGTCGAGCGCATGAATGGGCGTGCGTCTTATGCCTTCGGCGAAGCGATAGCTGATGAAGGAGAGCGGAATGACGATAACCAGGAAGATACCGGCATAGGCCGCCACGATCGCACCCCAGCCCGACAACACGCCGCGCAGCAGCACCACCGCCGAGGGGCCGAAATAGAGCGCGGCGAAGGCGGCCGCTGCCCAGGCCAGGATCGACAGCGACTCCTGCACGAAGCCGCGCCAGGCCGCGAAGCCGGCCGAGGCCAGCACCACGGCCACCACCACCACGTCCAAGAAGGAAAAACTCAACGCACCCATCGATTCGAAGTTTACCACGTTGGCCGGCGGGGCCTATGGCGGCCCGGCCGCAGCGAAATCCGCCAGCTCGGCGACATCGCCGATCTCTCTGAGCTCAAGCCCGCCGCCGAGCGACTTGGTGCCGGTCGGCACCACGGCACGGGCGAAGCCGAGCTTGGCCGCCTCCTTCAGCCGGGCCTCGGCCTGCGGCGCCGGGCGAACGTCGCCCGAAAGGCTGATCTCGCCGAAAAACACGCAATCGCGCGGCAGCGGCTTGCCGGACAGGCCGGAAACCAGCGCCGCTGCCGCAGCCAGATCGGCCGCAGGCTCGGCGATCTTCAGGCCGCCCGCAACGTTCAGATAGACATCGTGGCCGGTAATGCCAAGGCCTGCGCGGGCGTCGAGCACGGCCAGGATCATGGCGAGCCTCCCCGAATCCCAGCCCACCACGGCGCGGCGCGGGGTGCCGTAGCCCGCCGGCGCCACCAGCGCCTGGATTTCGACCAGCAAAGGCCGCGTGCCCTCGATCCCGGCGAAGACGGCCGCGCCGGGTGCCTCGCCCGTGCGGTCGCCCAGGAACAGCGCCGAAGGATTGGCCACTTCGACCAGCCCCTGCCCCGTCATGTCGAAGACGCCGATCTCGTCGGTGGGGCCGAAGCGGTTCTTGACCGCGCGCAGGATGCGGAAGTGGTGGCCGCGCTCGCCTTCGAAATAGAGCACGGCATCGACCAGATGCTCGACCTGCTTGGGCCCGGCGATCTGGCCCTCCTTGGTGACGTGACCGACGAGGATGAGCGCGGCCCCGCTGGCCTTGGCGTAACGCACCAGATCGAAGCTGGCGGTGCGCAATTGCGCGATGGTTCCCGGCGCGGCTTCGAGCGCCTGCGTCCAGATGGTCTGGATCGAATCGATGGCGACGATGCCCGGCGTGGGACCCGCTCCGAGCGTGGCCAGGATGTCTTCGACGCAGGTTGCCGCGCCCAGTTCGACCGGCGCATCGGCCAGCCCCATGCGGGCGGCGCGCAGGCGCACCTGCGCCATCGCCTCCTCGCCCGAGATATAGACCGCGCGGCCGCCGGCTTTGGCGTAAGCGGCCAGCGCCTGAAGGATCAGCGTCGATTTGCCGATGCCGGGATCGCCGCCGACCAAGAGCGCCGAACCCGCCACCAGGCCGCCGCCGCAGACGCGATCGAACTCGGCGATGCCGGTGACGCGGCGCGGCGGGGCTTCTTCGGCCGATTTCAGGTCTTCGAGCGCGAAGGGCCGGCCACGGGGGCGCCTGCCCGCACCGGAGGGCGGAGGAGCGCCTTCCTCGACGATGGTGTTCCAGCCGCCGCAGGATTCGCAGCGCCCCGCCCATTTGGCATGGACGGCGCCGCAAGCCTGGCAGACGAAGGTGGCGTTGGCACGGGCCATTCTCACAACATCTGCTCGAAGAACCGCCTGACGAGCGGATCCTTCCTCATCTGAAGGCACAGATGGCAAGGCTTCCCCTTCTCCAGCCAGTTGTGGAACTGGATCAGGAAGGCCTCGATCAGCCGGAACATCGCACTTCGATTGTCCGAAAGAAGGCTGTCGGCGTTATCCACCACGATTGCAACGCCAGGACTGTCTTCCGACTTACCGCCTAGATCGTCAAGAAATGGCACGCCGGGCCACACAGGGCCTTGCACGTACGGGGCGTTATCCAGGCGGAGCCTGTTTGCAATTGTATTGAAGAGTTCTAGCTCGCCGCCGCGCGCTTCCAAGTAGTCAACGTAGGCGCACACAATTCCCATTTTGCGCAGATCATCAGCGAACTCAGGGGTCAGCACTTCACTTTCGTCGTCTTCGATGAATTGTACGCAGTTGGACGTTGCCCGTCGCAAGTATGCGTAGCTGCTCACCTTCTCACTTCCATCTTGATGGGGCCGGTGGCGCGGCCGTGGATGAACTGATCCACATATTCGTTGCCGCTGTTGTCGACCTGCTCGGTCGGGCCCTGCCAGATGATCTTGCCCTTGTAGAGCATGGCGATACGGTCGGCGATCTTGCGCGCGCTGGCCATGTCATGGGTGATCGACAGCGTGGAGACGCCCAGCCGCTCCACGGTCGAGACGATCAGATCGTTGATGACGTCGGCCATGATCGGGTCGAGGCCCGTGGTCGGCTCGTCGAAGAAGATGATCTCGGGACCGGCGGCGATGGCGCGGGCCAGCCCCACGCGCTTCTGCATGCCGCCGGAGAGTTCGGCCGGCGACAGATTGGCGACTTCCGGGCCCAGCCCCACCTTGCCGAGCTTCTCGATCGCCATTTCGCGCGCCTTGCGGCGCGCCATGCCGCGGCCCTGGATCAGGCCGAAGGCGACGTTCTCCCACACCGGCAGGCTGTCGAACAAGGCCGCGGCCTGGAACAGCATGCCGAACTTCTTCAGCACGGCATCGCGGGCGCGGCCGCCCAGATGCGTGACCTCCTTGCCGTCGACGAAGATCTGGCCGGCATCGGGCCTCAGGATGCCGAGCACGCATTTGATCATCACGGACTTGCCCGTGCCGGAGCCGCCGATCACCACCAGCGATTTGCCCTGATCGAGCACGAGATCGAGGCCGTCGAGCACCACCTTGCTGCCGAAGCGCTTCTTGACGCCCCGCAACTCGACCTTGGGTTTGCCGCCTTCCGCCATCGCCATCAGTCCGCGAACAGCAGGTTGGTGAGAAGATAATTGGCGGCCAGGATCAGGATGGACGACGACACCACCGCGGTGGTCGTCGCTTCGCCCACGCCCTGGGCACCGCCCTTGGAATTGAAGCCGTTGTAGCAGCCCATCAGCGCGATGATGAAGCCGAACACAGCCGACTTGATCAGGCCGGAGGAAACGTCCTTGTAGGCGAGTGCCTCCATCGTGTTGCTGAGATAGACCGAGCCGTTGAAGCCGAGGCTTTTGGTCGAGGCGACATAGCCGCCGAAGACGCCGATGGAATCGGCGACGGCAGTCAGGATGGGCATGGTGACCACCGCCGCCACAAGGCGGGGCACGACCAGATATTTGATGGGATTGGTGGAGAGCGTGGTCAGCGCGTCGATCTGTTCGGTCACGCGCATGGTGCCGATCTCGGCGGCGATGGCCGCCGCCACGCGGCCGGCCACCATCAGGCCCGAGATCACCGGCCCCAGCTCGCGCGTGATGCCGACCAGCACCACCACCGGCACGAAGGCCTCGGCGCCGTAGCGGCTGGCGCCGATATAAATCTGCAACGCCAGCACGCCACCGGTGAAGAAGGCGGTCAGCCCCACCACCGGCAGGGAAAAATAGCCGATACGCATAATCTGCTGGCCGGTCAGCCGCCAATAGATAGGCGGGCGCACGATGCCGCTCACGCTCCGCCAGGTGAAGATGGTGAGCCGGCCGATCTCGGCCAGCGCCGCCAGGGTCAGGCGCCCGATCGCTGCCAGGAAATTCACGAAGAAATTCACGATGCGGCCTCGCTGAGATGGCGCCGGGGCACCCGCGGCGAAACCGAAGTGAGAATTTCGTAGTGGACGGTGCCTGCCGCCTCGGCCGCCTCGTCGAGCGAGATGGTGTCGCCGAAGAATTCGACCTCGCAGCCGGGCGCGCTCAGCGCCCCGGGCACCGCGCTCACATCGAGCGTCACCAGATCCATGGAGACACGGCCCACCACCGGCACGCGCATGCCGGCGATCGCGCCTTCCCCCCGATTGCCGATGGCGCGCATGAGACCGTCTGCATATCCCAGTGCAACCGTCGCGAGCACGGACGGGCGCTCGCTGCGAAACGACGCTCCGTAACCAACGCTCTGTCCCTTGTCAATTCGCCGGCGCTGGAGGATGCGGCCGGTGAAGACGGCCGCCACCTGGAAGGGATTGTCCCGGCCGGCCCAGGGATTGCCGCCGTAAAGGCCGATGCCGGGCCGCACCAGATCGAAGCCATAGTGCTTGCCGAGCAGCACGCCGCCGGTCGAGGCCAGACTTGCCGGCGCGGCCGGCAGCATCGCCAGCGCGCCGCGGAAGCGGGAAAGCTGCATTTCGTTCATCGGGTGATCGGCCTCGTTGGCGCAGGCCAGATGGCTCATCACCAGCACGGTGCGAATGGAGGCGAGCCGCTCATGGGCCGCGGCCGACAGCACCGCCAGCTCGTCGTCGGACAGGCCAAGCCGGTTCATGCCGGTGTCGATATGAAGCGCGGCCTCGAGGATGTCGCGCTGGGCGCGCGCCGACGATGACCACACCTGGATTTCGTCGAGCGAATTGAGAACCGGCGTGAGTCGGTGAGCGACGAAAACCGGCACCAGATCGGCCGTCACCCCGTCGAGCACGAAGATGCGGGCGCCCGGCACCACCGGCCTCAACGCGACGCCCTCTTCGACGCGGGCGACGAAAAAGGTGTCGCAGCCGGCCGCCGCCAATGCGCGGGCCACCGGCTTGGCGCCGAGCCCATAAGCCTCGGCCTTGACCACGGCGACGACCGCGGCCGTTCCGGCGCGGCGGCCGAGCTCGCGGTAATTGGCGGCGATGGCGCCCAGCCTGACCGTCAGCCGCGCCGCCTCGAAGGAAGATGATTCCATGGTGGCCGCGACAATGCCGGGCCGGCTCCCGCCCGTCAAAGCGAGCCCCTAGATTGCCGCGCCGACGAGGCGGCCGATGCCCGCCGTCACCGCCATTGCCAAGGCACCCCAGAAGGCCACGCGCAGGGTCGCGCGGACGATGCCGGCGCCGCCCGCGCGCGCGCCCACCGCTCCCAGCGCCGCCAGGCATACGAGCGAGACGGCGAACACGGTCGCCACCAGAGAGGCCGACGGCGCGGCGATCACCGCGATCAGCGGCAGGGCGGCACCCGAAGCGAAGCTCGCCGCCGAGGTCAACGCCGCCTGCACCGGGCGCGCGGCCGCGATCTCGGAAATGCCGAGCTCGTCGCGGGCGTGGGCGCCAAGCGCGTCCCGTTTCATCAATTCCTCGGCGACCTCGCCGGCCAATTGCGGGTCGAGGCCGCGCTTGATGTAGATGTTGGTGAGCTCCATGTGTTCGGCCTTGGGATTTTCCTCGAGCTCCTCGCGCTCGCGGGCGAGGTCCGCGCGTTCGGTGTCGGCCTGCGAGGAAACCGAGACATATTCGCCCGCCGCCATCGACATGGCGCCGGCGACAAGGCCGGCCACGCCTGCCAGCAGCACCGCATCGCGACCGGCCGCGCCTTCGGCTACGCCGACGATCAGGCTGGCGGTCGAAAGGATGCCGTCATTGGCACCGAGCACGGCGGCGCGCAGCCAGCCGATGCGGGAGACCAGATGATGCTCACGATGGAGACTGAGCGCGCGCGGCATCGGCGGGCGCTACTCGTCGGCCGCCAGATTGGAGAAGCGGGTGAAGCGGTCGTCGAAGAACAATTCGATACGGTTGGTGGCGCCGTGGCGATGCTTCTCGACCAGGATTTCGGCGCGGCGGTGCACGCGCTCCATCTTTTCGACCCATTTGGCATGCTCGGGCGTGCTGGGATCGGGCTCGCGCGTCTTCAGATAATATTCCTCGCGAAAGATGAACATCACGACGTCGGCGTCCTGCTCGATGGAACCCGACTTCGCGCAGATCGGAGAGCACGGGGCGCTTGTCGTCGCGCGAGTCGACGCCGCGCGAAAGCTGCGACAGCGCCAGGATGGGAACGTTGAGCTCCTTGGCCAACGTCTTCAGCCCGGTCGAAATCTCTGTGATCTCCTGCACCCGGTTGTCGTACCGGCGCGAGGGGCGGATGAGCTGCAGATAGTCGATGACGATGAGCCCGACCTGCTTTTCGCGCTTGAGGCGACGGGCGCGCGCGGCGATCTGGGCGATGGAGATGCCGCCGGTGTCGTCGATGTAAAGCGGCAGTGTCGACAGCTCCTGCATGGTGAGGACGAAGTTCTCCCATTCGCTGTCGGAGAAGCGGCCATTGCGGATCTTCCACATCTCGATTTCGGTCTGCTCCGAGAGAATGCGGGCGGATAGCTGCTGTGCCGCCATTTCGAGCGAGAACATCACCACCGGCGCGCCGCGCGGCACCTCCGCGCCCTCCTCGATGTCCTGGGCCCACATGCGCGCGCGGCGTGGAACGCCATGTTGGTGGCGAGCGAGGTTTTGCCCATGCCGGGCCGCGCGGCCAGGATCAGCAGGTCGGAGGGCTGCAGCCCGCCCAGCAGCGAGTCGATATCGGTGAAGCCGGTGGGGACGCCGGAAATGCGCCCGCCGCGGGCCTGGGCCTTCTCCGCGCTTTCCACCGCACGGCGCAGAGCATTCGGCGAAATCGAGCGGCCCTTCGCCATATTGCGAAGTCTCGGCGACCCCGTAGAGCGCCTTTTCCGCCGCCTCGATCTGGGCCTGGGGCGGATTGTCGTGCGGCGCCTCGTAAGCGGTGTTGACGATGTCCTCGCCGATATGGATCAGCGCCCGGCGCACGGCGAGATCGTGCAGGATGCGCGCATAGTCGCGCACATTGGGCATCGCGGGCGCGGCCTGCGGCCAGTCCGGCCAGATAGCCGTGGCCGCCCACCTCCGACCAGCCCCGCATCGGCCTTCATGGCGGCGTGCAGCGTGAGCGGCGTGACCACCATGCCGCCGCGCTCGAACTGGGCCGACCATCACTTCATAGAGCCGCGACGTGCAGCGGATCGTAGAAATGCTCGGGCCTCAGCACCGCGGACACGGTCTCGATCGCCTGATTGTCGACCAGGATCGCGCCGAGCAGCGCCTGCTCGACATCGATGTCGTAGGGGACGTGGCGATAGACCTCTTGTTCCATGGTGCTCTCGGCTTCCGGAGGCGCTGGTCCCTTCAAGGGGACCGCGAATCAAGCGGCGCGCGGGGCGCACCGCAACCCGGAACGAATCGTTGTGCACAGCTTAGATCGAAAGCCGCGCGCGGCGCACGCAATTGTGGGTATATCCGCTTTGGCGGCGGAAGAGGCAATCCCGCACTTGCGATTCACGGACGCGTGTGGAGCTAGGCCACCCGCTTGGGCCGCGGCATCTGCTCGGTGCCGGCGAATTTCATTGTCCGTTCGGCTTCGTACATATAGTCGCGGGTGAGCGGCAGCGCCTTGACGTCCTTGACCAGCTGTACCTGGAACACGACCAGCCCCTCGTCCCTGAAGCCCATTTCGGAGCCGGCCAGATAGAAGTCCCACATGCGGCAGAAGCGTTCGTCGTATATCTGCGGCGACCTCGTTCCAGCGCGCCTTGAAGCGGCGGCGCCATTCCTTGAGCGTCTCGGCGTAATGGAGCCGCAGGACCTCGACGTCGGAGACCATGAGGCCGGCGCCGCTCGATCAGCGGCAAGATCTCGCTGACAACGCGGGCGTGTAGCCCCCGGGGAAGATGTATTTGCTGATCCAGGAATTGGTGGCGCCGGGACCGTCGCTCCTGCCGATGGTGTGCAGCAACGCCACCCCGTCGGCGGCCAGAAGGTCGCGCACCTTGCTGAAAAAGGCGGGAGAATGGGGCACCCCCACATGCTCGAACATGCCGACAGAGACGATGCGGTCGAAGCTGCCAGCGAGCTTCCGGTAGTCGATAAGCTCGAACTTGCAGCGGTCGTCGATGCGGGCGCGGGCGGCGCGCTCCTTGGCGACGGCGATCTGCTCCTCGCTGAGCGTAATGCCGAGCACATTGGCATTGCAGTCGCGGGCAAGATCGAGCGCCAGCCCGCCCCAGCCGCAGCCGATGTCGAGCACCTTGAGGTCCGGCCTGTCGCAATAGAGCTTGGCGGCGATGTGCCGCTTCTTGCCGATCTGGGCGTCGTCCAGGCTCTCGCCCGGTTCGGAGAAATAGGCGCAAGAATATTGTTTGTCCTTGTCGAGAAACATGTCGTAGAGCCGGCCCGACAGGTCGTAGTGATGGGCGACATGGGCTTTGGCGCGGTGCACGGGATTGTATTGCTCGAACGGCCTGAGCGCGCGGCGGACGGCGCGGCCGAACTTCAGCATCCCGCTGGTCTTGTTGTTGGCGATGTTGCTCATCAACAGATCGAGCAGGTCGGCGATGTCGCCGTCCTCGACGGTGAGCCGGCCGTCCATGTAAAGCTCGCCCAGCTTCAGATCCGGATTGAGCGCGAGTTCGGCAACCGCGCTGCGGTCATGGATCTTGACAATGATCTCAGGTGCGCCCTCGCCGAAGCTATGGGTCCAGCGCGGCGTGACGAGGGTGAGCTTGCCCTTCTTGACGATTGCGCCAAGCAATCTGCGCAACATCTTATGTCTCCCCGTATACCTAACCCCAATTCAAAAGCGTAACCGGGAAATTGTGCACAAGGGAAGCGGGTTCGAACCTGCCCGATCAGACCAGAGTGACACTGGCCACATGGCCAAATTCGGTATATCTTATTGAATCTACTTGATTTTCCTAATATTTGCCAGCAGCGCCGCATAGCTCTCGGGCTTGAATCCAGCATGGAGTTTGCCGCCCAGATCGAGCATGGGCCGCTTGATCATGGAGGGTTGGGCGGCCATCAGGGCGACGGCCTTCTTTTCGGTGAGGTCCGCTTTGTCGGCCTCGGACAGCTTGCGGAAGGTGGTGCCCGCGCGGTTGAGCACCGTCTCCCAGCCGAGCGCCTTGACCCAGCCTTCGAGCGTTGTCCGGTCGATGCCTTCCACCTTGTAGTCGTGGAAGCGGTATTCGATGCCGTGATCGTCGAGCCAGGTCCGCGCCTTCTTCATCGTGTCACAGTTCTTGATGCCGTAGAGGGTGATCATCGCACTTTCGCCATTGCAGCTCGCCCAAGCTCGACGCGTTCAGCGGCCGTTCCTCACTCCCACTCGATCGTCCCCGGCGGCTTGGACGTCACGTCATAGACCACGCGGTTGATGCCCTTGACCTCGTTGACGATGCGGGTGGCGACGCGGCGCAGGAAATCGTGGTCGAAGGGATAGGAATCCGCCGTCATGCCGTCGGTCGAGGTCACGGCCCGAAGCGCGCAGACATGTTCGTAGGTGCGGTCGTCGCCCATCACGCCCACGGTCTTGACCGGCAAGAGCACCGCGAAGGCCTGCCAGATCTCGTCGTAGAGGCCGGCCTTGCGGATTTCGTCGAGATAGATGGTGTCGGCCTGGCGCAGGATTTCGAGCTTCTCCTTGCGTGATCTCGCCGGGCACGCGGATGGCCAGCCCCGGTCCCGGGAAGGGATGGCGGCCGACGAAATGCTCCGGCAGGCCGAGCTCGCGGCCGAGCGCGCGCACCTCGTCCTTGAACAGTTCGCGCAAGGGCTCGACCAGCTTCATCTTCATGCGCTCGGGCAGACCGCCGACATTGTGATGCGACTTGATGGTGGCCGAGGGCCCGCCCAGCGCCGAGACGCTTTCGATCACGTCGGGATAGAGCGTGCCCTGGGCCAGGAATTCGGCGCCGCCGATCTTCTCGGCTTCGGCGTCGAAGATGTCGATGAAGCTGGCGCCGATGATCTTGCGCTTCTTTTCGGGGTCGCTGACGCCTTCGAGCCGCGAAAGGAACAGTTCCTCGGCTTCGGCATGGACCAGCGGGATGTTGTAGTGGCCCCGGAACAGCGAGACGACCTCCTCCGCCTCGCCCGCGCGCATCAGCCCGGTGTCGACGAAGATGCAGGTGAGCTGGTCGCCGATCGCTTCATGGATCAGGACCGCGGCCACGGACGAATCGACGCCGCCCGAAAGCCCGCAGATCACGCGCGCCGAGCCCACCTGGGCGCGGATCTTGGCGATCTCCTGCTCGCGGAAGGCCTTCATGCTCCAGTCGGCCGCGATGCCGGCCACGTTCTGCACGAAGTTCGCAAGCAGCGCCGCCGCCGCGCGGGGTGTGCACGACCTCGGGATGGAACTGCAGCGCCGTAGAAGCGCCGCGTCTCGTCGGCGATGGCGGCGAAAGGCGCGTTGCGGCTGACGGCGATGGCGTGGAAGCCTGGCGGCAGATCGATCACCCGGTCGCCATGGCTCATCCACACATGGTCGGCCGCGCCCAGCGCCCAGACGCCGTCGAACAGCTTCGACTGGCCGACGACCTCGATATCGGCGCGGCCGAATTCGCGCTTGCTCGAGCCTTCGACCCGGCCGCCGAGCTGGGCCACCATGGTCTGCTCGCCATAGCAGATGCCGAGCACCGGCACGCCCAGTTCGAACACGGCGTCAGGCGCGCGCGGGGTATGCGGCCTCGGTAACGCTGGCCGGCCCGCCCGACAGGATGATGGCCTGGGGCGGGCCCTCGGTCAGAGCCGCGTCCGCCTTGTTGTAGGGGACGATCTCGCAATAGACGCCCGACTTCGCGCACGCGGCGCGCGATCAGCTGTGTGACCTGGGAGCCGAAATCGATGACAAGAACCGCTGCCGCCATGGGCAGGCTATAGAGTCAGCCCTAATGCTTGTCCAGCGAAGGCGGTGCCGCATCAGCCTCGGCGCGTTTGCTGAGGTCGAGGGCGGCGCGCAGGCTCACCGTCTCCTTGCATTGGGCGCCGCAGCTTTTCTCGAGCCGGTCCAGCATCTGCTGCGCGCCCTCGCGGTCGCCCAGCGCCAGATCGGCCTGGCCCTCGCCTTCCAGCGCCGAGGCCAGAGCGGGATCGAGGTAGAGCGCCTCGTCATAATATTTGTGGGCAAAATGGAAGTCGCGCTGCTCGGCGTAGAGCTGTGCCAGCGCCAGATAGCTCGCCGCGCGCGACGGATCGGCAACCACCGCCGATTGCAGAAGCACCAGGGCGTCATCCATCTTGCCTTTGGCGGCAGCGGCGTGAGCCTGGGAGATCAGCGATTCGACATGGCCCACAGGCGCGGCCGCCACAAGACCGCACGCCAGGATCGCGGCCACAAGGCCCTCAAGCAGGTGAGGTCTCACACCCATCTCCTTCGCATCACCCGACGCGGGCCGCCGCCGATCAGCGTGGCGTCAGCACCGCGGCGAAAAAGCCGTCCATGCCGCCAGCATAGGGGCTGGCGACGAAGAATTCACCCATGCCCGGCGGCAACTGCGCGCTTCCGTGCCACAGCGCGGCGGCCGGGATAGCAGCAAAGCCGGGGGTGCGGTCTAAAAACGCGGCAACCCGGTGTTCATTTTCGCAAGGAAGCAGCGAGCAGGTGGAATAAACCAGACGGCCGCCGGCGCCGACATGGGCCGCCGCGCGGTCGAGCAGGCTGTCCTGAATTTGGAGGAGTTCGGCCAGCCGCGCCGGGGTCAGCCGCCATTTCTGCTCCGGCTGGCGGCGCCAGGCGCCCGAGCCCGAACATGGCGCATCGACGAGGACGACGTCGAACGCGCCCTGGGGCGCGGAATCGGTGCGGATGATCGCGGCGCCGGCGCGGTCCGCGCGCGGGCCGATCTGCGCCAGGCGGCCGGGTGCAATGTCGGCGGCGACGATCTCGCCCCGGTTCTCCATCTGCGCCGCCAGCGCCAGCGCCTTACCGCCGGCACCGGCCGCCAGATCGAGCACCCGCATGCCGGGCTTCGCGCCGCAGAGACCGCAGACGATCTGGGAGGCTTCGTCCTGGAATTCGAACAGACCGCCTTCATAGGCGCTGTGGCGGGAAAGCCGCGCCGCACCTTCGCCGGAGGCGACGCGGATGCCGTGGGGCGCATAGGGCGCGGGCTCGGCGGCGTAGCCGTCGGCGCGGAGCAGCGCGAGCACATCCTCGCGTGTGGCCTTCAGCGAGTTGACGCGCAAATCGATAGGCGCGCGCGCCGTCATCGCCTGCATTTCAAGGAGTAGGCTGTCGCCGAAGCGTTCTACCAGTTCGGACTCGAGGAAGGCGGGAAATTCGCCCTTCACATGGAGCGGCGGCTCGCCGGGGGGCGGATGGGCGATGGCGGCGCGTTCGTCGTCGCCCAGCGGCGCCGGACCATAACCTTCGCCCGCGAACAGCGATGCGATGTCGTCGGCGCTTGCGCCTTCGCCCAGCAACGATGCCATCACCAGCGCGCGCGGGGCTTCGCCGCCCATTCGCCAGGCATAGGAGGCGCGGTGGCGATAGATCTGGAACACGCGCTCGGCCACCGCGGCGCGGTCCTTCGAACCGGCATAGCGGCGGGCGCGGAAAAACTCGCGGATGAAACGGTCGGCCGGCATGGCGGAGGCGGCCAGCCCGTCCACGATCTCGATCACCGACTGAAGGCGGGCTGCCGGTCGCAACGCTACTGCGCACCGGGATAGTTCGGCGACTTCGCGCGTCACCACCACATCGTGGACATGGCTTTCGCGCAGCCCGGCGCCGGTCATGCGCACGAATTTGGCGCGTTCGTGGAAATCGGCGATCGTCTTGCAGCCGGTATAGCCCATGGCCGCGCGCAGCCCGCCGATGATCTGATGCACCACCGCTGACACCGGACCCTTGTAGGGCACCTGGCCTTCGACGCCTTCGGGCACGAGCTTGAGCGTGTCCTTCACTTCGGCCTGGAAATAGCGGTCGGCGCTGCCGCGCGCCATCGCGCCCACGCTGCCCATGCCGCGATAGCCCTTGTAGGTGCGGCCCTGGTAGAGGAACACCTCGCCCGGGCTTTCCTCGGTGCCGGCGAGCAGCGAGCCCACCATCGCCACATCGGCGCCGGCGGCGATGGCCTTGGCCAGATCGCCGGAATATTTGATGCCGCCATCGGCGACCACCGGCACGCCCGCATCGCGGGCCACGCTCACCGCGTCCATGATGGCGGTGAGCTGCGGCACGCCGACGCCGGCGACGATGCGCGTGGTGCAGATCGAGCCCGGCCCGATGCCGACCTTGATGGCGTCCGCCCCGGCATCGATCAGCGCCTTGGCGCCGTCGGCGGTGGCGACATTGCCGGCCAGGACCTGGGTGTAATTCGATTCGCTTCTTGATGCGCGCGACGGTTTCGAGCACGCCCTTGGAATGGCCGTGGGCGGTGTCGACCACCACCAGATCGCATTCGGCCTCGATCAGGGCCAGCGCGCGCTCCAGCCCGGTCATCGCCCACGGTGGTGGCGGCGGCGACGCGCAGGCGCCCGCGCTCGTCCTTGCAGGCATTGGGATATTTCTGCGCCTTCTCGATGTCCTTGACGGTGATCAGGCCGACGCAGCGATAGGCATCGTCGACCACCAGGATCTTTTCGATGCGGTGCTGGTGGAGAAGCTTCTTGGCCTCGTCCATGCCCACGCCCTCGCGCACGGTGACGAGCCTGTCCTTGGTCATCAGCTCGTGGACGGGCTGGCGCGGATCGGTGGCGAAACGCACGTCGCGGTTGGTCAGGATGCCGACCAGCTTACCGGCGCCGTTCGCCGCGGCCCCCTCCACCACCGGGATGCCGGAGATGTGGTGGCGCTCCATCAGCGCCAGCGCGTCGGCCAGCGTGGCGCCGGGAGCGATGGTGAGCGGATTGACCACCATGCCGCTTTCGAACTTCTTGACCCGGCGCACCTGCTCGGCCTGTTCGGCGACCGTCAGATTGCGGTGGATGACGCCGATCCCGCCGGCCTGGGCCATGGCGATGGCCAGCCCGGCCTCGGTGACGGTGTCCATGGCGGCCGAGATCAGCGGGATGCCGAGCTCGATGGTCTTGGTGATGCGGGTGCGGGTGTCGACCTGGCCGGGCAGGACCTCGGAGGCTGCCGGAACCAGCAGCACATCGTCGAAGGTGAGGGCTTCGCGAATGCTCAAGAAGGGCTCCTCTCCCGAAGGTCTTGGAGCCCGGAGGCAATACCAGCGAGTCCCGGTTTCGGCAAGCGGGCGGCGGCAAAGCGGCACCTAGCCCGCCCCGCGCAACATAATTGTTTTTCGCTTTTGGGACTTTTGGGCAGGGGGGAGGGGTCCCCTACCCGGCCACTCAAACCCGCGCGTGTTTTTCCATCGCATCTCCAGACAAGGTTTCGCCTTCGCCCGCCGCGAGCCCGCGGCAGCGTGAGACGCAGGATATGGGTGCGCGGAAGACGAGAAACAGACTTGACGGGAAAAGGTTTGTTGCCTCGCAGGGGAGTGGCAGCCGTCTTCCAAAGCATGAGCCGACGCAAGCATTGTTGCCAGCGCCGGGAAGATTATGCTTCGCTTGGAAGTCGGAGGGCGATCATGAACAAACACATATTGGCGGCACTCGCGACATCATTGTTGCTGGCCGCGGCATCGCTTCCTTCCTGCGCGCCCTTGCCGAAGCAGGAGCCGCCGGCGCAACAAAGCGCCAAACAGCAGACGCAACAAAGCGACAAGCAGCAAGCGCAACAAAGCGCCGAACAGGCATCCCTTGAGCGCATTGTCCGGGAGGCGGCCCTTAAAGCCCAGAACGGCGACCTCCAGGGCGCCAAGACCGTGCTTGAACCGGCAGTCAAAGACCCGGCCTTTCCTCGCGTCGATTCACGCTTGCGGTATGCGGCCTATCACCTCCTGGGCGTGGCGCTACTGGCGACTGGCGATGTGAGCGACGCATTGGCCAACCTGCGGAAGGCCTGTGCCGAACCATGGGCCACTGGCACGGACTGGTATCTGCGTGCGGAAGCGGCCATCGGTGCGCACCACAACGGCGATGCCGTCCTGGCGCTGACAACGCTTGCCGGCTCATGGCCCGATACCCTCTCGGAGGTTCCCGATCGCGCCGTACTGCAGATCGTGAACGACACCGCTTCGTTGCCACTGCAACAGGAGCGCGGGCTCGTCGAAGCGCTGGCGGCTGCGAACTGGAAACCGCATGACCCCTTCTTGCCCCCCGCTCCATATTATCTGGCGCTGGTGCGCGTGAGGATCGACGAGGGCAATATCAGCGGGGCATTGGAAGCCGCACACAAGCTCACAGCATTATACTCGCTTGTCGCCATACGGGACGACAGCCGATTCGCCATCGTGTTGGAGCGAATGCGGGATTTCTTCGATCCGGCCAATTACATGAAGCGGCTCTGGCAGACCACTCAAGCCAAGGTTGCCGCGGCGCCCGATCGGCTCGGCGGCATCTACGTCAAAGGAAACTTGCTGCTCCAACGGGGCGAGCCGCAGGCCGCGCTGGATCTAACCCAGACCGCGCTGACACAAGCATTAGCGCAGCAGAAGAGCGGCGACGCCGCGCCATTTTCCGATATTTCCGATCAACTCAACTGGATACTGAACGTGAAAGAGAATGCACTGCTCGATCTGGGGCGCAACGAGGAGGCGGTGCAGACGCTGAAGCAGGCGGCACGAACGCCGGAGAACGGCATGTTCAATGTCAGCCAGACGATCAATCTGGCCGGTCTCTATGTGACTTTGGGCCGGCCCAAAGCGGCGCTTCAGACTTTGGCCACTTTCGATAACGCACCCATGTCGGACTATGGAAAGATGGCCCTTGCCTCAGTACGCGCCTGCGCCTACGCCCAGACCGGCAACAAAGCGGCGAGAAACGAGACGCTGGCAAACATGGCCAAGCACAGTGCCGATGGCGTAAGGGCCTATCTGCACGCGCTTCTGTGCACGGGCGATGCAGCCAGCGCGGCCAAAGTGATCATATCCGAATTGGCGTCACCGGCACAGCGTACGCAGACGCTCTTGGAGCTTCAGGACTACAAGCAGCTCTACCCGCAGTCCGCCGCAGACCGGCAATCTGGCCGGACGCTGCGCGCCGTCACACAACGCCCCGACGTCAAGGCGGCCGTCGCCAAGGTGGGACGGATCGAACATTATGATTTTCAGTCGGCCAATTACTGAGCGCTGCGCAATCGGGGGGACCGCGCCATGGTGAGAATTCCGCCGCCCATCTGGGTGTTTATCTTCGTGGCGATAGCCGGCGCGCTCAGCGCCGCCGTGCCGTGGCGATCGATGGTCGATCTGCGCGCGGTTCCGCTGGGCGTGGCAGTGGTTGCCTTGGGGTTCGTGCTGCCGCTATGGGCATTCGTGCAGTTCCGGCGCGCGGGCACGCAGCTCAATCCGGTGTCGGACACCAACAACAAACTTCTCGTTCGCGGTCCTTTCACCATTACCCGCAATCCCATGTATCTGGGGCTTGTGATCGCCTCGCTCGGTCTGGCGTTCTGGGTCGGCTCGCTGCCCATGTTCGCGGTGCCGGTCCTCACCTTCGCGGTGACGAACTCAGTCCACATTCCGTTCGAGGAAGAAAAGATGCGCCGGCAATTCGGCGGCGCGTTCGACAATTACACGCGCAAGGTCCGGCGCTGGATCTGAACGCGGCCCCGGCGCGGAAGAGGCGCCAGCAGGCCGGAGCCGTACGGAAAAGCCGTCCCCCGCTATACCTCCGGTGCCGCTGCTAGAGCGGATCGTCGTTTCGCGGAATCGACGATCCGCTCCAATTCTTCGTTTTCACGCAATTCCGGGCGGGAAACCGGTTCCCACTTTTCCGGGAATTGCTCTAGAGTTCCCTCATAAAATCAAGCTGGGAGGATTGTCATGGGCTTTCTCGACAAATATGCGCCGTACATTCAGGGCATTCTGAGGATCGTCATCGGCCTGCTGTTCCTGGAGCATGGCACGGCCAAAATATTTCACTTTCCCATGGCGGCGGGGGCCGCGGTTCACGCCTATAACCTGATGTCGTTTCCGGTCGGACCGGCAGGCGTGATCGAAACGGTCGGCGGCGCCCTGATCGTGCTCGGCCTGTTCAGCCGCTATGCCGCCTTTATCGCCTCGGGCGAGATGGCGGTCGCCTATTTTATCGCGCACTTCCCCATGAGCCCGTTTCCGCTGCTCAATCGTGGCGGCGAGGCGATCTGCTTCTGCTTTATCTTCCTCTATCTCGCGGCCGCCGGTCCCGGCGCGTTCGCCATCAACAAGAAATAACGACCGGCAAGCCCTGAGAAGGCTGGCGCGCGAAGGCGGCTTCGCGCGATGCGGGCGGTTTGATCTTGCGGGCGGTTTGGGGATTGCGGAAATCGCGTTCGCAGCGCCTCAGCGGCGCCGGAATCCCTTGGCCACCAGATAGAGCTCGACCGATTCGGCGCGGGAGGCCGGCGGCTTGACGTGCTTGACCTCGCGGAAGTCGCGCTTGAGGCGGGCGAGCAGTTCGCCGCTCGCCCCGCCCTGGAACAGCTTGCCCACGAAGGCGCCGCCCGGCTTCAGCACCTGTTCGGCCAGCTCCAGCGCCGCCTCCATCAGCGCCACCGTGCGCAGATGATCGGTGGCGCGGTGGCCGGTGGTGGCCGCCGCCATGTCGGAGAGCACGACATCGGCCGGCCCGCCCAGCGCCTCTTGCAGCCGCTCCGCCGTCCCGGCCGCCAGCAGGTCGGCGACCAGAAGCGTGGCGCCGGCGATGGGCGCGATCTCGAGGATGTCGGCGCCGACGATCCTGCCTGCGGGCCCGGCGCGCTCGGCCGCGACCTGGGTCCAGCCGCCTGGCGCAGCCCCCAGATCGAGCACGCGCGCGCCCTTCGTCAGGACATGGAACTTGTCGTCGAGCTCTATCAGCTTGAAGGCGGCGCGGCTGCGATAGCCCCTGGTCTTGGCCGCGCGCACGTAAGGATCGTTGAGCTGGCGCGTGAGCCAGCGCTGCGAGGAGGCCTTGCGGCCGCGCGCATGCTCAAGGCGGACGTGATCGCCCTCGCCGCGCCCCGAACTGCCTCGCGTGCCTTTGGTCATGCCGCCGCGTCCTGGCCGCGCAATTCGCGCAAGATGCCTTCGCGCAGGCCCCGGTCGGCGACGCGCAGCTCCGCGCACGGCCACAGCTCGTGGATCACGGCGAAGATCGCGCTGCCGGCCAGTACCAGATCGGCGCGCTCGGCCCCCACGCAACCAAGCCTGCCGCGGCCGGCGATATCGAGCGCGGCGAGCTCGATCGACCATTTCGAGGATGCGGGCGCTGGTGTGCCAGCTGGCGTCGATCTTGTCGCGCTCGTAGCGGGACAGGCCCAGCGCCACCGCCGCCAACGTCGTCACCGTGCCCGAGGTGCCGAGAAGATGATGCCGCGCCGGCACGAAGGCGCCCACCGCCGCCATCTGGCGCTGCGCCTCCGCGAACAGCGGCATCACGGCGGTGCGGAACGAGGCCAGATCGGCCGCCTCGCCCAGCGCCTCGGCGAGACTGACGACGCCGGCCGGCAACGAAGTCGCATAGAGCGGCTCGGCACGGCCGGCCGCCAGCCAGATCAGCTCGGTCGAGCCGCCGCCGATGTCGAACAGCAGCGCGCCGTCGTAGCGGGGGCCGAGCAGCGGCGCGCAGCCGGTGGCGGCCAGCCGCGCCTCTTCCTCGGTGGTGATGATCTCGAGCTCGATGCCGGTCTCTTCGCGCACGCGCGCCACCAGCGCTTCGGCATTGGCCGCGCGGCGGCAGGCTGCAGTGGCGATGGCGCGCAAGCGGCAGGGGGCATGGCGGCGCACGCGCTCGGCGCAGATCGACAGCGCCTCCACCGCGCGCGCGATGGCGGGCCCGCTGAGGACGCCCGACTGGCCCAGCCCCTCGCCCAGCCGCACGATGCGCGAGAAGGAATCGATCACGCGAAAGCTGCCGTCTTTGGTGGGCACGGCCACCAGAAGACGGCAATTGTTGGTGCCCAGATCGATCGCGGCCAGCGCCGGCGAGCGCCCGCGCTGCCGGTGCCGACGCGCCGGCCTGGTTGCGGGTCCGCCAGCGTCCATCCGGTTCACCGCCAATAATTCTCGGAGCCCACGCTAGCACAGCCGGCGCGCCTTGGTGGAAGCGCCGGGGCCCGGCGGCTTGAAATCGAGGCAAGCGCTGGTCTAAACGGGCCGCCCAAGCGCCCTTTGGGGGATCGTCTAACGGTAGGACAGCGGACTCTGACTCCGCCAGTCTAGGTTCGAATCCTAGTCCCCCAGCCAGTTTATTTTTTCTTTACTTTTCAATGGTTTGGTGACGGGTAGCATTCTGGGATGGGGCCACAAAATGGGGCCACTTCCGTTGGCGGATACCCTTCATCTGAAGCAGCGCCGCGGCCAGCGGCGCAGCGGTTCGCGCTGGTATGTTCGCATTGCCGTGCCGCGCGATCTGCGCGACCAGTTTGGTGCCCAGCATATCGAACGCTCACTCAATACCAGCGACCTGAAGGATGCGCAGAAGCGCAAGCATGCGGTATTGGCGGAGATATTCGCCGACTTCGATAAGGCCCGCCGCGGCGCTCTCACATCCGGTGACATCGAACACGAAGCACAGCTCTTCCTTCAGGAGCGGTTCAAGGCGCTCCGGAAGCGCTCCGACGACATCTGCGCGCCAGATGAAGACGCGCTGGGCAACGAGATGCAGCCACTCGCCGAACGTGCGCTGTTTGAACTCCACGCGATGCAGCAAGAGGAGGACTGGCCGCCCCTCATCGAACAGACTGCCGAGAACATCGCCAAGCAATATGGGGCCACACTCGGTCCAAAACAGCGAGAGGAGCTTTGCCGCGCCCTGCTCCACGCCGAAATCGAAGCGCATTCTCGGGCACTCGGTGTCCACAATGGGGAGATACTCAAACCGGTTTCGGTCCTGAATGCCCGCGCCATTGATCCGATCACTGCAGAAGTCGCCCGCCCCAAGCGCCCATCGCCGAAAAAGGGCAACGCCCTTCGAGTTTCAGAGGCCGCTGCCGCCTATGTTGCAGATCGTAATCGTGAGAAGCGAAGCGGCTGGACGGCACAAACCCGCAACCAAGCGGAGACAACCCTTCGCCTGTTCGCGGATGCGACAAGAGACGCTCAGATAGATGCGATAAGCCGCCGCGATGTTGCCGACTTCCTCGAAAAGATCGCAAGTCTCGATAAGAACTACGGCCGCCACGCGATGAAAAAGCTGAGCCTTGACGTTTTGCTCCAAAAATATCCCGCGAAAGGCGAAGGGCTTGGCAACAGGACTCTGAACCGCCACTGCAGCGTGCTCGCCGGCATGTTCGAATGGGCGATCAAAGCCGGAAGATTAGAAGGCGCTAACCCCGCTAAAGGACACTATCGGAAAATTGCTTCCGACCACGAAACGAGTGAAGGCCGGCGCGCCTTCACTATTGATGAGCTCAATAAACTACTTGGCGGTTCGATATTTTCCGTATCGTGTCAGGACCGCGTCAATCCGCCGAGACACACACCGAACGCCACTTTAGCATGGCTTATCCCCATTGCGTTGTTCTCGGGCATGCGCCTCGATGAAATCTGCGGCCTGCGAACGGAAGATATCGCCGAAGACGCCGGCATTTTGTTCTTCAACCTCGTTTCGCATGAAGGCCGACGCCTGAAAACCGCAGCGGCACGGCGGCGCGTTCCTGTGCACTCAGAGCTATTGCGTATTGGTTTTGGCGATTACCTCACGAATATCCGCCACCAGCGACACTCCTACCTATTCCCGGGGCTTAAGCCGGCGCGACTCGACGGAAAACGTAGCGCATACATCGGGAAGCGGTTCGTCGAATACCGCCGCGCGGTCGGCGTGAGCGACCCGAACACGACCTTCCACTGCATGCGCAAAAATGCTGCAACCGCGCTGCAACGAGCTCGAATACCGGAAAACGAAGCTGCCGAAATTCTCGGGCACAAGAAGAGGACCATGACCTACGGCCTCTACAGCGAAGGCCTCGAATTAAAGGGACACAAGGAGGTGGTTGAGGCGATTACGTATCAAGGCCTTGCACTAGACCATCTGCGTCGAGCGAAGACCGCGATTACTGACAAAAATCCCTGCGAGCCACGACAGTCAGCGACGATAGCTGAAGCCCAACGAAACACTGCACCTACCACCAAGCTCCCTTTGGAAACTGGGGTAGCCAGAAATGAACGAGGCCAACAATGAAGGACGGTCAGACCCCTCCACCGAAAATCAACGAGGAACCATCGGATGGAAGGCCACGGGGCCGCGAGTTGCGTGGCGCAGCAGCGACCCGCCGCTTTGTTGAACTCATAACCTGTAACGCGCAAACCAAAATGTCTTGGTATGTGTCGCCTACTACCAACCTAAGCCGATACCTGTTTGTGATAAACGACAGTTTTGATCGTTTGGCGCGACGCTTGGAAAAGGACCAGCGCGCATCGAGAAACGTAGGAATGGACGTGCACTTCTTTCCTCACCAGCATGGCACGCAACGGACCAGCGTGGCGTGCCTAGAGGCATTGGACGGAGAGTATTACGAAGATAATGATTTCCCCATCCCGCCAGACTTCGTCGTATGGGTGAGCGACAACTTTTGGGCCGCATATTGGTTGCTGACCAGCAACGAAAATCGTAGCGAGCTAGAAATATGCCTCGCTCGCCATTGCGAGGTGAAACAATCACGCTATCTCCATCCGGTCCCAGTTCCGGGCTTCTTGTGGCATTGGCAAGACATGGACCCTGAGGAAGTCGTTCTCATCGACAATACAGGGCAGTCGCTGGGAGACATCTCCCACTACGAGGGCCTGCACACGTTCACAGAGATGATGACCAGCCTTCAGACTGAGAAGGAACTGAAGCGCCTAACGCCTGACCGTCATCAACCGGTTCTAGAGTCAACTGAGAGAACCTTTGGCGCGGTCAGGATAGCGCATCAAAGGGGAAAGTTTCTCGGGTTCCGAGACGGAGAGTATAAGCCCCCTGTGGCAGGCCACGACCTGATTGAAAACTTCCTGCCAGATGATTCGCTCTACATGGTCTACGGCAACACCGGATCGTTCAAGACGTTCGCCATGATTGATGTCGCATGCTCGGCGGCATGCGGTAGCCAACTTTGGACTGACGAGAATACGCCCGATTCGAGATTGCGCTTCGATATTCCGGCTCCCCTGAGAGTCACTTTCATAGCGGGAGAGGGACAAGATAATATTCATAAGAGGATTGAAGCGTGGAAAGCATATCGCAACATACGAAGGAAATTGGATGTCTTCGTCATTCACGGAATGCCGAGCTTCCAAGGCGACGACGACCTCAATCGGTTAATCGCAACGATTAGTGACGACTTCGGATACACGGATATCCTGATCATTGATCCGCTGATCGAAGCAGCCACCGGCTACAACATAAACGATCCGAGCAGCGCTCGTCATTTCGCGACCCAGTGCAAACGCCTCCAGCGCCACTTACTTTGCAGCATCTGCCTGATCCACCACACAGGAAAAGATGGCAAGGATCATCTCGGCGCCCAGGACTTGCTGGCCGTCGTCGATGTTTCGGACAAGATTGTGGCGCGGCGGACAAAATCGGATCGAACGCAGATATGTATAACGAACAAGAAATTTAGGGATGGGCCTATTAGACCTCCCTTTCTGTTGGAGGCCGTGCCGACGAGGGTTGCCGTCCGCGCCAGCGGCAAGGTGATTGATTCAGTGATGCTGTCACGGCTGTCACACTCGCCGGAAGCACCGGACGTGAGGTCCTCCGATGACATAGCGGAGAGCGCTCGGAAAATCCTTGCTGAGAGGCGAGGAACAGGAGCGCTCAAATCGAAGGAGCTCGCGAAGGAGATCGCCGAACGCCACGCTTCTGGCCCTCTCGCCGATGGAGACCGGGCGCCGGCAGTCGAGTTGGTGCGAAGGACACTCAATTCGCTCGCAACCGGGAAATTGCGCAAATATGCCAGACGTGCGGGCACCGGAAAGACCGCCGCTTGGCTTTTTGAATGCCCCTCCTCAGAACCCGCCATGGCTGCGGAATAGGCTGTCCTTGGTCGTGGCACTCCTATGGAGGAGGCCGCTGGCTGGTCCTGCCCTTTGCTTGGTTGGTATGGCTCCCCTAAAGGGGGGAGCCATTCCCAAGCAAACAGGCCGTGGACTTGGCGGGGCGCGCTTGGAGAGATTTTTTGCCGGATTTCCAAGCGCAAGCGCTGTAGCAACTGTCAATAAATTTGGCGTAATTGCCGGCTGCAGACGCTGAGTTTTGGCCGCCGCGCCTCCCGGCATATATCTCGAAAATACGCGTCTCGCGAGCTCGGCTTTGACAAATGGAGCAGCAATTTGTCTCCCGAATCCCCCCGAATTTTGCGCAATCGCCAAAACCAATTTCACCTAAGTCACTGATTCTCAATGCTCCATTGACAGATCGTGCACTTCCCTTTCTGTCGGCGCATTGCGCACGGACGATCCGCGTCAAAGCCTGGTCGCCTGTCCGGCGGCCCACCTCAGGGCGCGCGTCTCACCTTCCCGACCTGTCAATTCTCTAGGTCCTCCCTGCCCGGCCCAAAATTTCTCGATCTGCCACCCGCCCACTCACGTCAGTCCGGGGGTATATCGGCTTCCCAACCTGTCAACGCCATCGGCAAAAGTGGAGCACCTTGGTAGCGGGGTAGGCCCACCTAGCCGGGGGTGCTGATTTGGGTTTCGGCCTCCGCCTGCCAGAAGCGCGCCGAGCAGCCCGTATTCGCATCGTCTGGCTCGGGACCTTTGGGCTAAGTTCTCGCTCTAGCGGACGACGCCGCGCCACATTCCGGACATCTGCGTTCCGCAGACCTCATGGCCGGCCCCAGCCACCCACTCGGCGCAACTCCCGAGAGAACCTTATCTCGCCTTCTGATCTGTCATGTTCCGAAATGTCGTGGTGAACGACACCTCCATTTCGGAGATTCCGACTCTGTTATGGCGGCACATTTTTCGCCACGAAGGCCAGAACTTTGTCGATGCACCCGCGATCATCGCCTGAGCATGCACGATGCCGTCATCTCCGGGCGGCTTCGCTAGGGCGATCCAATTCGTCTTTCCGATGTATCCACCGAATCCGTTCTTCGCATTGACCGTCCCGCATACGATCACGCCGGTAGCCACATCCGCGAACCGAAGGTCTGAAGGATCGAACTCGGCAGAGCTAGGATCGCGCAACTGCTCTGCCACGGCCTGTTCCGCCGATGTGTAGATGGCACCAACGGCAGCCGAAGCTCTGTCCTCGGGCTTCTCCGGCCCACAAGCGATTGCTCCGAAACAAAGTGCCACGGCGATCAGAAGCCTTGCCTCGGTTCTGCCGCATTCCATCATTTCAACGCCCGCCTTCACTCGCGCTTACGGTCGAAAGACAAACAGTGTCCCTCATAGTGACTATAGTCCCTAGAGATTATAGACCTCTTAATGCCCGATCTTGGCCATGCAGGATTGGCCGAAAATCGTTGGCGCAAACGTGAAGCGGCGAAGGCTGGCGCTGAAGCTCACCCAAGAGGAGCTGGCGTTTGAGGCGGAGATAGACTTGACCTATATGGGGGGAATTGAGCGCGGGAAGCGCAATCCCAGCCTGATGGTGCTGGTGAGGATCGCGAACGCTCTGTCTGTTCCGCCTGCAGCCCTACTTCGAAGGCGCTGACCTAAGACGCGGGACTTCCCTTGGTGCACGGTCCTGTCCAATCCACGAGGCAGCGCACCGGGTTATTCCTCAAACGTCCATGCCCACCAACCCGGGCAACCGCCACCTAACATCCCCTGCCCGACTCGGCTACAAATACATCCCTTGAACTAGACGGCAATGCCACCCATATGATATTTGAATGGGATGAAACGAAGAGCCTCCGGAACCTCGCCCAGCGAGGATTCGACTTTGCCTATGCGGCGCAGGTCTTTGCCGATCCCCGCCGGCTGGAGCGGGTCGATACGCGGCGCGATTATGGCGAAGAGCGCCGGCAGACCATCGGCGAGGCAGACGGTCGGGCGTTCTTTGTCGCATTTACACACCGGGACCGAGCGATCCGGATTATCTCGGCAAGGAGAGCACATGACCACGAGGAGAAAGCCTATCGCGAAGGCGGCGCTTGGCGCTGACGGCAAACTGCGGCGCGTGGGCGCCAGCGGCAAGCCGGGGCGGGTCCTGAAGGGGCGGACAAATGCGGCTCTCCTCGACAGCCCGGCGGCCTTTACGCCTGACGCCGACACTCCCGTCCTGACACGGCGCCAGCTGGGCGAGCTACGCCCCGTGGACGTGGCCGAGGCACCGGACCTCCCGGCCTTGCGTCACCGGCTGCGGCTGTCTCAGGGGGCCTTTGCGACGCTCTACGGCATCCCGCTGGCGACCTTGAAGGATTGGGAGCACGGCCGCCGGAAGCCGGACGCACCGGCCCGGGCTTATCTGCGCGCCATCGCCTACGCGCCCGACGTGGTGCGCGACGCGCTGCAAGCAGCCGAGTAGGCATCGCAGCGCGCCGACATCCTGAGCAATCCCAGTAGGTCGGCTTTTACCATATTGGCAGCAAGTGATTGCGATTGAGCCGCGCTATGTCAAACCTCTCAACGCTCGATGAGAGGTTTGACAATATGGCCCAGAGAGAGACAAAGCCGGCTTTCGTTGCGTATCTCCGTGTCAGCACGACGCGACAAGGCAAGAGTGGGTTGGGCATCGAAGCCCAGCGCGAAGCCGTCAGCCGCTTCGTTCGAGAGCGCGATGGCACGATCATCGCGCCCGAGTTCGTTGAGATTGAAAGTGGCAAGTACAACGGCCGGCCCGAATTGGATAAGGCCATCAAGCGATGCCGCCTAACAGGCGCAACGCTCGTGGTCGCGAAGCTAGACCGCCTCTCACGCAACGCCGCTTTTCTCATGACGCTTCGCGACTCCGGCGTTGGATTCGTCGCCGCCGACCTGCCGGAGGCGAACACGATGACCGTTGGAGTCATGGCAGTTGTAGCCCAGCATGAGCGCGAGGCCATCAGCGCGCGGACCAAGGCCGCGCTCGCCGCCGCTCGTAAGCGTGGCAAAGCGTTAGGTGGGCTTCGTGAGAATGCACCGGACATTGCGGACTTCCAAAAGCAGGCCGTTCACGCGATTCGAAACAAGGCGCAAGCCACAGCCGAAGATCGCCGCGACGTGATTGAGGCACTTGTCGCCGAAGGCTTGAGCATGAATGCGATGGCGACACGCCTCAACGAAGCGAGCGTGCGCACGGCGCGCGGTGGCACATGGACCGCAACAGCGGTTAAACGCACGATGGAACGGCTGAAAATCAACCCGGCATGCGCGGGGTGAGGTTCTGACGCGAGGCCGTCTAACGCTAAGCCGACTATATGGGATTCGGGATCACCCTGCCAGACGCCGTGAAATAATTGAATTGGCCGCAACCTTGGAGCGATGCTTGCCTGACGAGATGACCGAGGAAGAAAGACTCGCCGCAGAGTGGCTGCAGTCGCGCAGCTATGAGACCGAATTCAAACCGAAGATCGTGACGCAAGGACGGAGCCCGGACTTTATCGCCCGGAGTTCTGCAGAGCCCACCGCGTTATGGGCGGAGGTAAAGACGTTAAAACCGGAAAGTGTTTCCCAGGTCATAGGAAGAACGTGGGAAATCATCAAAGCATCCGCGTTACCTTCCGACCTTCGCGGCTTCGCCACGTTATGGGTCAACAGAGACACTCGCGACCAGTCCGTGCGCTCGCTCTTGAAATTGTTTGTCGAACACGTTGGGAAATACAAATCTGAGAATGTTCGCCTGATTTTCATCCAACAAGCTCCTGATACCAGCGGCATTCGCCGTATAGATTTCAACAACACAATGCCCCCGGATCGCTTCTGGATTAGGGGCGCGGGGGATCAGATGGCGGCTGTTCCTCCCGATGTTGTCGAGAATTCGTTTGCCGTCGCCACGACAAGTATGGACGGTGTCCAGCACACAGCGGAGGCGTTCAGACTGTTCGATTGGCATGCACCGTTTGACTGCGCGTTGATAGCAACGCTCAGCCCACAAGATCAGCCATTTAGCATCAGTCCTATGGGCGACGGCGCTGTCAGTGTCGCACCGCGCGTGTTGAATGCGCTGGAAAGCGCAAACGGCCAAATCCGCAATGCATGCAATTATCTTCCCGCGCCGGGCATAGTGCTTATCGTTCCTCCCGCCTACGGCCCGGTGGATGACTATCAAATAGGCGCCGCCGCGTATGGTAAGCTCATGTTTTCAGTCAGCGTGCCGGATGGACGCGCCGGCCCGTTGCAACATGGCTCTGACGCCGCATTTCAGTCTGCGAAAAACCGCCACATTTCAGGAGCTATTCGCCTCTACCGTAACGGGAGAACCGGCATGTATTTTCCGAACCGCTTTGCACACCAGACTATCAACGCAAACGCGCCGTTGTTGGCAGGCCTCGACTGCTATCCTCCAGCAGCCAGCTAAACTCGATAACCTTGGCACCGTCGCCCGGAATCACGCGATTCCGGTAATTGGGCTATTGTGAAGATTCGGCTCTTTCGCGAAAATGTATACAACGATTCCACACTTTATCGTGATGCCATCCCCGCACCCAGCGGGGCGCAGAATACAGGTGCAGGTATGTTAAGCCCAATAGAAACACGAATTCTGGAGCTATGGCTGGATGAGCTTGGGCTGGATGGGTTCATTGATGCGCTCAAGAATCTTTGCCGTGACAGAGCGGAATACCTGTTCGAGAAGGTGCCGACGACGGAATGGCCGGAGCTTGAGAGGTTGGAGAAGCAGTGCGAGCATCAATCGTTTCAGTTGTTCCGAACTAGACCGCTAGTGCCCTCCTCGCAGGAGGGGAGAATGACAGAGATGTGGCGAAACGCTGTTCGCGGCCTGAGTAGTCTAAGCCGTTCGGCCAAGAGGCTCAGAATCTCGTTAGTAGGTTTGCCCTACAAGGATTGCTATGACGGCGGTCTCGATCAAATTTCTAGAACAATTATCCGACGGGAACTTAAAGCCGCCGCTCGAATTGTCGAGCTAGTCGTCTTGCCGGAAATCTCAATCGCAAAGCGTCGTGACGCGAGTGCATTTGCCGACAGCAATGGCGTGCGAGATGCCTATGCGCGCCTCAAAGAGGCGATGACGGCTTACGACGCTGCTCGGAATTCGTCCTAGCATCTACAGATTCGCCTTCACTAACAAGTCACCTCCTATTTCGAGGCGCTCGCCGCGGTCGAGATTTTTCGCATGTTGCGCGGCCTGCCGAAGTGCTTGCGCCATGAGATCATTTGCACCACTTGCAATGATGTTGGGATGGCAAGCGCCGAACCACGTCAGAAATACGAGCATCACTTGCGTCGGAGCGTTGCCCAAATCACGATACCATTTGATTGCGAACAGTAAGATATAGTCGGTCTCTTCCGGTTTGAAGTCATAGGTAGCAGCACCATCATGGTTCGCATGTTTCAAGAAGCTCGCCGACTCGTTGTATTTCCGCCAGTAGGCTTTGAGGCACTCCGGTTTGATCCAATCTTTGAATTCCTGAAAGGCGGCAACGCCGCCCGCTTCGCATAGATCGCGCACGATTTGATTACCGGCCGCTGCGAGCGTGCGCGCGGCAATTGGATCGTCTCCCAAGAATAGGTTTCGGATCGCGGCTTCGATTTGGCGTCGCGCAACCTCGATCTTGTTTAGCTTGATTATCTCCATTTGATACGCGCTCCTTCGCGCTGTAAATCGCTGTTCGCTCCCGCTCCCTTTACGATTGATTTTTTGCTCCAGAATGATTTGTGGGTCGGGGCAGCAAATGTGTGGCACGGCGGGGGAATGCCTGGGAACTTTTTCGTGTTGACTCAAATCAGCCGGCGACCTCCCTTCCATATTAAATTTATATAGCGCGCCTGTGTGCGAGCTCTCGAATTTATACGTCGAGATCGCGAGATTCGGCGCCAGCATCCAAGGAGGTCGGCAATGGTTGATTTTGCCTATATCGGCGCAGCGCTCGTGTTCTTTGTCGCTCGCGCTTCTCTACGTGACAGCCTGCGAACGGTTGTGAGGCGATCCATGACTCTCGATCTCTGGCTCGGCGCCTTCGTGACGGTCGGCATCCTTGTCTATCTCGTCTACGCCCTGATCCGCCCGGAACGCTTCTGAGGCTTCCCCGATGACACTCAATGGCTGGATTCAGATCGCGCTTTATGCGCTGCTCGTCCCCGCCTGCGTGAAGCCGCTCGGGCTCTTCATGGCCCGCGTATTCGAAGGCGAGCGCACGTTTCCTCTCGCCCGTTCTTGCGGCCCGTCGAGCGCGTCATCTATCGCGCTTGCGGCGTGGACGCGAACAAGGAACAGCACTGGACGACCTATACGGTCGCGCATGCTGCTGTTCAGCGTCGGCTGGCTTCCTATTCACTCTACGCGCTCCAGCGCCTGCAGACGCTGGCTGCCGTTCAACCCAGAGCATCTTGGCGCGGTCTCGCCGGACTCCTCGTTCAACACCGCCGTCAGCTTCGTCACCAACACCAACTGGCAGGGCTATGGCGGCGAAACGACCATGAGCTATCTCACGCAGATGGCGGCGCTGACCGTGCAGAACTTCGTCTCTGCCGCAGCCGGCATCGCGCTCGCCATCGCGCTGATCCGCGGTTTTGCGCGGCGCTCCGCCAAGACGGTCGGAAATTTCTGGGTCGATCTCACACGCTGCACGCTTTATGTCCTCTTGCCGCTCTCGATCGTCGTGGCGCTTGTCGCTCGTCTGCGCTGGGCGTGCCGCAGAACCTCGATCCCTATACCCATGCGACGACGCTGGAAGGCGCCAAGCAGGTCATCGCGCAAGGCCCTGCCGCCTCGCAGATCGCGATCAAGCAGCTCGGCACCAATGGCGGCGGCTTCTTCAATGTCAATTCCGCCCATCCGTTCGAGAACCCGAATGCGATTTCCAATCTGATCGAGATGTGGGCGATCCTCGTGATCAGCGCCGCGCTCACCTACACCTTCGGCCGTCATGGTGCAAGACACGCGCCAGGGCTGGGCGATCTTCGCGGTCATGGGCGTGCTGTTTCTCGGCGGCGCTCGGCGTGACCTATTGGGCCGAGAGCGCCGGCAATCCCGCCATTCGCCGCGCCATCATGTCAACGCCGCGCCGAGCGCGCTCCAAGCCGGCGGCAATATGGAGGGCAAGGAGGTCCGCTTCGGCATCGCCAATTCGGCGATCTGGGCCGTGGCGACGACCGACGCCTCAAACGGCTCGGTCAACTCGATGCATGACAGCTATACGCCGCTCGGCGGGCTGATCGCGATGCTCAACATCCAGCTTGGCGAGATCATCTTTGGCGGCGTAGGATCCGGGCTTTACGGCATGCTGCTGTTCGCCATCGTCGCCGATGTTCGTGGCGGGTCTGATGGTGGGGCGGACGCCGGAATATCTCGGCAAGAAGCTCGAGGCCGAGGAAGTCAAGATGGCGATGCTCGCCATCCTGATCCTGCCGCTCTCGATCCTGGGCTTTACGGCACTCGCCGTGCGTGCTTCCCGCCGGGCCTTTCGAGCCTCAACAATGCCGGTCCGCATGGCTTCAGCGAAATTCTCTACGCCTTCTCGTCCGGCACCGGGAACAATGGCAGCGCCTTCGCCGGGCTCAACGCCAACACGCCCTTTTACAACACGACCCTCGGCTTCGCGATGCTGCTCGGGCGCTTCGCCTTCATCGTGCCGATGATGGCGGTCGCGGGATCGCTCGCGGAAAGAAGATCGTGCCGCGCGTCCGCCGGCACGTTTCCGACGCACACGCCGCTGTTCGTCGGTCTTCTGACGGGCGTCATCCTGATCGTCGGCGGCCTCACCTTCTTTCCGGCTCTCGCGCTCGGCCCCATCGCGGAGCACTTCGCGATGCACGCCGGCAATCTTACTGAGGTCACGACCATGGACTCGTCTGCGCCATGGAATCGACAAAGTCCGCAAGCGGATGCCGGTCGCGACGCTGACCGATCCGAGCATCCTGGTTCCGGCCATCGGCGAGGCGTTTCGCAAGCTCGACCCGCGCACGATGGCGCGCAATCCGGTCATGTTCGTGGTCGAGATCGTCGCCACGCTCACGACGATCCTGTTCATCCGCGACATCGTTGCCGGCAGCGGCCGACCTCGGCTTTTCCGTTCCAGATCAATCTCTGGCTCTGGTTCACGGTCTTGTTTGCGAATTTCGCCGAAGCCGTGGCCGAAGGGCGCGGCAAGGCGCAGGCCGCGACCCTGCGCAAGACCAAGACCGAAGCTGAAAGCCAAGAACTGTCCGATCAGGAGATGCGCGTCTGATCGCACGGTTCCGGCCTACGAACTGGAGCGAGGGCGATCTCGTGCTCGTCGAGGCGGGCGAACTGATCCCGTCGGACGGCGATGTGGTCGAAGGCGTGGCCTCGGTCGATGAAGTCCGCGATCACCGGCGAGAGTCGCGCCGGTGATCCGCGAATCCGGCGGCGACCGCTCGGCGGTTACCGGCGGCACGCGGGTCATTGTCCGATCCGATCGTCGTGAAGATCACGGCCGCGCGGGGCTCGACCTTTCTCGACCGCATGATCGCGCTTGGTCGAAGGCGCATCAGCGGCAGAAGACGCCGAACGAGATCGCGCTCAACATTCTGCTCGCCGGCATGACGCTGATCTTCGTGTTCGCGGTTGCGACGATCCCGAGCTTTGCGGCCTATGCGGGCGGCCAGATCAGCGTGCTGGTGCTGGTGGCGCTGTTCGTGACCCTGATCCCAACCACCATCGGCGCGCTGCTTTCGGCCATCGGCATTGCCGGCATGGACCGGCTTGTGCGCTTCAACGTGCTCGCCATGTCGGGCCGCGCCGTCGAAGCGGCGGGCGATGTGGATACGCTCCTGCTCGACAAGACCGGCACCATCACGCTTGGCAACCGGCAGGCGTCCGAGTTTATCGCCCTTGCCGGGCGTGACCGAGCAGGAACTCGCCGACGCGGCCCAGCTCGCCTCGCTGCCCGACGAAACGCCGGAGGGGCGCTCCATCGTCGTGCTGGCGACGGAGAAATACGGCATCGGCAAAACGCGAGAATACGCCGCTCGGAACGCGACCTTCATTCCCTTTTCTGCCCAGACGCGGCATCAGCGGCATCGATATCGGCAGGACTTCGATCCGCAAAGGCGCGGTAGACGCCGTCCTGAAGACGGTGCCGAGCGCGCGACGAATTCACGCACGCGCGCCATCAATGTCCAGCGCCGAGCGCGTGGCGAAATCCGGCGGCACGCCGCTGGCCGTCGCGAAGGACGGACAAGCTCTTGGGCGTCGTCCACCTCAAGGACATCGTGAAGGGCGGAATCCGCGAACGTTTCGCTGCCTTGCGAAGATGGGTATCCGCACGGTGATGATCACCGGCGACAATCCCATGACGGCGGCGGCGATCGCCGCCGAATCCGGCGTGGACGACTTTCTTGCCCAGGCCACGCCGGAGACCAAGCTCAAGCTGATCCGCGCCGAGCAGGCCAAAGGCAAGCTCGTCGCCATGTGCGGCGACGGTACCAACGACGCGCCGGCGCTGGCCCAAGCCGATGTCGGTGTCGCGATGAACACGGGCACCATGGCGGCGCGCGAGGCGGGCAACATGGTCGATCTCGACAGCGATCCGACCAAGCTGATCGAGATCGTCGAGATCGGCAAGCAATTGCTGATGACGCGCGGCGCGCTGACCACTTTTTCCATCGCCAACGATGTTGCGAAATATTTCGCGATCATTCCGGCGATCTTCCTCGCTTTCTACCCGCAACTCGGTGCGCTGAACATCATGGGTCTGCTCGAGCCCGCAGAGCGCGATCCTGTCCGCGATCATTTTCAACGCGCTGATCATTGTCGCGCTGATCCCGTTGGCGCTGAAGCGGCGTCGCCTATCGCGCAGCAAGCGCCGCCAGCGTCCTGCGGCGCAATCTCTTGATCTATGGTCTTGGCGGGCTGATCGTGCCGTTCGTCGGAATCAAGCTGATCGACATGGCGGTTTCCGCCATCGGTCTGGCGTGAGGAGGCCGTCATGCTCAAGCAGATCTGGCCCGCAACGATGATGATGGTCCTGATGACTGCGCTGACCGGGCTTGCCTATCCGCTTGGCATCACCGGCATTGCGCAAGCTGTCTTCCCGCACGCAGGCGAACGGCAGCCTGATCGCGCAGAGAGGCAAAGATCATCGGCTCGGCGCTGATTGGACAGACACTTCACGAGTGCCCGCTATTTCCATGGCCGTCCGTCCGGCGACCACGCCGCCCTACAACGCAGCCGCATCCTCGGCGCTCCAATCTCGGGCCGACATCCAAGAAGTCTTGGTCGACGCGCGTAGAGGGCGGACGCAGCAAAGCTCCATACCGAAAATCCCGGACATGCCGGTGCCGGTCGATCTGGTGACAGCTTCTGCCAGCGGGCTCGACCCGGACATCACGCCGGCTGCTGCGCCTGTTTCAGGTGCCGCGTGTCGCCAAGGCGCGCGGGCTTAGCGAGGAATCGCGTTCGCGCGCTTGTCATGGAGCACATCGAGGACCGGGTCTTCGGTGTTATTGGCGAGCCGCATGTCAATGTGCTCGAACTCAATCTGGCGCTGGATGCCATACACGGCTCATAGCGGGCAGGATGCGGGTTGCCGAAGATGCCCTAATATCCGTTGCCTCGAATGGCGGCACCTATGGCATGACCGACGACAGGCCCGACAGACCCGCGCCCGTCGCCCGAAGCCCTGCTTGGAAGCGGCGAAGCAGGAGGAGCGCGGCCGGCTGAAGGTCTTCCTGGGCGCGGCGCCGGGCGTCGGCAAGACCTATGAAATGCTGCAACAGGCGCGCCAGCGGCAAGTTCGAAGGCGTCGATGTCGTCATCGGCGTCGTCGAAACCCATGGCCGCATCGAAACCGACTTCCTGACGAAGGGCTTCGAGAGCATCCCCAAGAAGCGGCTTCTCTATAAGGGCCATGTTCTGGCCGAGATGGACCTCGACGCCGATCCTGCAGCGCAAGCCCCAGCTCGTGCTGGTCGACGAACTCGCGCACACCAATGTGCCCGGCAGCCGTCATCCCAAGCGCTATCTGGATGTCGAGGAACTGCTCGCCGCCGGAATCGACGTCTATACGACGCTGAATGTCCAGCATCTGGAAAGCCTGAACGATGTGGTCGCCAAGATCACGCGCATTCGCGTGCGTGAGGTCGTGCCCGACTCTATTCTGGACCGCGCCGACGATATCGAACTCGTCGACCTGACGCCCGAAGACCTTCTGCAGCGCCTGAAGGAGGGAAAGGTCTATGTTCCGGAAACGGCCGCAGCGCGCCGCGCGGCACTATTTCATGCCCGGAAATCTCGCCGCCCTTCGCGAACTCGCGCTGCGCCGCACCGCCCAGCGCGTGGACGACCAGATGCTCAACTACATGCGCTCCCACGCCATTCAGGGGCCGTGGGAGGCGAGCGAGCGCGTGCTCGTCTGCGTCAACGAGCGCCCGAACGCGACCGCACTCGTCCGCTTCGCGCGACGGCTGGCAGACCGGCTTCGCGCTTCCTGGACGGCCATTTATGTCGAGACCTCGCCATAGCGAACGCCTGAGCGAGATCGAGCGCGACCGCATTGCCGAAGCACTGCGCTTGGCAGAGCGGCTTGGAGGGCAAGCCGTCACGCTGCCTGCCTCCGATGCGTGCTGAAGCCATCATCGACTACGCGCACGCCAACAACTTCACGCATATCGTGCTGTCCACCGTCCGCCGTTCCCGGATCGCCGAGATATTGCCGGCCCGCGTTCGCGCAGGAAGTCATCCGTCGCGCGGGCGACATCAGCGTCCACGTCGTGCCGCAATCTCCTCCAGCCGGAACCGGGTCACGGGAAGCAGCTGGCTCAGGCTTCGCGAACCGACCGGCCGAATCCGCCCGCGCTCGATCCGCAAAGCTATCTTGCGGGCTTCGTTGCGGTCTCCGTTGCGTTGATTGTCGGCCTTGTTCCTGCGCGCAATTTCTGGCCGCGACCAATATCTCTCTGGTCTTTCTGACGGCCGTTCTGGTGATCGCGATCGACTTACGGTCTCTGGCCAGCGCTATTTGCGAGTCTCCTTAGCGTGCTCGCCTACAACTTCTTCTTCTTTCCGCCTCTCTACACCTTCACGATTGCCGCGCCCGAAAACGTCGTTGCCGCTGTTCTTCTTCGGCAGTCGTCGCCGTGATCGCCAGCAATCTGGCCGCCCGCGTGCGCGCGCAGGCCATGTACCGCGCGAGCGCGCGCGCGCACGACCGAGGATCTCTATCTGTTCAGCCGCAAGCTCGCGGGCATTTTCGATCTCGACGATCTGCTGTGGGCGACGGCCTACCAGATTTCGAGCATGCTCCGCCTTCGCGTCGTGCTGCTCTTGCCGGAAGGCGACAGCATCGCAATCGGGCGTGGCTATCCGCCGGAGGATGTGTTGGACGATGCCGACCTTGCCGCCGCCAAATGGGCGTGGGACCACGGCAGCGCCGCCGGCCGGGGAGCGGATACGCTGCCGGGAGCCAAGCGCCTTTTCCTGCCGATGCGCACAGGACGTGGCATTGTCGGGATCATTGGGCTCGATAGCGATAAGCCCGGCCCGCTGCTGTCCCCGGATCAACGGCGGTTGCTCGACGCGCTCGCGGATCAGGCGGCACTCGCTATCGAGCGCATCAATCTCGTGTCCGACATCGACCAGGCTCGCATAACAGCCGAAACCGAACGGCTGCGTTCGGCCCTTCTGACCTCGATTTCCCATGATCTTCGCACTCCACTCGCCTCGATCCTCGGTTCGGCGACCAGTCTCAAGACTTATGGGAAGGGATTGGACGATACCGCCCGTGGCGAGCTTGTGGAGACGATTCAGGGGGAAGCCGAGCGGCTGAACAGATTCATTTCAAATCTGTTGGACATGACACGCCTAGAATCCGGAGCCATTGCGCCACATACCGAGTTCGCCGATCTGGCGGATATTGTCGGCAGTGCGCTTACGCGGGCGGCAAATGTGCTATCTGATCATCATTTGGAACTCGACCTTGCGCCGGACCTACCGCTCATGAGGCTGGACCCTGTCTTGTTTGAGCAGGTGTTGTTTAATCTCCTCGATAATGCGGCAAAGTATACGCCTCCCGACTCGACTGTCCGCATTGTGTCCCGACGGCAGGGCGAGACGATCCAACTCCAGATCGTGGATGAAGGTCCGGGCATACCGACTGACGCGCTGGAGCGTGTTTTCGATAAGTTTCATCGCGTCGAAGCAACAGATCGCCAGCGGGCGGGAACCGGTCTCGGCCTTGCGATCTGCCGTGGATTCGTCGAAGCGATGGGAGGGACTATTGTCGCGTCCAACCGAACGGACCGGACCGGCGCTGTGTTCACTGTGACATTGCCCATTCCTGTCAAATTCTCGGCGCCGGAGGTTTCGGAATGACCGCCGCGCCCTTACGCGTGCTGATCGTCGATGACGAGCCGCCGATCCGGCGATTTCTCCGAACCAGCTTGACGGCAGAGGGCTATCAGGTCCTTGAGGCGAGCGACGGTAGCGAAGCAGTTTCACTGGTGAAGCGCAACGCGGTCGATGTCTTGGTGCTCGACCTCGGGCTTCCCGGCATGAGCGGCTTCGACGTGATCCACGATCTGCGGGTCGGCGGCTCGGCGGTGCCGATCATCGTCCTGTCCAGCCGCACCGACGAGATCGGCAAGGTCAAGGCGCTCGACATGGGAGCCGACGACTACGTCACCAAGCCCTTCGGTATGGATGAACTTCTCGCCCGTATCCGCGCCGCCTTGCGCCATCGACTCCAGCAGGAAGGCGAGAAGCCCGTCTTCAAGAGCGGCGCCCTCGCCGTTGATCTGGTCCGCCGGGTCGTGACCGTGGGTGGAGCGGAAGTGAAGCTGACTCGGCGTGAGTATGACCTCCTCCGGCTCCTTATTGCCCATGCGGGCAAGGTTCTGACGCACAAGTTCATTCTGCACGAGGTCTGGGGCGGAGAGACAGACGTGCAGTATCTCCGGATATACATCCGCACCCTCCGGCAGAAGTTGGAGAAAGACCCTCAGAGACCCGCGCTGATCCTAACCGAGCAAGGCGTCGGTTATCGGCTTCTTAGCACTGGCGCGCCGGACTGAGCGCCACAGGGACCTACCTCTTTCCTGGCCGGATCGTGCAGTCGGCAAGATTGAAGGCCATCACAGTCAGAGGCCGCCAAAATGGGTGCCACTTTTGGGTGCCACCGCGACCACTAACGTGCTAACTTCATTCAGAAATTTGGATTCTTGGCGCCTGCCCAGAAGCTCCTAGTCCCCCAGCCAACCAGTCTGCTCCGACCAGGGCATTCTCCGGCTGTCCACACTAAGCCCGACATTTCAAAGACATGTGGCGCAAGGCTGGCGCGCGGGCGTCAGTAAATTGGCGACGGTCGCGGTGGACGGGGGCGTCCTATCCAGTTTTGCTCCCGAGGCCTCTTTTGGACTGACGCTCGCGCCGAGAATGGATCGGTTTGGAGGGCTATTTAAAGCCGAGAACCGAGCGCTGCCCGGCCCAGTCAGGCGGAATCCGGGTGTTGATGAGCCGGTCCAGACTGAGATCGAGTGGCTGGGATCCATCAAGAATCGCCTCGGTAATGTCGGGAGCCAGGAAGGCGAACGGAATGACGCTGCCGACATAGGTGCGAGGCAGGCCTTCAGCTCTGGCGATTTCGGCAATCGATTCGACGCTGCGATTCCTGAGCATCTCGAACCAGTGATGCGCACGCACGATGGCCTTGATCAGCGCGGGATCGGGATTGGTCTCTGATAGGAGCGCTGCCACGATCAGCCGCTTCTCTTTCCCCAGGCGGCGCAGCTCGGCAGGCAGCGTCAGTTCCAGCGGCATGTCTGCATCTGGCGGAGAGGTCCATCTCGGGGGTGGGCGTTGGCTTAACCACCGCTCAACCGGCCGGCTGGTCGACGATGCGATAGAGCCGGACGGTTCCTGTCTTTTCGGAGATGACGTTCAGTCCCAGCTTCTTGCCGACGGTGCCCGACATCGCCCCGCGCACCGAGTGCGCCTGCCAGCCGGTCGCCTGCATCAGATCTTCGATGCTCGCGCCCTTCGCGCGGCGCAGCAGCGCGGTGATCGCCGCGATCTTGCCAGTGGGTTTGTCGTTGCTCTTCGGTACGGCACGATGTGCAGTCTTCTTCGCTGATGAGGTTGGTGGCGATTTGGACGACGTGGTCGGGGCACGCGTCTTTGACTTCCGTGCGCGCACGCCGGACGCTGACTTTCTGGCAGGCAATGCTCGGGTCACTGAAGTCGGTGCGGCAGACGTGCGTGACTGGCGCCGTATTCAATTTCCGGCGTGGGTTCGATTGCGGACTAGCCGCGGACGTCGTCGCGTGTCGGCTATGAGGCAGCTTTCTTGTAGACCGTCGCCATCGCATGCTCCTTGCCGTCCGGCCCCTTGACCTTGAGCGTGTCGATCAGCGTCTTGCCGCCAGCCGAGAGTGCGTAGGTCTCATCGGCGTGGGTCGGGCCCATCGCCACCGTGCATTCGATCGTCGTGGCATTGACGCTCTTGCAGGAACGGGTTTCGCCCATGCCGCCCTTGAACGGCTTTCCGTTCGGCAAGATCTTTCCGCCAATTGTGACGGTCGAGGTGCCGCCATCCTTGTCGAGTTGCACATTGGTCTGCTTGGTGGTGTAGCCGCCCGCGATCGGCGAGATAGCCAGGGTCTGGCTTTTCAATGGCGGCTGCTGTGGCGGAACGGTGTGCAAGTCGGCCTGCCACGTGCCGGCGAACGCAGCGCCGCCGGACGCCACCGCAGTAGCTGCAACGCCTGTCGTAGCCGCAGGCCCCGCCTTTGCCGCTGGCGCTGCAGATGCGAGCTTGACCAGCTCCACACGCCGGTTCTTGGCGCGGCCCATGGAATCGTCATTGTCAGCGATCGGTTTGTCCGGTCCGTTGCCGGAGGATTTCAGCCGGTCGGCGGCAATGCCGGCCTTGACCAGTTCGGCCACGACGGACGCGGCACGATCCCTGGACAGCTTCACATTGTAATCGTGGCCGCCGATATTGTCGGTGTTGCCTTCCACCGACAGCCGCAGACCGGGATTGTCCTTCAGAAGCGAAACCACCTGGGCAATGATCGGCGCCGCGTCGGGGCGCAACGTCGCCTTGTCGAAATCGAAATGGATGTAGAGGGCGATGTGACCGTCCGTGTCGAGCGCCGCCTTCATTGCGCTGGCGTCCGGCGGCTTGATCGTTGCCTGAAACGCCCTTTCCTCGATCGTGTGGATGTTGATCGAATCTCCATCGGTATCGATCTGCATCCAGATCGCCTGACCATGATCGTCATAGCGGGCGACGGTGCTGGACTCGTCGTCCTCTGCATAGAGGATTTCCGCGCCGATCTGTTTTAGGGCGTTGCGGTAATTGGTTGCGATTTCCAGTGGCGTGGCCGGATGTGCGCCCTTCTTGATGTCGTATTCGATGTCATAGCGCGCGCCTTCGACTTTGGAGCGGTTGTTGCCGTCATCGCTGTGCACCAGGAACGCGTGTTCGTCGAAGCGGCTTTTGTCCACACTCGTCACGGCATAGTTGGGCATATGCCCGAGTAGGCGGTAATCCTTGCCGGACGGGGCGATCAGCGTCTGCTTCATCGGCTGCAAGTTAACGACCGTCACATGGACTTCGTTGAGATTGGCGTCAGTGATCACCTTCAGCCAGGTTTCGTGACCGTCTTTCGCCAGCTTGGCGTCGGTCTCGTAATCGTCTTTGTAGGTGGTTTCGGCACCTAGCGAATCGAATTGAGACCGGTAGTTGTATTGCATTTCCAGATTGCTCTGCTGCTGCCCGCCATTCTTCAGATCATATTCCTGCTTGCACACCTGACCCGAAATCTTGATCTCATCGTTACCGCCGTCAGCACCCTTGTGGAAAAAGGAGACGGCATCGTAAGCGTTGTGATGGGCGGGCCCCGCCGGCAGGTAATCGGGCAAGGCGCCGACCGGCGCGCAATCCTTGCCGCCGTCGTCGGCCAGTGCCGGCGATACCGCGCCGAGCGTCAACATCAGCGCAAGTGCGCAGGCCCTGTCGAATTTTCGGACACGATAGAACCCCATAGTGCAATCTCCCCGGCACGCGCCGAACTGCCGGACACCTGCAAACCGGGTCCGGGACAGTGGGCTTTCCGGCAAAGGGGAGCAGATCGGGGCGGGCCGGCGCATGACTCGGTTGCACTAGGGGCCGCAGGTTTCCGTGGGAATTTGGCAGTTCCGGCCAGGCGCCGTAGTGCGGACGAGTCATGCGGCCGCAGTTCGCGCCGGGCATGTTTGGCCAGGATGCAATTGCGGAGTCGCTCATGTCCGATTCGTTCACAGAGGTCGCCACCCAGGGGTTCTTATCCCGATTGATGGGCTCGTTCATCGGTCTGCTGGTCGGTCCGCTTCTGGTCATCGCCGCGATCATTCTTCTGTCATGGAACGAGGCCCGCGCGGTGGAGGCGATCCGCGGCCTGAGCGAGGCAGCGACAAAAGCCGTCGAAATGTCCAATACAGCGCCTGCGCCGGGCAACGACAACAAGCTGGTTCATGTGATTGGCGCAGCGACCGCGACCACGCCGATCGCCGATCCCGACATGAATCTGGCTTTCACCGGGCAGGTCGCCGTCAAGCGCGATGCCGAGATGTATCAATGGACCGAGACTGAGCACTCCAGCAGTCAAAACAACTCCGGCGGCAGTCAGACAACCAGGACGACCTACACCTATGCGCTGAACTGGGAGGATCACGCGATTGACTCCTCCCGGTTCCGCCATCCCGATGGCCACACCAATCCGGCCATGCCGTTCGGCGCGGCACGCTACGCGGCCTCCGATGCCAAACTTGGCGGCTATAGCCTCGACGCGACGACGCTCGCCCTGATCGATCCGCCGCAGGTGTTGACACCCACACCGCCAGCCGGATGGGTGGCAAATGCGGGCATGCTCTACAGGGGTGATCCCGCAGCTCCCAAGGCTGGCGACATGCGCGTCGGCTATCACGGCCTGGCGTCGGGCGCGACGTTGTCGGTACTGGCCGATCAAAGCCATGGGGGCTTTGCACCGTATGTGACCTCGAACGGCTATCAGATTCAGCTGGCGGAAGTCGGCAACCGGCCGGCGGGCGTCATGCTGGCCGACAAGCGCAGCTCGGAATCGCTCCTGACCTGGATCCTGCGCGCCGTCGGCGGCGCGCTGATCTTCATCGGGCTCACCATGTTCTTGAACCCGCTGTCCACATTCGCCTCGGTCTTGCCGTTCCTCGGCTCGATCGTGCGCGGAGCAGCCGCTGCCGTTTCCTTCGTGATCGCGCTACCGCTTACGCTGGTCGTGATCGCACTATCCTGGCTGGCCTTCCGGCCGCTGATCGGCGGCGGTTTGCTGGTTGTGGCCGCGGGCGCGTTGTACGGCTTGTGGCGCTGGCATCATGGCCGCACCGCCAAGGTGTCCCCGGTGGCGGCGCCTTGATTCGCCGTCACCAGCCGTCTGGCGCATCGCCCGGAGGCGCCAGAATATCGTCCCGTCCCAGCATGTAGCGGTACCCCAGATTGCCCGACACGAAGTAGCTGTCGGGCACCGTCTTGCGCTGGATTCCCTGCCAATACCCCGCCCGCAATTCAATCCGGGCATCCATCTGCTGTAGCTGCGCGACATCGTTCAGGATCGCGCTGTAGCCGACGTTCAATCGCGTCGGCGAGACACCGGCCTTTTCGGCGGCCCCGGTCAATGCTGCCGTTTTGGCCACAACAGGCGCCAGGGTTTCGCGTGCCTTGGCGAACAGCGCGCGTTCCCTTCCCAACTCAGAGGTGGCGCATTCGTGGTGGCGTGCGATCATGGCCGGGACCCGCGCTTCGATTGTGGCAATACAAGCCGGCACGGGCTGGCAATCCGTGTCGCCGCACTCCTTGACCGGTGCGCAGGCTTTCAGTGCCGATCGCAGCTGTTTGTCGGTGTCGGCGTGACAGACACCGTATTGGGAGGCGATCCGGCTCATGCCGTCATGGATCATCGTTTTCGTAGCGGCGGCGGCGCGCCCGCCATCGCCCATCAAATAGCTTTCCAAGGCGCCATATGCGCGGATCGCGCCGGCGTTCGGCGCAGCGGCCGGCCGGCGCATCTTCATCGCGAACTGCATTTTCTCCGCCTCAGACATTGACGCCATCTTCTTCTGAAACTGGGCGGCGTAGGCCGGATCGTTCCGCAGACGCGCAACATCGATGCCGCTGCCGCTGACCGCCGCCGAGTTAATGGCGAGAATCCCCGCGTGATACTCCGCCCGCGATTTCGCCATGTCCGGGGCAGTCGGACCCAGCTCGATGTGCCCCTCCCTGTCCTTCATGGGACCAATCGCACCGACGGTCGCGGCCAAGTTTGCGGGCGGGTTGGGAATATGGAGGAACAACCCCTGCCACCGGGCCACATTCCAGCCGGTAACCGATGCCATTGCCGAGCTCCCGACGAGAATCAGCGCAGTCGCGAACACCGAAACGATATTTGGCTTCATGATTCTGCTTTTGGAAAAGCGGACGTCAGCCTCTGCCAGTTCGTCCCGACGACGCCCGGTTGAATCGCGCGCCGGCCCGACTCAATCGAGCTATGATCCGCGCTTGCGTGCCGGTACGGGCTCTCGCGAAGGTCAGGCCGCCGCCATCGCGGCTTTGGGGCATTGGCCGAAACGGTTTGCGTCCGCATCGCTATCCAGCAGATAGAAATAGATTAGCCCCAGCCAGCCCAGGATCGGGATCAGGGCAAGCAGAAGCCACCATCCCGAGCGGCCCGTGTCGTGCAGCCGCCGCGCCGCGATGGCGATGTTGGGTAACAGGAGCGCGAGCGCGAGCAGATCGGTCATCAGCGACCGGATGCCGACAAGTTCGGAAACAACACCCACCACCAGGGACAAGACAAACACCGCCAGGACATAGAGCCAGAAGTCCCGGCGCCGCGTGCGGCCATCGAAATCCATGTAGTGCGCGGTGATGACGGTTTTGAAATTTGCGATTACGGATTGCAAATTCACGATTTTTCCTCACCGATTGTCCGGGTTCCAACCTGCGTCCAGTGGATCAAGTCTGTGAGGGGAGAACATGACTCGATCAGATTAGCCCTGGGAGGTCGCCCCGGATCCGCGTTGCGGAAATCTGGCCGGATGACTCGAATGGATCATGCGCCGCTCGGCCGCTCGGGGCACCGTTATGGTGGGACTTGCCCCCCACTCGCCATCCCGAAAGTCCCGGAGACGTATGCATGAAAGCCTTGAGCAGCGCGGCCTTCGCAGCGGTCCTTCTGGTTCTGGGGATGAGCCCGGCCGCGGCGCGCGACGACGATCTGTCGCCCGCCGACATCAAAAGGATTCGCGACTACACGCTGACCATGGACAAGGTCCACGCCTGGCAGGCCGCGCAAGTGGATTTCAGGGCGCTCGAAGAAAAGGATCCCGCCTTCAAGGCAGAGGTTGAAAACGCGACGACCGACAAGGAAAACACCATCGCGCAAATTGAGGCGAAGATGGACAAACACCCGCGCCTGGTCGCGATTTACAGGAAGCACGGCCTCAAGGACGACGATGTGATCTTGATGCCGCTGGCGCTGATGGGCGCGATGGTTGCGGTCCAGTATCCTCAGGCGGCGCACGGGCTCGCAGCCCGCACCTCGGCTGGCCAGATCGCCTTCTTCAGGGCGCATCAGAAGGAATTGACCTCCAAATCGTGGCTCGCCGGCGGCATGTCCCAGTAACGGCACAGGGTTGGGGAGGCCTTCATGTGGCTCCGGACATTAACGATTTTGGCATTGTGTTCGCTGGCGATGCCGGCGATGGCGGCGGCGCCTGACTATGACATGACGCCGCTGGCAGCGGCCGATGTGGCTCTGTGCCTGTCGATTCTGCGCGAAGCCGCCGATCACGCCAAGCACCTCACCGGCGCCGACAAGGACGCGGTTGCCCTCATGGAGAAGTATCATGGCGTACCGCCCATGCCGCCCATGCCCGATACCAGCAAGGGACTGCCTGCGCCGTCCGTGATGGCGGCCTATGGTGCCAGCGCGGGGCGGGTCGATGCGGCCATCTCCCGCGCGAATGCCGTCGCCAACTACGACGAGACGATCGCGCAGAAGCGCGGCGTCAAGGATCGCTATGATGGGATCAAGGACAAGTTCGACGAGGTCATCGTGTCAGACGGTACCGGCGTCGTCGGCGAAGGCGACGGGCCCATGAAGGTCTCGGCAGCCGACCTGGCCCGGGATCGCAAACGCATCGCGATCGACAAGGCCGACTGGATTCTGATCAAGCCGCACCGTGCCGAATATCAGGCGCTTCGCAAGGCGCTGCGTGCCACAGACGGCGAGAATTACTAGGCGATGCCCCCTCGATGTGGCGCCGCCGCGACCCCGGCGCAAAGATCAGCAATGCCCGCCAGCCGGCGCATCAATTCGGCCTGGCGATGGGTCCCGGTTTTGGCGAGGATCGCGTTCAGATGGACACGCGCAGTGTTGCGACTGATGGACAACGCTTGCGCCACCCTGGCCAAATCCAACCCCTGACAGAGTTTCACCGCCACGCGCGCCTCGGCCGGCGACAGATCGAAGATGGATTGCAGATAGGCGGGGCGCAGAGCGGGGCGCGTTTCGGTGTCTCGCAACAAGATCAATACCCGCGGTTCGGACACGCGCAACCAGCTCTGTTCCGGTCGACACGGCGCGATCAGCGCGTAGAGCATGCCGCCATCGGCCTGCGGCACCGCGATCGCCCCGCCATCCTCGCCCTTCGCTGCCCGGGCAACCGCGGTCCGTAAGCGATCCGTGATCGATTGCGAAGCACTGCGTATGCCGTCCGTGCCGGCGCAGATACAGTCGCCACGGCGCAACAGCTCTTCTGCGCGGGCATTGGCGAAAAGAACCTTGCCCTTGAAATCCACAATGAGAATGCCATTCACATTGCGGTCAAGAAGCTCCGTGGCCTGCTCTGACTGGGCCTGAAGCGTACCCATCTGGAATGAAATCTGAAACGCCCGCGTCAGATGCGACACGATCGCCGCCATCGCCCTTTTGTCGTCGGCCTCGAATTCCGGCCGCGTCGTCCCGCGGCACAATGTAAAGGGAACAACATTTTCCCTGTTCCGCCATAGGACGGATGTCATGATCGCGCTGGCATCAAGCTGCTTTTTCAAAAATTCGTTGTAGAACTCCGACTTCTCAAACTCCTGCCTCGGCATGATATCGCGATCGCATTCGATCTCACCGATCGGAACAGCGACGACCCGACGCCTGAATTTCTCGGGCGGCGCGTAAAGCGCGAAATATTGCGACATCACGCCCGGGTCCAGACCGTAGGTCACGGCCTGGCCAGAATGATCGTTCAGGTTCTGCCACCACATCAACCCGCAATGGCTGTCGACCAAATCGGCGCAATGTTGCATGACTGTGGCCCACAGCCCCGGATCCAGCGCGGCATCGTATATGGTCGGTATCAGAGCCAATAATTGCTCAACTGGCCCCATGTTTGCCCCCGGTCATGACACCTAATCCAATCGAACTATAGTCTGCCCTTGGGTGCACGCCAGACAATAGTCACCCTGCCCAGTACAGGGGCCGCCCCTTTCGAACGGCGTTTGCCGGCTTTCCGATTGATTTCAAACACTTCCCAGATCCGCTCCGCATGGCAGCGGCCGGGTAGTATGAACGAGTCATGCGCCGCGCCGCCTGCCCTGCCTTGATCGTCGTATGGCGATCGAGTCGCAGCAGTCTCGAGATGACCCGTTCGGCTATGCCTGCGGACGACGTTCGCAGTGTTGTGACGACAGGCATTTCAAAATCAATCCGTATGAGACGGCGAGACTGACACGCGGCCTCGGCATTTCACGCCATGCGCTGCGTTCGACGTATCTGAATGACACCGGAACGGGTCGCGGTCACCGGGCCGGTGACTGCCAAAGCTCCCGCCTCCAGCTGGAGTAGGATTGAGCCCGTGATGCGGACGCAGGCCAACCGAGTAAGGCAACAAGTGCTTGCAGATCCCGGCCGTGCGCACCTGGCGCCATTGGGGCGAGACGCATCGAAGCGGCTGGGTGCTCCAATCCACCACGACGCCTCGCTTTCCAAACCGACAACGGATGGAGACTTCTCATAACCGGATATTTCAAGCCAACGATTCGTCGCGCCGTATCGTTCGGCGAGGCGACGCATGGACAACTAGCGTGCCAGCCTTTGCGATTGGCACTCGCCATCAGGCCGTGCTCACGACGACCATCGCCGCGTTTGTACTTGTGTTGTTCGGCGTGGCAAACAGGGCCGCCGCAGCCGGTTTGATCCCGAGCGCAGGCGAAATCGTCCGCCAAGGTACGCTGCTAGATGGCCCGTGCAGTGGTTATGAGTACCCCCAGGTCCGATTTGAAGACTATACTCGCGACTGGGGTCCAGAAAAGGATGGGACGTCGTTTACCGCTACGAACGTGTACACCGAGTTCTTCGAGCTCGACAGTCAGGGCCAGTATCGTGTCGTGGACGTGCATGCCAGCCTCAGTTGGTATGCATATCCAAAGCCACACTGTGCACACTATCAGGCCGACGCAAAACCGGGGACAGTGTTCGCTGACGATCGCGGCATCTGGTTGATGCGCGTTCACCGCGTACAGGTTCACAAAATCTTTGATTCCGTGACCGGTTGGGTTTCATCCGCCGGCGACCGCAAGGACGTGACCACCGACATCCGCTTCGATGTCGTCGGCCCCAACACCTGCGGCAATTCCGCTTGGATCGGCGTCGGTCCAACCGACCCGGCCTGTCTCAGGCAAAAGCAAAAAAAGGCGGCGGCGGACATGGCGAAATGGGAGCAGCTTGAGTTGCAGGTCGAGCAACCCGATTACCAATCCATGTGCGGTCTGGGCAATCTGCACGGATCAATAGGTTACAACAGTGGCCAGGCAGGCGCCTGTATCGGTTATCTCTTGAGCATCAAGTCGGAAAAAGGTGACATGCAAGCCAACCAGCGCCTAGCCAACGACCCGCCGAATCCCGATTACACGACCCTCACGGTGGCGCGGCCGGCGGCGCGGCCCGAACTATCCAAATTGCCGGCCGCCTGGACAGCATACCGCGCGGTTCTGATCGACTTCGACCTTATAACCGCATATCTGTGGCGCTGGTTACCGCCATCGAGCGCGCCAACGGCGCCTATGCCGCGACAGCCAAGAACCCCGCGGCCGACCAATGGACGCAGCGTCAGAACAAGGCGGCGTATGACGCCATGTACGATGCGGTAGACCGGGTTGGAGACGCCGAAAGCAACTTGCCTGAGGCGCAAAGCGAATTGATCGCCGCGGGGCTCCCGCAAGCTACCGTGGACAAGATGATCGGCGCGGAGACACGCCGGGCGAAACGGGCAGATGCCCTGATCGAACTGCTGCGTTAGTCATGCCGGAACGCATGATGCCGCACGGCGCATCGTGCGCGTGACAAAGCCGCACTGCACATGTAACGCCGAACTCTTCCACGCAGTTCATCAATGGTTCACACGCGATTTTGAGTATTGAGATCACTGTTGATCGGTGTTCGCTGTGAAATTTCACCCAGCAATCCCTTTACTTCCCGGTAGCCGCTGATCGCGTTGAATTCGTAGCGAATAATCGGAATTTGGACGTGATTTCAAAGACGGGTAGCTGGCCGGCGGCCTTGGTCGGCACTGCCGAGTGGTGGTCCGTCGGCCAGCCCAGAGAAGGTCGGATCTCAGAACCCCATCCTCCGCCACTGTGTGGGTCCAGCGCCAATGATGGAATAATTCCCTGCGAGAGCGACAAATTTCCCTGCTTTAACCCCGAGATTTCCCTGCTCCCGGAAAATAGGGAACTGATAGGTAAGTCCCTGAAATGTCGGCCTAAAGAGTCATTTTGTTCCGCAATTATTGGCCCGTTTTGCGCAATTCCCTGCAAAATTCCCTGGAAGCAGGGAATTCGACCGGAGCTGAGTTCGCCGGAGACTGCGCACACAGCCAACCAGTCTGCTCCGAGCAGGGCATTCTCCGGTCGTCCGAACTAAGCCCGACATTTCAAAGGCATGTGGCGCGCGGCTGCGCGCAGGCGTCAGTGAATCGGCGGCAGTTGCGGCCAACCGGGCGTCCTGCGCCGGTTTTGCTCCCGAGGGCCATTTCGGACTGACGCTCGCGCCGAAGATGGATCGGATTGGCCGACTATTTGAAGCCGAGAACGGAGCGCTGACCGGCCCAGTCGAGCGGAAGTCGCGTGTTGATGAGCCGGTCCAGACTGAGATCGATCGGCTGGGTTCCATCGAGGATCGCGGCGGTGATGTCCGGAGCCAGGAAGGCGAAGCGGAATGACGCTGCCGACATAGGTGCGCGGGACGTCCTCAGCTCTCGCGATGTCCGCAATCGACTTGACGCTGCGGTTCCTGAGCATCTCGAACCAGTGATGCGCGCGCACGATGGCCTTGATCAGCACGGGATCGGGATTGGTCTTTGGCAGGAGCGCTGCCACGATCAGGCGCTTCTCTTTCCCGAGGCGACGCAACTCGGCAGGCAGCGTCAGTTCCAGCGGCACGTCTGCATCCGGGGCAGTCGCATCAAACGGGATCGTCCAGCTGCTCGGCCAGGGCACTGCGCTTCAACGCGATGCAGATCGTGTCGTCGCCGATCTCGACGCGCGCGACCAGGTCACGGATTGTCTCGTAGTGCTCTCCGCCGCCGGTTCTCAAGGTGTCGCCGAGCGCTGCCGCACGCCGCAACGCGGCACTTGCTGCAGCCGGTGCGCTGTTGTCAGGACAGAGTTCTGCGATCACCTTCTGCGGATCGGCAAGGAACATCGCGATCGCCGAGACCACGTGGCCCTCGATCTCCTGCGCGGGGACCCGGATCCCCTCGCCCGGATCGGTTTCGCGGCCCCGCCTGGGGCCGGCAATCAGATGGTTCGAGAGGTAGTAGCGATAGCGCTTGCCGCTCTTGACCGCATGCGACGGCGTCATCCGGTTGCCCCGGCTGTCGAACAGCAAGCCGGCGAGCAGACTTGGTTCCTTTGAGGCTTTTCCGGACCGGCGTATCGCGGCGTTCGAGGCCAGTTGCGCCTGCGCCCTGTCCCATAGGGCCTGATCGACGATTGCCGCGTGATCGCCGGCATGGATCGCACCCTTGTGGCTGATCTCTCCCCGGTAGAGACGGTTGCTCAGGATCGTATAGAGGTGGCCGATCCGGAAGGGCAGACCGCCTCTCGTTGTTCCGGCCTCTGAGGTGTGGGATCTTCGTGCGCAGCCCCAGCCGGTCGATCTCGGCTTTGACCTTCCGGACGGATCCCAGCTCCGCATAGAGGCGGAAGATCGTTCGGACCGTCTCCGCCTCCGTCTCGTTGATGACCAGCTTGCGATCCCTGAGGTCGTAGCCCAGCGGGATATTGCCGCCCATCCACATGCCGCGCTTCTTCGAGGCGGCAATCTTGTCGCGGATGCGCTCGCCTGTGACCTCCCGCTCGAACTGGGCGAAGGAGAGCAGGACATTGAGGGTGAGCCGTCCCATCGAGGTGGTGGTGTTGAACGCCTGGGTCACCGAACCTCACAGACTGTCGCAGCTCTGTCACCGCCTCGGATGGGTGTTCTCGCCGTGCGATGGCTTGAGATGCGTGGATCGTGAAAAGATTCCGATAGGGGATTGATCAAGATCAAGGTCGCACGTCTGCGCTTATGCGCCAATGCGCAAAAGCAGGAGGACGCCATGATCCATGTCTGTACTCGCGGCACTGTCCGAGCCCACTCGGCTTGAAGCGATGCGGCGTCTTGGCGACGGCACCGAACACTGTGTTTGCGAACTGATGGACGCGCTTGGCGCCACGCAAAGCCGGATGTCGCGCCACATGCAGATTTTGAAGCAGGCGGGGCTTGTGGTGGATCGGCGCGACGCGCAATGGGAGCGTTATCGGTTGAACCCGGACCTTGCACCGGAACTGGCGAAGGTGATCGACGCGGTTCTGGCCGCGGAAATCAATTCTGAAAGGAAGGCCGCATGACCGTTGAGGCGCACGACCCAGCTCCTCATCGCGGGGCGCCCGACTGGCTCTGGTACGTGGGCGTGCCCTTCGTGGGCGTGGTCCTGTATCTTCTTTACGGCCAGCTGATCCCGATTTCGGAATGGGTGACGTCGCTCTTCCCGGTCTCACCTGACAGCCACACCGGCCAGGCCATCGCCTTCTTCGTCTATGACGTGCCCAAGGTGCTGCTGCTCCTGACCGGCATCGTCTTTGTCACCGGTGTCCTGCGCAGCTGGTTCAGCCCGGAAAAGACCCGCACGATCCTGGCGGGCAAACGCGAGATCTGGGGCTATCCGCTCGCCTCCCTTCTGGGCGTGCTGACGCCGTTCTGCTCCTGTTCGTCGGTGCCGCTGTTCATCGGGTTCGTCTCGGCGGGGATTCCGCTGGGCGTGACCTTCTCCTTCCTGATTGCGGGGCCGATGGTGGGGCCGGTGGGGCTTGGGCTGCTCTACGGCCTCGTCGGCTGGAAGATCGCCACGATCTACCTCGTCTTCGGTTTCACCATCGCCACCGTGGCGGGGTTCGTTCTGGGCCGCATGAGGTTGGAGCGGTATCTGCAGGACTGGGTGCGCGAGCTGAACGCCGGGCCGGTGGGCGACCTGCCGAAAGAGCGGCTCACGCTAGTGGACCGGCTGAAGGTCGGCCTCGAGCAGGTGCGCGAGATCGTCGGCAAGGTCTGGATCTGGGTGCTGGTCGGCATTGGCATCGGGGCCGCCATCCACGGCTATGTCCCCGAAGAGATGATGCTGAGGATCATGGGCGGCGAGGCCTGGTGGTCGGTTCCCGCCGCCGTGATCGTGGGCGTGCCGGTCTACACGAATGCGGCGGGCGTCATCCCGATCGTCGAGGCGCTGCTGGGCAAGGGCGCGGCGCTTGGCACGACGCTGGCGTTCATGATGTCGGTGATCGCGCTCTCGCTGCCTGAGATGATCATCCTCAAGCAGGTGCTGACTCTTCGGCTGATCGCGATCTTCATCGCCGTCGTCGCGTCGGGCATCCTCGCCACCGGCTATCTGTTCAACTTCCTTCTGTAAGCGGCCCTTCGGGTTAGATTCCATTCTCTGAAAGGACATTCCCATGAAATCCGTCAAGATCTACGGCTCCGGCTGCAAACGCTGCGAAGCGACCGAAACCATGGTCAAGGACGCCGCAGCCCGGCTCGGCGTCGACGTCGAGGTCGAAAAGGTCACCGACGGGAAATCCATCGCCATGGCGGGGGTGATGTCCACGCCCGGCATCTCGGTCGACGGCAAGCTGGTCCATGCAGGCGGTCTGCCGGACGCCGCGAAGCTCGAAGGGTGGCTTTCCGCATGATCCGCGCCCTCATCGACATCATGGCCGCGCCGCAAGTGGACCATTCGGCCTTTTCCAGTCTGGAGCAATTCGACAGCCTCGCCGGGCGCAAAGCTCAGACCGCGTTCCAGCAGATGGATTGGGAGTGATGCTCGAGTATCGCGTCACCGCCCGTCGTATCGATAACCACGGCTCCGAAGCGAGCGCCAAGGCGGCGCGGATCGTGCTAGACACGGACATGGCGGGCCGCGAAGACGCGTTCAATCCGGCCGAGATGCTGCTGGCGAGCCTTGCCGCCTGCATGCTGAAAGGCGCGGAGCGCGTGGCGCCGATGTTGAAGTTTGATCTGCGCGGCATCGAGGTCAGCCTTCATGGGATCCGGCAGGACAGCCCACCCAAGATGGTCCGCATTGACTACGAGATCGTGGTCGACACCGACGAAAGCGATCAGCGGCTCGACCTGTTGCACCGCAACCTGCGGAAATACGGCACGATCTCCAACACGCTGGCGGAGGCGACGGAGCTCGTCGGGACGATCCGACGAAAGGACCTGAACCCATGTCCCGATGATCATGCTCCGCTAATCTAAGCTGCCATCTGCGCCAAATGTTCTGACGACGGACAATCGGTTATATCGGCCCGATGTACTTCGAGAGGAAGGCTGGATTAGCTTAAGCGGGTGTCACCCGAACCGGGGAAAGGCCAGACACCGTTCGGGAACTTAAGTCACTCCTTTTGCGGCCGTCATCATGATCGAACGCAGCCGCAGGATCGCACCTTCCCGGATCGCTTTGTTGACCTCCCCGGCCGCAGCGATGTCATGGATTGTCGAAACGACGCCCGCGCCCAGTTGCCGACGCCAACTCCACGCTCGCAGGGGAAGTGTGACGCCAGACCGGTTTCAGCGCCTCCAGCACCAGCAGCACGGCCAGACCGGCCAGCGGCGGGACGGCCAGAATCACCGGTTTCAGCGCGGCGAAACCGAACAGATTGCGGGCGGGTTGCCAGAACAGCGTGACCGCCAGCAGACAGGCCACCAGAGGCATCACCACCGCCAGCACCCGGTTGGGCCGCCGGATTGCAGTGATGATGGAGGACGATAGCGAGCGGTCCACGAAGATCAGCGCAACGATCCCAAAGACCAGCGAAGCGAAGGTCAGCCCGCGCACCTGATCGGCCGCCAGACCGTAACCGGGGGCGAGCGCAAAGATCATGGCGGTGACAACCAGAACCAGCGCGCCTTGCGCCAGACTCCACAGAATCGTGGAGCCGGAAAACAGCGGCTCGGCTGGCGGGCGCGGTGGGCGTTTCATCACGCCTTTCTCCTCGGTTTCGGCCTCGAACACGAGCGAGCAGACCGGGTCGATCACCATTTCCAGAAAGGCGATATGCACGGGGCCGAACAGGATCGGCATCCCGAACAGAAGCGGCATCAGCGCCAGTCCCGCGATTGGCACATGGACCGCAAGAATGAAGCTCATCGCCTTGCGCAGGTTGTCGTAAATCCTGCGCCCCAATCGCACGGTGGTGACGATGGAGCCGAAATCGTCGTCGAGTAGCACGATGGATGCTGCCTCGCGCGCCACGTCCGTGCCGCGCCCGCCCATTGCCACGCCAATATCTGCGGCCTTCAACGAAGGCGCGTCGTTCACCCCGTCGCCGGTCATGGCGACCACCGCGCCGCTGGCCTTCAACGCATTGACGATGCGAAGTTTCTGTTCCGGCATGATGCGCGCGAAGATGGCGACATCCTGCACGGCGCGAGCCAGATCAGGGTCCGAAATCGCCTCAAGTTCCGTGCCGTCGATCACCCGGCTACCTTGCAGGCCGGCCTGCGCCGCGATGGCCTGCGCCGTGGCCGGGTAGTCGCCGGTGATCATGATCACCCGAACGCCTGCGCTATGGCATAGTGCCACCGCATCCGGCACCGAGGCGCGCAACGGATCGGCCAGACCGACCAGACCCAGAAAGCGAAAAGCAAAATCGCGTTGGCTGTCGGGCAGATCGGTCCCGGCAAAGGTGGCCTCGGCTACCCCCAGCACGCGCAATCCGGCCTTCGCCATCTGGTCGACCTGCGCTGTCAGTGCCGCTCGGGCAGCGTCATCAAAGTTGCACAGCTCGGCCACCGCCTCGGGGGCGCCCTTGGCGTCGATCTGCCAGTCCGCGCCCCTGGTGGCCCAGACCTGCGACATGGCCAAGAGATCGGAGTCCAACGCGTATGTCCGCACCAGTTTGCGCCCCACGCCGGGCAGGGCTTCACCCGCGCGCAAGTCCGCCATCGCCAACGCATGAAACGCCTTCTCCATCGGGTCGAACGGTTCGGGGGCCGAGGCCATAACCCCCGCCGCCGCAAGTTCGCGAAACGCCTCCGGCAAGACTGTGTCGCCGATCGTGGCCGCCTTCCCGTCCGCCAGACGCAATTCGGCAATCGTCATGCGATTTTCAGTCAATGTGCCGGTCTTGTCGGTGCACAGCACGCTTGCCGCCCCCAGTGTTTCGATCGCCGAGGCTCGCCGCGTCAGAACCCTGACCTTGGAAATACGCCACGCTCCCATCGCCATGAACACAGCCAGCACCATCGGGAATTCCTCGGGCAGCATTGACATGCCGACCGCGATGCCTGCCAGCACGCCTTCCAGCCAGCCACCGCGCAACAGGCCGTAAAGCACGACGACGGCCACGCTGACCGCCGCCCCCACGACAGCAAACACGATGACCAGCTTGCGCATCTGGCGTTGCAGATGCGGCGTTTCGATCTCCAGCTTGGAAAGGGAGGCACCGATCTTGCCAATCTCGCTGGCAGGTCCGGTCGCCGTGACCTCGGCAATGGCCGACCCGCGCACGATCAGACTGCCCGAAAACACCATCGGCAGATCCTCGCCGCCCGGTCGCGGAGCGTTCTTTGCCGCGACATCGGATGTTGCGACTTGCTTGCGCACCGGAACGGCCTCGCCCGTCAGCAGGGATTCGTCGGCGGACAGGCCGCTTGCCTCAAGTAGCCGCGCGTCGGCGGGCACCCGGTCGCCTTCGGACAGCACGATCAGATCGCCCCGGGCCACCTCTCGCCCCGCGATCCGCAAGCGTTCTCCGCCCCGGATTACCAATGCGCGCGGGCTGGTCAGATCACGCAGCGCCTCCAGCACCCGTTCGGTGCGCGCCTCTTGCACTACGGTGATGCCGACCGATAGGCAGGCAAAGGCCAGCAGGATCAGCGCCTCTTCGAGGTTGCCGAGCAGAAGATAGACCACTCCCCCCGCGATCAGCAGCGCCAGCATCGGCTCTCGCAAGACCTCGAACACGATCCGCAAGGGGGATCGGCGACGGCCGCGCGGCAGTTCGTTGAATCCCTCGGCGGCAAGGCGCGATTGTGCCTCGGCCGGGGTCAGGCCCTGATGCAGGGGGGCTGCGGGGGGCGCTTTCTGGACGGATGTTTTCAACCTTCGGGCCTTTCGCGACAAGGTGGAACCTTGGCACATGATTGCAGGGCAAAGTCCTGATCTGCATCACCCCGCCGTCGTCGCATCCTTAAAGAGGCGTCCGGGGCAGGGCGGGCGGTCGGCTCATGGGAGCACTCAGCCGCTCAAATTCGAGATGGCTTCAAGCCATGCTCAATTTGTCGTCCCCAGAATATGGGCCAATCTCGACTACGAGCTTCCTTATTGTGGTGCTAAGAATTTTGCTTCGGCCGATTGTTGGTCGATCGCACAGCGCTCGCCCGAATGGCGTTTATCGTCATGGTCCTGGCCGCGGCGGGATATTTGGCGTGGCGGGCGCCGTCCCAGGCGTTCCTGGATTTTCGATGTCGGGCGGAAAGTCCGTCCCCGGCGCATTGGCGAAGATTTCCCATACCGCCATGAACAGCGCCGCGATGACGGGGCCGATCACGAAGCCGTTGAAACCTATCATTTCGAACCCGCCCAACGTGGTGACCAGTACGACATAGTCAGGCATGCGCGTGTCGCGCCCGACCAGGATCGGACGCACGACATTGTCGACGCTGCTGATGATTAGGAAACCGCAGAGGAACAGCGCCACCGCTTGCCAGATGTTGCCCGTAACAAGAAGGTAAAAAGCAACGGGAACCCAGACAAATGCCGTCCCGACTGCTGGAAACAGCGAGAAGATGCCCATCGCCGCGCCCCAGAGCAAGGCCCCCCCGATACCGAGGCCCCAGAAGACGAGACCTCCGATCACCCCTTGGAGGAGGGCGACAATCACGCTGCCCTTGATGGTCGCGCGAACCACGTCGACGAACCTGGCGACCAGCGGGCGGCGCTGTTGGATCGCGAGCGGCAGGCAGTGCTCGATCTTCGTGATCAGCGCGGCCCCGTCGCGTAGCAGGAAGAAAGTCAGGTACAGCATCACGCCGAGCGAAAGGGCAAAGCCGAGTGCACTCTGGCCGACGGTGAATGCCTGGCCCGCCAGTGTCTGATAGCTGTTGGAGATGCCCTGGCTGATCTTTGTCTGGACGGTGTCAAAATTGGTCAGACCAAGGTCTGAAAGCCAGTGCCGCGCAAACTGCGGCAGATGGCGTACGGCCTCAACGAAGGAGCGGCCGAGATCGATTTCGCCAGTCTGAACCCGGGCATACGCGGACGAGGCTTCGTTGAGCAGCGCAGCCCCCAGCAGCATGGCGGGGATGATCACAACGGCGACGATCACCAGAAACGTGATCAGGGCTGCGAGGTTACGCCGCATCGGCCTGGCCCGGAGCAAGCGCGTGTTCAACGGCGCGAACAGGATTGCGGCGATCACGCTCCACAGGATGGCGCCGACGAAGGGGCTGATCAGCCAGGCAAAGGCGATCGTGGCGACGATGACGAGGAGCAGCAGGAAGCCGTGCTCAAGGGTGTTTCGAGCATTGGCATCTTTGGTCATGCCGGCACCGCGCGGCGGAGCGAAGCGGCTGCCACCGGGTGCGACAAGACGCGACCGCCGATCGGCTTGCAGCCATTGAGCACGCCGAGCGGGACGTTCCCGTGTCCTCCTGCCAGGACCATGTCACCCACATGCACGTCATGCGCCGAGTCGGCACGCACGACCTCCTGCGCAGTTTCCTCCTCCCGCGCGTCGCGCACGTTGACCCAGAACGGCGATCCGCCTCGGGCAAGCTGCTCCTGGACGCGCGTTGCTTGGTGCTCGTGCATTACTCTGCTCAGAACGGCGCCGATCAAGGCGTCGGCACCTGCGGCGATGAGGATGGGCAAGGCGGCTCCGGTCCCAGCAAGCACAAGTGCGCCGACAGAGGCGAGTGCTGGGGCAGGCAGATAATCCGCTTCGAACCGAGACACACGCGAGAAGAAGGTATCCCGAGGCGCCTTCGGATCGGTGCTTCTTCAGAGATAGTCGATCGATCTTCCATGATGGCACTCCGGTTTCTCAACCCGTCAGGAGTCGGTGATGATTGAAAGCAACGCGACTGTTTGGTGTTTCGTGCCCAAGCTTCGGCAAGCGATGTCTCCGTCGGGAGCTTTCGTCGCTCTTACTTGTCGCACGGCATCGTCCTTATCGCCCCAGCGGAGTTGAGCCGATACTCGCCGGGAGGGCTGGACGGACGGACCCACATCAGCAAGCCGCCATCTTCAGCCTTGTTCAGCCGGGCGTCCTTCAGCGAGCCACCGCGCTTGCAGCGCTAAACCTTGAGCGTTTCTGCCGACCACTTAGCCATGGGCAGGCCCCAATTGGGAATCTTGCCATGATTTCGGAAGAACATCTCCTTGTAGAGTATCTTCTGCGCATAGGGGAGATGACCCATGCGCAGTTCCTGTATGTCGCCGCCGAACCAGGAATTGGAGTGGATGTAGAAAGCCTTGCCGCCGCCCATGTCACCGATGCAGATGACTTCAGGAAACCAGGGTTCATCGGCCTTATCCGCCGACATCATGCCCATATCCTTGGCGATCTGCCGGCCGACGATTTCGGTTTCCTGGTGGCCGATAGCGCCTAGCTTGGGAACCGTAAGCGCGGCAGCGTCACCACAGGCGAACACGTTGAGATATTCGGGATTGCGCATCCTCAAATCCGTTACAATGAAACCAGCCTCATCGGCGATCGGCAGTTCCTTCAGGAAGCCGTGCGGCTTCCAGTTCGGAAAGATGATCTTCAGCTCGCAGTCCAGGGTCTCACCGTTGGCAAACTCTATCCCGCTTGCGGTGATTCGCTCGATATTCTCGGTCTTGTTCATGTAGTGGAAGCCCATTGGACGAGGCGGCAGCGAGAAGCTGTTCCACGACCTTTTCGCCTGCGTCTTCGGCGATCATCTCGGCAGGCGTGAAAATCGTAATCCGTTCTGGACCGCCCTTGTCGTGTTCTTGTAGCCAATACGCGAGAGCCAGCGACACCTCGACAGGCGGCCCTTCGCATGCCGCAAGCGCAATCGGCAGCCACTCGGGCTTGCCGCTTTCGGCCCTGTTCGAAACGCGCCGAGCCGACCGCGATGGGCCCCCCTTATAATTGCTCTCCAGATACGCTTTCAGCCGGTTGGCATGGAACGCGTCCGACACCGTATGTCCGTGCTCGGCAAAGCCCTCGATTTCGTCATAGGCCAGGCGAGCACCCAGCGCGATGATCAGATAGTCGTAATACAACGTATAGCGGGGCTGCCAGGCCGCTCATTTGGTCGAATGGTATCCGCTGCGCGTCCAGATCGATCGATTGAACTCGGCCTGAATGAAGTCGATATCGTCATGCGCCAAGGCTCCGATCAGATCCATGTGCATGGTAACGGCCGGATCACGGCCTTCGAAAATCTCCAACGGAATATTCGGGGATGTAATCGAGATGCTTTGCGGTCGACGACCGTTATGTCGACCTTGTCGCGGGCGAATTCACGGATCCTTTGAGCTGCACCGAGCCCGGCGAAATTGCCGCCCAAGATCAGCACGTTGGGCTTTGAAGCAGTCATGATTTGTCCATTCAGCCGGCATTCCCCGTTCGGGGGAGAGAGGCCCAACTTGTTCCGCGCTTTGTCCTCAAAGAGATACGCCGCATACCCGAAGCCATTGTTGATCCAGATCACTGGATTTTGGCAACGCCGCACAAGCTAGGTCCGTGCGGGCCTAACCGCGGCGCCCGGTGCGCTCGGCTGCGACCAGCGTCGTGCCGCTCGCTCCGAAGGAGTTGAGCACCACCCCATTGCGCTTCGACGCATCCTTGATGGCTTCCGCCTCCATCGCGACAGGCTTAGCGGGCGGCGACATTCCCATTTTTCGGCAATACCTTAGGTAATGTAGGACGAACGCGACCTGCCGAGACGGCGGCCGCCAGCGCCGCGCGCCCATCCGAAGCTCCTGTGTAAATCAATCAGAAGCCACAGAATCACAACCGACTCACCACACTCAACTTCTTTCCGGATCGCTTCTAATAGGGAAAGACGTTTCCAAAGTGACTCAGATGATGTTGTGCTTATAGAGATGCCTCGACTGCGAGCCTTTGGTCCGATGCTTCGAGTTGGGCCAATACCGGCTTCAAAAGTGGCGTAATGCGTCGCAGTTCCTCGCGATGAACAGCCGAAAGTGCCATCAACACGCGCTCGCCGACCTTTGTAAGCGAGAGTATCGTGCGGCGCCGATCCTGCTGGTCCTCTGTTCGTATGAGATGACCGCTTGCCACAAGCCGATCGACAAGCCCCGCCGCGCTATGGTGACGAATGCCCAATCGTTCAGCGAGATCGCCGACGGTAACATCCACACCGTTTGGGTATCCTTTAATCGCCAATAACGCCTGATGCTGTTGTGGCGCCAACCCTTCTTTTTGTGCGGCGTCTCTGCTGAACGCAAGGAAGCGGACCAGCAGATACCGGAATTCGGCAAGATGCCGGTAGTCACGTGTGGTCAAATCCTTGGCCAAATTCGCTTTGGCTGACTTCGGTCGCGCCGCTGCCGTCACTCTTGCCTCCTGTCGGATTAAGTCATATTACGATATAATAGCCGGTGTCCAGAGAACCCCATCCCCTCTCATGGTCAAATTCCCAAAAGTTCGTTCAAGGAACGGCAATTTGCGCGATTTCACCGCCGACAGGCGCGTGCTCGTGCTGTCGGCCATGGCGCTGGTGACCGGCAGCTTCGGCGCAGGCGCCGCCTGGGTCCTTCTCAAGCTGATCGCGCTGTTCACCAATTTGGCTTATTTCCACGTGCTTTCGACCGCGCCCTACGATCTCGCACAGGCCAGGTTGGGACCGCTTTCCATCCTTATCCCGGTGGCGGGCGGGCTCATCGTGGGGCTGATGGCACGCTTTGGCTCGGACAAAATCCGGGGGCATGGAATTCCCGAAGCCCTCGAAGCGATCCTGATCGGACAAAGCCGTATTGCGCCCAAAGTTGCATTCCTCAAACCGCTGTCTTCAGCGATTGCGATTGGCACCGGCGGCCCCTTCGGGGCTGAGGGCCCCATTATTATGACGGGCGGCGCGCTGGGTTCCCTGTTCGCGCAGTTTTTCGATCTCAGTCCCGCAGAACGAAAGACTTTGCT